>NZ_JACVUO010000010.1:0-211428 GCF_016625145.1 Pantoea sp. S61
TCAGCCTGAAATTTCTACATAGGTTAGATATTTTTCATACAGTTAGCGATGAAATTGAGATGGCGAATGAAGAGAATTTCAGGGCATCCGCAATCTTATTTCCTCCCCTGGGTAGCCTTTGTTGATTTCCTATCCAGCTGGTTATTTTGCCTTCACCATAGATTCACTAAACTCTGTAGCGCAAGAATTTTACGCATATATACGGTGAAAAAGTTGGCGATTTCAGCCTGAAATTTCTACATAGGTTAGATATTTTTCATACAGTTAGCGATGGAATAGCACTGGCGAAAAGCTGAAATTCAAGCAAAAAAAACCGCCCGAAGGCGGCATTTCGCTACTGATTGAGATATTTATTGAGTGTCTCGTTTATCACCCGATCCAACTCATCTTGTAACTCTTTCGACTGACGATTGAATTCGTAGCTGAACATACGACCGCGCGTCTTCTTACGGGCATAGCGATCTTTATCAGCAAACGTCCAGAGAGGAGTGGCGACCGCTTTGTCCTTTGTTGGCGACTGGATCAGCGTTTGGCTACCATTACGCACCAGACGCAGAATCCCATTTTTTACTTCATCTTCAGCCAGACCATCACGTGCGCAGACCGTATCAACATCCATGCCAATGGTATCAATTAACGCTTCAACCGACTGACCAATCTCCTGAAGCTTCTCATACGCCTGCAGCAGCGTTTTGTAATCCGGGTAGGTTAACTCGGAATGATTTGGGAACAGGGTAACCAACTCTAGTGGTACGCTCGCGGCCTGCAGCGCACGCGTAACTTTTGCCTGCGAAAGACCTTCGCTTTGAGCAATCTCTTTCTGTGACAGGCCACTCTCTTTTAATGACAGCAGGCGCATCCCCACTTCACGCAGGTTATGTTCGCGTGCGGTTTGAATATCCTGCGCCAGACGACGTGCTTCATCTGCCGTGATGGCAACCTCAGTGACCAGCACATCCAGCCCGGTTTTGCAGTGCAGAGCAGCGGCACGGCGGCGGGAACCATCCAAAATTTCGATGCGGTCGCCACGCTTCACACCAATAGCAGGGAAGAACTGCTGTAATTTAATGGTGCGGATAATGTCGCGCAGCGATTCAGGCGTCAGGCCTGACTGATCGCGACCGTTAGTCTCCATTACCACATAGGTTTTTTCTTCAATTTCCTTTGCAGTAATGTGTTCAAGCGTGAACAGGGCACGTTTACCGGTCGAAAGGATAAAGGTTTGAGAATGTCCATCTGAGGCATCCTCAGTCTGCAAAGGTGTCTGGCTGAAGGTACGGCCAATCGTGATTCGTTTTGCGCTCATAGTAACCTCAGTTCAGGCGAATAAATTCAATGCGGTCAAATACGGCTTTAGCGAAATCTTCCGCTGCCGAACGCGCATTCTTCAAGGCTTCGGTGCTGCCCACATAGGTCGATGGGTTCGCAGAGATCACCGTATCAAACGACTCACCACAACGCTCAAAACCGTCCAGACGTGGTAAAGCAGCATCCAGCATGTCGCCACCAAAGATCTCTTTCGCCAGGCTGTGACACAGCTTGTGGTCCGCTTTATTCGATAGCTTGGACATAAAGCCGATGTTGCCTTGCAAGCGGCAGGATGCGCCTGATTCCTCGATAATGCCAATCAGTTCCGGCAGGCGCGTCAGATACTTCAACGTCGAGTGGAAATCAACTTGTGCTGGTGGAACTGGCGTCATCAGTAAATCAGACGCGGCGATGGCGTTCTTTAAGAAGGCATCCAGATGTGGGCCACTGTCGATGAAAATGAAGTCATAGTCTTTCTTCAGTTTTGCTACGACGTTGTCATACAGAACCGCATGCACATTCTGCGTAGGCAGATGCTCAGCACACAGTTCTTCCCAACGTGATGCAATAAAGGCGTCGTCAATGGAGGCCGGCAATACGTCAACTCCAGGAATAATCGATGGCACGATGAATTCGTTAAGTAACTCTTCGCGGCCCACGTTTTGCAGCATCGCTTGCGCAGCTGTGGCTTCTACCAGTCCGACCGAACGCTCATGATTGAGGAACATGGTGGCAGAGGATTGCGGATCGAGGTCGATAACCAGAATGCGCAGGTCTTCATACAACAGATGCGGGTGCGCACGCAGCGCATGGGCCAGTGAGACCGTTGATACAGTTTTCGATACGCCACCTTTGAGATTACCAACAAACAGCGTGAATGCCTCTGCGTGACGATCGCGATACTTTGGCACACCACGGTGATGGTAGATATCAATGATGTTTTGGATGGACATTGCGTATTTGGTAGAGCTGCCCGCCGCACGTTTATCGAATGGATAGCCGTTCTCTTCCATTTCATTTACAGCGTAATCAACGCTCGCACGCGTTAATTTAGGGAGTTTGGCTAACGCCGCTTTGGCGTAAACCTGATAAAAAGTGTTTTCCTGCAACTCTTCTTTCTGCGCCTGAATCTGTTCCGTCAGGCTCATTAGCATTTTTTCTGAACGTTGTGCGACTTTCAGAACTTGCTTCTCATCGTTAGCCATACTTGCTCCACACATGTAGGATTTATGACTTTATACCGAAATCCTGCACATGAGGCAAATCTATCTCATCTAATGCGAAACATTTAGCGCTGCGAAAATACCTTGAGTAAGAGGGCGTTAGTGCAAACATTCACTGTAACCAGCGGAGATGTTTTAATCAGCTCGGAATAATGGATGAAAGTGTGAGCAACGCCGCATTCGCGAATTTGCTCCAGCATTCACTGTAATCAGTAATTTGATCGTCCGTTGCACGAGCTTTGCGGGCAGGGTGTTACGGCTGAAATCTCAGCCTGCATTCACTATATTCGGCATAACATTCACTGTAATCAGCAAACATTCACTGTAAGTGGGAATAGGTTCACTGTAATCAGTACACATCTGCGCTACGTTCACTGTATTCAGTAATATTGATTTTTCACGCTGAGCCTTTGAAAGCCTGGGTTACCCATGACGAAATCGGCTGTGGACGTTTTCGGTAGGTGGAGACGCCACAGTCCCAACATAAGCATTCACTATAATCAGTAGACTGCATGTAGAGAGCATTAATTTGCCCCTAGTGTTCACTGTAATCAGTAATCGACAGTTCGTATGGCTAGCTGGCATTCACTGTAATCAGCAATTTGTCTAAGCCACATTCAAACGTTCACTGTAATCAGTAACCCAAATCGCTCTCTCAGCGGAGCGTTCACTATAATCAGCAATTTTGTCTTAAATGGACTCGCCATAATCGGCCGAAAGGGAAGGGCATAAGTGAGAACGTTCACTGTAATCAGTAAAGGAGTCAGGAGTCAGGAGTCAGGAGTCAGGAGTCAGGAGTCAGGAGTCAGGGATGTAAATACGGGCTGGAATGACTGCCAACATTCACTGTAATCAGTAACCCAATTTGCGTTTTTAGTTGTGATTTGTGGTTTGCGAATGTGGGTTTGCTGTTTGTGAGTGAGTGAGTGAGTGAGTGAGTGAGTGAGTGAGTGAGTGACGCTAAATCATCAGTGGCTTATGACTACCTGTACGTGAGTGAAAACGGGTAGATGCTCAGCGTTCAGCCATGGCAAGTGCGCGATAGCGGGTAAGCAGTAACTGGCGAGTTCTGGCGGGTACCCATGGTCTACAGGCGATATTGAAGAATCTTCGAAAACCAATGGCCAGAGCAAGAACGACTGGAGAGGCGTGCTCGGTGATATATGGCCAATGGCAAATGACCGATTAGAGATAAGAAGAGAGAAGAGAGAAGAGAGAAGAGAGAAGAGAGAAGACCATTTTAGCTACTCTTACTGGTGGAGTGTCAGGTTTGAACGGAGGCTATTACATGTTCCGCTGCCGACTCAACCCTAAACGCAATGTTTGTCTTTGAACTCCAACGTTCACTGTAATCAGCAAAGCAGGTGAAGGCCGTTCTCCTGAAACCCCCGAATCCTGAGTCGGGACATTCACTGTAATCAGTAACTGCTGCTCGCTGGCAAAGTCATTTACGTTCACTGTAATCAGTAATGCGATCCTCAGTGACCACAACGATCAGGCAGAAAATGTATCGGAAGAGGGAAGGGCTGCTGAGCATTCACTGTAATCAGTGACAGCGTGACGCGCACGATTGAGGCCTCAAATCCATCCCCCAACCGCACTGGCCTAACGTTCACTGCAATCTGCAATAAAGGGAAAAATTTACTGTAATCAGTGAAGGTGACCAACCCTGTCACTTTTACTGTTTATTTGTACAGACAATATGCTGATTACAGTGAACGAATGCCGATCATTAAATATTAACTATAATATTCAGATGGTTATATTAAATCATTCACTATAATCTGTTTTCACCGCATCACCACCATTCACTGTAATCAGCATCCAAATGCGCTATGGCTAATGTTCACTGTAATCAGCAAACCGACTGCAAAAGAGGGCGTGCGAGTGTTAAATACCCACCTGGTAAGTACTCACTATCATATTTAAGCCCAATAAATCGTCGAATCTGATAACACCCTAAGTGGATGCAAGACTAACGTGTCGCTGAATACTGTTTACAGTGAACGTTACTGATTACAGTGAATGCATGATGGGATGCAGATTACAGTGAACAGTGCGGAGGAGAAGTGTGTCACTTTTGGCGATTAAGTGACACACTCAAGTGAAGGGGACTGATTACAGTGAACGTGAAAAATCAGTCTTCAAACTCAATATCATCGAGGGAATCAATGCTCTCAAGATTGCTGATACCGTCCAGCTTCGGCGTTCTGCTATGGATAATAAAGAACACAGAACGTCCACGCTTCACCTCTGAATAGTCGAGGTAGCCAATCTCCTTTAGCTGCTCCATCGCGCGTCGGACTACGTGGTTTTGCGTGGTCGTCTTAGAGCCTAAGTTTAAACGCATGCGCAGACGCGCCAGCGATATAGGTGCAGGATTGGTTGGCAGGCTTTCCAGGTAGGTATATAACGCCTGAGCCGATTCCTTACGTTTGAGCCGTGAAATAGCACGCAGCTGCAGCAAGACTTTATGGTCAAAGTTATACAGCTCAAACAGTTTAGGATCGGCTTGAATGCGCACCAGATCCTTTTCACGATCGTAATACGCCGACTGCACAAGGTGGGTATGATACGCTTTGCCATTACCTTCAAAGGACAACGTATTGGTTGCGATGCGTCTTAAAGAGGCATCTAAACGCTTACGTAAGGCCGCTGACGAGTTTGCCGATGGGATCCCGCACATTTTCACGAAATCAATAAACGGCAGCGTCACGGTGTCGCCCTTTGAGGGATAACGCGAGAAAGACTGAATGATGCCAGCCCAGGTTTTGAAATCATTATCCATGTCCAGCCTTGCGCCAGTAATGGTAATCTTTTCATAGCCTTCCGCTTTAACTAACGAAAGGTTCTTGAGCTCTTTAGTGGCGTCCGTTGAAGCCATCGCGCCCGATTTACCACGCGCAGTAGACTTTAGTGTCGGAACGAACAGACCCAGGCGCATCAACGCGACCGGTTGTACGGTGTTATTTTTATTAGGATGAAGCTGGATAACCTCACCGCTGTTTTTTGTCACCGACAGAAAAGGTTCTAGTAACGCCTTGTTTTCACTCTCTTTATCTGCCATAGCCTGAGATCTTCATTCTGTGGATGAAAAGGATCGATTTCTGATTACAGTGAACATTAACACTGTTTATAGTGAACATTCTACAGTCTATAGTGAATATTATGCTGATTGTAGTGAACGTTTTTCTGATTATAGTGAACGCGATCACCTTCTCAGGCCTTGTGGGGTGCGGCTTGCAGCGATCGGGGATCTCTTAGGATCTCTTTAAGATCTCTCTATGATCTTTCTTTTAGATCTATTCACTGTATAACTGCATAACCCTATGAAGAATCAGCTTCTACCCTCAAAAACTGTCAGAATATGCAGGTCAGTAAGATTGATCCCACCAATGGCGAAAAAACATTAATTCCTTGCGAAGAAGATCCGTGACTTTCATCAGAAGAGAACAACTTCCTCATTATTATTCATTTTTCATCAACCTTCACCGAGCGTAAGGTGAAACTCATATTCATCCCCTACAACTCATGACGAAGGCATCTTATGACTGACAACGTTATTTCACGTAACCCAACCACTGGCGAAATCATCGCATCCTATCCATTGCAGAATGCCGCTGAGCTCGAAGCTGCGTTACAGAGTAGCGCCGATGCATTCGCACAATGGCGAGCCACCAGCATGGCGCAGCGCGTCATCGTATTACGCCAGTTAGCAGAACAGATCCGCCAGCGTCAGGATCAGCTCGCCACCATGGCAACCCTGGAGATGGGTAAACCCATTGCACAGGCTCGTGCTGAAGTCCTTAAATGCGCAAATCTTTGTGACTGGTACGCTGAGCAGGGCCCAGCCATGTTGGCAGACAAGCCCACGCTGGTGGAAAATCAGCAAGCCTGGCAATCGTTTCGTCCATTAGGCGTGATTCTTGCGGTAATGCCGTGGAACTTCCCTTACTGGCAGGTGCTGCGCGGTGCAGTTAGCATGTTACTGGCAGGCAACACATATGTGCTCAAACACGCGCCAAGCGTAATGGGTTCAGCCAATCTGATGACAGAGCTGTTTGATGCAACCGATCTGCCAAAAGGTGGCTTCACTGTGATTAACGTCGATAACGATGGCGTTTCGGCTGCAATTAAAGATCCGCGTATTGCGGCTGTTGCGGTGACAGGAAGTGTGCGGGCTGGCGGTGCTATAGCAGCACAAGCCGGTGCGGTATTGAAAAAAACCGTGCTGGAACTCGGCGGCGCAGATCCTTTTATTGTTCTGGCAGATGCCGATCTGGATGCAGCAGTAGCTTCAGCGGTCACTGGGCGCTACCAGAACACCGGACAGGTCTGTATGGCTGCCAAACGGTTCATCATTGAAGAAAGTGTCGCAGAAGCGTTTGAGGCGCGTTTTAGCGCTGCTGTGCAAGCATTAAAGATCGGTGATCCTCTGAGCGAAGAAACTTATATCGGTCCAATGGCGCGATATGACCTGCGTGATGAATTGGATCAGCAAGTACAGCAGACCCTGAAGCAGGGAGCTCGCCTGGTCATCGGTGGCCACAAGATCGATGGTGTCGGTAACTACTATGCCCCAACGATCCTTGCTGACGTGACACCAGACATGACCGCTTTCCAGCAGGAGATCTTTGGCCCCGTGGCAGCGATTACCGTGGCACGTAATGCACAGCATGCTTTAGAGCTGGCGAATAACAGCGAATTTGGTTTGAGCGCTACCGTGTGGAGCGGTAACGAAGCGATAGCCAATGAGCTGGCAGAGAAGCTAGAAACGGGCGCAGTCTTTATCAATGGCAACGGTGCTTCCGACCCTCGCGTGGCTATTGGTGGCGTGAAGAAGAGCGGATACGGTCGCGAGCTTTCCAGCTTTGGTGTCCATGAGTTCTGCAATATTCAGACTGTCTGGAAAAACCGTCGTTAAAGATTTCAGGGCGTGCAGTGCACGCCCTTATACCTCGCACTCACTCTCGTCCCACTGTTAATTCCCCGTTAAAATTGTTGTGGAGTAGTTCAAAGAATCCGCTAATGGTATTACAAAGGTATTGTTAGTGGTGTTAGATTGGCCTCACCTACACCGGGGAGTCCTTTTTAAATGAAAACAACAATCCCAAAATTATCCTTCATGATGTTTCTTGAGTGGTTTATCTGGGGCGCATGGTTTGTGCCGCTCTGGGCTTTTCTCAGCAAAAATGGTTTTTCGCCCGTTGAGATTGCCTGGTGCTATGCCTGCACGTCGATAGCCGCCATCCTGTCGCCGATCCTCGTTGGATCTTTGGCAGACCGCTTCTTCCAGGCACAAAAGGTATTGTCGCTGCTGATGATCGTCGGTTCCATTCTGATGTATTTTGCGGCACAGCAGACGCACTTCAGTGGTTTCTTCCCACTGCTGTTGTTGTATGCGCTCACCTACATGCCAACCATTGCGCTAACGAACAGCATTGCCTTTTCGCATGTTGGCGATGTTGAACGTGATTATCCACGCGTGCGCGTGATGGGTACTTTAGGCTGGATTGCGTCAGGGATCGCCTGCGGTTTCTTGCCACCGTTGATGGGCTTTGGCGACATTTCAGCAAGTAATGTCCCGCTACTAATCACAGCTGCCAGTTCACTGGTGCTGGGGATCTTTTCGCTGATGCTGCCAGCCACTGAGCCGAAGAGCACTGGGAAATTCAGTCTGCGTGTGGCGCTGGGGCTGGATGCACTGCATCTCCTGAAAGATCGCAGTTTCCTGGTGTTCTTTGTTTGTTCCTTCCTGTTCAGTATGCCGCTGGCGTTTTACTACATCTTTGCCGAAGGCTATCTGACGGAAGTGGGCCTGCCGCACGCCACCGGTTGGATGACGCTGGGACAGGTATCGGAAATCTTCTTCCTGTTGGCATTGCCGTTCTTTATCAAGCGTTTTGGTATCGGCAAGGTGTTGCTGCTTGGCTTAACCACCGCAGCGTTGCGCTACATATTCTTCGTGTTCGGCGGAGATCAAAATGCCCTGACGATTGGCCTGTTGTTTATGGGCATCCTGCTGCACGGCGTCAGCTATGACTTCTACTTCATCACCGCTTATATCTACGTTGACAAAAAAGCACCGGTCGCGATGCGCAACGCGGCGCAGGGCCTGATCACGCTCGCATGCCAGGGTATTGGCAGCTTACTGGGCTATCGTCTCGGCGGATATTTGATGCAGGAGATGTTCGCTTACGACCAGCCACGCAATGGCCAGACGTTCAACTGGGCGGGCATGTGGATGTTCGGCAGCGTGATGATCATCATTATCACTATCGCCTTCATCGTGCTGTTCCGCGATGGCAAAAAACGCAGTGAAGAATTAACCGCTTTCGAGCAATCAGCCACCGCTGATAGCCATAAATAAGAGATGTAATGATGACAATGACACTCCAGGAAAAACGGATTTTAGGCGCTTTTTATGGTCAGGCTCTGGGCGATGCGATGGGTATGCCATCGGAATTGTGGCCGCGCAGTCGCGTTAAGCAGCATTTTGGTTGGATTGATGGTTTTCTGCCGGGACCTGCCGAAAACAATGCGGCCTGCTATTTTGGCCGCGCAGCATTTACTGACGATACGTCGATGGCGCTGGCGCTGGCCGATGCGATAGTGACCCATGATGGCGATATAAACGCCGAGACTATTGGAGCCAATATCCTGCGTTGGGCGGAGGAGTTTGATGCCTTTAACAAAAACGTGTTAGGACCCACATCAAAGATAGCCCTGAATGCACTGAAAATGGGAACGCCAGTGACGCAACTGGATAACAACGGCATGACCAATGGTGCGGCAATGCGCGTTTCGCCACTCGGTTGTCTTTTGCCAGCCAAAGATCTGGACGCTTTTATTGACGCTGTCGCACTGGCTTCCAGTCCCACTCACAAATCTGATGTCGCTATCGCGGGGGCTACGGTGATTGCCTGGGCCGTCTCACGTGCCATTGACGGAGCAAGCTGGACATCCATCCGCGATGAGCTGCCTGCGATTGCACGCGCTGCGCAGGAAAAACACGTCACGACCTTCAGCGCTTCCATGGCCGCGCGTGTTGAGTTGGGATTGAGCGTTGTGGCACAGGGCAGAGGTGTGGAATCAACAATGCAGCAGATTTACGATCTGGTCGGCACCGGTACTGCCACTATCGAATCGGTTCCTGCCGCTATTGCAATGGTCGAGCTAGCCAACACCGATCCGAATCGCTGCGCCATTCTGTGTGCCAATCTGGGGGGCGATACCGATACTATCGGCGCGATGGCTGTCGCCATTTGCGGTGCGCTGCATGGCATTGATGGGATTGATTCACAGCTCAAAGCGGAGCTGGATGCTGCCAACGCGCTGGATTTCACGCGCTACAGCAGCGCTTTTGTGCGGTTTCGTCAGCAGCGTGAGGCCGCTTATGCTGACGCCAGATGACCTGAATTGGTTGGAAGGCCGTTTGCCCGTTTGCGTCATTGGTGCAGCTGTGGTCGATGTGATTGCCGATGCGTATTCATTACCGCATCGGGGAAGTGACATTGAACTCCACCAGCAGGGCGTGAATGTGGGCGGATGTGCGTTGAATGTGGCGATCGCGTTGCATCGATTGGGCATTCCTTCCATCAATGCGCTGCCACTGGGTAACGGTATTTGGGCCAATATTGTGCGGCAGAAGCTGACGGAATATGGCATTACCAGCGTGCTGGAAACCAGTAAAGGAGATAATGGCTGGTGTCTGGCACTGGTGGAACCAGACGGCGAGCGCACGTTTCTGTCGGTTAGCGGTGTCGAAAATCTGTGGGATGCCGAACTGCTGGGCACATTGCCACAACCTGCACACCGTTGGATCTACCTTTCTGGCTATCAACTCACCAGCAAAAGCGGCGATGTGCTGATTGAGTGGCTTGAGCAGCAGGCGCAGACTTATCAGCTGCTGGTGGATTTCGGTCCGCGTTTGGCTGATATAGGTGAGCGCCAATTTGCCCGCGTGATGGCGCTAAAACCACTGATTACAGTGAACAGACAGGAAGCGGAATTACTTTGGCAGGAGCGTTTAAATCAACATGAATCCTTTGACGCCCGCCAGTTAATGACGCAATGGCAACAACGCTTTGGATCGCCGCTGGTGGTGCGTTTGGACAGTGAGGGCGCAGGTTATGTTGATGCGGACTCTCAGTGCTGGATCCCTGCTCTGGCGACGAAAGTGGTTGACACGATTGGCGCCGGTGACAGCCATGCGGGGGGACTTTTAGCGGGGCTCGCTTCAGGTTGGTCGCTGGCCGAGAGCGTGGCGTTGGGCAATGTTGTTGCGTCTTATGTGGTGTCGCAACGTGGAGGCGATTGCGCACCGGAACGCGCCACGTTGCAGGTCTATTGGCAGCAAAGGCTCATTCAGCAATAAAGACGTACATATCGCTGCGACAGTAGCTGATGCTGTACTCCAGCGGATTGCCTTGAGCGTCAAGTGCCAGCTGTTTGATCACCAGCACAGGGACATTGGCGGGCAGGGCAATCTGCTGCTGGAGCGCCTCATCAGGCATGCGGGCACTCACTCTACTTTGCGACTTAACGGGTAAAATCTGATGCTTGTTAAAGTAATCATACAAAGAAATCCCAATATCATCGGCATCCGCAATAAAGCGTGCCGGCACCCAGGATTCTTCCACGGAGACCGCTTGCTGGTCGACATAACGAATACGCTTGAGCAAGTAGACCTCGCTATCTTTACTTAATCCCAGTTTTTCACCGATCTCCGCGCTGCAAAGAATTTTGCTCTTATTAATCCACACCGTATCCGGCTTTTTACCGCGTAAAACGGCCTGCTGTGACAAACCTTTGGGCTCTTTCAGCGAATACTCAAACTGGCTACAAATCTGTGTACCGTAACCGCGTGAACGGAATACCACTCCCTCTTTTTCCAGCTCATCCATTGCTTTACGCACCGTAATGCGCGAGATGCCAAGCAACTGGCTGAAATCTCGTTCACTGGGCAGGATCTCTTCATGCAGCAGAATACCATCGCGCACTGCTTCTTTGATGCCGGTGGCAAAGCGTTTGTACAACGGCGTGCGGCTCTCTTCAGCCAGTGTGGTGGTAAGCCGCGAAAACAGCGGATTCTGTTCAGTCATAGCGGGCTGAGACACTCAATAGGGTTAATCAAGGGAAGATATGATACTGAATTTTGACCGTTCGCGTAGAGACTTTAACCGCATGTTATTGCGGTTATTAGCACATAGGTTCAATCAATTCTTTCGCTTATAATTTGACCTTACCCGTAACGAAGACTATAGTCTTGCTTACGGATTTTTTAAGGCAGGGAGGGGTAAATGGGCATTTACCTGACGCCAGAATTTCAGGAAGAGAGACGTCATGCACGCATCAACGATAAAATTCTGTGTAAAGCTGCTAAGTCGATTTTTGCGGGATTATATGGCGACCCATTAGGACGTTACACGTTCAAAAAACGACTTGGGTTGCCCGGCGTGGGGGCATCTGACGGCGCGCGTAGTATTGTTTTCTTCAATTATGGCAACAACATTTATTTCTTTGATATGTACTTGAAAAGTCAGTTGTCAAAGAAGAAAGGCAAAGAACTGGAAGATGATGAAATTGATGTTTATTGCCGTATCGCTCGGGATTTTATTGCGATGTCTGATGAGAAGGTCAGGGAATTGATTAAGCTGAAAGAATTAATCGAGGTAACTTGTGATGACTGATCGCTTGAAGAAACTCCATGAAATGGCGCAGCGCTACAACAAACTAGGTGTCGTTCAGGACGAGACGGTTGCTGAAATCAGTGCGGCGATCGAAGCACGTAATATCCCTCCTGTGCGCGATATGTCTGGGATTGAGATTAAAGCGGTACGCTTAAGATGGAAGATGTCGCAGGCTGCTTTAGCTATGACCACCGGCATGTCAGTTGAGAGTGTTTCAAAGTGGGAACGTAACGAAAGTAAACCCAATAAAGCGGCTTTACGTATCCTCAACACCATTGAGGATAAAGGCCCAGCGGTTTTCATCCTTTAAAACATAAAAGCCCATCCGGGCTTTTATGCATCAAATCTTCAATCACCGCTCATCAAACGGCACGCCGCCTTTGGATTTGTGATGCTTAGGCGTTTCGATGATTGAGACCGTCACCGAATTGGCATCAATCTCAAACGAGTCTGCGACTGCGGCAGTGACTGCTTTCAGCAACTTCTTCTTCTGCTCAACCGTGCGGCCTTCCGCAGCATAAACAACGATCTCTGGCATTTCTGTTTCTCCTACAGGGTTCAGATTCGGTTTCAGCATAACCCAGTCACGCCCGAGCATGCAGCGCCAATTTGTCATAAACACCCCCGCAACCGTTTATCCCTGAAGGCGATCTGTGTTTAAATGCGTATTGTTATGTTATAACGTAATTTCTCTGGGTTTTTTGTAGCGGTATTTTTCGGAAACTATAATGAAATCAATGAAAAAAATGCTGATCGCCACGGCGATCGGCCTGGCTTCGTGCGCCTCATTCGCGGCGCAGCATCACGAAAACACGGTGCGCATTGCCGCTCCGTTTGAAATTAAAGGAGCCGATCCGGCGCTTTCTGGCGACATTCTCCTGCGTATGGATGTGGTGGAAACGCTGGTGGAAGTGAACGAACGCGGTGAGCCCATCCCAGCATTAGCTAAAAGTTGGCAGGTATCGGAAGACGGTTTGCGCTGGCAATTACAGCTGCGCGAGAACGTGCATTTTCATGATGGTTCGCGACTCGATGCGGAAGTGGTGGTGAAATCACTTAACACGGCACGCAGTAAAGCGGGATTATTGGACAAGACACCGATAAGTGAGATCAGCGGGGCAGGGCAAGTGGTGACCATCACACTGCGCGAGCCTTTCACCCCGTTGCTTTCCGTTCTGGCGGAAAGCCGCTCCCAAATTTTGGCGTTATCCAGTTGGGATGCACAGGGCAACATCACACGCATCATCGGTTCTGGACCGTTTATGCTGACGGCATTTCAACCGCCGCAGTCGTTAGCGGTGCAACGTTTTGCAGGGTACTGGGGAGAGAACCCGCATATCGCCGCTGCCAGTTATCTCTCTTCTGGCCGGGCAGAAACCCGCGCGCTATTAGCAGAAAGCGGTGATGCGGATTATGTGTTCAATCTTGATGCGGCCAGCCGTCAGCGTCTGGCACGCAAGCCGACGCTGCAGCTTCCCGCCATTCCAGTGCCGCGCACGCTCATGCTGAAGCTTAATCTGGGGGATCCCCTGTTAGCGGAACAGCCGGTGCGCGAAGCGATTAGCATGGCCATTGATCGCAATGCGTTGGCGATGGCGGTGTTGCGCTATCCAGGGGCTGCCAGCCAGTTGTTCCCGCCAAACATGGGCGAATGGCATAACGCGACGCTGCAACCATTGGCCTATCAGCCCGATTTGGCCGTTACCCTGCTGCAAAAAGCCGGCTGGCAATCAGGATCAGACGGAGTGCTAACGCGCAACGGCCAGCGTTTCAGCCTGACGCTGCTGACCTTCCCGGATCGCCCTGAACTGCCGTTGATGGCAATGGTTATCCAGCAACAGCTGCGCAAAGTCGGTATTGAAGTGAAGATTAACTCAACGAATGCCAGCGAAATTCCCGCCCAGCATCACAGCGGGAAATTACAAATGGCGCTGTTCTCACGTAATTTCGCCTTGACACCCGATCCTACCGGCACCTTGCTGCAAGATTATGCCGAGAAAGGTGGCGACTGGGGGGCGATGAACTGGCATCCAACAGGATTCAGTGGCGCACTGCATACCCTGACGCAATCCACCGATGCCTCCGCGCGTGCCCAAGCTCGAACGCTCATCACTTCGGCACTGCAACAGGATCTCCCGGTGATTCCCATCGCCTGGTATCAACAATCTGCAGCGATCAACAGTCAGTTGCAAAACGTCGCGCTCGATCCGTTTGAGCGTCACTTCGGCCTGCGCCAACTGCGTTGGGAGCCGTGAGGATGAGACAATTATGCTGGCGTCTAATGCAGGCGTTTTTTGTCGTGCTCTCAGTGGGTTTACTCACCTGGTTTCTGGTGCGGTCATTGCCTGGTGACATGGCGTGGCGCATTGCCAGCGGTCGCTACGGCTATGACCGGGTTGATGCCGATGCTGTCGCACGCGTGCAACAGGAGTTAAGCGGGGCTGCTGAGCAAGGCAGTGCGTTACTGCACTGGTTGTTGGACCTGCTGCAATTTAACTTTGGCCTTTCACTGGTCTCCGGAGAACCGGTGATGGATGAACTGCGCTGGCAACTGAGTCAGACGTTAGCGTTAGCCGGGGTATCTTTGCTGCTGGCGCTGGCTATCACGCTGCCGTTGGGTATCTGGGCCGGTTGCCACGCCAATGGCAAACTGGATCGTCTGCTGTTTTGGCTGTCATCATTGCTTAAGTCGGTGCCGCATTTTGCGCTGGGTATGCTGCTGATTGTGCTGTTCGCGCTGCAACTCGACTGGCTGCCGAGTGCGGGACACGGTGAATTACGGCATTTCCTGTTACCGGCGATGACGCTGGCCTTGTCGCTGAGCGCGGTGGGCGTACGCGTGGTGCGTGAAGCCACCTGGCAGGTGGTGAATGCGGGCTATTACCAGTGGGGGGCGCAAAAAGGTCTGGCACCCGCCATCTTGTTGCAACGTCACGGTCTACGTAACCTCGGCACCCCGGTACTCACCTGGTTTGGCATGCAGTTTGTCTGGTTGGTGGAAGGCGTGGTGGTGGTGGAAACGTTGTTTGCCTGGCCGGGCATTGGTCATGCGTTAGTTCATGCCATCTTTGCCCGCGATGTGCCGGTGATTCAGGCCAGTGCGATGACGCTCGGCCTGCTGTTTGTCCTGCTGAATATGCTGATGGATGCAGGTTGTCATCTGCTTGATCCGCGAGGGACGCGCCCATGAAATTGACTTCACGCCACGTCGGTGGGTTGTTGCTGGCTCTACTGATGAGCTACGCCTTTTTGCTGCCTCTGTTTCATCATGGTGATCCTCTGCAACAAGAACTGCTGAACATGTTACAGCCTCCCAGCCAGGCCAATTTACTAGGTTTCGATCACCTGGGGCGTGACATGCTACCACGCCTGAGTGCGGCGTTGCGCCTGTCACTGGGCCTGGCAGCGCTGTGCGTGATCAGTGCAATGCTGGTCGGAGTGCTGGCAGGTGTCCTCAGCGCGCTCTATGGCGGTGTGATCGACCGTGTAGTCAGTATACTGGGGGATATGTGCCTGGCGCTGCCAGGGCTACTGCTGGTGTTGTTACTCGCCGCCATTGCGCCTGACTCGCCGCAGATGTTGTGGTTAGGGATCTCATTGGTGCTTTGGGTGGAATTCTTCCGCGTCACGCGTGCCACCTTGCGTCCTATTGTGCATTCGCCGGGCATGCAGGCCGCCAGCATGCTGGGTTTCAACCCAATCTATCGTTTTCGTCGTCATCTGTGGCCAGCCCTCGCACCGGTACTGCTCACGCTTGCGCTGTTCTCGTTCAGCAGCGCCATTATGGCGGTATCAGCGCTTGGATTTATCAGTGTGGGAGTCCGTCCACCCACACCGGAGCTAGGCTTGATGATGACCGAGCTGCTGCCCTTTGCCTGGGAAGCTCCGTGGTTGCTGCTGCAGCCTGTCGTCACCCTGTTTTTATTGCTGATTAGCCTCAACCTGATGATGAAAAAGGAGCGTGTATGAAAGGATTACAGGCCATCGGCATCACGATAACAACGGCGGATGCCACGCTGGTGGAACCCGTCGATTTTCAGCTGCAACCTGGCCAGCCGCTCACCTTATTGGGTGAGACAGGCTCAGGAAAAAGCCTGTTGGCGCAAGCGGTGATGGGAATCTTGCCGGAGGCCTTGCAGGCTAGCGGAACTTTAATCATCAAAGGTCAACGTTATCAATTACCGCAGGATCGTGATGCGTTATACAGCTTATGGGGAAGCACCCTGGCCTCCCTGCCACAAGAACCCTGGCTGGCGCTGGATCCCACCATGGCGATTCAGCAGCAGGTCGCGGAAGGTTATCGCTATATCCGAGGACATTCAGCGCCGCGTAGTGTGGCAGCTGCGCAGGATGACCTCACACAATTAGGGTTACAGGCTGCGGCACAGAAATTCCCGTGGCAATTATCCGGCGGCATGGCACAGCGCGCGGCATTTGCCGCCGCGCGCGCAGGCGGTGCAGAAATCCTGATAGCAGATGAACCGACCAAGGGGTTGGATGCCTCCCGACGCGATGACGTTTCTGCATTGCTGCGTCGTGAAGTGGCGGAAGGTGGGACGTTGCTGACCATCACTCACGATATCGCGCTAGCACGTCAGCTGGGCGGCAATGTCATCGTCATGCACAAAGGCAAAGTGATCGAGCAAGGCGCAGCACAACAAGTGTTACACACCCCGCAGCAGGGTTATACCCGCGAATTGCTGGCCGCCGATCCCGTTGCCTGGCCGCAACGGCAAACCACGATGATCCGCAGCAAACCCGTGGTGAGTGCGCAGGGTATAAAACTGCAGCGCGGCGGAAATACGTTGGGCGTGCCAGAAAACTTCGTCCTGCATGCTGGGGAAATGGTCGGTTTACATGGTGCCAGCGGCAGTGGGAAAAGCAGCTTTGGCGACGTATTGCTGGGGTTACTCACACCGCAACAGGGCAGCATCACACGTCATGTTGCGGCGAGTGCGTTGAAGTATCAGAAGATCTATCAGGATCCCTCGGCGCTGTTTCCCCCCACACGCACGCTGTCACAAAGCCTGGAGGATGTGCTGCGCCGTCATCGCATTGAACAGTCAAAACGCGACAGGCTAATGGAGCAATTGGCTTTAGATCCTTCATTGCTCACGCGCTGCCCGGATTCGCTCTCGGGCGGCGAATTACAGCGCTTTTCTCTGCTACGCGTCATGCTGCTTGAACCGGTTTTCCTGTTCGCTGATGAGCCGACATCGCGACTCGATCCGCTGGTACAGCAGCAAACCCTGCAGCTGATCACCCAGATGGCGCGTCAGCAGCAGTGTGGCGTGCTGCTGGTGAGTCACGATCGCGAACTGCTGGAGAAGGGGACAGATCGCGTGATCGTGATGCAGGCGGCTTAACGCTCTGGCGGCTGGCTATCACCGACACCCAGTGAGCGCTGCATCACGACGGTGTCGAGCCAGCGGCCATGTTTGAAGCCCACCGATTTCATCACACCGGTGTGCTCGAAGCCGAGCGCCCGGTGTAAACCCAGCGATCCCTGATTGGCGCTATCCCCGACGATGGCGATGATCTGACGAAAACCAGCTGCTTCTGCCAGCGCAATCGCTTTTTGCAATAACGCCCGTCCTACGCCACGTCCGGTTTGCTCGCGGTCGAGATAAATCGAATCCTCCAGCGAAAAGCGATAGGCATAGCGCGGTCGATAAGGCGCCAGATAACAGTAACCCAGCACCTGTTCATCCTCCTGCGCCACCAGCCAGAAGCCACCGCGCTGCTGGACATCCTTGATACGGTTTAGCATTTCACTTTCGCTGGGAGGCTCTGTCTCAAAGGTGGCGGTGCCGTGTAACACATGCCAGGCATAGATTTTTTGAATGGCGGCGGCGTGATGCGGTCGGGCGGGAATAATATCCATATGTTCCTGATAATCGGCTAGCGAAAAACACAGCATGCCACTGCGCTGCGTGGCGATCATCGGGTTTTATCAGAGGAAATTATTATGGGTAACGGCTCCCCGCCCGAGTGGGCGAGGGTATACGGGACCGTCGCTAGTTTTGCTCGGAAAGTTGCACCGCCATGGTATTCGCTTCCAGCGCTTCGAAGATGTGCGGTTCGTCGGCCGGATAGCAGATGTAGTCACCGGGATGCAACTCAACGGGCGCATCAGTCGGGCCGACTAATGCGCGACCCTGAGCAATGATAATGTGCTCTACGGAACCCGGTGGATGCGGATGCGAGGCGCGCGGTGCGCCTGGCTGGCTGGTGATCAGGTAGAGATCGCGGCGTCCCCCCGGCGGGCAGCTGGCCAGAAGTGCTGCCTGATAATCCGCTAATTCAGCCGACACCATCATGCCCTCGCCGCGACGGATCACTTGTAAACGCTTCACTTCCGGTTCCATCAAACGGGCGAAAGGAATATTCAGCGCCACGCACAATGACCATAGCGTCTCAATGCTGGGATTGCCGTTGCCCGCTTCCAACTGGGATAGCGTGGATTTCGCGATGCCGGCGCGACGAGCGACTTCGGTTAACGAGAGTCCGGCACGCTGACGTTCACGCACTAATCCAGCAGAGATAAGATCGATAGGCGGCGTCACAATTACTCCTGTTCTTTATATCGAACGTTTTGTTCATCTTGTAAAACACTCAGGGTGCGTTCATTATAACGGCTTTCCTGTTCGATATGAGATAAAATTGTGATGCGTCTGGGTGCAGTTCCGCTTGATCGCGGCGTATTAAAAGCGATTTTCCTGGTATGTCTGGCCGACGGTATTGTTGGACTCTCTTACGGTTCGCTGGCGGCGGCAGATGGTTTTCCGCTGTGGGTGCCGATTGCGCTCTCCACGATGGTGTTGGCAGGCGCATCTGAATTTCTCTTTATCGGTATTGTAGCTGGGGGTGGGAGCCCGCTTACGGCAGCGGCGGCAGGTTTGCTGGTCAATGCGCGTCACTTACCCTTTGGTATTGCGGTGAAAGATCTGGTCGGGCAGGGCGGACGCAGTTTGTTGGGTTGCCATATCATGAATGATGAAAGCGTGGTGTTTGGCATTTCGCAAAAGACGCACTCTCAGCGACGTGCCGCATATTGGGTATGTGGTTTGGGCATTTTTGCAATCTGGCCACTCAGTGTGGTGTGCGGCGCATTTATCGGGCGCTTCATCCCCGATGTCTCAGCGATGGGTCTCGATGCGGTTTTTCCCGCTATTTTGATCGCACTGATCTTTCCCGCCTTGCGCCAACGTCGCACGCGTATTCCGGCCACGCTCGGCACCGCACTGTCAGTGCTCGCCACGCCGTTTGTTCCGGCGGGAATGCCGGTATTGTTCTCGTTACTGGGTTTACTTAGCTGGCGGGAGCGCAAAAATGCACAATAACCTCGTGATCGCCGGCATCGCGCTGCTGGCCGTTGGCACTTACGTGATGCGCTTTGCGGGCTACCGTTTGGGAAGTCGTATGCAGATGTCGGAGTCCGTGCGCAATATGCTCTCGGATGCTGCGACGGTGCTGTTGCTGGCGGTTGCCGTCACCACGGCATTATTTGAAGGGAGCCATTTTGCGGGTGTCGCGCGGATAGCTGGCGTGTTATTTGCCATGTTTCTCGCCTGGCGCCGTACGCCGTTGATTTTGGTGATAATTGGCGCGGCCGCAATGACCGCCTTGCTGCGTTATCTGGGCGTACCCTGAACCAAAAAGAACACACGCGCGGCAAGCGTTTTGCTACTGTGGGATATCCGTCATCATCGCACAGAGAAAAATCCATGACACCGCGCTTAGCTCATCCACATGAAGCAGCCGACTTATGGCGCATCCGCAATCTCGCGATTCGCTATGGCTGCCAGTCAGTTTATCCGCCTGAGGTGATTGCTGCATGGACGCCTGACGCGTTGCCGTCAGGTTACTTTGAGGCGATCAAGGGTAATCCCTTCTTCGTGATTGACGATCCTGAACTGGGTGTCGCAGCCACGGGTTTTCTTGATCTCAAAAGCGGCAGCGTAGAAGCGATATTTACCCTGCCAGCGTGCAACGGCAAAGGCTATGCCAGCGCCATTATGATCGCGATTATCGCGGAAGCCCGCCAGCGCGGTTTCCGTCAGCTGACTCTGGCCGCAACACCCAATGCCAGCGGTTTCTATCTGCGCCATGGCTTTAGCACCGTGCGTGAGGCTTTGTATCCTTCCGCATTAGCCAAAGCCGATCTCCCCTGCGTCGAAATGATACTGACACTATGATTAAGTAAGTGAAAACAACATGGACAGTGCCAAAATGGTGATTAATTGCGTGGCCTATCGCCACGGAAAACGTGAAGAGCATGTCGATGTCGCCGACATTAGCGAAGTACTCAAAGACGAGAGTGCGTTTATCTGGCTGGGTTTGAATCAACCTGAACCGGCTTTTATGCAGACGTTGCAGGAAGAGTTCGGCTTACATGAGTTAGCCATTGAGGATGCGCTGGTAGCCCATCAGCGCCCGAAGATTGAGCAGTATGGTGAATCGGTTTTTATCGTGGTGAAAACGGCACATCTTGATGATCAGCAGCGTATCAGCTTTGGTGAAACCCACTTTTTCCTCGGTAAAAACTTCCTGATCACCGTCCGTCACGGATCATCAGAAGGCTATGCGGCGATTCGCGCCAGAGCAGAAAAAAACCACACCATGTTGTGCCAGGGACCGGGTTACGCGTTTTACTGCATCCTCGACTTTATCGTCGACCACTACAGCAAAATCATCGCATCACTCAGCGAACGCATTGGTACGCTGGAAGAGGGCATGTTTACCACGCGCTTTGACAGTAAAACCCTCGAAGATGTCTATCATCTGCGGCGCGAACTGCTGGCGCTGCGTAATGCCGCGATGCCGGTGACTGAAATCTGCGCCCAGCTGGCGCGTTTTCACGAAGACATTATCCCGAAGAATTTGCGCGCCTACCTGCGTGACGTCCAGGATCATGCTCACCATGTGATGATCGATGCCGAAGACATGCGCGAAATGCTGACCAGTGCGATGCAGGTTAATCTGGCGCTGGTGTCGGTTCAGCAGAGTGAGGTGAATAAGAAGCTGGCTGGCTGGGGTGCGGTGCTGATCGTCCCGACCATTGTCTTCAGTATGTACGGCATGAACTTCTCTGATATGCCCGAACTAAAAACCCACTTTGGCTACCCTGCGGTGCTGGTTGTCACGCTGGCGATTTGTGGCGTGATGTGGTCACGACTGAAAAAAGCGGGCTGGTTGTAATCTTTTTATCAGATGACTTTATTATCACTGCGCTGGTGATAGCGGCGCAGTGAGTTGAGATTTCCTTTCCACACATTTCCCCGAGTGATTATCCAGCACCTGAGTCGCTGCGCGTGTTGTCACGCAAAACCTTCACCGAATTGCCATGGATTTGTCATCTTGCTGCTTTTTTCATCATCATCTTTTCCTATAATAACGGTAGATTAAATACAACATATCCCACATTAACCACATAACCCGGTCTTGCTTCATTCGCCAACAGTTGCCACTATCGCTTCATAGTGATGCCAGAAACACAGGGTGTAACAATGGCGAAAGACCCGGCTTTATCTCATTCAATGCCTGATGTCATTAATGCGGCGCAACAGATACGTTGCGGCGAGGTGAGCAGCGAAACGCTGGTGGGAAATTGCCTTAAGCAAATCAAAACCCACAATCCCACATTGAATGCCTTTGGCGATGTTTACGATGAGCAGGCGTTGGAAGAGGCTATAAGCTGCGACCGCGAACGTCAGTCAGGCAAGATTCGTGGCCCACTGCACGGTGTGCCGTTCGGCGTGAAAGATTTGTTCTCAACGGCAGGCTTGCGCACGACCAAAGGATCATTGACCTCACTGGATAACGTGCCAGAAAGTGACGCCCCCATTATTGAACGACTGAAGGCGGCGGGAGCAATCATTGTCGGTAAAACCGCAACCACCGAGTTTGGCTGGACCGGATCAAGCTATTCACGGGTATTTGGCCATGGGCGCAACCCGTGGAACTCGGCGCTAACCAGTGGTGGTTCCAGTTCGGGATCGGCAATCAGTGTTGCGGCGCGCATGGTGCCTGCGGCGCTGGGCTCTGACGGTGGTGGCTCGGTGCGTATTCCCGGTGCATTTTGCGGCATTTTCGCCCTTAAAGCCTCGCTGGGACGCATCCCGACCTGGCCGTGGTCTGCGACTGAAATGCTCAGCCATGCCGGACCGATGACGCGCACCGTTCGTGACAGCGCGCTGCTGTTTGATCTGCTTTCGGGACCGGATGCGCGCGACCACCAGGCGCTGCCAGCCAAAAGTGAATCCTGGCTGGCGCGCTGCGACCAGCCTCTGCCTTCACTGCGTGTGCATTACAGTCCAACGCTGTTCAACACCCCGGTCGACGAGCAGATTGCGCGTTGCGTTGAACAGGCGGTGGAGCAGATTGCCCATTCGTTACCGGTGACGCTCACGGCACGCCCGCTTGACTGGCCATCACCGTTCGATGCGTTTGACACCTTATGGAGCGGCGGGCGCGGTGTGGCTTATGGCGCCGCACTGCAGCAGCAGCTTGACCAGCTCGATCCGGGCTTTGCCGCGCTGATTGAACGCGCGCAGAGCCTGAATCTGGCCGACTACCTGGCGGCACAGAAACAGCGTGCGGCCTTTGCCGGACAGGTACACGCCTTGTTTGACAGCGTGGATTTACTGATCACGCCTACGCTGCCGGTTCTGCCGTTCGCGGCCGATCGCCATGTGCCGGAAAATCAGTCGCCGGGCGATAGCGGAGTAGAGTGGGCGCGCTGGACACCTTTCACCTGGCCATTCAATTTGAGTGGTAATCCGGCGGCGACGATGCCCTGTGGTTTTACCCCGCAGGGGTTGCCGGTGGGATTGCAGGTGATCGGCCGACGTTATGCGGAAGGCGACGTCTTGCAGTTCTGTGCGGCGCTCGAAGCGCTGATGCCGTGGGATCAACATCAACCTTCTCTGCAGGGCGCGGCCTTGAGACCGCCCGAAAGGTATACTGCGGTTTTGGTCGATCAAAACAGAAGGTAAGCATGATTAATCAGCCACGACTGGATGAAATAAAACGGATTTTACACCACGAAAAGCGGGTACGCGTGACGGAGCTGGCGCAGAAATTCGTGGTATCAGAAGAGACGATTCGACGCGATCTTAAATATCTGGAAGAGCAAAGCGTATTACGGCGCGTGCACGGCGGTGCCATTTTACCGGTGCCTAGCGAAGAGCAGCCGTTACAGATCCGCAGCCGTATCAAGCCACGTGCTAAAGCGCGAATCGGTCAGCTGGCAAGTGAATTGGTGGAAGAGGGGATGGCGCTGTTTCTGGATACCGGCACCTCAACGCTGGCACTGGCGCAGCAGCTGACCCGCTTCTCACGTTTGAAGGTCGTCACTAACTCAATGGATATCGCCGCGCTGCTGACGCAGCAAAGCGACAACGCTGTCACGCTAACACCAGGGCGCGTTCGGCGAAATGATAACGCACTCATTGGCCCCCATACGCTGGAGTTCGCACGTCAATTCCACTACGACATTGCCTTTATGGGCATAGGTGCAGTGGATCGGGACAACGGTTTTATGGATTACGAAGAGCCCGAGGCGTTATTAAGGCGCGTGCTGAGCACGCACTGTCGCCAGAGTGTGATTCTGGCAGATGAAGGCAAATTTGGACTGCGAACCTTTGTGAACACGCTGCCGTTTAGCGCGGTCGACATCTTAGTGACCAATGCGCGACCTGCGGCAGCTTTTGTAGCGAGTCTGGAGAGTGCCCATGTCAACATCCTCCATCCCGGCAATGCCGCGGATGACACCGCAAGATTATCAGGCGTTTGATGCGCTGTTCGCCCTCAGCAGCAGCATCGGTGCGACACCCGCAGGCGGCTTACATCGCCTGACGGCGTCCGCTGCGGATAAGCAAATGCGCGATGCCTTTTGTACCTGGCTGACGCAACAGGGTTTTCACGTTCACGTGGATGAAATTGGCAACATCTTTGGCTTGATGACGCTTTGCGAAGGCGCGCCGTGGGTGCTGTGCGGTTCGCATCTGGATAGCCAACCGCTGGGAGGACGTTTCGATGGCGCCTACGGCGTCACCGGTGCAGCGGTGACCATTGCAACCTTGGCTCGCCAGCTGCGCGACCAGGCGCACACTGCGCAGCGTAATCTGGCGGTGGTGAACTGGACCAATGAGGAAGGGGCGCGCTTTCAACCCAGTCTGACCGGTAGTTCGGTGTTCACCGGCGCACTCTCGCTGGAGCAGGCGCTCGCATGCCGTGATGGCGAAGGCATCTCGCTGCAAACAGCATTACAAAGTATTGGCTATTGCGGAACGGCGTTAGCGGATCTGCCGGTGGCGGCCTATTGCGAACTGCATGTTGAGCAAGGTCCACATCTTGAGTTGCAGCAGAAGCAGATTGGTGTGGTGACAGAAACCTGGGCGGCGCTGAAGTGGCAGGTGACGTTTCGCGGCGAGCAAAACCATACTGGCCCGGCCTTAATGGATCGTCGGCGGGACGCGCTGTTGGCGGCCGCGCACACCATTGTGGCGGTGCGTGCCGAGGCCGAACATCATGGCGACGCGCTGCACAGCTCGGTGGGTCGCCTGGAAACTGCGCCTAATTCGCCGAATGTCGTGACCTCAGAAGCGACGTTATTCATAGAGTTTCGTTCTGCTGATGAAGTACTGTTGAGCCAATTGCGCGACAGTTTCAGCCAGCAGATGCAATCGATTGCGCAGTTAACCGCAACGGATGTCAGTCTCGACAGATCGCAGTATCGTCCACGGCAGCAGTTACATTCGGCACTCAGTGAACTGGCCTTAGCGCAGGCGGAAAACCTTGGGTTGAAGGCGATGCCGATGCGTTCGGTGGCCGGTCACGATGCGATAAGCATGAGCTATCACTGCCCAAGTGCCTTGCTGTTTGTGCCTAGCGTGGGCGGTCTCTCGCACAATGAACGTGAATTTACCGCCGTCGCCGACCTGCATCGCGGTCTCGATCTGCTGATGGCGTTGCTGAGTGAGCTATGCCTGAAAGGGGAGGGTGCCCTATGTTGATACGTTTGCAGCAAGCGCTGGCGGATTGGCAGCCAGCGCAATCCTTTGATATTCAGCCCGGTACCGCTGGCGTGGCGTCGCCGCATCGGCTGGCAACGGAATGGGCCGGATTTCGCTTGCAGTCGGCGGGCCAAGGTTATTACGCCAAGGTGCTGTTCGATGATCAGAAAACCTTGATCGATTTCCAGCGCAGTGCCGAAATCAGCCGTCAGGCGGGCGAGTTGGGCATCGCGCCCGCGCTGTGCCACGCCGATCCGCAGACTGGCGTACTGATCTTTGCGGCGCTGGATGACGGTTTCCGCTGGGCGCGACTGGATGCGTTACGCGATCCGCATCACTTTACCAGCCTGACGCGCACGCTGGATAAATTACACCACTCTGGTTTGCCACTGCCCTCACACAGTCGTCAACAGGATATGTTGCAGCTACGTCTGCAAGTGGAAACGCATGGCGTGCAATTGCCAGAGGAGCTGCAGTGGATCGGGGAATGTGTCGATCTGGCGTGAGAGGCCCTCAACGCCGCATCGTTTACACCCGTGTTGATCCACGGCGATAACATCGCCAGCAACTGGATGGTCAACGCTCAGGGTGAATGGCGCTTACTGGACTTTGACTACGCTGCACGGGGCGATGCCTGGCACGATATCGCCACGCTCATCCACGAACAATTGCCTACCGACGACCGCTGGCGTGATGCTATTCGGGCGTGGCGCGGGGACTGCAGCGAGGCTGATGTGGCGCGTTGCCGCTTGTATGCGCTGGTTGATGACTATCACTGGACGCTATGGGGCATGCTGAACGGCGCCACCAGCTCGCGCGGTCTGGAGTTTGCCAAGCTTGGTCAGTGGATGCTGTTACGTTGTCGTCAAAGCCTGAGCGATCCCCGTTTTGAACGTTGGTTAAACCTGACTGCGGAGCAGGCAAAATGAGCAAATCTCTGGGTGAAGCACAAAGCTGGCAGGAACAGCGGGTCGAACAAGCCATCACGGCGATGCCGGAATGGCAGGGCAGGGCGGTGCAGTATCGTCCAGTGAGCGGCGGTATTTCTAACGCCAACTGGCATGTCGTAGTAGAAGGCGCGCCTTGTGCTTATTTCGTCAAAATTCCCGGCGAAGGCACCGAACGCTTTATCAATCGCGACACCGCACATGAAGCGAGCCTGAAAGCCGCGCAAACCGGCTACGGCGTACCGGTGGTGGCGTACCTGCGCGATCTGGGTGTGGAAGTGTTTGAGTTCATTGATGGCTGGCGCGCATCGTCTAACCTCGATTTTCAGCAATCTGCGATTCGCCATCGTGCGTTGCAGGGCTTGAAAAGCTTCAACGACCAGCCGTTGCTCAAGCAGAACAAAACCGTATTCGACATGCTAAACGAACACATTGAGCAGGTCAGTGCACTCAATGTCGCGTTCTCTGCCGATGCCGCCTGGTTGCACAAACAGGCACAGCGCGCGCAGCAGGCGTTAGAAGCAGCGGGAATAGATTTGGTGCCATGCATGAATGACACTTTGGCCGGTAATTTTATGCTTAACGCGCAGAATGATATTCGCCTGGTTGATTTTGAATATGCATCAAATAACGATCGCTGTTATGAGTTAGCGCTATGGTTTGGTGAAATGTTTTTCACTCCGAAAATTGAACAGGAATTACTGGAGGACTATTTCGGCAAAGTGGATGCCGCATTATTTGCGCGCGTGCAAGTCCATAAATACCTGGCCGATATGAAATGGTCAACCTGGGCCATTATTCAACATCATGTGGCTGATATCGATTTTGATTTTTCGAAATATGGTGCCTGGAAACATTTACGGGCGCGCAGCGTGCTAAATCATCCCGATTGGGAAAACTGGCTGCGCGCATTGTAAGTTCAACCCAGAGTCCTTAACTCCTTGTTCGTCAGGTTATAACATTATCGGTCCGTTGTACCTTCGGGCAGCGCTTTTGCTTTTTATCGTTGAGGTTACACCAAAGGGGAAATGCTGATATTCAGCAGGTAAAGGAGTGCGCACACCGTCAAGTAATATTGAGGAGGTTATTATGAGTTCGATGGTCATGGCGCAGCAATTACGCGCCCGCATAAGTATTAAAAATAAAATATTCGCCCTATACCTGTTGGCATTATTGCTGCTGGCACTTTGTCCACCGCTTTATTTAAGCGTTAGCGGGAGTAGTGCATTATTGCTGGGAATACCTCTGCCGATCGTTTATTGGCTCGCGATTGCGGTATTCCTCGGTGTGGGATTATGGGTTATGTATCTGGCGGAATGCGCGTTTGGCGAAATTCCGTATGATGAGGAAGTCGCATGAAAATCAACGCAGCAGAACCCCATTATTTAATTACCTTTGGCATGATTGGCCTGTTTTTGGCAATCATGATTGCCGTGCTGTACGCCACCAATCGTAAAAGCACCTCCTTTTCCGATTACGCCGTCGGCGGCCGTTCTTATGGGCCGTGGTATATCGCCATGAGTTATACCAACTCGTGGTGGCCGGGGGCGACCTTCACCGCTTTCTTCTCACTGTCGGTGAGCGGGGTCATCGGCTTCTACGGTGCGGTGTACTCGACGCTCGGCGTGACGGCCATGTATCTGATGGCGCGCCGCGCGTGGAAATGGGGCCAGCACTTTAACCTGACCACGCAACCCGATTTGCTCGGCATGCGTTTTAATAGCCCGGCGGTGAAGCGTGTGGCGTCGATTATCGGCATCATCTGTGTATTTCCGTGGGTGGTGATGGGCATTCAGGCGTTGGCGTTGTTGGTGGAATTTGCCAGCTTTGGCCGTTGGGGTGTCACCACCTGCCTGATCGCTGGCGTATTGTTGATTTTGGTGCGTCAGTACTGGACCGTCAGCATGGGCATGCGCGGGTTGATCATGACGGATATGTATCAGGGCATCATCGCCTACGGTTTGGGCGCGCTGGTGTGCGTGGTGCTGCTGTTTGGTGGCGATCATGGTTTCGGCCAACTGGCGACATTGCCGCCCGCAATGCTGCAGATTCCAGGCGCGGAAGGTTCGCACTATGGTCCCTGGTATATGTTTAGCCTGATCTTCACTGGCGTGATTGGGTCAATGTGCTGGCCAATGAGCTTCCAGCGTATTTATACCGCCAGCGGCATCCGTGCCGTGAAGAAAGGCACCCTGCTGACGATTCTGCTGGTGGGCGGTTTCTATGCCATTCTGATGCTGTTTGCTACGGCAGTCAGCCAGGATCCTAACGTACAGGCGAATCCACAAAATGGCTTCTTCACTGCGCTGTTTGATCAAGGCGGTCCGTGGTTGCTGGCACTGGCGCTGGTGATTGTTCTTGCTGCCAGTATTGGTCATGTTGATGGTTGCGTGCAGGTGTGCGGTACCCAGTTCGCCAACGATCTGGCGACCTGGAATAAACCGCGTAGCGATCGTCAACTCACGGTGCTGGCGAAGTCGGGCATGGTGGTGTTTATCGTGGCTGCGGCGCTGCTGGCATACTTCACCTTCAACTATTCCCGTTTACAGCTGCTGGCACAGATCTCTTATCAGGGGATCATTCAGCTGGCAGTGCCGCTGTTCTTTGGCATCTTTAGCCGTTTTGGAAACAAACAAGGCGCGCTGATGGGCATGATGACCGGGATTATCATCGCTATCGTGCTCACCGTGTTCTTCCCGGATGACATCCCGGCGCTCGGCTCGCTCACCAGCGGCATTGTTGGTCTGGCGGGTAACGTGGCAGTGTTTGTGGTGTGTGGTGTGCTGATCCCGGTTGACGACAAGGAGAAAGCCCGTGTCGAAGCGTTGTTCGCGCTGGCTGATGGCGTGAAAGCGCCGGTGGCAAAACCGCTGATGAACTAACCCGTTGCATTCCTTTTCGTATCAAGGCCATGATAATGCTCTGACCCCTAATCGGAGCCTATCATGGCCGTCTCTTCGCCGTTCAATATTGGTCTGCTGCTGTTCCCCGATCTCACCCAACTCGATCTCACCGGTCCGTGGGAAGTCTTTGCCCGTATGCCCGGCGTGAGTAACTTTCTAATCTGGAAAGACCGGCAACCGGTGATGTCCGACCGTGGTTTAGCCATCGTGCCGACGACAACGTTTTCCGAGTGTCCGCCCCTCGATCTGATCTGCATTCCTGGCGGTCCGGGACAAATTGCGCTGATGGAGGATGAAGAGACGCTGGATTTTGTGCGGCAGAAGGCACAACAGGCGCAATGGGTGACCTCGGTTTGTACCGGTTCACTGGTGCTGGGGGCCGCCGGTTTGTTACAGGGATATCGTGCCACTTCGCATTGGGGATCGCTGGATCAGCTCAGCCTGTTGGGCGCAACGCCCGTGGCTGAACGCGTGGTGCGCGACCGTAATCGGATAACCGGCGCGGGAGTGACGTCAGGTATCGATTTTGCACTCACCGTGGCTGAGGAACTGTTTGGACGCGACGTGGCGGAGAACATTCAACTGCAGATGGAATACGATCCCGCGCCACCGTTTCATGCAGGTTCACCACGCAGCGCCTCGCCGCAACGACTGACGCAGGCGCAAAATCAAATGCACGACTTTCTTGCTCGCCGCCGGATAGCGACAGAAGCGGCGGCTGCCAAACTAAAGCGCTAACGAGTGGCTCGTTCATCCGTTTTAAACGCCGATTATCAAGGTGAAATTGATTATCGCTGCCGAGTTAATCCGCAGCGATTTCTACGAATTTCAGCCTGAAATCGCCAGGGATATTTCCCCTCAATGTCCACTGGCAGTAGGGCGCACGGTGATTTCGTTAACGTCTACTTCGCCAGGCTGATCGATGGCCCAGCTTACCGCCCTGGCGATTGCATCAGGCTTGAGTGCAATCTGTCGATAGCTTTTCATCGCCTCGCGCGCCACGCTATCGCTGATGCTGTCCGCCAGTTCAGATTCCACCACACCGGGGTTGATTACCGTGACGCGCAGCTCACGCGATTCCTGGCGCAGACCATCGGAAATGGCGCGAACCGCATATTTGGTTGCGCAGTAAACAGCGGCGGTGGGGGAAACCGTTAGCGCACCCACGGAAGCGATATTAATAATGTGCCCCATGCGCTGTGCCTGCATGGTGGGCAGTACCGCAGCGATACCGTACAACACGCCGCGAACGTTGACGTCCAGCATCAAATCCCACTCTTCAACTTTCATTGAACTCATAGGCGAAAGCGGCATGACGCCAGCGTTGTTGATCATCACATCAATGCGCCCGTATTTTTCCAGAGCGAAATCAGCCAACTTTTGGGTATCACCTCGTTGCGTCACATCGGTTGCGAGAAAGTCGACGCTGGCACCTTCGCGGCGCAAAGCATCGCACAGGGTGGTCAGACGATCGGTACGGCGTGCGCCGAGCACCAGTTTATGCCCTTGATGCGCCAGATGACGGGCGATGCCTTCACCAATCCCGCTGCTGGCACCGGTTAACAGGATAACTTTTTCGTTGGAGTTCATGATAGGTTCCTCGTGTAGTTGACGAGGTCATTGTTGAAAAAGTCAGTCAGACGTAACAGACCGAATTGTGGCGAATGTTTGCCTAATTCTCTCGCCGGCATTGTGCATGACAGAACGAAATGGCTATGCTTTGCCTGAACCTCTCTCTGGAACGCTATCTATGTCGAACACGGTAAAACAGCAAACCTGCCATCTGTTGCGCCAACTGGCGCGACAGGAAGGCTATACCGAATCTTTACTGGAGAATGTGCGCTTTATGCGTGCTGATCAGCAGTGGGCGCGTACGCCGGTACTTTATGAGCCAAGCATTATCATTATTTGCCAGGGATCAAAACGCGCCTTTCTCGCCGATAAAATGTATCGCTACGATGCGCAGCATTATCTGGTGCTGTCAGTGCCGTTGCCCTTTTCCGCCGAGACCGAAGCGACCTCTGAAGAGCCACTGCTGGGGATAGCGATTCGTCTGGATGCTACGATGGTCGCGCGTTTGGTGGCGCAACTTGCCGAAGTTGAAACAGCGGTCACAGTACCGCCGGCAGGGATCATCTCCACGCCGATTAATGAGGTGCTGGCTGAAAGTACGTTGCGATTACTGGAAGCACTCAGCGATCCACTCGAGGCTAAAGTGCTGGGACCGGCGCGCGTAGAGGAGATCTGTTTCCGTATTTTGATGGGTGAGCAGGGCGGGGCGGTGCGTGCGGCGTTAACCTATCAAGGCCATTTTGGTCGTATTGCCCGTGCACTGCAGCGCATCCATGCCGACTGGCAGCAGCCACTGGATGTAACGCATCTGGCGAACGAAGCGGGGATGAGCGTGCCACGTTTCCATCTGCATTTCAAAACAGTGACGCAGACGTCTCCGATTCGATATCTTAAATCGCTGCGTTTGCATCAGGCACGATTAATGATGATTCGCGATAATCTCACCGCAGCCGGTGCCGCCGCGCGTGTGGGTTATGAAAGCGACTCCCAGTTTAATCGCGAATTCAAACGGATGTTTGGCCGCAGTCCGGCGGAGGAAGCCAGAGTGATGAAAAGAGCATTTGAGCTGTTGCCACCTGCGCAATTAACCGGGCGACTGCAGGCGCACTGATTCAGCGAATTCCCATGACGGCGATGACCGCCACAATCCAAAACAGGGCACAGCCTGTCAGCATCCATTGCCAGATCTGATTGCGTTCAGGATTGAAAAGCGCATAAATTCGCGCACGTAAAATCGTTTGCATAGTCACCTCGGGTCAAAATGTTTAATCGGATATTGCGTGGCTGCGTTCAGAAATGTCTTGCAGCGGATAGGAACATTCTGACTATTTCTTAAGCAGCGATCGACGAGACCAGTCTTGTTTATGCGAGGGGAGAAGTGAGAGAGGTGCCCCCAGCCGCGCAAAATGGGACTTTACGTGGCTGGAGGCGTCGATTTTATACGCTGTGGGTGACCCCCCCATCAACCCGGATATTCTGAGCAGTAATGTAAGCCGCACCGGGTGAGGCGAGAAACGCGATGGTGGCGGCGACTTCTTCTGCAGTGCCATAGCGTTTTAGTGGCACACTCTCACGACGCTCATCACTTTTCGGCAGACTGTCGATCCAGCCCGGTAACACGTTGTTGATGCGAATGTTATCCGCTGCGTAAGCATCAGCGAAAATTTTGGTGAATGAGGCGAGTCCGGCGCGGAAAACCGCTGAAGTCGGGAACATGTCGGTGGGTTCGAACGTCCAGGCCGAAGAGATATTGATAATGCTGCCGCCGCCCTGTTTCTGCATGATAGGAGTCACCAGACGTGCTGCGCGCACCACGTTCAGGAAATAAGTCTCCATGCCGCGCTGCCAGTCATCATCACTCAGTTCCAGTATCGGCGCACGCGGCCCATGTCCGGCGCTATTGACCAGCACATCAATGCGGCCCCAACGCGCCATTGTCGCCTCAACCAGTTTTTGTAAGTCATCCACTGACTGATTGGATCCGGTGATACCTAATCCGCCTAAACGGTCAGCCAGCGCTTCCCCTTTGCCAGAGGAGGAAAGGATCGCAACGTTATAGCCTTCCGCCGCCAGTTTTTCTGCTGCTGCGGCACCCATGCCGCTGCCGCCAGCCACAATGACTGCGACTTTTTCTACTGTCATAATTCGTTTCCTTATTAGTTAGAAGTCGATTTATTGCAGTATAGGGGCTAAATTCGGCTGCAGAGAGTCAGTCTGATTCGCAATTGACGATAGGAAAACTACAGGATGAGTCAGGGGTTCCCCACACTACCGCCGCTTAATGCATTGAAAGTATTCGAAGCGGTGACGCGTCATCTCAATTTTCGCCTCGCTGCTGAAGAGCTTGGTGTCACTCAGGGCGCGGTGGCACAGCAAATTCGTGGACTGGAGAGCAGCCTGGGGCTGAAATTGTTCGAACGGCTGCCGCGGACTTTGGCGTTAACCGCAGCGGGTGCAGGTTATGCGGTGAGTGTCCGTCAGGCGTTTGAGTTGATTGATGAGGCCACACGTGCTTTGCGACCCGAACCGGACCGCTTGACCTTGAGTGTCACGCCGACTTTTGCCAGCCGCTGGATGCTGCCTCGCTTACCGGCCTTTACCGCCGCGTGGCCGGATATTGACCTTCGCGTACTGGCCTCAGAAAGATTGGTGCAGTTTCATCATGAAGGGGTTGATCTGGCGGTGCGTTATGGCCGCCCTCCGTTTGGGGCAGGGCTGGATGCCACGCTGCTGTTTCGTCAGAGTGTATTGGCAGTGGTGAGTCCGGATTTATTGGCTGGGTTGGGCGACCCGCAGGATCGGGATAGCTTTGAGCGCTATGTTTTGCTGCATGACGGGCACCATTTGTGGCCAGTGTTTCTCTCTTATCTTTTCCCGCACAACACGCTACATCATCAGCATCATTTGCGTTTTAACCAGACTGCGCTGGCCTTAGAGGCGGCGATCAGCGGGCAAGGCATTGCGCTTACCAGTCCGCACTTTGTCGAGAACGATCTCGCACACGGTCGTCTGGTGCCCGCCTTTCCTCAGCAAATGAACGTTGACGCGGGCTGGTATCTGGTCTCTCCCCATCGTCCACGTGAACACACGAGCGTTAAGGCCGTGCGTGCGTGGTTGCTTGAACAGATAAATTAGCGGTATAGGGCCGAAAATTGCTCCGTTTTTGTTCAATCACAAAATCAGTAAATCTGATGATCTTATGTGGATTATGAATGTTATAACTGACTGAAGATGCAAACCCGGGCTTTTATCCTGCAAACGCAGTGGATTAGCAAAATATCACGATATTTCAGCAAGTAACCATTAGCAATGCGCGTTGCAATCCTGCTATGGCTGTGAATAAATACGAGGTCAATCATCATAAAAATGCCATAAAGGCCAGGCGTCAGCCTGAAAAGATCAATGCCATCATGACCGACCTTAAAGATGTTTTAGCCAGGGACATCAGTGCCAAAAGCAAAAGCATGGAAGCGCACCTCATTACCATCCGCCGTGATATTCACGCGCATCCCGAACTGGGGTTCGACACGATTCGTACCGCTCATATCGTCGAGCAGGAATTGCTGCGCCTTGGTCTTTCGCCACAAACAGGCGTCGGCAAAACCGGCGTGGTCGTGGACATTGTGGGCGAACAGCCGGGCAAAACCCTCCTGATCCGCGCCGATATGGACGCGCTGCCGATACAGGAACAAACCGGATTACCTTTTAGCAGCACCTATCCCGGTAAGATGCATGCCTGCGGCCACGACATCCACACGGCGACGCTGCTTGGTGTGGCGGCGATTGTTGCGCAATATCGCGGCCAATTAAAAGGCACCGCGCGGCTGATCTTCCAGCCAGCAGAAGAGACGCCAGAGAGTGGCGCCGAGGCGATGATAGCTGATGGCGTGGCAGAGGGTGTAGATGTGGCGATCACCCTGCATAACAAGCCTGAGCTGGCGGCAGGTGAAATTGCCTTGACGCGCGGCGCCAGCACGGCTTCCAGCGACGAATTCGATGTCGTCGTCCACGGCAAATCCACTCATGCTGCGCGCCCGCATATGGGAACCGATCCGATTATTGCGGCGGCGAACCTCATCAGCCAACTGCAAACCATCATTTCACGTGAACTCGATCCGGCACATTCCGCCGTATTGACCATCGGCCATATTCACGGTGGCTCGACGCACAACATCATCTCCGATAGCTGCCTGATTCAGGGCACCGTGCGGGCGAAGTCACCTGAGTCACGCGCGCATATTGAGCACGCATTTAAACGTATCTGTGCCGGTGTGGCGCTGTCGCTGAATACACGCATTGATGTCAACTATCAGCGCGGCGTGCCCCCGTTAATGAATGATGATGCGCTGATTGATGCGCTCGAACCGATTTTGTCGCATCAGTTTGGTAAGCCGATTGTGGCGAAACCGAGTGCCAGTTTTGGCGCGGAGGACTTCTCCCTGTTTACTGAGCGAGCGCCGGGTTGCCAGATCCACATTGGATCCGGTGCGCCAGGACGCGACGACCATCTGCATAATTCGGATTACCAACCCGACGAACGCAGCATTCATGCAGGCACTCAGGCATTAGCCCGTTTAGCCATCGATTTACTCTCCTAAAATAATGAACTCTGAGGTTTTATGATAATGCGTAAAGGGCTGTTTACCGCTTCCGCTGGCCTGTTGTTGCTGGCTGCTTCTGCACTGGTGCAGGCAAAAGATTTTGGCACGCTGAAATTCGCGACTGAAGCGGCTTATCCTCCGTTCAACCAGTCTACGCCGAGCGGCAAAATTGTTGGCTATGAGCCCGATATGGTGGCGGAACTGGCTAAGCGTGCGGGCTTCAAATATGAAATCGTGGCGCAGAAATGGTCTGGCATGATCCCAGGCTTGGTCGATGGCAAATATAATGCTGTCATTGATGCGGTTACCGTGACACCTAAGCGTGAAGAAGTGGTGGATTTCACCCATCAGTACACCGTGAGCGTGTCTGGTTTTGTGACCCTGAAAGGCAGCGCTGTAGATACCTTGCCGGGTAACGGTGAAGTCGTTCAGGCGGGTGACGAGGCGGGCATGACGAAAGCCATCGATGCGCTGAAAGCAAAATTCAAAGGTAAAACTATCGCCGTGCAGGTCGCGACTATTCAGGCTGACTTCCTCAACAAATATCTGGCTGATGTTGCCACCATCCGTACCTATCAGGCTGGCCCGGAAACGTTTGCTGACCTGCTTAACGGTCGCGTTGATGCGGTGATGGCGTCACGCACCAATCTGAATGCCTATGTGAAAAAACACACTGATACCGTGAACAGCACCGGTTACGGCTTCTCCGGTGGTGTATTAGGGCAGGGTTCCGCGATTGCCATTCAGAAGAACAATCCCGAGCTGAAAGCGGCGCTGGATACGGCTTTAATTTCAATGATCAAAGATGGCACGTTGAAGCAGCTGTCAGAGAAATGGTTCGGCGAGAACGTCGCGCCTGCGGAGTAATGCTGAGCGCTTATGACTATTGACTGGCAACTGTTAGGTTTTGGTGACGAAGGCTGGGGCGGCGTGTTGCTTGACGCCGCCGCGGTGACCGTCACCGTTTCGTTATGTGCATGGCTGTTGGGCGCGGTGCTCGGTAGCCTACTCTGTTGGATGCAAATTGGTGGTGCGCGCTGGCAACAGCGCCTCGCTAATGGCTATATCACGCTGTTTCGCGGTGTCCCTGAGCTGCTGGTGATCTATTTGTTTTACTTCGGCGGACGTCAGGTGGTCTCCTTCGTCGGGGAAACATTGGGCATGCAGGTGCCGTTTGATGTTAACGGCTTTGTCGCCGGGGCTATCGCCATCGGATTGATCTCTGGCGCTTACCAGAGTGGTGTGTTTCGTGGCGCATTTTACGCCATCCCGAAAGGCACGCTGGAAGCGGCTACGGTGACAGGTATGGGACGACTGATGTTGTTTCGCCGCATGATCGTGCCGCAGGCGCTACGCACCGCGCTGCCAGGCATGGGGAATCAATGGCAATCAGTGATCAAAGAGTCTGCACTGGTTTCCGTCACAGGCTTAGTGGAAACCATGAACCAGATTTCCACTGCATCCAACTCCACGCAAATGCCGTTTTTCTTTTACAGCGTTGGCGCGGTGATCTACCTGATCATCACCACCTGTTCCGATTTTGTTTTCCGCTATGTGGAAAAAGTGGCCATGCGCGGGCAACAACGCGCGCGGTTGTAAGGAGCCACGATGGATTTCACCTTTTTACAGCATACGCTGGCCGCGTTGCTGCGCGGTTTACCACTGACCCTTAATCTGGCCGTTTTGTCACTGCTGGGTGGGGGGGTTTTAGCGTTATTGCTCAACCTGTTGCGCCAGAATCGCTATGGTAGCGTCTTTGCCCGCTTTTACGTTTGGCTGTTCCGCGGCACGCCCTTGTTAATCCAGATTTTTATGATCTATTACGGATTGGGGAGTTTACCGGCAGTGCGCGAGAGCGTGCTGTGGCCGCTGTTGCGCGATCCCTACTGGTGCGGGCTCATTGCACTGGTGCTTAACGATGCGGCTTACACCTCGGAGATTCTTCGTGGTGGTCTTAATGCCGTTAGCGTGCAGTCGCTTGAGGCAGCCAAAGTCAGCGGTATGTCGCGCTTCACGACGCTGCGCCGTATCACCTTGCCGCTCGCCGTGCGTCAGGCCTTGCCTGCTTACAGCAATGAAATTATCTCGATGATCAAATCCACTTCACTGGTCAGCACCATCAGCTTGATGGAAATGACCGGTATTGCGGACTCGATTGTGTCGGAGACGTTCCGCGCGCTGGAGGTGTTTATCAGTGCGGCGATCATCTATCTGCTGCTGACTGTGCTGGTCAGTAAAGCGGTGGCGCTGTTGGAGCGCCGTTTGTCACCTTATCATGTTGGAGCACGTCAATGAGTAAACCCACTATCGCCCTGAGTCATCTCAGAAAAAGTTATAGCGGGCATGAGGTGCTTCATGACATCAGCCTGACGGCGCAGGATGGCGACGTGATATCACTGATTGGCGCCAGTGGTTCCGGAAAAAGTACGCTATTGCGCTGTATTCCGTTTCTTGAAGTGCCGCAAGGCGGGGAAATCGCGGTCGGGGATGAGGTGGTCACCATTGACAATCCCAACGAGAAACTGAGCCGGGAGCAACTGCGCCGTATCAAACTGATGCGCATGCAATTGGGATTCGTTTTTCAGAGTTTCAATTTGTGGCCGCACAAAACGGTGCTGCAGAACATTATTGAAGCGCCCGTGCATGTCCAGAAACGCGGCCATAAAGAGGTGATTGAGGAAGCCGAAGCCCTGCTGCATAAAGTCGGCTTGTATGAAAAGCGCAACGCGTGGCCATCACAGCTGTCAGGTGGGCAGCAGCAGCGTGTGGCGATAGCGCGTGCGTTGGCACAGCAGCCCAAAGCGCTTCTTTTTGATGAACCTACCTCCGCACTCGACCCTGAACTGGTGGGCGAAGTGTTACGGGTGATCCGCAGCCTGGCTGAAGAGGGACGTACGATGATCATCGTCACCCATGAAATGGGCTTCGCGCGTGATGTCTCCAACAAAGCGGTGTTTCTGCATCAGGGCAAAATCGAAGAGTCGGGGCCGCCACAGCAGGTGTTCACTGATCCGCTCTCAGATCGATGTCGCGCATTTGTGAGTAGTCATTTACACCGCAACAGTTAATCCTGACAAACCCGCTTCTTAACGTGAACCCCGAAAGTTGGATAACCCACTTTCGGGGTTTTTCGTTTCAATGGGCAGAGAAAAATAGACGGCAGAATGTCACATCCTGACTAATGTACATTATCGACCATTTCATCATGAAATATATTAATGATTGAGATGTTTCTTACGATAAATCCTAAGAAAACAAGGCGCATAAAAACACTCATAAAAAATAAATCAGCACCATTCCACACATTAATCCTGGATTAACTTCAACGACTTAAAGCTAAGTATCAGAAATTTCCTATATAAATCAGATCGCAAAGTTCATCTTCATCTGTTGCTAACCCAAATTAGCCTGTTATATATTCGCCTCGAATCACACAAGGAAAGTGTGCATAAAGCGTGCTTTCCGCGCTTGTCTAACAGGAGGTTGTATGAGTAATTCTTATCAAAACGAAATACCCAAAGCGCGCGTTAATATCAAACTCGACGTTCACACCGGCGGCGCTGCACGCAAAATGGAGCTGCCGCTCAAACTGCTGGTGACCGGCGATTTCAGTAATGGCCAGGAAGATCGCGTGCTGAGCGAACGCGAAAAGGTCAACGTCAATAAAAACAATTTCGACAGCGTGCTCGCTGACTTTTCGCCATCAGTCCGACTCACCGTGCCGGATACCTTGTCAGCGGATGGCAGTGAACAGGCCATCAATCTGACATTCAGCAACATCAAAGACTTCGAACCTGAACAGGTCGCTCGTCAGATCCCGCAACTCAAAGCGATGCTCGCGATGCGTAATCTGCTGCGCGATCTCAAATCCAATCTGCTCGATAACGTCACTTTCCGCAAAGAACTGGAGATCATCCTGAAAGACCCGGCACTGAGTGACGAACTGCGTGCGGAACTTTCTGCGCTTGCCAGCGATAACGGCTGAACCCCTTTTAACGGACTAAATGAGAGACGATGCTGATGTCAGTTCAGAATGAAACCCGATCTTCCGGTGAAACCACTGTGCTTGAAAACCCTGCAGCGGAAGGCGTGTACGCCTCGCTGTTCGACAAAATTAATCTAAATCCGGTTAGCTCACTGAGTGACCTGAATGTCTGGCAAGACAATCAGGCAATGTCAGATGCCACTGCTGACGAGCGCGTGACGGCGGCGATGCAGGTGTTTCTTAATCGCTTAAAAATCAGCGGTGAGAAAGTCGAAAAGCTGGATAAAACCTTGTTGGATCATCACATTGCCGAGCTGGATTATCAGATCAGCCGACAGCTGGACGCGGTGATGCACCATGACGAATTCCAGAAAGTCGAATCGGTGTGGCGTGGTTTGAAATCGTTGGTGGATAAGACCGATTTCAGCCAAAACGTCAAACTGGAAGTGCTTGATGTATCGAAAGAAGATTTGCGTCAGGACTTTGAAGACGCGCCGGAAATTATCCAAAGTGGCCTCTATCTGCAAACGTATGTCGCTGAGTACGACACGCCGGGTGGCGAGCCGATCGGTGCGGTGATTGCAGCCTATGAATTCGATGCTTCTGCGCAGGATATCGCACTGCTGCGTAATATCTCGAAAGTTGCGGCATCCGCCCATATGCCGTTTATCGGATCAGCCGGTCCGGCATTTTTCCTGAAGGAATCAATGGAAGAAGTGGCAGCCATCAAAGACATCGGCAACTACTTCGATCGTGCGGAATACATTAAGTGGAAATCGTTCCGTGATACCGATGATTCACGGTATATCGGTCTGACCATGCCGCGTGTGCTGGGACGTTTGCCGTACGGACCTGATACCGTGCCGGTGCGCAGTTTTAACTATGTTGAAGAGGTGAAAGGCCCGGATCACGAAAAATATCTCTGGACCAATTCGTCTTTCGCTTTCGCCGCTAACATGGTGAAAAGCTTTATCAACAACGGCTGGTGCGTGCAGATTCGTGGTCCACAGGCGGGCGGTGCAGTGCAGGATCTGCCGATTCACCTGTATGACCTCGGCACCGGTAATCAGGTGAAAATCCCCTCTGAAGTGATGATCCCTGAAACGCGCGAGTTTGAATTCGCCAATCTGGGCTTCATTCCGCTGTCGTATTACAAAAACCGTGATTATGCCTGTTTCTTCTCCGCGAACTCGGCGCAGAAGCCCGCGATTTATGACACCACAGACGCCACCGCCAATAGCCGCATCAACGCGCGCTTGCCCTATATCTTCCTGCTGTCGCGCATCGCGCATTATCTGAAGCTGATTCAGCGCGAAAACATCGGCACCACTAAAGATCGCCGCTTGCTCGAACTCGAGCTAAACACCTGGGTGAAGAGCCTGGTGACCGAGATGACCGATCCGGGTGACGCGTTGCAGGCCTCACACCCGCTGCGCGATGCGAAGGTGGTGGTGGAAGATATCGAAGACAACCCTGGTTTCTTCCGCGTGAAACTCTTCGCAGTGCCGCATTTCCAGGTGGAAGGCATGGACGTCAATCTGTCGCTGGTATCGCAGATGCCAAAAGCGAAAGCGTAAGGCGGCTATCCGGAATGAAAATTTACCGTCCGTTATGGGAAGACGGCGCGTTTCTGACGCCGCAACAGTTTCAGCAGCAGGCCATGTGGGACGCGCATGTGGCAGGCACCGTCGCAGGCATGACGCTGGCACACCCCTGGGGCGTGCTGTGTGTTGAGTTCGATGAGGGTGCGCTGGCACTGTCGAAGCTGAATGCGACGCGCATTGCCGTCCGCTTTGCGGATGGCACCCTGGTCGATACCTGTCTGGCTGACACATTGCCTCCTGTCTGTGAGTTAAGTGATGTGACGGACCGGGACAGCGAGATGGCGGCGCAGCTATTAGAAACGGAGCGGTTGCTGATATCCCTGCGTGAAGCGTTGTTACGTTTTGGTATCAGGGAATTCGCGCAGGCCAATACCTTATTGCATCAGGTCAAACACTCCATGACGCAGCTGCAGGAGAGTCTGCCCTCTCCGGTGCAGCTTATCCCGGCAGCACTCAACAGTGAACACCACCGCCATCCGGCTCGCGTTTATGTGGTCTATCCTGATGCGGATGAGCAGCAAGACGCGCCCACAACGCCGTCATCATTAAAATCATTTGTGAGCGGGGCCTGCTGTGCGTTACTGGCTGGCGTTTTAGTCTTCGTTTGTGGCAGTTGGTATCGATACGAACAGCATCAGCACTCGATGGCCTCTCAAGCTCTGCTCGAACAACAGCGCAGAGAGAAACAAGCGATATCGCTGGAAAAATTACAGAGCTGGCATCGTGGTATGGCGCAGCTGGAAAATATGGCTGAACAACTCAATGGACTAGACAAAACTAAAGGGAAATATCTCACGGTGAGTGAGCTTAAAACGGGGATTTTTTCCGCGATGCAGGCCTTCAACCAACAGATTCCGGTTGAAGAGCAACTTCGACGTTATGCTGAAGGTAACGGTGATCAGTTGAGTGAACAAACACAGACGGGATTACTGTTAAAACAGCTCATGTTTCGTTATCAACTCATACAACAGGATAACGCAGAGTCGCTCACCGATCGGGAAAAAGCCAATCTAAATCAAAGTCGTACCAGGTAGACTTCTGAAATCAGCGCTAAACCAGTAAAACAGATTGAATCCAGGGAGTGGGCAGGTTACAACGTTGCAAAACCATGAATGGATGCAGGTGCAGTATCGACAACCCTCCTGACACGGAGGGCTTTTTTTATCGCTTTAACAACGGAAAACTATGCCTCACACTTACCGCCCATGGATGAAAAGGTATTGGCTGGTCTGGCTACTTCTCACGCTGGTGACGTTGTTCGCATTGCTTGCCGAACAAATCCTAAATCAACGTCGCACGCGTGAAGCGGAATACCATCAGCAGTTCAATCGCATTGCGGCCTATTTAACGCAGAATGAAACCCTGTTGCCATTATTGACGGGTGATGAAAATCTTGCTGAATTGCAGAAGAAATTTCCGCAAATCGTGCAGCTTGAGCACACGCAGAACTGGCCGTTAACCGGCCCGCGATTTGAAGATGCCAACGACGGACGTTACTGGCTGTATAACCCCTATCGACAATTCCGCATGCTGGTGGATTTGCATTTTGCCGTGCAAGCTCCAGAGGTCGGGCTGGCACTGGCATTTCATATTCACGCTCAGCCCGCAATATCGACCTCGGGCTATTCTGAAACGGCGCGTTGGCAATGGCAGCGCCCGTTTATCAACCTCTACCAACCTTTTCTGATTAAAGGCAGCGCGAATCCTGATTGGCGTGCGCTGCATGTCGCTCCGCCCCTGCTGGCGTTGATGTTGTGGCTAATTATCGGTTTTCTCGGTTGGGAATTATTGCGTCACTGGCGACAAAACGTCGAGATGCGCCTGCGGGCTGACTATTTCCAGCGCACGCGGCGTGAATCTTTGGGTGAATTCACGGCGGGTATCATCCATGAAATTAACCAGCCGCTCACCGCGATTAACACGTGGTTGCACACCAGCCAGCTGCTGCTTAAGCAAGGTAAACACGGTAGCCTGCCGCAGACACTCAGTGCCATCAATTTGCAAACGGAACGATTGGCTGGATTGCTACAACGTTTTCGCGACATTGTCAGCGAACGCCCGGTGGCGATGATCGCAGTCGGTGTTGAATCAACATGGCGGCGAGTCACGGTGCTATTGCAACAAGAACTGGATGCGGGCGGTGTGGTGCTTCATCAGCAGTTTCAGCATGATCACGCGCGCGTTATCGGCGACGAACAATGGCTCGAACAGGTCTTTCACAATCTGCTACAAAATGCGATCCACATGCAGCAAGGGCGGGCGGATGCGTGGGTGGCTATCACTTCAGAACGCCTGGCGCACGAGATCAAAGTCATCATCAGTGATAACGGACCAGGCTTTTCTGTCGAAGGATTAGCACAGGCCTGTATGCCGTTTTACAGCTCGCGCCCAGAAAGCATGGGGCTTGGCATGACGCTGGTTGAGAGCTTGATGTTACGCATGAATGGCCAGCTGCGGCTGGCAAACCGCGCCGAGGGCGGCGCGGAAATCACCCTAATTTTCCCACTGGCGGAGTAACGGAATGAGCGCAAAAGTTTGGTTAGTGGATGATGATTTGTCGGTGCGTGAATCACTGGGTTTTCTCTTGAGAACACTGGAATATGACGTTGCCGACTTTGCTGATTTGGCCTCATTTGAGGCGGCTACGTCAGCGCAGGAACCACTGCGCGGCTGTTTGTTGCTGGACGTCCGCATGCCGGGCATTAGTGGCCTTAGCTGGCTGGCAGAGAAGGGCGAAAGGCATCAGCTGCTGCCGGTGATCATCATGACCGGTCATGGCACGATTGAAGCCTGTCGCCGTGCATTCCGTCAGGGGGCTTTCGAGTTCTACACTAAACCGTTAGAGATTGAACCGTTGCTGGAAAGCGTTCACCAGGCAATGCATGAAAGTGAACAGCGCGCGCAGCGCTGGCAGGCGCAGCAGATTTTGCAGTCGCGTTTTGCCTTGTTGTCAGTGCGTGAAAACGAAGTGATGCAACTGATGATTGCTGGGCAAACCAGTAAAGAGATAGCGCGTGATTTATCGCTGTCACCACGAACGGTTGAAGCCCATCGCGCCTCGGTTCTGACTAAACTGGAAATGGACAATCTTGCGCAACTGATCCACGCCTGGCAGCAACTAAACCAGGTATAACTACCTGGCAGAACGCGTGATCGTCCGAATATTTATTAACCTGCTCTCGTTTTACAGTGTCACCTAACATAACTCAGGAGTGACACATGACTATTCGCCTTTCTTTGATTGCTGCTGCGGCGGCATTTGTTTCTTTTGGTAGCCAGGCCGCCGTGACTGAATCCAATCTGTCATTGGCTGAGGCGCAAAAACTGGCCAGCGCAGCCATTCAGTCCTGCGCAGCAAAAAATTACAATGTCACCGTGACAGTCGTGGATCGCGCAGGTTTAGTGACTGCGGTACAGCGTATGGACAATGCCGGTCCGCACACCGTAGAGGCGAGCCGTATGAAGGCCTACACCGCGCTGAGTACCAGGAATCTGAGTGGCAAAGTGATGGAAACAGCACAGAACAATCCAGGCGCGCAGAATATGCGTGACGTACCAGGCTTTCTGCTGTTAGCCGGTGGCGTGCCGGTAAAAAGTGGTGATCAGGTGATTGGTGCGATTGGTGTCGGTGGTGCACCAGGCGGTAATCTTGATGAGGCTTGCGCGCTGGATGCCTTGAAAGCGATTGAATAAGTCATGATGGGCGCAATAGATTGCGCCCATCATGCACATTGTCTGTCGTGTCACTTCATTTAGCCTGTCCAACATAGCCAGGGCGCATCTTACAGGCTACCCGCTCCGGAATATCGGTTTTCCTGCCGCGCTATGACTCCACTGATGAACTGCCATAACGTACGCGCCGTGATGCCACAAAACACAACAGTGGCACCGGCAAAGTAAACAACAGCAGCAACCACAGCAGCACGTACACCGCGTCCACGCCGTCATTTTGCAGATTGTTATAAAGTTGAACCGGCATCCCCTGAGGGAAATAGGCGAAAATCATGACAATACCGAACTCACCCATGGCGCGCACCCACGCCAAAGCCGTTGCAGAGGCTAAACCCGGCGCGGCCAGCGGAACCGACAAACGCCAAAACCCCTGCCACGGTGAGGCACCTAAGGTGCGACCGGCATCCAGAATATCCTGCGGAACACCTGCAAACGCGGAACGCGCGGTAGTGATGAAGTAGGGCAGTGCGCCGTACCATTGCGCCAGAATAAACGCGGCAGGATTGTTGACCAGCGTCCAGCCAAATTTCCCCAGTAACTCGCCTGGGACACTATAGGGTCCATAAGCGCTCACCAGTAAAATCCCCATTGCCAGCGGCGGTGTCAGCAAGGGAATCATCACCAACAGTTCAACGATGGCGCGCGCGCGGCCCTTTGCTTGTGACAGCCACCACGCCACCGGCAATCCGCCGATAAAAATTAACAGCAGCGCAATGGCGCCCAATCCCAGGGAGGTGGAGATGGCACTCCCATCGCCCCAGGCAAGGTGCATGTGCTGCCATTGAGTGACACCAATCAGGGTGACGAATGGCACGGCCAGCAACATCAGTGCTGGCAGTGACAACCAAAGCGCGGTGGCGTGACCGGTCTTCATTACTGATAAACAGCTCCGCCTTTCGGCGCGGCGTAGCCATTCTGTTTAAACAGCGCCTGACCTGGCTTACTCAGCATGAAATCGACAAAGGCTTTACCCGCCTCCGCACCGTGTGGCGCGTTTTTCAGCACGGCTGCGTAGTAAACCAGCGGTTGAGTGTGCAGCACTTTATCTTTGCCAGCGCTGTCTTTTACGCTGAAGCTGACAGTGTCATACCACTGTTTTGCCATGTCTGGATTGCTCAGGTTGATCTCATCCGGCAGCGCAACGTAAGGCAGATGTGCGGAAATCACTTCACTCTCATAACCTGCAGCGGCATCTACCTGACCACTCTCCAGGCGCGCCAGCAGACCGCCTTCAAGATGGGTCTGAGCAGGGTTTTGGTAGCTACCGAGAATTTTATCGGCGATGCCTGGCTGCTTAAAATACTTCTCAGCCAGCAGCAGGGTAAAGATAATGTTCTGGCCTTTTGGATCGTTAATCGGATCGGTGCGGCCGAATTTAATCCCCGGCGTGGCCAGCACTTTCAGCCAGCTGGCATCTGCGCCTTTCGCCTGTGCGAACTGCTGGGCAAATTTGCCTTTCGGGCTGTACGCCACCACCATGCTGGTGCTGGCAATCGGTACGGCATCATCAATCAATCCTGCATCTTTCAAAATCTGCATCGGGCCCGGCGTGATGGAAACGAACACATCAGCGGTGATTTTCTTACTCGCGAGCAGTCGAGCCATGCCGTATGCGCCCTGGCCTTGCCCTTCATATTTCCCATCATTCTGTTTAGCAAAGGCTGGACCTAAAGACTGGTCCATCACTTTCCCCATCGAACCAGCATAAGTTACGCGAATATCGGTACTGGCTTGTGCTTGCAGGCTGAGGCCCGCGGCGGCGGTTAACATCAATGCTGTGAGGTATCTGACTTGCATTCCCTTTCTCGCTATATAATTAGGTAAATAACGATTATCGGAAATTGTGCAATCAGTGCAAGCAGAAATCTGTTGCGAAATATGGGGATAGCCCGCCGGAGCGGGCTGACGACATCAGGCGAGAATGCGCTGAGCCCAGGACTCAATATCATCACCGCTACCGATATCCAACTGCACCAACCCGTTGGTGATAAAAGTGGGCGAGACGTGAATGCCGTTCTGGCGTGAATATTTGCAGTGCCATTTGATTTCGTTTTGCAACTCGGCGCGCAGGAACGGTGCATGTGCGTCGACGCCACTGTAGTGCTGTAAACGCGCCAGAATTTGGTTCGGCGTGGCGTCCATGTTCGGCCCATGACTGTGATCGGTGAACTCAAACTCTTCACGATGATCGGCGACTGCTTGCAGCACGCGTTTCGCCGCAATTTTGCCCTCTGGCAGCGTCGATGCGGCAAGGATGTAACGTACGATCAGCCCGGAATACATATGCCACGGCTGGGATTGCAGCCGAATCTTCAGCGTCATCTTATCTTCCCCAACCCATGCCAGCAGCGCATCCAGTTTATTAAAGGCACGGACTGAGAACGGACAGGTAGGTTCAAGAAACACTTCAAACACTTTGGGGCCATGGCCCCAGATCAGTGGATCGGCGTGTAAAGCTGTGGTTTGGCTCATATTCATTCCCTGTTGCGAGGTTAAACGTTGCTCTACTTTGGCAAAGCGCGGCGACGACAGCCAGCGTGGGTTTATGCTTTTTTGTTACAAGGGCATTCGCGGTCGTCAGCACGAGGCAAAATAAAAATCATTTTATAGATCCGTTAACTACAAGAATGTCCGCTGTTCCGGCATTTGCTCAGAAAATAAACGGCTATAGTTATGCCAGCTTTGTTCTCTTTTTGTGCGGTCAGCGCCGTGCGTTTGATTCATTTGCCTGGAGCCAATAGATAAGCAACGAGGTTAAATGTGTTTGCCGAAATATCCTGGAAAATCATCCATCAGGTGATCAATCAGACCATTGCGGAGATGGTGGATGAGCAGCAAACGTTAGATGTGGTCAGCCTGCGCAGACGACTACGTGAGATGGCCGAAAGCGAAACAGATGAAGAGATAGTGCTGTGCTACTGGCAAGCGAGCAAGGTGCTGATGCGTTTACCGCCGACGATCACCGCCAGCCAACTGATTGAAGCAGCGAGGCATGCTTTTCGCAGCCCACTGAATCACGATCCGCTTTAACCCTGAATGCTTTTCTGACGAATCGCGGATAATCGATTGATTTATCGTCATAATCCTGGCGTACGCTCTGCTAAACTAGTGAGTCGAAAACGCTGAAACAGAGGACAGTAATGAAAATCAAAAGTTATGCCGCGATGAACGCAGGCGAAGCGCTGGTGCCTTTTGAGTATGAGACCGGTCCGCTGGCAGCTGAAGAGGTACAGGTTGAGGTCGATTACTGTGGCGTTTGCCACTCTGACCTGTCGATGATTGATAACGAGTGGGGCATCTCAGCCTTCCCGGTGATCGCGGGCCATGAAGTGATTGGTCGCATCAGCGCGTTAGGGGATGCCGCACAGAACAAAGGGCTGAAAGTCGGTCAGCGCGTGGGTATCGGCTGGACAGCTAAAAGCTGCCAGCACTGTAATGCCTGTATCAACGGCGAGCAGGTTAACTGCGAAAACGGTTCTGTACCGACCATCATGAACAAAGGGGGGTTCGCCAGCCACCTGCGTGCTGACTGGCAATGGGTAATCCCGCTGCCAGAGTCAATGGATATCACCACTGCCGGCCCACTGCTGTGCGGCGGTATTACCGTGTTCAAACCGCTGCTGATGCACAACATCAATGCCACCAGTCGTGTGGGCGTGATCGGCATCGGTGGCCTGGGCCACATGGCGATCAAACTGCTGCGAGCCATGGGTGCGGAAGTGACGGCGTTCAGTTCCAACGCCAGCAAAACTGAATCTATCCTGGCGATGGGTGCGGATCGCGTGGTGAATAGCCGTGATCCACAAGCATTGAACGCGCTGGCAGGTCAGTTTGATCTGATCATCAGCACCGTTGCGGTTGATTTGGACTGGCAACCGTACTTCCAGGCGTTGGCACCACAGGGTAAATTCCACACCGTGGGTGCAGTGATGAAGCCCTTTGAAGTCCCCGCTTTCAGCCTGATCATGGGTGACCGTGCCGTGACCGGATCATCCACCGGTTCCCCGGGCCAGCTGCGTTCGTTAATGAAACTGGCATCGCGTGCTGACGTTGCACCAACGGTAGAAGCGTTCCCGATGTCGAAAATCAACGACGCGCTGGATCATGTCCGCGCCGGTAAAGCGAATTACCGCGTGGTGCTGAAAGCGGATTTCTAACATGGCGATAGGGTCGGCCCTTGCAACGTCAATGTCAGATGAGGGTCCGACTTTAGGTTGCAGTTCAGCCATGCCGACTTTGAGTCTTTCGGTGCGCATTATGCGCACCGATTCTTCGCCCCTCCATTCTTAACCTGCATCGTCCTTCCAAACAGCATTCCCCTCACTAATAAGCTGATTATTCAGCATTATATTGCTCATCACTTTGCTACTCTGATGCTCTATCGAGCAAAACTCCGAGGACAGCGATGAAGATTTCCAGCTATGCCGCTCTGCAAGCGGGTGAGGCGTTAGTGCCTTATGAATATGATGCCGGCCCGCTGGCAGCGGAAGACGTGCAGGTTGAAGTCGATTACTGCGGCGTGTGCCATTCCGATTTGTCGATGATCGACAACGAGTGGGGCGGTTCACGTTACCCGTTGATTGCCGGGCATGAAGTGATTGGTCGCGTGGCGGCGCTGGGAGAGGCAGCACAGAACAAAGGACTCAGTATCGGGCAACGTGTCGGTATCGGCTGGACAGCGAAAAGCTGCCATCACTGTGATGCCTGTATCGCAGGGGATCAGGTGAACTGTCAAAACGGCAAAGTCTCTACCATCAACAATCGCGGTGGATTTGCCAGCCATCTGCGCGCCAACTGGCAATGGGTGATCCCGCTGCCTGAGACGCTGGATCTGGCGTCGGCAGGTCCACTGCTGTGTGGTGGCATTACGGTATTCAAACCGTTATTGATGCATAACATCAACGCCACCAGCCGCGTCGGGGTGATTGGTATCGGCGGATTAGGCCATATGGCGATTAAGCTGCTGCGTGCGATGGGCGCGGAAGTCACTGCATTTAGCTCTAATGCGAGTAAAACCGATTCCATCCTGGCAATGGGAGCCAATCGGGTGGTGAACAGCCGGGATGCGGACGCTTTGAATGCGATGACAGGGCAGTTTGATCTGATTATCAGCACCGTCGCCGTGGATTTAGACTGGAAGCCGTATTATCAGGCTCTGGCGCGGCAAGGCAAATTCCACACGGTGGGCGCGGTGATGAAGCCGTTTGAGGTTCCGGCATTCAGTCTGATTGTCGGCGACCGTGCGCTGACGGGTTCTTCTACCGGATCCCCCGCTCAGTTACGCTCATTGCTTAAGCTCGCTGCCCGCGTGAATATCGCTCCGCAGGTGGAGGAGTTTCCAATGTCGCAGATCAATGCTGCGTTAGAACACGTGAGAGCGGGAAAAGCCCACTATCGCGTGGTACTCAAAGCGGACTTCTAAGTTTCACAGACGAACTGCGGTGCGCATCCCTGCGCACCCTTCTTTATTTACCTTGTGGGTCGCTCTCGCCAAGGAAGAAATACCATAGCGGAATCGACATCAGTGCGGTGAACACGGAGCTGTATAAGGCAATCATCAAACCTTGCGTGATGTACATCGTCAATGACCAGTGGCTAAACGGGATACCGTACTGATCGATCACTCCGCCAATAATCGCATTGCTCATCACCGAAACGACAATCACCGCCAGAATGCACACGCCGCGCAGGAAGTTACGCATCTCCTTGCGCTTCACCGTAAAGCGCGCGCGTATAATGCCAAGCGGAGACTGCTGCGAGGCCATAATCTCCGCTTCGGTCATGGGAACTCGCTGCTGCTTACGCCAGCGCAAAATGTCGATCAGCAGAAATGCCAGCAGACTCACTCCCATCACGGGCAGCGCATAACCCAGCGCCAACGCCACCATCAGGCAGGTGCCTTTAGTGTAGTGCGGTATAGCAAGCCAGGTCTCCGTTAACGTTTTCGCCGGGCTGGCTTCCGCCTGTTGCGGACGGCGAGCCCACCACATGCGATAACCCAGCACGATCATCATGCATAAACCGAGTCCAAAGAACGCTAATAGCAGTTGGTTAGGCAAGCCAAACAGCACGCCCATATGCGCATCCACGCCCCAGCGCGTCAGTTTTGCCACCAGTGGGAACTGGGCGAAATAGACGTGATCAACAATCGTGAAGTCCTGCGGATTCACGGAAACCGCATCAACGCGGGTTGGCCAGCTTCGATCGATTTCGGTCACAGCCCATGCTTTGTCCGCGCTTTTCGGCTGACGTAACTCCAGCTTACTGGCGCTCAATCCATCCTGACGGGCGGCGTTGAGTACGCGATCCCAATCGCTGTCCGGTTGGTTGTTGGGCATCGGCTTCGCGGGCTGTGCAACCGGTTTTGCCATCGATGACATCGACATGCTGGACATATCCATATCAGGCATGCCCGGCATGCTGTGATGGTCAGCATGAGGATCGGCAGGCGCCGTATCGCCACTGAGTGAGGTATTAACCTGCGGTGTCAGCCAGTTCAACTCCGTACGCCAGCGATCAATGTTATTGCCTGCCCACTGCGACCAGGTTAAACCGGTGGCGGAGAAAAACACCAATCCCAGCACCAGCGTCAGACCCAGCGTGATATGCCAGTGACGGCTAAAGGCGAATCCCTTGCGCGCGGCTTTCAGCTTACGTTCCGGGCGCGTACCCAGCCATAGCACCACGCCGCCCAGTGCGGCGACCCACAACCAGGACGCCGCCAGCTCGCTGTAGTTGCGGCCGAAATCACCTAACAACAAGCTGCTGTGGAGTAAATCGAGCGTGGTACGCAGCGGAAGCACGCCGCTGGTGCCGTACACCGTCATGTCGCCTTTCACTTTCAGGCTATAAGGGTCGATAAACACCGCGCGAGACTGCGAAGCACCCAGTGAGGCATCGCTGAACTGCACGCGAGTGGTATCCGTTGCGCTTGGCGCAGGCCGCACAGCGTAAATGTGCTGTTTCTCACCCGCGTAAGCGCGTGCCGCGCTGATTTGCGCAGATAGCGGCTGGGCAGGGCCATTGGGTTGTGCCGTTAACGCATCGGAGTAGATGACGTTTTCCAGTTGTGGCGTCAGCACATAGAGCGTGCCGCTGAGTGCCGCGACAAAAATAAAGGGCGCAACAAACAGGCCAATATAAAAATGTAAGCGACGAAGTAGATTAAGCACCGCACCACGCGGCGCTGCAGAGTGAGCAGCAGACAAAGCCGTCTTCCTTCCGGTTAGAGAATGCCGTGACGCAATAAAGTGCGTCGTTAATGATGTTATCAGCAGGAGAGAACAGCAGGCGGCGCACGCGGACGGTGTGTGGGGCTAAAGCGTCGGATCACCGGAGCCTGCAGAGGCGGCAGCGGTGGGGCGCGAGAAATCACCATCATCAGCCAGATGAACGGGATGAACACCCACATCATCAACGGCACATGCACCAGCAGGTCACAATAGCCGCAGGCGAATTCACCGTTTTCCATCATGTGATGGTCCATGCCCGGCATCGCCATATCCATCATCATTTCGTGATGATGCATCGACATTTCAGACGTCATGCCGTGGGATGGCATATCCATCATGCGGCTTTGTCGTTCCATCAACGTTTTCGACACGATCGGCGCGACAAACAGCAGCAGCACCGCCAGGATGGCGATACAGGCAGTCAGGCGCTGGCGAAGTTGATGTGAAAAGGTCATAGCGGCGACGAAATGATTCAACAAATGAGGCCGAAGTGTAACGCCATTGCCGCAGAAGGGTTACAGAAACTCAGGCTAATTAAGAAAAAATTCGCACCTTTTGAAAAAAGTCACTTTACGCGCTGCATTTGTTAACCTAAATGCAACCTGATGAGAACAGTACGGAAACATGTAAACGGAGACACGATGAAAATAGTGATGCTGGATGGTGATACGCTGCCGCAACCGCCGCTGCGGCCAAAATGGTGTACGGCATGGGACTTCCGCGCGACAACCGCGCACTCTGAAATCGTCTCAGCCCTACGTGGCGCACAGATTGCCATCACCAATAAAGTGCCGCTGCGCGCTGAAACACTGCACCAATTGCCGGATTTACGCTACATCTGTGTCGCGGCAACGGGTTACGACTGCATCGATTTGGATGCGTGTCGTGAACGCGGCATTGTCGTCAGCAATGTCCCGGGTTACTCCACGCGCAGCGTTTCTGAAGGCGTGATTGCCGCCTTATTTGCCCTGCGTCGCCATCTGGTGGATTACGCCAACAGCACGCGCGCGGCCTGGCCAGCATCGTCGCATTTTTGTGTGCATCGCCAGCCGATTCAGGACATTTTTGGTGCGACCTTAGGGATTGTCGGTAAAGGCGATATCGGCAGCGCGGTGGGTGCGATGGCAGAAGCGCTCGGCATGACGGTACTCTACGCGGACCGCAAAGGCAGTTCAGCGCCGCGCACAGGTTATGTACCCTTTGAAGAGGTGCTGGCACGCAGCGATGTGTTGACCTTGCATTGCCCGTTGACGCCGCAAACTCAGCAGTTAATCAATTTGCAGGCGCTGGCACAGATGAAGCCTTCTGCCTGGCTAATCAACACTGCACGCGGTGGCCTGATCAATGAAACGGAACTGGCTCACGCGCTGCGTCAGGGTGTGATTGCCGGTGCAGCGCTGGATGTGCTCAGCAGTGAACCACCGGCAGCCGATCATCCACTGTTGCAACCGGATATTCCTAACCTGCTGCTGACACCGCACATTGCCTGGGCCAGCCAGCAGGGAGTGCACAATCTGTTGCGCGGCATTGAAGCTAATCTCGGCGGATTTGCTCAGGGCAATCCATTGCATGTGGTGAGCTAAGCGCTTTAAAAAATCGAGCGGCCCAGTCGCTCGGTGAGTTTCTCCAGCAGGGCGGTGCCCGCCAGAGAGTTACCAGAATGATCCAGCGCCGGCGACCACACCGCGATGCACATTTCTCCGGGGATGACCGCGACAATGCCGCCACCTACGCCCGACTTCGCGGGCATTCCCACACGCCAGGCGAACTCGCCCGCACCGTCATACATACCGCTGGTCATCATCAGCGCATTGACCTGCCGTGCCTGACGCGGTGAGATCACGGCCCACTCATCGTGCTGACTGCGTCCCTGGTTAGCGAGATAGAGAAAGGTGCGCGCAAGCTCTTCACAGCTCATGGAGATTGAGCAGTAGTGGAAATAGGTTTCCATCACTTTGCTGACATCATTGTGGAAATTGCCAAATGATTTCATCAGCCAGGCAATCGCGGCATTGCGGGCGGAATGCTCGTATTCAGAACGCGCAACCACACGGTCATAGTTGATGTCGCTTTGCTGAGCCAGGCGGCGCACAATCTCCAGCATACGCTGGCGCGGAGCAGTTAAACGACTCTCCAGCAAGTCACACATTACCAGTGCACCGGCGTTAATAAAGGGATTGCGTGGTTTGCCCTGTTCCAGTTCCAACTGCACCAGCGAGTTAAACGCCTGACCGGAAGGTTCTTTACCTACACGCTGCCAGATCTCGGCATCGTCATATAGCGTCAGCGCGACAGTGAGTGACAGCACTTTGGAGATCGACTGAATGGAAAAACGCGTGGAAGCATCGCCAGCCTGAAAGCGCTGGCCATCGGGTGTGACAATGGCGATGCCGAGCTGATCGGCATCGACACCGGCCAATGCGGGAATGTAGTCCGCCACCTTGCCCTGACGCGTTAAAGGACGGACTTCAGCTACGATTTCTTCCAGCAATCCATTCGTGAGTTCTGACACCAGATGGCTCCAATTCTCTTGATTTTATCCGTTTCAAATACGTTTGCGGCGCGATGCATCGCGCGTATCCACAGCCATGAAGTCGCTATCGCACGCACAATAAATCGTATGGCAACCGAAGTGCGGTGGTAGAGACAGCATGATCTTTAAGGCCAGGATCATGGTGATTTGCCCTTTACTCGTCAACGAGAGACATAAAATTCTGTGAGCCTTCCGGGTGAAGCCTGCGTTACAGTGCATAAATCCAGCAAAAACATCGGGCTCACATTATGTTGACCAATCTGTTGCGTGATTTTCCGCCAGCGGCACAAAACGGCAGCGCTGAAACCTTCGAAGCGCTGCTGTCACAACCCAATCTCGTGATTGAACGTATCGTTTCAACCGGGCAGGCCAGTCCGCCCGATTTTTGGTACTGCCAGACGCAAGGTGAATGGGTGATGATTTTACAGGGGTCGGCTGGATTGCAGTTGGAAGGCGAAAGTGAAGCGCGCACACTGTTACCCGGCGATTTTATCGATATTCCTGCAGGCTGCCGCCATCGCGTTTGCTGGACTGATAGCCAGGGCCCTACGGTGTGGCTGGCGGTGCATTATGGTGAACTGCCTAGCCAACCGTAAAATTCTGTTGCCAATGATTGCGTTACGCGATCGCCTGCGTTAGCTATGCTGACGCCTTTTCGTCGCTGGAATGGCGGCGCTGATGTTATTGAGGATCTGCATGTCTGTTTCGCAAAATGCCAGTCAGCCTGAGAACGCCATGCGCGCCGGGCGTTTTATGCTGCTGCAAAAGCTGCTGCGCCGCGATAAAACACCCGTGGCTTTATTGCTGCTCGCCGCACTGGTCGGTGTCCTCACCGGTCTGGTTGGTGTTGCCTTTGACCGCGCGGTGAATCTCATCCTGCATTCACGCCTGAACTGGCTGGAAAATGCCGCCACTCATCCCATTTTTAAGGTCCTGTGTGCTTTCCTGGTTTCCGCTGTATTGGGTGCCATTGGCTACTATCTGGTGCGGCGATTCGCGCCAGAAGCGGGCGGTTCAGGCATCCCTGAAATCGAAGGGGCACTGGAGGAGCTGCGCCCGGTGCGCTGGTGGCGCGTGCTGCCGGTGAAGTTTCTCGGCGGTATGGGCGCGCTGGGCTCAGGTATGGTGTTGGGGCGCGAAGGCCCAACCGTGCAGATCGGCGGCAACATTGGCGGCATGTGTCTGGATCTGTTCCGCGTAAAGTCGTCTGAATCCCGCCATACTCTCATCGCCACTGGGGCCGCGGCGGGTTTGTCGGCGGCTTTCAATGCGCCGCTGGCGGGCATTCTGTTTATTATTGAGGAGATGCGCCCACAGTTCCGCTACAGCCTGATCTCGATAAAAGCGGTGTTTGTCGGTGTGATCGTCTCCAGCATTGTGTTTCGTTTGTGCAATGGTAATGAGGCCATTATCAACATCGGCCAGTTGCGCGATGCGCCTACCAACACGCTTTGGCTGTATCTGCTGCTCGGCATCCTGTTTGGCGGCTGCGGTGTGGCGTTTAACCGCCTGATATTTCTCGCCCAGGATCAGTTTCAACGATTACATCAAGGCCGCATCGCCGCCTGGGTGATGTGGGGCAGTTTGCTGGCGGGATTCTGTGGTGTGCTTGGGCTATTTCTGCCGGCGGCAGTGAGTGGGGGCATCACGCTGATTCCCGATTTCTCAGCGGGGAGTTACAGCGCTTTGGCCTTGTTCGGTCTGTTCGCCCTGCGGACATTGGTGACAATTTGCTGCTTCTCTTCAGGCGCGCCGGGTGGGATCTTTGCGCCGATGCTCACCCTGGGCACCTTGCTGGGCACCTGTTTCGGTCAACTGTGCATTCACTGGTTCCCCGGCTATCAACTGGAGGCCGCGACCTTTGCCGTGGCAGGCATGGGTGCGCTATTTGCCGCTTCGGTACGCGCGCCCTTAACCGGCATCGTGCTGGTGCTGGAAATGACCAATAACTATCAGCTGATTCTGCCGATGATCATCACGTGCCTGGGCGCAACCCTTGCTGCACAGTTCTTTGGCGGCAAACCGCTGTACTCTTCGATTCTGGCGCGCACGCTGGCTAAGGCTCAGCTTAGCGGTCACGCCAGCGCAAAGATCCACTAAGGGCGTTTGCCCACGCTGTGTGTGAGTGTGGTCCAGCGGCGTGCCTGTTCGCTGAGACTAAAGCCGAGGCCGTGGCGATCGGAGATCAGCATACGTCCGTCACGCAATTCTAACTGCTCATTGAACAGCGGATTGAGCCACTCAAAATGCTCCAGCCAGGGTTCAATGGGATAGGCGGCGGCGAGATGAATGTGAATCTCCATCGCGAAGTGGGGTGCCAGCTTACGTCCGTGGCGCGCCGCCAGACCCATGATCTGCAGGAATGGCGTAATACCGCCCACGCGCGGCGCATCCGGCTGCACAAAGTCGCTGGCGTTGCCAAGAATGAGTTGCTCATGTTCACGGAAGCTGGTGAGCATCTCACCGGTTGCAATCGGCGTATCCAGCGCGGCAGTCAATGCTGCGTGGCCTTCCACGTCATAGGCATCGAGCGGTTCTTCGATCCACACCAGATTGAACTGCTCCATCTTACGTCCCATGCGAATCGCTGTTTCACGATCCCACTGCTGGTTCGCGTCCACCATTAGCGGGAAATCATCGCCCAGCGTCTGACGCACCGCAGTGAGGCGACGCAGGTCTTCAGCGGTATTAGGTTGGCCGACTTTAAGTTTGATACCGCCAATGCCATTTTCACGCGAGATCGCCACGTTCTTGATCACCTGATCAAGCGGCGTATGCAGGAAGCCCCCAGAGGTGTTGTAGCACTGCACAGAATCACGATGCGCCCCCAGCAACTTCGCCAGCGGTAATTGGGCGCGACGCGCTTTCATATCCCAAAGCGCAATATCAAACGGTGAAATCGCCTGCACCGCCAACCCGCTGCGGCCCACTGATGCGCCCGCCCACAGCAGTTTGGTGTAAATCTTGTCGATGTCATTGGGGTCTTCACCGATCAACGCATCGGCAATTTCGCAAGCATGGGCGTAAATGCCCTGACCGCCAGCGCGTTTGGAATAGCTAAAACCGATGCCCTGGAAACCGTCACGCGTTTCGATCTCCGCCACGATGATCGCCACTTCGGTCAGCGGTTTCTGGCGTCCGGTCAGCACTTTGGCATCGCTTACCGGCGTGGCCAGCGGCAAAAAGGCCAATGACAAATTGACCCAAACGATGCGGTCACCACTCTCGGTAGCGTTACCGGCTCCCGCTGATTTTGCATAGCTGACGGCACTGGAATTCACACTCGACATGATGTTCTCCTATAAATGATTGCGCTAACATTTATGTTAGGAACAGACTATGCGCCAATAACGTTGAGGTTTAATGCAGAGCAGATCACAGAATAGATAATCCGGGGATTGAAATGATAGCCCTAACATTCTCAGCGTATTGCGCTGGCTTTGATAGGGCGGCCTGCTATGCTAGCGCTATCTGCTTCTAACCTGAGCCGCCATGAAACTACGCAACCCCGAGCGCAACGCTGCACCCACGCTGGAAGATGTCGCCCGCGTCGCGGGAATTTCGCCGATGACGGTGAGTCGCGCGCTCAACTCCCCGCATCTGGTTCGACCGGCGACCGTCGCCAAAGTGAAAGCGGCGATCAGCGCCACCGGCTACATTCCCAACGCGCAAGCGGGCAGTCTGGCGAGTAATCGCAGTCGCCTGATTGCCGTCGTGGTGCCGCAAATCAATAACAACATGTTCGTGGACACCATTCAGAGCCTGAACGACAGCCTGAGTGCGCAGGGCTATCACATGCTGTTGTGTGTCACCGGTTACGAAGCAGAAACTGAAGCAGAAACGGTGTCTACGCTGTTATCCCGTCGCCCGGATGGCATCGTACTCACCGGTATTCATCACAGTGCGCAGTTGAAAAAAGTGTTGTTACAGGTCAATGTGCCGGTGGTTGAAATCTGGGACATGACGCCCACGCCCATTGATATGCTGGTCGGTTTTTCTCATGAGAAGATCGGCGCGCGCGTTGCTGCTTATCTTGCCGAGCGTGGTTATCAAAAACCGGGTCTGATATGGACGGATGACCGCCGTGCATTGCAACGTAAACAGGGCTTGCTGGAGGCATTAGCGTTCCTGGAGATAAAACCGCTGGCTGATGTACCCGTCCAACTCCCTGCGCTGATGGCTCGCGGCCGTGAAGCCTGTGCACAATTGCTGGATCAGCACCCTGACGTCGATGTGCTGGTATGCAGCTCAGACACGCTGGCGCAGGGTGCACTGATGGCGGCGCAGGCGCGTGGTGTAAACATTCCACAGCAACTGGCGGTCATTGGCTTTGGCGACCTTGATTTCGCAGCGGCGAATTACCCGGCGATTTCGACAGTGCGTATTGATAGGCACCGCATGGGCGAACTTGCTGCTGAGCAATTGTTAAAGCGTCTGCAAAATCAGACGGTGGAAAATCCGATTATTGATATGGGGTTTACCATGGTGCCGCGTGATTCGGGTTAACCCAAACTGAACTGCGATCCTCATCACATGCGAAAAATATTTTCCATGCTATAAAAAGTGGAAAATAAATTTCATTTTGAGAGAATCCTATCAATGTCAGCACTGCCTTCCTTAGAAATACTGCTACAACAAGAGGCTGAGCACCGTTTGCCGCAGTTCGATCTCGATTTGGCGTGGCAAATTGGTCAGGGCATTCAACAGCGTGGCCGCGAAATGAACGCACCCATTGCTATTGAAGTTTATGCATTTGGGCAGGTGCTGTTCCTTGCGGCGTTACCCGGTTCTGCCCCCGAAAATCTGGAGTGGATGCGCCGCAAACGCAACACCGTACTGTTGACCGGTCATTCCTCCATGTACGTAGGGTTCGCTAATGAGCAGAAGGGCGAACGTATGGCGCAGCAGCGCAACATTCGTCAGGAAGATTACACCGATCACGGTGGTTCCTTCCCGCTACTGAGCCCGCAGGGCGCGATCATCGGCGCGGTGAGCATCAGTGGTTTGCCTTCTGAAGACGATCACGCTTTAGCGCTGTGGGGAATTAACCAACTGCTGCGCTAATTCCGGCGCAATGAGACGTCAGCGTGCACAAAACTGGAAAGCCGGTTTACCGAAAATGTTAAGGGTTGTTGGATGAGGGGAATGATGCAGAGCGGCCTGTTTTTTTAATTCCGGTGAATGCTTATGACTGCTCATTGTTGTTCCCCCGATACATTGGCATGGTGTCCAACTTTCGGGATTCACTTCATAGGTTGCGCCGCTACTCTTCGCACAGAAAGGAATAGCGGCGCGTTGATGATTGATGAGAAGCCGTTATTTCGCTGCCGGTACTTTGAGCTTATCTCCCGCATCCGTGGCTTTGCGCAGCGTGGCAACATCGCTGGCTTTCACCTCGGCAGCCTCGTTGCCCCATGAATTGCGCACGTAGTTGAGCACATCTGCCATCTCTTGATCGTTCAATTTCCATGAGAAGGCAGGCATACCGGCAGACGTTGGGCGTCCTTCGGTGTGCGGCGCTCGCGCCCCATCCAACAGCGCATGGATCATGTTGGTGGGATCGTTCTGCATCGCGGTGTTACCCGCAAAAGCCGGCACCATACCCGTGATACCTTCTCCCGACAAGCCATGGCAGGCTGAGCAGTCTACCTCATAGCGCAGTGCCGCCTGATCGTGTTTGGTCTTATCCATCACAAATGCAGTTGGCTTAGCCGTGGGCGACGCTGGCAGGCTGCGCAAATAGGTGGCAATGGCTTTCAGGTCCTGATCATTGAAATATTGCGTTGAGTGCTCAACCGCTTCAGCCATCGGACCGGCCGCAACACTTTCCCCGTTGGAGCCGGTTTTCAGGTAATCCGCGATCTGCTCATCGCTCCATTTTCCGATGCCAGCATGAGTATTCGGTGAGATATCCGGTGCATACCAGGTTCCTAAGTTGCCGCCTTGCAGATACTGGCTGCTGATCTCTCCCCCTAGCGCATTACGTGCGGTGTGGCACACGCTACAGTGCGCGGGGCCGTCAACGATGTATTTACCGCGGTTCCAGGCATCATTCTGCGCACTCTGGGGCTTGAACGCACTGTTATCAAAGAACAACAGGTTCCAACCCGCCATCGCCAGACGAATGTTATACGGGAAGTTCATGCCAGCGTTTTCATCAATGGCATTTTTCACTGGCTTCTGCGCGGAGAAATAGGCCCAAAGATCGTGCATGTCGGCATCGCTCATCTGCGTATAAGCGGTGTAAGGCATCGCAGGATAAAGGAAGCCGTGTTCGCCGCGTCCCTGACGGACCGCATTAAAGAAATCGTGCTCCGTCATGTTGCCGATGCCGGTTTCCCGATCGGGTGAAATGTTGGACGTTTGCAGTGCACCAAAGGGAGTGTCGATCTTGTAGCCGCCGGAGAAATCCGCGTTGTGGCACGCCGCGCAGTCCGCCAGGCGCATCACATATTCGCCACGTTTAATGGCATTCGCATCACTGCTGTGGAAATCGGCTAACCTGACCTTATCATCAGCCACATTTGAACGTGAGCTGTCCATCACCACCCACATTCTGCCGGTCACGCCAATGGCGGCGACCACGGCCAGCGCAGCGAGGGTATAGGTAATTTTCTTTGCCTTCGCCATGATTATGCTCCCACCAGCGGTGCCGGATTATTGATGTACTTCTGGTGGATAGCTTGCGCCGCACGCACCGCCAACGCACCCACGGTGACTGTTGGGTTATAGCCGCCATTGTTGGGGAACGCTGAAGCTCCGACCACAAACAAATTATGCGCATCCCAGCTTTGCAAGTACGGGTTGAGCGCGGAAGTACTCGGATCGGCCCCCATAACTGCGCCGCCAATGGTGTGCGAGCTGTGCTGCATGTAAGGGTTCCAGCTTTTCTCGGCTTGGTTATCGACCACAACGTGCTGACCGCCGACTTCTTTCATGATGTTGATTGCGCGATCGGTAACAAATTTCGCCATGCGCTGGTCATTCTGGTTCCAATCGAACGTCAGGCGGAGGAGGGGTTGGCCGTGGCGGTCTTTATAGTTGGGATCAAGGTCGAGATAGGCTTCGCGCATGGGCATCGACGTGCCCTGGCAGAAGATGGTGCCCGCCGTTTGGTAATCACGCGCATAACCCGCTTTCCATTCGCTGCCCCAGCGTTTGGTGCCGGGACGCAGGCCGTTCATGTTTTGAATCGGACGGCCATTGGTGGAGAAGCCCATAATCCCCGCGCCACCAATAAAATCGAGGTCGCTATGATCGAAGTTGTCGCCGTTAAAATCATCGATCTGCACAGCTAAAGCACCGCCGCCGATAAACGGGTTCATGTATTCGTTATCGAAGAAGCCTGTCACGCTTGAACACGTCTGATAGTTGTAGTTGCGACCAATGGTGCCACGGCCGGTGAGCGGATCGTATTTCTCTCCCACACCGGACAACAGCATCAGCCGCACGTTATCCATCTGGTAAGCGGTGAAGCAGACGACATCGGCAGGCTGGAAACCTTCCACGCCATCCTGAGTGACAAATTTCACGCCTTTCACTGTTTTGCCATCTTCATGCTTCACGGCATGCAGGACTTCTGTCTCCGTCAGCAAGGTGAAGTTCGGACGGCGCATTAACACCGGCAAAATGCAGGCCTGTGGCGACGATTTGGAGAAGTTACCGCAGCCGTGGAAATCGCAGAAACCACAATAGGTGCATGGCCCCATGCTAACGCCCAGTGGATTGACATAAGCTTGCGACAGGTTGCCCGCGGGCACCGTGAAGGGGTGGTACCCCATGCTTTCGGTGGACTTGCGATATTTGCTCATCCAGTGCGTATCTTTCAGCGGCGGGGTAGGGTAGTCACGTTGACGTGCGCCTTCAAAGACATTGCCGCCCGCCCGTTTTTCACCCTGAAGGTTGCCAGCGTAGCCGGAAGTTCCCGCAATACGTTCGAAGCGATCGTAGAAGGGTTCCATTTCGTCGTAGGTTACGCCCCAATCTTGCAGCTGCAAGCCTGCCATCTTTTTCGCGCCGTAACGTTCACGGGTCTGCGTCGCCACTTCAAAATCCCACGGTGTGAAGCGCCAGGACATTCCTGCCCAGTGCGTGCCTGCCCCCCCGACGTTCCAGCCAAACTGATATGCCGACCAGTTACGCACTGGCGCAGCAAGTTGGTCGCTGCGGTTGCGGAACGTGGTGGTTTCGACACTCATCGGCTGTAAAATTTTGCGACGCGTGTGGAAACGCAATTCATCGGCATCTATCGCCACTGGGAAATCGGTGGAAGTGTCACGCCACGCACCACGCTCGATACCGACCACATTCAGCCCGGCGCGGGTTAACTCTTCCGCCATCACGGAACCCGCCCAACCCATACCAACGATAACTACGTCAGCCTTATTTCTTTCTAATGACATTGACTCAGCTCCGGGGTATTAATCGTTTGGGATCAGACTGACAGGAATAAGCGCCAGATTTTCATTGCGGCGTTCGATATAAGGACGGTAGTCATAGCGGGCACCCGGAAAACCAATCATCTTCCAGCCCGCCATGTTTTTATTACCGCCGTAAATCGGATCGGCCAAATAACCTTCTCGGGCGTTTTGTAGCATTAATTCAAAGAAGGCCTGGCTATTCACCTCTGCCCCCAAATCGATTTTTCCGTCTTCCATTTTTGTGAGAAAATCATCAACCTGCTCAGTATTTAACGCATGGAAGGAGGATTGATGATTCTTCTGTGCCCAGTTTTCCAGTGCTTTCAAACCCGTTAAATAGCGTTCCTTGGGGGCCGAGAGAAATTGCGGGCTGCCCATTATTTTCTCTTCGTTTTCAGGATGCAGTGGCGCTTGCAAATAAAGCGCGGCCCCTGAACCGTAATCCCCCGCTAATTGATTATCGAGGAACTCAATACAGCCCGCTTCAGTGGCGGAAGGCCCTAGCTTATCGGCAGGGATCAAACGATCAAAAATGGCCTGTAGATTTTGACGGTCAAGCGGGTTGGTGAGCACCTGGTAACCGTCTTGCCACGCGGGCTGCGGCAAATGGTCGACACTAAGTTGGGTTTCCAGCGGCACATTGTGCAGCTCTTTGGCGCGCAGTTGCGGTGCCACGGCAAGTGACGCGACAATACCGCTCAGCGAAAAGAGCGCTTCTCTTCGGTTCATACTTCTTTCCCTTAATCATTCCATCATCTGATGGACACGGCAGATTAATATTGACAGAGCACGACGTTCCGGACATTCAGACATAGGCCGGCCACACGCTAATTAGCGCGCAACCGACCACGACGAATCCGTGTTCGTTATTATAAGTTCTCAGAAAGTATTGAAAGACGTTATGCGCGTGTTGTTAATCAACACGCGATTCCGTAGGCTGGAGTTTTTCCGCCATTGCCAAATGTCTTCACGGAAAACCCGTTATTCGGGTCTCCTTTATTTTTAATAAATATATTTTTTCATGTCGTCGATGCTGTGACGGGCAATATCCCAGAGATCATCTTCCCAGTTACGCGGGCTCAATAATTCCGGTGACCATACGCCGTTATATCCCGTGGCTTTCACTGCCGCCACCCAGGCTGGAATATCAACATCGCCCTCGCCGGGCGCGTAATTACGCTGGACCCATTCGTCCCAGGCTTCGCCGGGGTAGGCGGCGCGACCATCACAGAAATGCACACCGTAGATTAAATCCTTGTTCATGCGCGCCACTTCATCCGGTGTGGTGCCACCGCCGGCGTGCAGGTGCCAGAAATCGACCACCACGCCAAGGTTATCTTTGCCACTCTGTTTAATCAGATCCAGCGCGTGTTGCAGTGAATTGAAGGCGGTGAAGGCCACCACTTCTATCTGGAATTTGATGCCATGTGGCTTGCCGATATCGGCGATGGCGCAGAGGTTTTCCAGCAAGATGGCGTCACGTACGGCGTCTGGCAGATGATCTAATTCGGTTAACGCCATAATTTGCACCACCGGGCAGCGCAGTTCCACTGCCGCCTGCACCACTTTCTCCGCTTCACGCAGCAGGGCGGCACGTTCTTCTGGCTGGAAGCGACCGATGCGCTTCAGAGCATTAATGCAGGTGATCTCAATCTGGTGCTTCACCAGCAGATCGCGATATTTTGCGTAACTGCCGCCGTTCTCCAGATAGCGATACAGATGTTCAGGCAGAATCTCCAGTCCGCTATAGCCAGTTTCGTGGGCGATGCGTAACTGAGTGACGGCATTGCTGTACCAGACAGAAACACCATGCAGTGACAACTTCATCTCTCCTCCTTGTTACCTCACGGCTTCAGGTGAGAGCGTCGTATACGCAATTCTCCCTGAGACCAAACACCACCTGGAGTGGCCTTTCCGTCAATCAAGCGGTTGAGGGCTTCATTGACAATTAAATCCAATCGCTGGCTAAACGTGGTCAACTGCCAGCTGGACAAACTGGCTTCATCGATATCATCAAAACCCACCACCGCCATAAAACGGTTGCCTGCATGCTCTTTAAGCGCCGTCAGTGCGCCGAGTGCCAAAATGTCGTTCTCGCAAAACAGGGCATCAACCCGCTGCTGAGGTGCGTGCGAGTTGAGATAATCACTCAGCACTTCATGACTACGCTCACGAGAGTACTCGCCTGCAGTGAGCAGTAATTCCAGCGTCAATCCAGCCTCCTGAAGTGCCAGCTGTAGGCCATCCAGACGCTGGGTATGATGGCTGCTGGTTTCCGGCCCCATCATATAGCCGATACGGGTGTAACCCTGCGCCAGCAACAGTTCGCCTAGCTGTTTACCCGCGCGTAAACCGTCAATGTTCACCACATCGATATCGGGCTCGTCATTGTTTCGGCACACTTGCACCAGCGGAATCTGATGCATCTCGCGCGCCACACCAATCAGTTCGTCGGTTAACACGGTGCCGAGAAACAGCAGACCATCCACTTGCAACTGATCGGCGAGCGTCAGCACGGCGCTGTAATTTTTTCCGCTACCAATATTCAGCAACAACGCCATATAGCCGCGCTGTTGCAGCTGACGCGTGACCATGTCGAGCATCAGCATCGAGTGAGGATTCTTCATCTCATCGATGACCACGCCGATAATGTGCGTTTTCTTCTGCGACAGGCTGCGCGCCAGCAGGTTAGGGCGATAGCCCAGCTCCACCGCGATTTTCAATATCTGTTCGCGCGCCTTGTCAGAGATGGATGCACCGGGCGTGAAAGCGCGGGATACGGTCCATTTCGAGACGCCGGCAAGTCGTGCGACATCACTCGCTGTGGCTTTATGGGGCTTCTTTGTTGGTTTATTCATAGCACCTGCGTAGGGATAAAAAGGCGGAGACCCCTGCATTGAACGTGAAAGCCAACTGAAAATAAACACCTAAGCGCAGGCAAATGAGGCAAATGACATCGAATAACCCTGTTTTTATGATGTTACGATTATGTTTGATCTTTGCACCCGATTGCAATGAGTTTTGCGCTCGGGTGCAAATTTAAAGGTTTTTGTGATCATTCTCGCTGAATTGCATGTTGCCAGATTGACTAAAAAGTCGGCATCGCTGACATTCAACGCTTGTAAGCACAAGAATCATCCTTTTTATGCCCGATTCTGACGCGATTTGCACTCGGTAGCATATCGTGAAGGGTGGCAGTACGTGCAGTGCAATTGATATCAACGCATGAATAAATAACAAGAATCAGCAGTAACAGATAAGAACATCTACCCTCAACTCAATTTGCACCCGGGTGCAAAAACAGGAGTGACTATGTTAAACGGTGAAAAACTCATTCCACGCCCGCTCCGCTGGGCAATGATCGGTGGCGGCCGCCTGAGTCAGGTGGGTTATAAACATCGGTCCGGTGCCTTGCGTGACAACACCGCCTTCCAGATGGTGGCCAGCGCCTTTGATATTGAGGCTACACGTGGACGCGAGTTTGGCGTCAATCTTGGACTTGCGCCAGAACGTTGTTATGACAACTACCAGCAATTGCTTGAGGAAGAGTCTAAGCGTGACGATGGGGTGGAAGTCGTGTCAATCGCTACCCCCAATGGCACGCATTTTGAGATCGCAAAAGCGGCGCTGAATGCCGGTATTCATGTCATTTGTGAAAAGCCGCTGTTCTTCACCAGCGCGGAGGCGCAGGAAATTAAAGCGCTGGCAGAAGCGAAAAAGCGGATTGTCGGCGTGACATACGGCTTCTCCGGCCATCCGTTGTTGATGCAGATGCGGGCAATGATCGCCAACGGTGAGATCGGCGAAGTGCGTATGGTGGAGTTGCAATATACCCACGGCTTCAGCGCCAATGACAGCGCCGATAAATTTAGCGAAGCACAGAAATGGCGAGTCGATCCGAAAATCGCCGGCCCCTCGTTTGTACTGGGCGATATTTCCACTCACACCTTCTACATTTCGCAACTGGTGCTACCGCAGCTGAAAGTCAAATCGCTGCTGTGCGATCGCCAGAGCTTTATTCCCTCACGCGCACCGCTGGAAGACAACGCGATGGTGCTGATGCATTACGACAACGGGGCGGTAGGGCGTATGTGGGCGTCGTCGATCAACGCCGGTTCAATGGACAGCCAAAGCATCCGCATTATCGGTTCACGCGCCAGTCTGGAGTGGAGTGATTACAACCCCGGCGAGTTGAAATACGAAGTGCAGGGCCAGCCAAATCAACTTATGCATCACGGTATGCCGTATTTGCATGCCAGCGCACTGGCGGATGAGCGTCTCGGGGCGCTGCATACCGAAGGTCTGGCTGAGTCCTGGGCCAACATCTACCTGAAATTCGCTATCGCTATCAGTGCCACCCAGCGTGGCGATCAGCACACGCTTGATAACCTGATCTATCCCGACATTAATGCCGGACTGGAAGGCGTGCGCTGGATTGAAAACTGTGTTCGTTCCGCCGACAACGGCGCGACCTGGGTCAACTACCAATAAGGACTGCCATGAAACTCTCTTTTTGTACCGACAGCCTGGGGCATCTGCCGTTTGAGGCAATGCTGGATAAACTGCTGGAACTGGGTGTTTACGGCGTTGAGATGACGACGGGTGGCTGGTCCTCTGCGCCACATTTGCCGACAGAAGGGTTACTGGGCAGTGCCACACAGCGTCAGAACCTGTTGAAAGCACTGGAAAGCCGCGGGATGTCGATTGCAGCCCTGAATGTGTCGGGTAATCCGCTGGATCCCGGTGAACTTGGCCAGAAACATAAACGCGATACCGAGAATGCCCTGGCGTTAGCGGGTGAGTTGGGGGTGAAAAAAATTGTCATGATGAGCGGGTTACCGCCTGCCAGCCCACATGACACCATTCCTAACTGGATCACCTATACCGTGAGCTGGCCGCCGACACTGAAAAACTGCCTCGACTATCAATGGAATGACGTGGCGATCCCCTACTGGCAAGGGCTGGTGGCGCGCGCGAAGCAGAGTGGAGTCGAGAAGTTTGCGCTGGAAAACTTCAGCTCCATGTTGGTGTGGAATCCAGAAACCCTGTTCCGGCTGCGCAATGCGGTGGGCGACATGGTGGGGCTGAACCTTGATCCCAGCCATTTACTGTGGATGGGCGCCGATCCGATTGCCGCTGCTCGGGCGCTGGGGCCGGCGATTCATCACTGCCATGGTAAAGATGTGCGGATGGAACGGGGTCTGGTCAATATCAACGGTCTGCTGGAAACCAAACCGGTGGAAGATGTGGCAAACCGCGCCTGGAACTACGTTGCTGTGGGCTGCGGCCAGGATTTGCAGTGGTGGAAGGAGTTCTTCTCGGTGGTTCGCATGATGGGCTACAACGACTGGGTCTCACTGGAAATGGAAGATCTCACCATGTCGGTGGAAGCGGGCGTTACCTCATCCATTGCCGCGTTAAAACAGACCATCAGTCAGTAGGTGTTGAGCGCGGTGTGCTGCCGCGCTGTACATCCCGCATTCGCTGCCCGATACTTCGTGTTTATACGAACTATCATGAGGCAGCCTATGCTGGAGAATCACCCGCAGCGCGATGAAATCCGTCTGGAAAATGTGCTGGCCGCGCTCGGCAACCCGATGCGCATGAGCGTGGTCAATATCCTGGCGGATGGCGGTGATCATACCTGCGGATCGCTGCTTAAAGGCGTGTCCAAATCCACTTTAACCCATCACTGGCGCGTGCTGCGCGACAGTGGTGTCATCTGGCAAAAACCTTCAGGCCGTGAAAACCTCTTGTCACTGCGTCGTGACGACCTGGACGCACGCTTCCCCGGGCTGCTGGATGCATTTCTTACGGCGACCACGCAGGATGGTCTGACGCGTGGCACCGTGAACGACTTTCACAGCTCAGCGTCTTAATCAATTTTTGGCCGCAACAGATAGCCGGAGCGCACATCACCCTCAATATCGCCAAATGCCGATGCGCCAAAGTGCATGCCTGCTACCCGCGTTTTGTCCCTTGAAACCTGTTCGATAATAGCTTTGCGCGTGGCTTCAGCCAGTGCCGGATCGTGATCAAATGAAATGGAAACCTGCGAAGCATATTGAAACCCAGGTTGATGCTATCCGCTTTGAGTGGTGAAAAGCCAGGGACATACGGGGTGATTGTTTCAACGCGCAGATTCAATGTCTTCTCCTCTCACTGTTGCAATGGCGACGGGCGGTTTACAACGGCTGTTGTATTTGCAACTTCTCACGCGTTAAGCAACGTTATCATCTCAATTAAATCAATCGCTTATGTTTATGAAAATCTGGCACAGCTGCTGCATTACCCTATATATATCGAAAAGATTGAACTTGATTGAAATTCATATTTTTATGCTATATATCGACGGGAGAAGCTGATGTCAGATAAGAAACCCCTGCAATTTGCTTACTGGGTACCCAATGTGTCCGGTGGGTTGGTGATCAGTCAGATTGAACAGCGCACCCGTTGGGACGCGAAGTATAATCGCGAACTGGCAAAAATCGCTGAAAAGGCAGGATTCGACTATGCCCTGACGCAGATTCGATTTACTGCCGGATACGGCGCAGATAACCAGCATGAATCGGTGACCTTCTCACAGGACTTGCTCAGCCACACCTCAACGCTCAAAGTGATTGCCGCGCTACTGCCAGGCCCATGGAATCCCGTGCTGGCCGCCAAGCAGATTGCCACCATCAGTCATCTTTACGGTCCACGTATTGCCGTCAACATTGTCAGCGGCTGGTTCCGAGGCGAATTTAAAGCGATAGGCGAACCCTGGCTCGATCATGAAGAGCGTTACTTACGTTCCGAAGAGTTTATTCGCTGCCTGCAAGGTATCTGGCGCGAAGGCAGTTTCAGCTTTGCCGGAGATTTCTATCGCTTCCGCGATTACGCATTAAAACCCAAACCTCTTTTACCTTTACCTGAAATCTTCCAGGGCGGCAGTTCCCGTGCAGCGCGTGATATGGCGGCACGCGTGTCCGATTGGTACTTCACCAACGGCAATACGCCGGAAGGGGTACAGCAGCAAGTTGAAGACATTCAGGCGAAAGCCGTCACTTACGGACATCAGGTTAAAATTGGTTTAAACGGCTTCGTGATCGCCCGTGATACAGAGCAGGAGGCACAGTCCGTCCTGCAGGAAATCATCGCAAAAGCCAATCCCGATGCCGTTAAAGGCTTCCAGCATGAAGTAAAAAACGCGGGAAGTGCGTCACCGGAAGGTGAAGGCAACTGGGCAAAATCGTCGTTCGAAGATCTGGTGCAGTATAACGACGGCTTTAAGACCAATTTAATTGGCACCCCGCAACAGATCGCCGAGCGCATCATGGCGTTGAAGCGCGCAGGCGTCGATTTATTGCTGCTGGCCTTTTTGCACTTCCATGAGGACGTTGAGTTCTTTGGCCGCGAGGTGATTCCGCGAGTGCGTGAACTGGAACGTCAGGAAAGCCGGGTCTCCGCCTGACATTAAATATGGCGGGTGCGGCCCGCCAGTAACGCCATCACCATCTGAACCACAGTGACCGCCAGCAACATGATCAGCGGCACCAGCCAGTTGCCGCTGGCATCGTGCAGCATACCGAAACACAGCGGGCCAAGTGCCGCCAACCCGTAACCGACACACTGCGCCATGCCGGAGAGTTTTGATGCCTGCCGATGATCCTGGGTGCGCAGATTAAACAGTGAAAGGCTGATCACCAGCGATGCGCCCGCGCCCAATCCAGCCAGAATCAGCCACAAAAGTGACCATGCAGGCAGCAGCAGCAAGCCGCCTACCGCGACAAAAATCAGGAATGAAGCGACAAAGCCAATAGCGCGCTGATCGCGCAGTCGTTTAAGGGCACTCATGCAGGCAAGATTGGAGACGATGGCGACAATCTGATAGATGAACAGCATGCCGCCTGCCTCAATCTGGCTAATACCGTTGTCTTGCGCAAACGGGGTGAACCAGCCAATCAGGGTATAAAACAGCAGTGACTGACTGGCCATAAACAGCGAAACTTGCCAGCCCAATGCTGAGCGCCAGGGCGATCGCATCACGCTGTGGGGTGCTGCTGCGTGCACCTGCGGCCCCGATGTTTTCAGGTAAGGTAGCCAGGCGAGCAGCGCGATAAACGCCGGCACAAGCCATACCGCGAGTGAAAGACGCCAACCTGCGGAGCTCATTTCGGCCAGCGGCACCGCAATGCCCGATGCAATACTGGCTTAAATCCCCATCACCATGGCATACAACCCGATATAGCGTGCCGTGTGCTCAGTAAAGTCACGTTTGATCAGCGGTGGCAACAGGACATTGGCAGCGGCAATCCCGGAACTCAGAATAAGGGTTCCTGCCCACATGGCATTTTCACTGCCGGTAATGCGTAGCAACGACCCCAGCGTGATCAGCAGCAGCGAACCCCACAAACTACGTTCCAGGCCAAAGCGATTACCAAACCAGGCGGCCGGCGGTGCCAGCGTGGCAAACATCAGGAGCGGTAAAAAGTTGATCACACCTGCGGCACTGGCGCTCAGTCCAAAACTGGCGCGGATATTCTCCAGTATGGGACCGGTGGCGGTAATCGGCGTGCGCAGATTGGCAGCGGTAAGCAGCAATAAAAACAGGAAAAAACCCGCGCGTCGCAGGGCTGGATTTTGGGTTATCGCGGTATGGGACATATTTTGCGCACCATAGAATTGAGGCAGAACGATTCTGCATATGGTGCGTTGATTGACGTTAACGCTTACGCAGCAGTTCATTTCCGCTGAGGAGGGGGGATACTAGCGAGGGATGCTTGACATGTAAAGTCTCAAAATCCATCAAAGATAAAATCAATAGAATCTTTGATTCGCTGGCGATAAGGGCGGGCATCCATCGCCTGTTTTCCTAACAATGATACGGGCACGCTTGCCATTTCATGGGTCATGACGAGATATCCTTCTCCCTCAATTTCGATAACAGGATTAAGCCGTTTTACCTGGCCAGCCTGAAGTCGATTCATGGGATACAAGGGAATAACAATACGCGTCGTGAGCTCATCAATGATATCGCTTTGGACATCGACCAGATAAGGGTAAGCACTGTTTTTACTGGTGTTGTTATAAATGATGTACTGCATTTTTTAGAACGTCCTGTATTCATCGGACAATAAACCATGCTCTTCGGTTATGCGGTTCAGTTCCTGTAAACCGGCGCTATTTTCATGTTTCCATTTTTTTGCAGCAGCTATCCGTACTTCTTGTCGCAATGCTTCACTCAGAATCGCGGATAAGTTTAAACCGGCATCTCTGGCCTGTTGTAAAAGCATTGGTTCGACGGTAACGCTGACGGTTTTCTTTTGGTTAACACTGGTATCAGGCATGAATCCCCCGTGTTGAATACACGTGTTGCACTGCGAGTGAGTATGGATGAAAAGGCAATTGTCTTCAATCTTACAAAAATAAATGCTGGTGACTTGCCTCTCCACCTATCCGCGTCCACCTTTAAAGCCTCTGTTCAACACAAATGGATGCACGATGCTCTGGTTATGGAATACGCTGATCCTGCTGGCGTCAGTGGTAGTGATGGAAGTGGTGGCGGCACTGTCGCATAAGTACATCATGCACGGTTGGGGCTGGGGCTGGCATTTGTCACACCATGAACCACACGAAGGCAAATTTGAACTCAACGATCTCTACGCCGTGGTGTTTATGTTCATGGCGATTGCGCTGATCTACATCGGCGTAAACGGCTATTGGCCGCTGCAATGGATTGGTGCGGGCGTAACCTTGTACGGCGCACTCTATTTCATGGTGCATGACGGACTGGTTCATCAACGCTGGCCGTTCCGCTATATTCCGCGCAAAGGCTATCTCAAGCGTCTGTATATGGCGCACCGCATGCATCACGCGGTGCGAGGGCGGGAAGGATGTGTTTCGTTCGGCTTTCTCTATGCGCCGCCGTTACCTAAGTTGCAGGCGGCGCTGCGACAGCGCCATAAATCTGCTAACGCGGACGCTGCCATAACCCCTCAGGACGCGACTCCGGACGAGCCAAACGCGAAGTAAGCGCCAATCCGGCACCTTTTACCAGCAGCGCCAGTTTTTCTCCGCTGCTGGTGCGTTGTCGCGCATCCCAGGCGTGTTCGCCCGCATGTTGCACTTTCACCCCAATCTCACGATAGACACCGCGTGCGGTGGCGATAGCCCACGCGGAACGCAGCGGCAACCCTGGTAGGCCGGAACGAGCAGAGTGATAATAGGGTTCTGCCTCGCTCACCAGTCGCGCGGCCAGTGGCGCCAGGGCGGCGCGATGTTGCGGATCGGCAAGATTCTGGCCGGTTAAGCCTGCTTGATCCAACCAGCTTTGCGGCAGATAGCAGCGCCCGTTCTGCGCATCTTCGACGATGTCGCGGGCAATGTTGGTGAGCTGGAAGGCGAGCCCCAGATCGCAGGCGCGATCCAGCACCGCTTCGTCACGGACGCCCATCACGCGGGCCATCATCAGGCCCACCACTCCCGCGACGTGATAGCAGTAGCGTAAAGTATCATCGAACGTCACGTAGCGCGCCTCACGCGCATCCATCGCAAAGCCCTCCAGGTGATCAAACGCCAACTGTGGCGGCAACTGGTGAATTAACGCCACTTCCTGGAACGCTTTGAATGCGGGTTCATCCATATGCGCACCGCTGTAAGCACGGCGGGTTTCAATTTGCAGATGCAGCATGCGCGCTTCGGCATCTTCCACCACATGCTGTGTGCCGCCTTCGCCCAGCGTTTGTCCATCAATCACGTCATCACAGTGGCGACACCACGCGTACAGCATCAGCGTGCTGCGCCGCGTGGGCGCATCGAACAGTTTCGCGGCGGTGGCAAAACTCTTTGAGCCTACCGCCATGGTCTGAGTCACTTGCTCTAACAGGGGTTGGCGATTCATCCAGCGAGATCCTCCTGCATCAGTTGCGCAGTGGCTTTCGCCGAGCCAATCACACCGGGTACCCCGGCGCCGGGATGTGTGCCAGCACCAACCAGATAGAGGTTGGCGATATCCGCATCGCGATTGTGCGGGCGGAACCATGCGCTCTGCGTCAAAATCGGTTCCAGTGAAAACGCTGAACCCTGATGGGCATGCAGCGTGTCGCGAAAATCAAACGGCGTAAACATGCGGTGCGTCACCAGTTGCTGACGTAGTCCCGGCATATAGTGCTCCTCCAGATAAGCAAAAATGCGATCGCGTAAACGCGGTCCTTCCTGTTGCCAGTCGATCGCCGCCGTGCCGAGATGCGGCACCGGTGCCAATACGTAAAAACTGCCACAGCCTGCCGGAGCCAGTGAGGGATCGCTGGAGCAGGGTGCATGCAGATAAAGCGAAAAATCGTCTGAAAGCTGGCTGCTGTTAAAAATCTCGTCGATTAGCTCACGATAGCGCGGGCCAAAGCACACGGTATGATGCGCCAGCTGCGAATGCGGGTGATTCAGACCGAAATAGAGTACAAACAGCGAATTGCTCATGCGTTTACGCTTCAGCGAGGCGGCACGTTTGCTGGCGGCAGGATGCCCGCGCAGCAACCGATCATAGGTATGCACGACATCGGCATTCGACGCCACCGCATTCGCTGCAAACCGGCGACCATCTTTCAACTGCACGCCACTTATGCGGTTTCCCTCGGTTTCCAGCTGACTCACTTCGGCGTTGAGCAACAATTCGCCACCCAGGTCGGTAAACAGTTTTGCCATGCCTTGCACCAGCGCACCGGTGCCGCCACGCGGAAACCATACGCCCCATTCGCGTTCCAGCGCATGAATCAAGGTATAGATCGAGGACGTTGCAAAAGGATTACCGCCAACCAGCAGCGAGTGAAAAGAGAATGCCTGGCGCAGGTGATCGTCCTGTATAAATTTCGCCACCATACTGTAAACGCTGCGCCAGGCCTGCAAGCGCCCTAACTGAGGGCCAGCGTGCAGCATGTCACGGAAATGCAAAAAAGGCACAGTCCCCAACTTGAGATAGCCCTCTTTGAACACCTCGCGTGAATAGGCGAGAAACTGCCGATAGCCTGCGACATCGGCCGGGTTGAAGCGGGCAATTTGCTGCTCCAGCAAAGGCTGATTATTGTCATAGTCGAGCTGTTTGCCGTCTTCCCAGCATAAGCGATAGAAAGGCGTGACCGGCATCAATTCGACATAATCACTGAGCGACTTGCCCGCCAGCGTGAACAGCTCTTCAATCGCCGTCGGATCGGTGATCACTGTCGGCCCGGCATCAAAAGTAAAGCCCTGTTCCTGCCATGCGTAGGCACGTCCGCCGGGTTTATCGCGCTGCTCCAGCAGCGTGGTGGGAATACCGGCTGCCTGTAGCCGAATAGCCAACGCCAGGCCGCCGAAACCGGCGCCAATCACATAAGTGCGTGTCATTATTTCTTCCCTGGTTTAGAAGTGGTCGTCATCAGTGCGCGCACCGCTTCACCTATCGGCACGGGCGGTTTGCCACATAAAATGCGCGCTTTATCGCTGAGCTGAAGCTGCCCGGCGTAAAAGCGGCTGATTAATCCGGCATCCAGCCGATAAAAGCGCTGCATCACACGCCAGCGCTGTTCCGGGCGTCCGGCTAAGAACAGCATTCGATTGAGCAATCGGAAAAAACGCTGTGTTCGCCACTGCTCGCGCGCAAACTGTTCGATGTCGCGACTGAGCGTTACCGCATCACAAGGCAACAGTTGGGCAATGCGTTCTGCCAGCGCCAGGGCCGTGGGCAACGAGTAGCCCGTGGTGGCGTGGAACAAGCCCGCACGCAGCCCGCTGCAAGGTTGACCACGCTGTTGCTGCCAGAAGGCATCAATATCGCCACTCAATGTGATTGGCAGCGAACCTTGCTCCTCACGCAGCAGAAGGCTCAATCTCCAGTGATGCGCCTTGGCGTAGTCGGCGATATTCTGCCGTGCAGTGTGTTCTGCCAGCGTTGGCTGATTGATGTAGTGCGTATCTTCGATTAACAGACGATCTGCACTGAGCGGTAAGGTGTAGACAAAACGGTAGCCCTGTTGTTGATCCACTGTCGCATCCATCAAGATCGGCTGCGTTAAACCGTGAGGCCTCGCCAGATGCCACTCCTGACCGACAAAGGTTTGATAGCCCAGTTGCAGATGCGGCGTGTGTTGCAGGCCGCGACCATCAATCACCACCGCAGCATGCAGTACGCGATGGTCGGTAAGGGTAACCTGTGTGGGTTGCACCTCTTTCACGGGGGTATCGGTCCAGAGGTCCTCCCCCATCACCTCATAAAGCCGCCGGGCAAAATCCGCAGAGGTGATTGAGCAATACTCCCCACTGAGATCGCGGCGCAATGTGGGGAAACGCACCTGATAACCGGACCAGCGATAGGTAATCAACGGTTGCAGCCACTGAAGTTGCTCGGGGCTGAGGTCATCCTGATGGAATGACCAGGTATGGTTGCCCGCCGGGTGCGTATGACTTTCCAGCATCAGAATACGCAACTGGGGTTGGCGCTGGCGCAACTGTAGCGCGATCAAGCCATTAGCCAGTCCGGCACCCACTAAAATCACGTCATAATGTTCGGGCATCAGGTCGCCTCCGCCCGCACTACACATTGCTGACCGAGTGCCTGCTCAACGATATCCGCGGCGCGCTGGCAACCCCCTGCGCGCTGTAGCTGCGCCTGAATCGGCGAGATGCGCAGCCGATAGTTGTCATCCGCCAGCAGTTGCTGCAGGTGCTGTTCAAGCTGGTGCACGCGGCTAAAGCGAGAGGCACGATGACCGACGCCGTGCCAGATAATGCGTGATGCCACGCCGGGTTGGTCGAAGGCCAGCGGTAGCGCCAGCATCGGGGTGCCCCATTCCAATGACTCTAACGTGCTGTTGAGTCCGGCATGGGTGATAAACAGCTGCGCATGTTGCAGCGCGGCTGGCTGATCGAGAAAATCCGTCACCCACGCCGCACCGGCGCGCTCCAGCTGCTGCACCTGATTGGCGTCCAAAGCGCCACAATGGGCAATCACCAACGAGAGCTGTTGGTTGCGGCACGCTTGTGCCAGATGCAGGAACAAGCGAAAACGGTGGCCCTGTAATGTACCGAAAGAGGCATACACCACCGGTTGCCGCATCTCAGGCCAGGGCGCGCTGGCACTGCGGGGAGGATTCGATGCGTGCAGCAGACCCACAGCGTGAAAATGGCTGGGCAGATGCTGGCGCGGAAAATCAAATGCCGGAACGAGCTGGCTAATCTGCGCCAGCGGTGACAAACATTCATGCAGGCTGTGGCGATCGGGCAAACCCCATCGTTGCGCATGGTGGCTGATCACCGCGCCATGGCGCTGCATCAGGCGATCATAAATATCCTGGCTGGTCTGAAAACGTTGCAGTGATTTTTCATCCTGACCAAATTGAAACGGCATCACCGCCAGCGGAATGCCTGGTTCGCGATTCACCGGCAACGCGCAGGCCACTGAAACAAAGGGGAGCTGCAACGCTTCTGCCACTAATCCACCCGCCGCTTCCATCTGATCGGCAATCACACCATCGACTTGCAACGACGTTAAACGCGCAGGCAGTTCCTGACACAACATATCGGTGCTGGCGGCGATATCACCGATCACCCGCCATAACGCAAGAGGGGAAGCCAGATGCTGTAACACCCGTGCTAGCGAACCGGCTGGATGACTATGTTCACCCACGGCGCTGAATCCTACGCATCCATCACTCAGCAAGTGGCGTGCATCTTGCTGTTGCACAAAGGTGATGCGATGACCGCGCGCAATCAATACTTGTGATAACGCCTGCAGCGCGTGGAAATGGCTATACAGTGGCGGCGCAATAACGGCAAAGTGCCCCATTGGCAATACCGCGGTCAGTGAAACATCGCCAGCTGTTGATTAAACAGGGCGTGCATATATTGACGGGTTGCGATACCACGATGGCAGGCACAGGCGAGGTGCGCATCGGCACTGCGCAGATGGTCACGCAGGCGGCGTTCAGCACCTTCGGCCCCCAACATCTGCACCAGCGTTGATTTACCCTGATCCTGATTGATGTCCTTGCCCGTGTGTTTACTGCCGTCCGCGAGATCGTCGAGCAGTTGGAAAGCCTGACCTAAATCCTGCGCGAAATAGCTGAGTTTTTGGCGCATGGCAGGGGTTGCTTCCGCAGCAATCGCTGCCATCTGCAAGGTGGCACGGAACAGCACGCTGGTTTTCAGTTCGTTGGTGAGTGCGACGGCTTCCGCACTACGCGTTTGCGCGCCGTGCTGGAGATCCTGGAATTGGCCTTGCACCAGGCCCTGTAAACCCACGGCAGAAGAGAGTTCCGCAATCGCCTCTGATTTCTGCAGGGCGGCTAAACCCGGTGCGATGGCGATCACTTCAAAGGCGCGGCTCAGCAGGGCAATCGCCGCCAGAATCGCCACGCTTTCGCCAAATTCGCGATGCACCGTTGGACGTCCGCGTCGCATCTGCGCATTATCCATGCAGGGAATATCATCGAGGATCAGCGATGCGGCATGTACCATTTCTACCGCACAGGCGAGATCAAGCATGCCATGTTGTGATGCTTTGCAGCCCATATCTCGCGCAGCCAACAGCAGCAGCAGCGGACGAATGCGTTTACCTGGTGCCAGTGCACCGGCGCGCATGGCGGCACGAACCTGATCGCCTGGCTGGCCCGCCGGCAGCAATTGCTCAAGATGCGCCTGCAATAATTGCTGCAAAGAGTGAAGTTCGTGTTCCTGGCTTGCTGTGATATCGACATGGGCGGTCATAGCGGCTTTCCATGGTAAGTTGAATTGTTATGGTTTTTTTATTAACCGTAGACTGCGTAAGGTGAGTTCGCCAGCGCGCTCAACGCATTACGCTGTAGACAGATCCGAAATAAAACCTGATTGTCCACCGGGATTCATTTCACTTTCCCCGTGATCTTATTAGCGAAAAAAGTAACAAGGGTGCCGTAACATAAATTCATCCGGTAGTCTGAAACGACATGCTTATCCATCCGGGAAAATAATGATGTCTACGCAACCCCACATTTTGATTATCCAGCCACTGATGCCGCAGCTGGACGAAAAACTCTCGCAACATTTTCATTGCCATCGTTTATATGATGAGCAGGATGCTGCGCTATTTCTTCAGCGTCAGGGTAAAGAGATCCAGGGAATAGTGACGCGCGGTGACGTCGGTGTGGAAACGGCTATTCTTGAACAGTTGCCTGCCTGTAAAGCCATTGCGGTGTTTGGTGTGGGTACCGACCGTATCGACCTGAATTACACCTCTGCACATGCTATTCAGGTCAGCATTACCAGCGATATTCTCACCGATGATGTTGCCGATTTAGCCATGACGCTAACGTTAGCGTTCTCGCGCAATCTCGTGGCCTACCATCAATTCGCCCGCTCTGGTGCGTGGGAAAATACCGGCGCTTCACTCTCCAGTAAGGCCAGCGGAAAACGCATGGGTATCGCGGGCTTAGGCGCTATTGGGCTGGCCATCGCCCGCCGTGCAGAAGCATTCGGTATGGAGATCGCCTACACTGCGCGTAGCCAGAAAAATGTGCCTTATCAACGCTGTGAGAGCATCGAACAGTTGGCGGCATGCAGTGATTTCCTGGTGCTGGCGCTGCCGGGTAGCCCTGAAAATACCCAGCTGGTGGATGCAAAAGTGCTGGCGGCGTTGGGGAAATCGGGTGTGCTGATCAACATCGCTCGCGGCACGGTGGTGAATGAAAACGATCTTATCCAGGCATTGCAGCAGGGAGTGATAAAAGGCGCCGCGCTGGATGTTTTCCCGCAAGAACCGGTTATTCATCCTGCGCTGCGTGAATTGGATAATGTGTTATTAACGCCGCATATTGGCAGTGCCACCCATGAAACCCGTGAAGGCATGGCGAATAATGTGCTGGAGAATTTGCTGGCCTATTTCTCCGATGGAAAAATGCTGACGACCGTATAAATCTATTTTCTGGCATCAGAGGATTTTCTTATATCCTGTGAAATAAGATTTATATCGTCATTGCAATCCCTGCAGATGAAAGTTGTTATGATAGGCCCAATCATTCAGGAGCCATTTATGACAACTCAAAAGATTGCGATAGTGGGCGCTGGCGTCATCGGATTAGCGGTGGCGCGCGCGTTAGCCTTGCAGGGCGTGCAGGTCACAGTTTTTGAACAGCAACATATCGGTGCCGGCACCAGCAGCACCACCTTTGCCTGGGTCAACTCCAATGGTAAACATCCCCTTAGCTATCACCAACTCAATGTGCTTTCTATGGAGGAGCATGCCAGGTTGCAGCTGTCGCAACCGAATGGACTGCGCTGGCTGGAGACCTGCGGCACATGGGAGTGGGCGGCAGAGGGGGATGCGCAACAGAGATTGCATCAACGCGTCACCTCACTGCAATCGCTGGGCTACCCAGCGCACGAGGTCACCCCGGATGCGTTGCAGCGTGAAGTGCCGGAACTGCGTTCACAGGCTGTAAGTGGAAGTATCTGGCATTTTCCAACCGAATCGGTATTGCATCCTGCGCTGTATCTCTCGCGACTCTGGTCTGAAGCGCGTGCCAACGGAGCGATATTGCATCAGCATCACGCCATTGAACGTCTTAGCGAACACGTTGAGGGTGTGACGTTACATCTGACAAACGGTGAACAGTGGCAGGGTGATCGCGTGGTGATTGCCACCGGGCGCTGGGCCAATCAACTGCTTAACACCCTTAATCTTGATTTGGCGCTGCTCGATACCAGCAAACCCAACGCGGTGGCCTGTAGTTTCCTGGCACGTACGGCGCCACAGCCGCTATCGCTGGCAACCAATTTAATCTCCCCTCAGCTTAATGTGCGTCCGGACGGCGGCGGGCGATTGCTGTTGCAGGCGCTGGCGCTGGATGACCTTGCCGATCCTGCTGCACCCCCTTCGTGCCATGGCGATATTGCTCAGGCGTTTCGCGATCGCTACCACGCGTTGTTTGCAGATGCAGGTGAATTGCAGATTGAGAATATTGTGATTGGTCAACGCGCCAGACCGGCGGATGGTTTACCTGCCATCGGCTACGTCACGCCTCAGCAACGTGTTTATGTGGCAGTCACACACAGTGGTATCACGCTGTCACCGTTGATTGGCAAGCTGGTGGCGCAGGAGCTGGTGCAAGATCAGGCCAGTGAGCTACTGACAGATTTCCGCCCACAGCGATTGTTAGGCAAAAACGCCAGTGACTTTGCGCCGATAAAACGCAACTTCCCTGCGGCACAGTAAAGCCATTTTTCATAAAAATGATATTTTTGTGCCATTTTTGCGTGAGCGTGCAGTTTTAGTTGTTGCGATTATGTTATTACTGATTGCCTTACAACTCTTATCTGTTACAAGGAGGCAGCATGAAAATCGGTATCGTGGGCTATGGAACGGGCGGTAAGCATTTTCACGCACCGTTTATTAATGCGGCTGAAGGCGTCGAGTTAGCGGGCATCGTGGCGCGTGCGCCAGCCACTATCGCACGCGTGAAAGCGGATTTTCCCGACATTCCGATTTATGCCAGCCTGACCGACATGTTGGCGGCGGGTGTCGATGCTGTCACCATTACCACCCCACCGCAAACACGCCGCGAACTGGTGCTGGAAGCCATCGCCGCAGGTGTGGCGGTGATCGCCGACAAACCATTTGCACCCGATGCGAAAACGGGGCGTGAATTGGCCAATGCAGCAAAAGCCAAAGGCGTTGTACTGAGCGTGTATCACAACCGTCGTTTCGACCATGATGTGCGCACGCTGAAAAAACTGATTGAGCAAAATCGGGTGGGAAAAGTATGGCGTTTGCATAATCGTATGGATTTTGACGATGCCAATACCCTTGAAGGCGGCGAAACCGGCGGCCTGCTGCGTGATTTGGGCAGTCATATCGTCGACCAGGCACTGTTTCTGCTGGGGCCAGTAAAATCGGTTTATGCTCAGCTGGATATTATCGATCTGCCGGAAGGACCGACTGATGCCAGCTTTGTGCTGACGCTGACGCACCACAATGGGACGACATCCTATCTTTCCGCCACCAAACTGAATCGCTTTGTTTGCCGCGAGTTCCGTCTGTATGGCGATGCCGGTAGCTTTGTCTCGCAGGGGACGGATGTGCAGGCACAGGCCATTTTTGCCGGCCAGCGCCCCGCGGACGATCTCGCTGCCTGGGGCTATGAACAGCCTGAGCGCTGGGGCACGCTCAATACGCTGCAAGGTTCAGAGCGCGTGCCTTCCGAACAAGGTGCTTATCACGCTTACTACGAAGCTTTTGCTCAAGCAGTGCGCGATGGCAGTGAACCACCGGTAACGCCAGAACAGGCCATTGAAGTACTGGCGGTACTGGATGCTGCGTTTATCAGCGCACGGGAAAATCGGGTAGTGGAAGTTATTTAAAACAGTCGCGCTGCTGCGAAGCAGCGCTCTATTCTCTCAACCTTTCCCCATGACACCCTGCTAAAATGGCGTCCACGAGATGTTATGTTTAGAGGTCTGCTGTGTCGAATTTGATGTTCCGTACTGCCACCTTAGCCGATGTTGATCGTTGCTATGCCATTGAAATTGATGCCTACGAAGGCGATGAGGCAGCCACGCGCGAGAAAATTGCTACCCGTATTGCACAGTATCCGCAAGGTTTTATGTGCCTGGAAAGCGAGGGGCAAATCATTGGCTTTATCAATGCCGGTTGTGCCTGGGATGTGGTGATGTCAGATGAGGAGTTTAAGGAGTTAATCGGGCACGATCCTGTAGCACCTAACGTCGTAATCATGTCAGTGGTGCTCGATCCCGCGTATCAGGGCAAAGGTTACAGCACGCTGATGATGCAACAGTTCATTACGCTCATGAAGCAAATGGATAAGCAGACCATTCATTTGATGTGCAAGACCCATCACGTTGATCTGTATAAGAAGTTTGGTTATGAGTACATCAAACCTTCGGATTCCGATCACGGTGGCATGGCGTGGCACGAGATGCTGATGACGCTGTGATTATTTTTTAACCAAAAATAATTCATCACCTGATCGCGATCATAAAATTACGCTGAAAACTGCTCAACCATGTCAGTCAAATCACATGCAACGAGGAGGTTATGATGCGTACTTCACTGATGACCTTGCCGGAGGTGGCGCGCTATCTTGGCGTGCCCTCCGCCACTTTAGCCTGTGCGATTTGCAATCGTGGCACGCTAGAGAAAGTCCCGCTACCCGCCGCGGTTGACGACACCGCACCGTTGTCCTGCCGCTGCTGGACACCACAAGATGTCCGCCAGTTCAGGCTTGCGATGATGCGGGCGCGACGCGGGCACTGAAGAACAACTGGCGGTTCTGGGCCGCCAGTTTCCGTTCTTATCCATTCAGCGTTGCCCGCACTTTAGGAAGGCTCTGCGGATAATTCTGCTGAATAAACTCAATCATCTTCTCGCGCACATAGCAGCGTAAATCCCAGGCTGTTGGGGAGTTTTGTGCGGTCATTAATAAACGAATCGTCATGGTTTTGTCAGTGGTATCGGTCACCTGAAGCACCTGAGTTTGCTGATCCCAGAGTTTGGTTTCGCTGAGAATTTTTTCAAAATGCTGACGCAGCGGTTCGAGCGGCATCGAGTAATCGAGGTAAAGAAAAACCGAGCCTAATATTTGGGCATTGTTGCGCGTCCAGTTCTGGAAGGCGTTCTCGGTAAAATAGGTAATCGGCAGCACCAGTCGACGCAGGTCCCAGATACGCACCACAACATAGGTCAGGTTGATCTCCTCAATCCAGCCCCATTCATTTTCAACCACAACGGCATCATCAATTTTGATCGGTTGCGTGAAGGCGATTTGAATGCCAGCGAACAGATTTACCAGTGACTTCTGCAGCGCAAAACCAATGATGATTCCTGCCACCCCGGCGCCTGCGAGAATGGTGGTGCCGAATTTTCTCACGCCGGGAATGCTGATAAGAATCAGTGAAAGGCAGAATGACACAAGCAGGACAATCGCGACCTTTTTGACATAAATGATCTGGGTGCGAATCTTCCTGGCGCGCAGGTTGTTTGACAGATTAATATCATAGCGAATAAATAGCATATCCTGCGCGACGTTGGTCAACCTGATTAACACGGAGCATAACGACAATATGATAAAAACATTCAGTGTGGGAGTAATGAACGAAAGTGAATCGGGATGAATATTAACATAGTCAGCCCCGACATTAATCAACATGAGTGGAATGAACAGAAATAAGGATCCACGAAGATGCTTTTCAAGTGACTTAAATAATTTTCTGTCGCGATTCTGCCAGTAACGTATAAATCTAAGCAGTAGGAAGCGAGCCAAAAAACCCGCGACAAGCGAAAGGGTGACAAGTAACACAGCAGGCACCCATGAAGGGGCGTCAGATAACTCATCAAATATCGATGGCATTATTTTCCCTCATACTCAGCTGACAACTTAACGTTGTCAGATAAATTAAACATTCAGTAACCGTATTCAACCCGGTTATCAATAAATCATTTACTCACTAATAATGAGTTTATTTGTTACTCATTAGCGACCATGATAAAGCGATATTCAATGTTATTCGTTAATTGAATCTGGAGTCATCATCTAACCAACTCACTGAAAGTATAGACGGTTGTGAGTGTTCTGCGCCGGGTAACGTATAGGGGGGCGAATACGATTGAATGAAAATCCGCTGCCCGAAGGCAGCGGCTATTATTTATTGCGTTATTTCGGGGTGTTGAGCGACTAAATTGCGGCGCTTATTCTTCAACGCCTCAATTTGTTCATCAATATCCTCGATGCGCTGCTCAATGCCATCATGATGTTCCTGCAGTAACTCTTTAGCCTCTTCAAGGGATGAGGCCGCCGGGGTATCACCATACAGCGGTTTGTTAGCGGTTTCTCTCACGGTAAAACCCGTCACCACGCCAATCGCACCTACCACCATCAAATACCACGCGGGCATGTAAAGATTGCCCGTCACTTCCACTAACCAGGCGGTAAGGGTAGGGGTAATACCCGCCACCAAAATGGAGATGTTATAGGTGCTGGCCAACGCGCTGTAACGCACTTCCGTCGGGAATAACGCGGGCAGAGTGGAAGCCATCACGCCTATCAGGCAGTTGAGGATGACTGCCTGAATGAGGAGACCAAAAAAGAGTGCGACTAAACTGTGATGAGTAATCAGCATGAAGGAGGGAATAGATAACAGCACCATGGCCACGCTACCAATAATGATAAACGGACGACGTCCAAATTTATCACTGAGTAATCCCATAACCGGTTGCACAAACAGCATCGCCAGCATGATAACGACGATGATCAAAACACCCCGGTCTTCTGAATAGTGCAGATTGTGGGTCAGGTAACTCGGCACGTAAGTCAGCAGCATGTAGTAAGCCACGTTGGTGGTGATCACGATGCCGATGCAGGAGATCAGATTCCGCCAGTGCTTGCGTGCAATCTCTCTAAATGGAACGGAAGGGCCTTCACTTAAACCTTGTTTGGAACCTTCTTCCAGTGAATCTACATGTTTCTGGAATGCCGGGGTCTCTTCAAGTGCATGACGCAGGTATAGGCCGACTAAACCCAGCGGCAACGCCATAAAGAAGGGGATGCGCCAACCCCAGTCGTTAAAGGTTTCCTGGCCAAGAATGGTGGTGAGCAGCACAACCACACCGGCGCCGCAGACGAAGCCAACCAGTGAACCGAAATCAAGCCAGCTGCCTAAAAATCCGCGTTTACGGTCGGGTGAGTACTCCGCCACAAAGATGGATGCGCCGGTATATTCCCCTCCCACCGAGAATCCTTGCACCATTTTCGCAATCAGCAGTAAGACCGGTGCCCAGAAGCCGATAGTGGCATAGGAGGGAATGAGACCGATGCTGAAAGTACTGAAGGTCATCAATATGATAGTGATGGCGAGTATCTTCTGGCGGCCATATTTATCACCTAATACACCAAAGAACATTCCCCCTAGCGGACGGATGATAAACGGAACGGAGAATGTGCCCAAAGCGGCGATGATCTGGATGCCCGGAGAGGCACCTGGGAAAAACACCTTGCCCAAAACGGCCGCAACATAGCCGTAAACCCCAAAGTCGAACCACTCCATCGCATTACCCAGAGCGGCGGCGGTAATCGCCTTCTTGAGACGAGCATCATCAATGATTGTCACGTCCTTCAGCCGCATCGGTTTAACCTTTTTACGTCTTAAACTAAGCATTACCCTTCCCTTAAAAATCAAACACTTTTGGTTGATCTCTCATTATAAAAAACTGTAAATCGTTAAGCTGAATCCAGCTCATAGCTGTTGATTCAGATACAGCATAGACATAAATTTACAATTTGCCGGGCGAGGCTATGATTTAGCGGTTTTTAAAACCCTCCTATAGTCATATTTATCTTCGATCTATTAAAGTAAAGGACTCTGATGAAATGACAGGGGTAAACGGTATGTTCTGGGAGTCTGAACGCTTGCTTTATCGTTTTAATTTAGCTGAGGATCTGGACGACCTTTTCAGAATCTACGGCAATCCTGAAACGCATAAGTTTAATCCGCGTGGCCCGTATCCCAACATCGATTATGCGAAAGAAACATTAATGCGCTCACTCGAGAGTGATAAGGAAAACGGTTTCGGCGATTGGACCATTTTTGAGAAAGCGAATCCGCAGCGTGTCATTGGTTTTGGCGGGGTTTTTGTAAGCCATTTTGATGGGCGTAAAACAAATAACTTAGGATATAGATTTGAGCCAGAAGCCTGGGGTAAAGGTTATGCCACTGAACTTTCCAGAAGGGCTTTACGCTTCGGATTTGAAGAGGTTGGTCTTGACGAGATTGTCGGCGTAGTGAGAGAAAATCATATTGCCTCTCAAAAGGTGCTGGAAAAGGCAGGACTAAAATTTCAAAAAAAAGTAACGGACATAGAAGGGCTTCCACCCAGCCTGATGTACTGCATTAATCTGCAGGAGTGGAAGTCTTACCAAACCGAATAGTTCAGTGTCAGGAACATTTAAATTTTAAGTTCAGCCATTATTATTGATTCCATTTTCTCTGGCGTAGTAAAGGGTGCAAACCGCTTAATGGGGTTGCCGTCGCGTCCGATGAGGAATTTCGTAAAGTTCCACTTGATCCTACCGCCGAGCACGCCGGGTAATTCGCTTTTCAGATAACTAAACACCGGGTGGGCAGCGGCTCCGTTGACCTCGATCTTCTCGAACATCGGAAAGCTTACACCGTAGTTGATGTGGCAGGTTTGTGAGATCGCGTCGGCGTCACCGGGCTCCTGCTTACCGAACTGATTGCAGGGGAAGCCCAGCACCATCAGCCCCTGAGCGGCGTACTTCTTATAAAGCGCTTCGAGGCCTGTGTATTGTGGTGTAAAGCCACAGTGGCTGGCGGTGTTCACCACCAAAACCAGTTTGCCAGCGTAATCAGCCATTGAAATAAGCTGGCCGCTCAGGCTGGTGGCGGTAAGTTGATAAAAGGGGGTCATGTCAAAGTCCTCAAAGAACACCCGTTTAATTCTGCAGGATTTCTTTCACCCAGATTAATGACAGAGTAGCGAAAACCAACGCTCTGTTAATTAACACGGATCGATATCAATAACATCGGATCTCGCAAAGCAATATACATCAGAACCCATGGTCATTCCGCTATGATAGGATTTCAGCACCACTGAAAAAGTTATTTGGAGTGAAGAGTGACGCTTCCATCAATCCATGAATGGCATCAAAATGACTATCTCATTAGTACAGACAGCGCAAAATTGGATGTGGAGGCGATACACCAGTATCTGACGCGCTCAACATGGGCGAAAGGCATAGACGTGGAAACCGTCACCGCTTCAGTTCAAAATAGCCTCAACTTTGGCATTTATCATCATCAATCTCAGGTCGGATTTGCCCGGCTCATAACAGATTATGCGACCTTTGCTTATCTCTGTGACGTGTATGTACTGGAAGCGCATCAGGGGGAGGGGTTAGGCAGATGGTTAATGACGTGCATTCATGACCATCCTCTATTTAACAGGCTGCGCAGGATCATGTTGTTCACTACGACAGCGCCATGGCTTTATGAGAAATTTGGCTACGAGCCAGTCAATCGTCCTGATTATGCGTGGACAATCACGCGTCCAGATATTTACCGTAGCGATAACGATAAGAATTGATGCGCCGACAGGGCTTATCGAAGGCGGTTATGATTGCCGCCTGCAACCGTCAGCGTGCAGCAGACTGCTGGGCGATTTCCAGCAAAGCCGCTAAATTTTCCGGATAATAGCGTTCCCCACTGCATATCAGTTCTTCCAGTTTCCACCAGTGATAGTCCGACATCACCTCCCGCTCGTGCTGACTCCATCCCGCGGTTGAAATCTCCTGTTGAACAACCTGCACCGTATAATATTGCTCTTGTGCTAACACTACCTCGCCGCTGGGTAAGTGATAAAGAATGCCTGAGGACCAGCATTCTCTCTGTTCTTTTAAACAGAACGCTGCCCAGCGATATTACACAGGGCAGCGTGAGTTTACTGAGATTTCAGCGCCACATCAGCGGCAACCGCGTGCCAGCGAATGATAAGCCTAAGCGCATTTACAACTGCGGACCAGCCTGCGCAATACGCGCCCCGGCCTCGTTGTTGCTGTACTGTTTGAAATTATTGATAAACAGCTGTGCCAGTTTCTCTGCCGCTTCCTGCCATTCTGCTGGTGATGCCCAGCCGTTGCGCGGATCGAGCGTGTTCACATCGACGCCAGCAATCTCTTGCGGAATGGCGAGGCCAAAGATCGGCAGTTTTTCTTCACGCAATGCGCCAGTTTCCCCTTCAAGGATGGCGTTGACGATCTGGCGTGTATCTTTCAACGACAAACGCTCACCCGCGCCGTTCCAGCCCGTATTCACCAGCCACACTTCAGCACCGCTCTGCGCAACTTTCTCCTGCAGCACATCAGCATATTGTGTTGGATGCAGCATCAGGAAAGCCGCACCATAGCAGGCAGAGAATGTCGGCGTTGGGGCAGTAATCCCGCGCTCGGTGCCCGCGAGCTTGGAAGTGAAGCCAGACAAGAAGTGATACTGCATCTGTTCTGGCGTCAGGCGAGATACTGGTGGGAGCACGCCGAATCCATCCGCTGCAAGGAAGATAATGCGGGAAGGGTGACCGGCGCGAGACACCGGCTGCACGATATTCTCGATGTGCGACAGTGGATAAGAGACGCGTGTGTTCTCGGTTTTGCTGCCATCGGCATAATCCACGCTGCCATCTTCACGAACAACGACGTTTTCCAGCAACGCGTTGCGGCGGATGGCGCCATAAATTTCCGGTTCAGATTCCGCTTTCAGATTGATGGTCTTGGCATAGCAGCCGCCTTCAAAATTGAATACGCCGTCTGCATCCCAGCCGTGCTCATCATCACCAATGAGCTGGCGACGCGGATCGGTCGACAGTGTGGTTTTTCCGGTACCGGAGAGGCCAAAGAACAGCGCCACGTCGTCTTTTTCACCCCGGTTTGCTGAGCAGTGCATTGACGCGATACCCTTCAGCGGCAGCAGGTAGTTCATCACTGAGAACATCCCCTTTTTCATTTCGCCGCCGTACCAGGTCCCGCCAATCAGCTGGATATTCTCTGTGAGGTTGAAAGCAACAAAGTTCTCTGAGTTTAACCCTTGCTCCTGCCACTGCGGATTGACGCAACCGGCGCCATTAATCACCGTGAAGTCCGGGGTAAAGCTTGCCAGCTCTTCGGTGGTTGGTGCGATAAACATATTTTTGACAAAATGCGCCTGCCACGCCACCTCAGTGACAAAACGCACGGCCAGACGAGTATCGGCACTGGCACCACACCAGGCATCAACGATATACAGCGCTTTCTCAGATAAGTGATCGGCAACCAGCGTTTTCAGGTGTGCCCACACTTCAGTGGACATCGGTTTGTTATCGTTACGCCCCAGGCCAGCATCCGACCACCACAGGGTATCGCGCGTCACATCGTCGCGAACGATGTACTTATCGCGCGGAGAGCGGCCAGTGAACTCGCCGGTATCAACCGTCACCGCACCTGAGGTCGTTAATATTCCGCGCGCCGGGCCTTTAAGCTCGGTTGACGTTTCATGCTCGAACAGCAATTCGTAATTCGGGTTATAGACGATCTCGCTGACATCGTTGATGCCAAGGCTTGAGAGATGTTGCATGACAGATTTAATTGCGCTCATAAAATACCCTGACTCATTGGATGCATGGCGAGACGGCAAGGGCCGACCCGAGTAGAGGATGGATAGTAGCACTGGCTTTTTGATGCAGAAATTGCATATAAATCATTTGTCATGTAAAAAATGCATAGAAATGGGGGCTGTAATTGGAGCGAAGACGTGCTAAGTAACCTCGAAGTGAAGTGGTTCTATGATGTGATTGCATTAGAAGAATGCCGCAGCTTTACCCTTGCGGCAGAGAGACGAAATATTTCGCAATCCTCGTTTAGCAGAAGGATTCAGGCACTCGAATCGAACCTGGGTTTTAGCGTATTTAATCGTGAAGTGAACCCGCCACAGTTGACGCCGCAGGGCAGGATATTTGTCGGCTATGCCAGAAACATGCTTGACGATATGGACTTCCAGATTAGTCGAATCAAGGGGGAAGATAAGTCAAAGCAAAGTATCCGTATCGATGCGGCGCCTTCACTTTCCGTCCTTCTGCTGCCCGACATCTTAGCGGATTACCGCGACAGCCCGGACAAGGTGTTTTTTGTTGAATCGATTAACGTCAATGACGCAGTATTCAATCTTAAGGAGGGGAAAAGTGATTTTATCCTGTCCTTTTATAACGAAGAGTTGATGAATTACCCGTTCATCAACCATAAAATTTTCGATTCCGCTCTGCATCTGGTCTCACCCTGTGATCAGCACGGTAAGCCGATATTCTCTATTAATGGCGACACACTGCCGCTGGTCAAATATGCCAATGACAGTTATATGGGTCGCCAGGTTAATCAGGTAATTGATCGCATACCCAATACCACCTTTATTCTGACCTTTGTTTCATCGATGAGCGAGTTACTGAAAAGAATGATCCTGAAAGGCGATGCCGTTGGCTGGCTGCCGGATTACTCGATTCAGCGTGAACTGGAGGAGAGAAGGCTGGCGATCATGGACCACAGCCTATCGCTTAAGATTTCGGCTTATGTTTATCGCTCAGGCGCACGCTTAAATCTCACGGCGGAACGCTTCTGGCGCTATGTGAAAGGGCGGAATATTGAGGGATAAAGTGAAATTTTATGCGTGAAAAGGATATTCAGGATAAAAATGAGGGGCAGGGATGCTTTTGAGATTTTTATCAGCGTGTGTGGTACGTGCGAGTCATACGTTATGCCAATAAATCTCCATTTTATTATTCCCAACATCGTTTTTTGTTCAGCCTAAAGTGATTTAAAAACATGCTTGCTGAATATTATCCAGATGAAAACGGCGCAAAGCGCAATGCCCGCTAAAATAAGGTAGGCAAAGCTCCATGAGGTGTGGCTGACGATGGCACCAGCCAATGCCGGGCTGAATGAGGCTCCCAATCCTTGTAGCAGCATAACGAGCCCAAGCGCGGCGTTGATATGTCCTGAACCATTAAATAATGAGGCAATAAGTCCGGGAACGGCAACGCCTAAGATACCCGCAGCGACACCGTCCAGAGCCTGCACGGGAAACAACACGAACTCATTGCTCCAGAACGACGCAATCGCTGCACGAAATGGCAGTACAATCAGCGCAATAACAACAAGTCTGGCATAACCATACCGTGATGCATATCGCGCTGTAAGCAATGCGACAGGGATCATCACCGCTTGAGAAATGGCGACTGTGAGGGCAGCATAGGTTCCCGGCGAGAACAAAGATTCCGTGGGAGAGGAGGCAACCTGCATGCTTAACATGGGCAGTTGCGCTGCATTGGCCAGATGGAAGAGAAGCAAGGTCAACCCTGTTAGTGCCAGTTCGGGTCGCTTTATTAATGCCAGCACAGAGACAGACACGGTCGGACCTTCATGCTTTTCTATTCCTCTGGCCACATCGTGATCTATATCGTTTTTGTTGATCGCTAAAGTGCATAAAACCGCGCATACCGCCATGGTGGTCATCAGCAAGAATACCGAACCGGTGCCCCAGATCCAGCAGGTGATGGCCGCCAGCACCGCCACCGCCATATTGCCGCTATGGTTAAAAGCTTCGTTTCGTCCCATCTGAGACAAAAAACCTTTCTGACCGGTGATACCTAAGGTGACACCCGCAATCGCTGGCGCAACGACAGCTGCCGCAATACCGGTAATAATTTGCGATAAAATAACCACAGCAGATGTGGGGAAATACCAGAGGGCGAGGGCGCTCAAAGTAATCAGCAGAGATGCAGTAACAATCAATAGTCGTTTAAAACGGGTGGCATCGACAATCATCCCTGCGGGGAAGGTAGCCAATAGTCCAGCTAATCCGCCCAACGTCATCACCAGACCAATTTCTTCCGCTCGCCAGTGGTGGGATACCAGAAAAATGCCCAGAAACGGGCCCAGCCCATCCCGGACATCAGCGATAAAGAAGTTGAGCAGACAGAGAACCTGCAGTGAACGTAATCTCATCAACACCCGCCCCGAAAAGTTTTATCGTCCTAAAATACCCTGCGCTGTGGTCAGGGTTGATTTGCCTGTCTTTTGATTATTTTGTGACTGAAGAACCTTGATGCTTATCGTCTAGAACCTCGCTCAAAAAATAGTGCTGATCTCCCGCTTCGTCAAAGACAGCACCGCCTCTGATTTGGGACTAAGGATTGAAGCGAGGACGCTCGCGTGGGTGGGTGACTACTGTGGTGAGTTTACATATCCGGAGAGTTCCGGCACATCCTGTCAATACGGTTCACACCGTATGCTTACTATCCACTCTCATGCTGTATATGGAAGATCTATGCAAAGCATAATACTCCCCATTCAAATTGCCATGATTACCTGCCGCCTGGCTTGCGTTCTAAAACATGGCGACCAGACTTGTTGGGTTATCCAGCCATAAACGCACCGCGTTTTCCCAGCAAGGAGAAAGAAATGAGTAAGAAGATCGCCGTCCTGATCACTGATGAATTTGAAGATTCAGAGTTCACCTCGCCCGCAGAAGCCTATACCAACGCGGGTCATGAGGTCGTGACGATTGAGATGCAAGCGGGAAAGGTTGTTAAAGGGAAGCAAGGAAAAGCGGAAGTCACCATTGACAAGGATATTGATCACGTTAACGCCGCTGAATTTGATGCATTACTGCTGCCCGGCGGTCATTCGCCTGATGCACTGCGCGGTGATGACCGATTTGTGAATTTCACCAAAGAATTTGTCGCCAGTGGCAAACCGGTATTCGCAATTTGTCACGGTCCACAGTTGCTGATTAGCGCCAATGGTGTGCGCGGCCGCAAGATGACCTGTGTTAAAGCTATCGCTATTGATTTACGGAACGCGGGGGCAGATTTTTATGACCAGGAAGTGGTCGTCGATGACGATAAGCTCGTCACCAGTCGCACACCGGATGATCTTCCTGCGTTTAATCGCGAAGCGTTACGCATTTTGAATGCGATCTGAGTTTTAGCCCCCCTTTTTAGGGCTTACATGCTGGTCGCCGTGAATGGCGACCTTACGGTGACTGCTTGGAGCCGATGTGCACCGACCAATTTCTATGTGCAATGAAAGCCCCGTACTCAGACTTTCAAATCAATCACCACTTTCCCCACGTGTCCGGCAGATTGCAGATAACGATAAGCCTGCTGCGTTTCCGCAAAGGTAAACACGCGATCAATCTCGGGAACAATCCCAGACACTTCAATCGCTCTCACCGCCTGACGCAGGTCCGCCGTTGAGCCTGTGTTATTCCCGACAATATTCAACATCTTCTGCATGATTGGCAGTACCGGCACAGTCAACTCCGCACCACCCACAAACCCAATCACAAAAATCGTTCCGTTATAGGCCGCCGCATTAATCGATTTTGCAAATGTTGTCGCACCGACTGACTCCAGCACCAAATCCGCCCCCTGACCGTGCGTAAGCGCCAGCACCCGTTTATCCCACTCGGGTTCATCGCGGTAATTAATCCCTTCATCGGCACCCAGGGCTTTCACCTTCGCCAGTTTTTCATCGGAAGAGGAGAGCATAATCACCCGCGCGCCCGCCGCTTTAGCATATTGCAACGCAAACAGACTTACGCCACCTGTTCCAAGCAACAGCACTGTGCTGCCAGGCTGAACCTTACCGCGCACGATGGCATTCCAGGCCGTTGTTGCCGCAATCGGCAGTGTGGCGGCCTGCTGCCAGCTAAGGAATTCAGGAATGCGCACCAATGAAGCCGCCGGTACTACGGCAAATTCCGCCAACCCGCCATTGCCCGTCACGCCGCGTAGGGCATGATGATGTTCAGCGCGAATCAAACCCGCATGCCAGCTGTGCATCATTCCGGGTATCACAGGTTCACCAATCTCCCAGCCATGCACACCCGCACCTAATTCCACGATCTCCCCTGCGCTGTCTGCACCCGGAATAATTGGCTGTGGGAGGTCCCCAAACTGACCCGTTGCCAGCGCCAAATCGAGGTAGTTCAGGCTCACCGCATGTTGCCGTATTAACACTTCGCCCTGGCCAGGTAGTGGGCGGGGCAGTTCAGTGATCGTCAGGGCATTAATGTTCGGGGCAGTCAATTGGATAGCTCGCATCGTATTCTCCTGTGTTCAATGTGCGTTTAGTGTGGCGTGAAAACAGGCGCTATAATCGATGCTCAAACCAAATGACTGTTGCACAGGGAGCAATAATGCAGGATGACGATTTTCGCCAGCGCGAAGCGTTTTTAGCCGTGGTACGTGCAGGCAGCTTCAGTGCGGGCGCGCGTGAACTGGGACGTGATGTTTCTGTGGTCTCACGCCGCATTGCTGCGCTGGAAAAGCGGCTGGGAATTCGCCTGATCGAGCGCACCACGCGACGCATTCGTCCTACGGAGGAGGGGCAGCGCTACCGCCAGAAAATCGAACTGGCCGATGAGTTGCTGCGTGAGGCGGAGGAGGAGGCACGAGCATTGGCCGCTCGCCCCGCGGGCACCATCCGTTTAACCGTGCCAGCATCATTCGGTCGTAGCTGGGTGGCACAGGCGCTACCCGGCTTTTTGCAGGCTTATCCTGATGTTCGCATTGTGCTGAATTGCAGCGATCGTTATGTCGATTTATTGGGGGATAATTTTGACATGGCGATTCGTATTGGTGTGCTTACGGATAGCCGACTGATAGCACGCAAGCTGGCAGATACCCGTCGGTTGCTCTGCGTGTCACCCGATTATCTGGGTCGTCATTCCGCGTTAAACCAGCCTCAGGATCTCCGCCAGCACGACTGTCTGGGTTTTACCCCAATGCACAGCTGGCCGGAATGGCGTCTGGAGAAAGACGGTCATCAGATCGCGGTGCCAGTGCAAACGCGTTTTGAGAGCGACGAGATGGATGCACTGGTGCTGGCAGCCCAGGCAGGCATGGGGGTATTACTGGCGGCCAACTGGCTAGTGCAAAAGGAGCTGGCTGAGGGCTCGCTGGTTGCCGTTTTATCCGACTGGCAGGCTATCGGTGAGGATGGTGTCTGGTTGATGAAACCGTCCAGCCAACTTCAGTCGGCAAAAATCAGCGCTTTAACTGAATGGCTGGTCAGCTGGTTTGCCGAAAAGCGCTGGTAGCGTCGAAACCCAGGTGTCATTCGGAGGTGGCGGGTCTTCAGGCCGGTTCTTTGGTTAGCGCTGGCTGCCTCAATGAAAGTACAGCATTGTTGCGCTGGTGGCCGATTTTATGGTTTCACCAATTTTTGCAGCGATGCCGCACTCTGCTCATCATCCGGCACATACACCAGCAGGCGGTCGCCGTTGCGTGAAGCAGACCACCAGTTATTCTGGCGCAGCGTCATTTCACCGACTTCCTCGCGGTAAAAACGCTTCAGCCGATTTTCCACCTTGCCCAGTTCGTAGCGTTGCCAGGTATGGGCAAATTCATCCGAGCTATTCAGCAAGCGAGCCAGGAAGCTCTCCCAATGCGGGTCTCCGAGATGCTCGCCCATCTGCCCACGAAACATGGCTACCATCTGCGGCATGACATCTTCCCAATCATTAATTGCCTTGCGCCACCCGGGGTGATTAAACGCCAGCCAGATGCAGTTGCGATCCTCCACGGCGATTTCCGCAAGATCCACGCCCATCAATGCGCACCAAGCGGCGTTGTAGCCAAGAATGTCGAAGCGTGGTGTTTCGATAATCGCCGGTAACTGAATCGCATCCAGCATTTGCTGATTGTGCGCCGCAATTTTGCAGCAGGCGGCCGCCACCCGCACCGAAGGCAGTGAGTGCCCGGCAAGGGAAAACAGATGCTGAGTTTCCACATCGTTGCACTGCAGTGCTGTGGCAATCGCCGTCAGGGTTTTTGGCGAGGCTTTGATATCGCGTCCCTGTTCCAGCCAGGTGTACCAGGTCACGCCCACATCCGCTAACTGCGCCACTTCCTCACGTCTTAAACCTGGGGTCCGACGCTGACGCATAGGTGGCAAACCGAGGCGGTTAGGATCGAGGCTTTCACGGCGGGTACGTAGAAAAGTGCCCAGCAGTTTTCGATTATTGTGTTCCGCAGCGACAAGCGCAGTGGCCGTACTCATAAGCAGATCTCCGGACGAGACGGGTAGTATTTATACCATGATAAATAAGAACTGGTACCCGTTTAACGGTTAGGTGATGCTATGCCGTACTGCACTTAAAAACAAGGTCAAAAACGATGCACAGATCGCAACTTCAACGCGCGGGACTGGTGGTCCTGCTGGCTGGGCAACTGCTGCCCATGATCGATTTTTCCATTGTCAACGTGGCGTTAGATGCCATGGCGCATACGTTGCGCGCCACATCGATTGAGCTGGCGCTGATCGTCGCCGTGTACGGCATTGCATTCGCCATCTGTCTGGCGATGGGCGGACGCCTGGGGGATAACTATGGACGTCGCCGCGTATTCCTTGCAGGAGTATGGATCTTTGGTATTGCATCTTTATTATGTGGCATCGCTAACAGCGTCGGTCTGTTGATGTTTGCCCGCGCATTGCAGGGTGTCGGCGCCGCTTTCATCGTGCCGCAAATCCTCGCCACTATGCATGTCACCATGAAGGGCAGGGAGCATGCCCGCGCCATCGGTCTGTACGGCGGCATTGGCGGGCTGGCCTTTATTATTGGTCAGGTGTTGGGCGGATTCCTGATTAAAGCGGATATCGGTGGTTACGGCTGGCGCAGCGTGTTCCTGATCAACCTGCCGATTTGCCTTTTTGTGCTGATCACTGCGCGTCGTTTTGTGCCTGAAACCCACAATAACCAGCGCGTGCCGGTCGATGTCAGCGGTACCTTGCTGTTAGCGGGCGCGATTGGTTGCCTGATGCTGGCGCTCGCGCTGGGTCCGCTGCTGCACTGGTCGTGGCCCTGCATTCTGCTGCTGGTGCTGTTCCCGGTGTTATTGCATCGTCTGCGTCAGAGTTCACTCCGTCTGGAAGCAGAAGGTGGTTCGCCGTTGCTGCCCCCCTCGCTGCTGCGTCTGCCAAGCGTTCGCTTTGGTTTAACCCTGGCGGTGTTGTTCTTCTCCTGTTGGAGCGGCTTTATGTTTGCGGTAGCGCTGACGCTGCAGTCGGGTATTGGTTTAACCGCATTTCAGTCGGGTAATGCGTTTATCGCACTGGGTGCCGCCTACTTCATTGGCGCGATGCGTTCGACACGCATGGTGGAACGTTTTGGTAAGCGCACCACGCTCTTGACCGGCTGTGGCATCCAGATGATCGGTTTGATCGCCCTCATCGCCACTTTCCAGTTTGCCTGGCCAGAGGTTGGCGTCTTTACCCTGATGCCGGCCACGATACTGATTGGCTTTGGTCAGTCATTTATCGTTAGCACCTTCTACCGTATCGGCATGAGCGGTGTACCGCATCACCAGGCGGGCGCGGGCAGCGCGGTGTTATCCACCGTACAGCAATCGGCACTCGGCCTGGGCCCGATGCTGCTCGGAGGCGTGTTCACACAGATAAACGTGCATGGCAATCATTTGGCGGCCATCTCCGGTACCCTTGGCGTGGAGTTACTGATGATGGTGACACTGGTGATTCTGACCAGTCTGAACCGTCGTACTTTCCAGCCGGTGACGGCAGAAGGGTAATCCTTATGCTGTCATTTCTGCAGCGGCTTTTCAGCTTACTGTAAGGTAAGCGAAAATCCGTCAATTGCGCTGAATTTACCTTTGGCGCAGTGGTCTTTTTTCCGGAACATATCGCCGCAACTAACGGGCTGAACCGCGTGTTCAGCCCGTTTTTTTGTGGTGCGGCAGAAATGCGTTGAATGGAAAAACGGCAGGCTCATAGCAGATGAAAAAGATGTTAACCGGGTTACTTTTCATGGTAACCACCACAGCTTTTGGTGCAGACGATTTCACCCTCAGGGATATTCATTTTGACGGCTTGCAGCGCGTCGCACCGGGTGCGGCCATGCTGAGTATGCCCGTACGCGTGGGCGATCGCGTCACGGATGACGATATTCGTAACACCATTCGTGCGCTATTTGCCACGGGCAACTTTGAAGATGTGCAAGTGCTGCGCGATGGCGATGCGCTGCTCATTCGTGTGAAAGAACGCCCGGCCATTGCCAGCATTTCCTTCTCCGGCAACAAGGCAATCAAAGAAGATCAGCTGAAGCAAAATCTCGACGCCACCGGCGTGCGGGTCGGCGAAGCGCTGGATCGCACCACATTATCGGATATTGAAAAAGGGCTGGAAGATTTCTACTACAGCGCGGGTAAATACACTGCCAGCGTCAAAGCTGTGGTCACGCCGTTGCCACGCAATCGTGTCGATCTGAAGTTCGTGTTTACCGAGGGTGTATCTGCGAAGATTCAGCAGATCAATATTGTCGGCAATCACGCCTTCTCGTCTGATGAACTCATCTCCCACTTCCAATTGCGTGATGATGTGCCGTGGTGGAATTTTATTGCCGATCAGAAATACCAGAAACAAAAACTGTCCGGCGATTTAGAAACACTGCGTAGCTATTATCTCGATCGCGGTTTTGCACGTTTTGATATTGATTCAACGCAAGTGAGTTTAACGCCCGATAAGAAAAGTATTTATCTGACAGTCAATATTCATGAAGGAGATGTTTACCATATTTCCGATGTTATCCTGAACGGCGATATGGCGGGACACTCCGCAGAAATTGAGAAACTGGCCCATATACCGTCAGGGGCTTTATACAGCGGTGCCAAAATTACCGAGAACGAAGGCGCGATCAAAGCGCTGCTCGGTCGCTACGGCTATGCTTTCCCGCAAGTCAGTTCTCAGCCTGAAATTAACGATGCAGACAAAACCGTTAAACTGCATGTGAATGTTGAAGCGGGACATCGTTTCTACGTGCGTCAGGTGAAGTTCAGCGGCAATGACACCTCGAAGGATTCGGTGTTACGTCGCGAAATGCGCCAGATGGAAGGATCGTGGTTAGCCAGCGATGCTGTTGATCAAGGTAAGGCCCGTCTCAATCGTACCGGCTATTTCGAAAGCGTCGATGTTGATACCCAGCGTGTGCCCGGCAGCCCTGATCAGGTGGATGTGGTGTACAAGGTGAAAGAGCGTAACACCGGCACTTTCAACGTCGGTCTTGGGTACGGCACCGACAGCGGCATCAGTTACCAGCTTGGCGTCAGCCAGGATAACTGGATGGGTACCGGTAATACCGTGAGTTTTAGCGGCACGAAAAACAGTTATCAAACCTATGTTGAAATTGCCGCCACCAATCCGTACTTCACCGTGGATGGCGTGAGTCTTGGCGGTAAACTGTTCTACAACGATTACAGCGCCGAAGATAATGACCTGTCTGAATACACGCTGAAGAGTTTTGGTGCCAGCAGTACATTAAGCTTCCCGATCAGCGAAAACAGTAATCTGAGCTCAGGGCTGGATTACACCTACAACCGCGTCAGTAATATGGCACCGCAGGTCTCTATGTGGCGCTACCTGGGATCGCAGGGCATCCATCCGAAAGTCATCACCACCAATGAAGATGATGACGATGATTACGCCACCAGCGATGAGAAGTTTGTCGCCAATGACTTCTTCTGGAACATTGGCTGGAATTACAATTCGTTAGATCGCGGCTTCTTCCCGACCTCGGGGGTTTCAGCGGGCTTCAACACCAAAGTGACGATCCCGGGATCGACCAACAGCTATTACAAAAGTACGATGAGTGCCAACGCATACTTACCGCTGAGCAGTGACCATCGCTGGGTGCTGATGGGCCGCACCAAAGCGGGCTATGCGGATGGGTTCGGTGGCAAAGAAGTACCGTTCTACGACAACTTCTACGCCGGCGGCTCCAGCTCCGTGCGCGGATTCTCATCCAATACCATCGGGCCAAAAGCGGCTTATTACAGCTGTACCGGCAGCGAAAGCAGCTATGGCAACTGTTCGGTGAATAAGTCGGATGATGCGGTGGGGGGTAATGCGATGGCTGTGGCGAGCGCGGAGTTAATCGTCCCGACCCCATTTGTGAGCGATCGTTATGCGGATTCACTGCGCACCTCGTTCTTTGTCGATGCCGGTACCGTTTGGGATACCAAATGGGAAAATACCGCTGCAACGCGTGCGGCGGGCATTCCGGATTATGGTGATCCCAGTGAAATTCGTGTCTCTAGCGGTCTGGCACTGCAATGGCAATCACCACTGGGTCCACTGGTGTTCTCTTATGCCTTGCCGATCAAGAAATATGAAGGCGATAAGTCTGAGCAGTTCCAGTTTAATATCGGAAAAACCTGGTAGTGGTTATTTATCTGTTAAAGAAAGAAGTAAGATTTACGTTATCTTTAAACAGAGAGAACAGAATAAAATAGCCACTTGGGTAAAATAGTCAGGGTACGGTGCTTAAGGAATGAGTGCCTGCCACCATCGTTGTTATGCATTTTCTATCAATATATTTCGCCACCCATTTGGGTGGCTTTTTTATATTATTTACCCTTCGCTCAGGCGTAATCCGCTTTCCGCGTCAAACAGATGAATCTTTTCGGCGTTGAATCCAATACGAATCTGATCACCACTCACTGCAGCATGGCGCCCGGCGATCTGCATGTGCATCGCATGGCCGTGCCATTCGAGATGCAATAACGTGGATTCACCCGTGATTTCGACCACTTTTACCGTGGCGAGCGCGCGCGTGTCAGCCTCGATGAGATCGTGAGGGCGCACCCCCAGCGTCACCTGCGCGCCATTGCATTCACGTGCCGCCGCTTGCCAGCGCAAAGGTAGCGGTTGCCATAAATCCTGGCACTGCACACCCGGAATGTCATCGCGCGTGATCAACTGTGCAGGTAACAGGTTCATCGGCGGAGATCCGATAAAACGCGCCACGAACGTGTCCGCCGGCCGATCATAAATCGCCAGCGGGGCACCTTGCTGCACAATGCGACCCTCTTTCATCACCACAATTTGATCGGCCAGCGTCATGGCTTCAACCTGATCGTGCGTGACATACACCATGGTGGTTTTGAAGCGCTGGTGCAGTGATTTGATTTCTGCCCGTAACTCCATCCTCAGCTGTGCATCGAGGTTGGACAACGGCTCATCAAACAAGAACACTTGCGGATTGCGCACCATCGCGCGGCCCATCGCCACGCGCTGGCGCTGCCCGCCGGACAACGCACGCGGATAGCGCCCCAGCAACTTATCAATGCCGAGAATCCCGGCGATGCGTTCGATTTTGCTCTGTTGCTCTTCGCGCTTTACTTTCTTCACCTGCATATGAAATGCGAGGTTCTCTGCCACCGTCAGATGCGGATAAAGCGCATAACTTTGAAACACCATAGCGATATCACGATCGGCCGGGTCGCGATCGTTGATTTGGACTTTATCCATCATGATCGCGCCGTCTGACAGGCTCTCCAGCCCGGCTAGCAGACGGAGCAGCGTGGATTTTCCGCAGCCGGACGGGCCGACCAGCACGGTAAAACTGCCGTCGGGAATGGTGAGATCGAGCGGATGCAGAACCGATTGCTTGCCGTAGCGCTTAGCCACTTTTACGAGTTCAACACTGGCCATGATTTAGCGCTCCTGTGCGGAAAGTTGCAGTTGATGCCAGTCGGGATAGCGACGCGGCTGGGTACTGATTGCCAGTGAAGCCACCGCGATGCCCCATTGCAGCGCGGTGGTGATATTCTGCTGATGCAGCAATGCGGTGAGAAAACCGGCGTTAAAACTGTCACCTGCGCCAATGGTATCCACCACGGTGACGGGCCTGGCGGGCTGGATGATGTGCTGCTGCGATTGCCAGCAACCCGCCCCCTGCGCTCCGCATTTCACTACGCAAGCGCCACGTCCGCTGAGTTGTTGAGCGAGTTGGGTTGCGGCCAGGTTGAGATCCTCCGCGTTCATCAAGCCCAGCGTCTCGACTTCATTGAGCAGCAACCAGTCACACAGCGGCAACCACTGCGCAGTGTGTTGACGAACCTCTTCGGTCCAGCCCTGCGGTGGCCAGCCGGTATCGACAGCGGTGATATAACCGCGCTGCTGCAACTCACTCAGCAACAGCGGGTATTCGTTGTACAGATGCAGGCATAAGAAGGTGCCACACAGCAGCACGATATCGCCTTCACTGGCACGCAGCGGCAGTTGGTTCAGCACATCTTCGGCGGTAAGTCGCACAATATGGCCGAGATTACTGAGGAAGGAACGCTCGTGATCGGAATGCGTCACACCCACGGTGAGCGACGTTTCACAGTGGTAGCGCGTCCAGTGCGCGACGCTGTGTGGGAAGTAACTGCCAAGCCAGGCGCTTAATCCATCATCGCCCTGATTCGCCACCGCCCGATGCCGTACCTGCATCGCTTCCAGGGCTAACGCGCAGTTGCCCGCCGATCCGCCTGGACGCAGCTCGCTGTGATTCATCATTACTTCGGTGCCACGTTGCGGCCAGTGGTCGAGGGTGCCCATGATCAAATCAACGTTAATATTGCCGACCACATACAGTGTGGCGGTAGAGTCCATTTTCATCTTCATCCTTTGCTCCCACCACTGGCCAGGCCGCTCACCAGCGTTTTCTGTAGCCAGATAGCAATCAACAGTGGCGGTACCGAGGCCAGAATCCCGACCGCCGCGATCAAACCATCATCGGTGGCGCGCCCGGCGGTAAAGCCTTCAATCGTCACTGGCAAGGTTTGTGCCGCGATGTTGCTGGTGAACAACAGCGCATAGAAAAACTCATCCCACGCCAGCAACCAGCCAAACAGCGCCGCTGCACCCAATACCGGTTTCGCCAGTGGCAGGGTAATGCGCAGCAGTACCTGCCAGACGCGCAAGCCATCCAGCCGCGCCGCTTGCTCAATATCCTGTGGTAAGGCATCGAACTGGTTTTTCAGCATCCACGTCAGGAACGGCAGGATCAGCGAGCAATAAACGATGATCAAACCGGGGCGGGTATTAAGCAGATCAAACTGTTGCAGCAGGAAGTAGAGCGGCAGCACAAACGCCACCGGCGGTACCATGTAAATGGCGAGCGAGGCAAAAAGCCAGCCATCGCGACCACGGTAGCGGGAAAAGCTGAACGCCGCCGGAATGGCCAGCAGCAGACAGATAATCGTCGCCCCGGTTGCCACTAACAGGCTGTTACCCAACGCATGCAGGAACAGCGTGCCGGGTTGACCGGGTTCCAGTGAGATCAATTGGCCGTAGCGACTGAAGTCCCACTGGCGGGGCAACCATTCCAGCGGAACCCGCGTGAGATCGCTGGTGGCACTGACGCTCATCAGAAACAGCCAGCCCATCGGCGCGAGTACGGAAATCGCCACCAGCAGCGCGGCGGCATATTTGGCCGTGCTGCGTAATTTAGCCTTCATACGCGCTCCCTTTGCGGCGCTGACGCCACATTAACAACATGTACAGGGTAATCAGCACGGCGCACAGCAAGGTCATCAGCATCGCGTACGCCGCGCCGCTGCCCGCGCGCAGATAGCTGAACGACTCCTGATAAACGTAAAAACTCAGGGTTTTAGTGCTATCGACCGGACCTCCGCGCGTCATCACGTAGATGATGTCGAAAATCTTGAAAGCATCGATGGTGCGCAGCACCAGCGCGACGCTGAGCGGACCGACAATGGCCGGGAAGGTAATGGCACGGAAGCGTCGCCAGGCGGACGCGCCATCCAGACGTGCGGCTTCAAAAAGATCGTCGGGAATCGATTGCAGCGCAGCCAGTACCAGCAGCGTGACCAGCGGATAGTTTTTCCAGATATCGGCAAACATCACCGCGTTCAATGCCGAATCCGGCGATCCCAGCCAGCTACGATAGCCATCGATAATGCCCAATTGAGTCAGCAGGGCGTTAATGCTGCCGTAATCGGGGTTAAAGTTGAGGCGCCACATCATGGCGTTGACGATCGTTGGGAGCGCCCACGGCAGAATCACCAGCACGCGCAGGATATTGCGCCCGGCAAATTTCTGATTGAGCAGCAGCGCCACTAACACACCGATGATGCCCTCAAACGCCACCGATACCACGGTGAAGTAGAGCGTGCGCCACAGCGAAGTTTGAAAATCGGGATCGGTGATGGCGAACAAATAGTTCTCCACACCTACCCAGGCTGGCGCTTCGCCGCTGCCAATGAGGGCAGCATCGGTGAAACTCAGCCAGATGGTGCGCAGCAGCGGCCAGGCGGTGAGCAACAGCATCACCAGCAACATGGGTGCTAACAGCACCCATGCCTGCCGTTGTTCGCGTTGACGCAAACTCAGCATGCTGACCCCTTAACGTAAACGCGCCGCACTTTTATCCACTGCCTGCATGGCCGCGTCTGGCGTGGCGCTGCCCACCAGCACTTGCTGCAATTGCTGCTGCAAGGTGTTAGAGAGACGCGAATAATCAGCGGTTTCCGGGCGCGAGAGCATCACGTTCAATGATTTGTCCGCCGCCGCGATCAGGCTTTCCTGATTCTTCAGCACCGCAGGATCCTGATATGAGCTTTTCCAGATGGGCAGGCTCAGGGTGGCGTATTTGTTTTGCACCGGTTGCGAAGTCATGTAGCTGATGTATTGCCACGCCTGGTCACCGTGGGTGCTGCCTTTAGCAATGCCGAGCCCCATCGAACCGTTCACCGCACCAAATTTACCTGGCGCATCCCCCGGTGCCGGAACGATCCCGACCTGGCCGGCCACTTTGCTCTGCTTCGGATCGTTAGCCATGTTGTACATGTAGGTCCAGTTCAGCGCGAAGGCGGCATCGCCGTTGGAGAAGGCTTTACGCACGTCTTCTTCGAGATACTCGCGTGAAGCGGGGTTGCTCAGCCCTTCATCCAGCGAACTTTTCATCAGCTTGACCGCCTGCAAGGATGCCGGGCTGGAGAAATCGAGCTTGCCGTTGTTATAAAACTTGCCGCCAAAGCCAGATACCAGCGTGGTGTAATCACACACCAGCGCTTCCGCCTGTGACCAGCTCCACACCAGTGGATATTTGACGATGTTCTTCTGTTTGATGATGCGCGAGTCATCAATTACCTGCTGCCAGGTTTGCGGCGGGGTGGTGATCCCGGCTTTCTCCAGCATCGCTTTGTTGTAATAAAGGTACTTGGTATCCAGAATCCACGGCATGCCGAGCGTTTTGCCGTTATAGACCACGGTGTTCATTGCGCCGGGGAAGATCTTCTCTTTTTCATCGGCAGCGATGCGGCTGCTGACGTCCTGCAGCAGATCAAACTTTGTGAATTCTGCTGGCCAGATGGCGTCAAACAGCACTACGTCATAACCATTACCGCCTGCGCCACGCGCCGCGACAATTTTGTCATGCAGCGCTTCGTACGGCACAAACTCCAGATTGACCTGCACATCCGGGTGCGCTTTCTGGAACTCCTGCGTCATGGCGCGAATATCATTCTCGCTATAAGCCGCCTGAGTCATAAACAGCGCATTGAGGGTGGTTGCGGCTGCAGCGCTACCGGCGCTGGCTAACATCACCGCGATGGCACAGCCTTTCAATGTGGTCGAAAACCGGTTTTTCATAACATTTTCCGCCTTGATGCAAGAAGAGGGTGTTTAATTAAATCAATTTGATTGATTTAATAACGCGCACAGGTTGTCAGATTGCTGCTGCTGACATTAGATAGCTTAAGCAAGTGACGTGCCAGGGCATATATCGTGTTTGCCGCTGGACACTACTCTGCACAGATTTTTGCTGCTGTCAGGTAAACAGGTTGTAAATTGTGTCGTCGATCATAGATATTGATGCGCTGGCAGTCGCGGGCGTGAGAAGAGGGAAGCGGGATGAAAACATCAGGAACCAATCTGGAGCATGCGCGCGCGCACAACCGTCGTGTGATCATTGAAGCGATCCGCCTGCACGGTGAATTGACGCGGGCAGAGCTGGCGCGGCTCACTGCGCTAACCCCGCAAACCGTATCTAATATCGTGGCTGAATTGGAGGCTGCCGAACTGCTGACCAGCCGTCAACCACGCAAGCAGGGGCGCGGACAACCGGCGATTCCGGTGATCCTGAATCCGGCCAGTGCGTTCTCCATTGGTATTCATCTCGATCACCAAACACTGCTGATTGTGCTGGTGGATCTCACCGGTGAGATTCACTTCCGTCGCCTTATCCTGGTGCAAAAACCGCAACCTGATGCCACCTTAGCGCGCATTGCAGAGGTACTGGCAGAGATTAAAACGCAGCTCGGTGCCCGTTGGCAGAAAGTCCTGGGGATCGGCGTAGTGATGCCGGGTCCGTTTGGCGTTGAGGGGATTTCTTCGGTGGGCCCCACTACTTTGCACGGCTGGGAGTCGGTCGATATCGAAGCAAGACTGGCCGAAATGAGCGGCGTGCCGGTTACGCTGGAGAACGATGCCACGGTGGCGGCGATTGGGGAGCGTTTCCACGGCGTTGCGCGCCATCTCAACTCGTTTATTTATCTCTACATCGGCACTGGATTAGGCGCTGGCATCATCATGGATGGCCATGTGTACAGCGGCCATGCCCACAACGCCGGAGAAATCGGGCATGTGGTGGTGGAACCGGGGGGACGTGAATGCTATTGCGGCAATCACGGTTGCCTCGAACGCTATGTATCACTGCAGGCTGCCTATGAGTTCTGTGGGCTGGACCCGATGACCGCGTTGCCGGACGATCTGCTGGACGTCGATCCCGCTGTGTTTGACCGCTGGATTGATACCGTGCTAACACCGCTGCGCCAGGGCATCAATATGCTGGAGTGCATTTTCGATGCGGAGAGCGTGATCATCGGCGGCATGATGCCTGCGGCGCTACTGGATAAGATCATTCAGCGCTTACCACCGCTCTATCAGTCGGTGCGCGGGCGCTATCTCACCGGCTCACGCCTGAAAACCGGCTTAACCGGCAGTGATACCGCAGCGTTGGGGGCGGCGGCGTTGCCGATTTTTGATGAGTTTAATCCGCAGTTTCAGGTGTTGATGAAATGAGGGCAAAAATACGCGGGCAAGGCCCATTCCTGCCCTTGAATGACGTTGAAACAACGGAAATCCTGGCTTACCATCTGCCAGAGTACCGTTCCTGACGCCTGTGCTGCGGCCGGTGATTTGTCAGGATTTACCGGCAAAAAATACGCTCAGCTTTTGCTGCTCCCGCCCGTGCTCATCCATATTATCCGCCGCCAGCCAGGCCGATATCGCATGCTTCACCTGCGGCCATTCGCCATCAATGATCGACAGCCAGTCGGTATCGCGATTGCGCTGTTTGCGCGTCATTGCCTGACGGAAACGCCCTTCATAGGTGAAGCCAAGACGTTCCGCTGCCCGACGTGAGGCAAGGTTAGTCGAGTCACAACGCCAGGCAACCCGGCGATAACCCAGCTCAAATGCCTGTTGCAGTAACAAGTAGATCGCTTCACTGCCGAGCACGTTGCGCTGCATCAGCGGTGACCAGGTGACATGGCCAATCTCAATCGCACCGTTCTGCTCCTCAATATTGGCAAAACAAACGGCACCCACGGCTTGCTGAGTGCGATGGTCGAGCACCGCATAACTTACCAGCGCGCCATCCTGGCACTTTCCGCTGACCCACTTCTCCATCTCGGTTAGCGAAGCGGGTTTTGTTGCACCCAGCCAGGTCCAGTCCCGATCGTCAGGTGCGTTTGAGAAGGCATCGAACAAGGCGGCGCTGTGAGCAATATTTAACGGTTCAAGCGTGCAGAAGCGGCCATTAAGCGGAATAGCAGGTGGCGAGGCTAGCGGCTGCCAATCTGGCAGAGCAAAACCTACTGGCTGACCATATTGATTCAGTTGCGTCATCGTCTGTCCCTGGTTGAGTTGAATTTTAAAAACGGTTTAATGACAAAGCCCTGGATGGATCAATATCACGAAATCAAAATTTTCACATAATTAACCCACTCATTTCATTGCGAATTACCGTTGACCTCATGATAAATCGTGTCGCTAAACGCTAATTTAATGATCCAATACATCATGATGGAGACAGCATGCAGCCAAACCTTCGCGAAGTCGCAGTCAAAAACGTTGAAATCGGCAGTAACGTCACAATTTACCAGCCTGCGAATGTTTATGGCTGTACCTTACAAGACGATGTCTTCATCGGCCCGTTTGTCAAAATTCAGGCCCATACGGTAATTGGACGTGGCACAAAGGTGCAATCACACACTTTTATCTGTGAATACGTCACCGTAGGTGAAAACTGTTTTATTGGTCATGGCGTGATGTTCGCCAACGATATGTTCCGTGATGGCGAACCCAATGCCGACCGAGAAAGCTGGGCGCGCATCACGCTCGGTAATAACGTTTCAATCGGCAGTGGCGCGAGCATTTTGGCGGTGAACATCTGCGATGGTGTGGTGATCGGCGCGGGCAGCGTGGTGACGAAAGACATCACGCAGAAGGGCGTTTACGCCGGCAATCCGGCGCGTTTATTACGATATCTTTAACTCTCCATCACCCAATGCCCGGCGCTCACCTCGCGATAGCGCCGTGCTTCCGGTACAAACCCCAGTGCGCGCACCGGGCTTTTGAGTTCGCTGACTTCCATATGTCGCTTAAGGTGGCGTCGCGCCGGATCGGGAACCGGGACGGATGACAATAGCTTGCGCGTATAGTCATGTTGCGGATTCTCAAAGATAGCCGCGCGCGGACCGATTTCAACAATCTCCCCCAGCAGCATTACCGCCACGCGATGGCTAATGCGCTCTACCACCGCCATATCATGCGAAATAAACAGATACGATAGCCCGAGGCTGGTTTGCAGATCCAACAGCAGATTAATAATCTGAGCCTTCACGGTGACATCCAACGCAGAGACGGACTCATCAGCGATGATCATTTTGGGATCGAGCATCAGCGCACGCGCGATGCAGATACGCTGACGCTGGCCGCCGGAAAACTCATGTGGATAGCGTTTCATCATGGCGGCTGACAGGCCCACACGTTCCATCAAGACCGCCGCCTTCTCCTGTGCAGCCTGTTTGCTGCCAAGCCGATGTTGCAAATAAGGCTCAGTCAAGGCTTCGAGAATCGACATCCTCGGATTAAGGCTGGCGAACGGGTCCTGAAATATCATCTGCATCGCCCGACGTAATTGACGCAGTTCGCTGGTGGAGAGATTCAGCACGTCATAACCATCAAAGGCGACCTCGCCCGCATCGGCTTTGACCAGCCGGGTGAGTGATCGACCGGTCGTGGATTTGCCACAGCCGGATTCGCCGACCAGCGACAAGGTTTCGCCGGGCATCAGATCGAATGAGATATTTTCCACCGCATGTACCGCGCCGGTTTTGCGGCTTAACAAACCTTCGTGGATGCTGAACCGGGTGCTGAGGTTTTTCACTGACAGCAGCGGCTGTGTGGCGCCAGGGCGCTCCGGTGGTAATGCCACCTCATCGCCTTTCAGCGCGAACTTCAGTGGCCCGGCGAGCCCTCGCATCGCGCCGAGCTGCGGCACGGTAGCAATTAATGTGCGGGTATAATCCGCGGCAGGTGCCGAGAAAATATCTGCCGTGGTGCCGGTTTCCATCACATCGCCCTGATACATCACTAACGTGCGATCCGAGACCTCTGCCACTACGCCCATATCGTGGGTGATGAACAATACAGCGGTGCCTTCTTCTTCCTGCAATGTCTTAATCAGGTCGAGGATTTGCCCCTGAATGGTGACATCCAACGCCGTCGTCGGCTCATCGGCAATGAGCAGTTTTGGCCGCAACGCCAGCGCCATGGCGATCATCACACGCTGGCGCATGCCACCCGAAAAATGATGCGGATAATCATCAAAACGTTTTGCCGCGTTGGGAATACGCACTTTCTCCAGCAGCTTCACTGTCTCTTCGCGCGCCGCACGTTTGCTGATATGGCGGTGATTGATGAGCACTTCAGCGATTTGGTGACCAATGGTAAACGAAGGGTTCAGACTGGTCATCGGCTCCTGAAAAATCATTGCAACCGCGTTGCCACGAATATCGCGCATCGCTTTTTCGCTCAGATTCAACAGGTTCACACCGTTGAGGAGCACTTTGCCTGTCACACGTGCATGGCGCATATTCAGCAAACGCATGATCGCCATTGAGGTCACGCTTTTGCCCGAGCCCGATTCACCCACAATCGCCAGCGTTTCACCGGCATTGATGGTCATCGAAACGTTCTTCACCACCTCACGCCACTGATCGTCATGACGAAACGCAACGGTGAGGTTTTCCACCTGCAGAACCGGCTCGCGACTCATTTGGCCGCCACAAAGCGAGCCGAACGGGTGCTGACCGGCAGAAATTCAAAGTCCGTGTCGAAAGGATAGGCGGGCTGCAGTTTGCGTTTGCGCGCCAGACGTTCGACATACTGATCGACCACGCCTTCGGATAGCGCCATCAGGTTAGGGTTGGCAAGCGGTGCCAGCTCCGGTGACAGATAACCCGACTTCACCACCACAATTTTTGCCTGTGCAGGATGAAGCCCGAGCAATTCAAAATCAGCGATGTTGTGATAAGGGCGACGACGATCGGCGACCACCACGGTGATTCCGCCAGTTTTAAGCAGCGCCTGTTTCGCTAACGAACGCGCATCATCACTCACCAGCAGCACTTCAAATTCTGCGGTGACTTTGCCACCCGCGGGATCGAGCGTGGCACCGATCGTGAGTGTGAGTTTCGCCCCAACACCTGCGACGAAGGCGGCATCGGTGGCTGGTTTATCCGTTATCCCGGCGACGATCACATCCTGTGCGCCCTGGCGAATCAACTCTGCCAGCAGATTGGCGCGATCGCCCACGCCGCCGCCGGTGGGGTTATCGCCCGAGTCGGCGAGGATCACCGGCGCGGTTTCACTGGCTATCGCCATTTGCACGCACGCTTCGGTGCTGCCTGTCACGCAGCCAAAGACAAACTCATCACGCGCCTGCCAGTAGGCCAGTGCCAGTTTAGCTGCCTGTTCGGAGAGCACATCGGCGTCGGTACCGGTCATGATCGCCGCCGCCGTTGCACGCGGTTCATCGGCCCAGACATAGCCGACCATCAGTGACGCGTCCCAGATGTGGTCGATGTCATTAATGCCCGGCAGACGCGCATATAAACTTTTTGCCGGTTCATCTTCGGTGCTGGTCCGCTCGCCCGGTAATACCACCGGAATCGGTGCCCACACCACACCCGGTTTCACGCCGGTTTGCAGGCTTTTCACCAGCATCGATACCGAGCGCCGCATGGTCTCTTCCACATCAATGTGTGGTGCCGTTCGGTAAGTTGAAAACATGTCGATGGCATCAATGATGCGCTGCGTGACGTTGCCGTGCAGATCGTAACTCACGGTAATCTGGCAGTCCGGGCCAATCAGATCGCGCGTGGCAGTGATCCAGTCACCCTCGGCATCCTCCATGCCTTCGACATACACTGCGCCGTGCATCGCGAGATACACGCCATCCACTGGCAGCTGGGCTTGCAGACGGGTGAGAAAATCCTGCTTGAAGTCATCATAAGTCACGCGTGCCACCGGACCACCGGCGATGGCGCGCGCGTGGAAGGTCGGTAAAAACTCTGCATCGTAATCCTGCAGGAAAGCAAAGTAGGGGTTGGTCAGCAGATCATTACCGCGCACGATGCGGAAGTCGTCGGCATAGTTCAGCACCGGGTTATATGTACTGCACTCCGTATGAATGCCACCAAAAGCAATGCGCATACAGCCTCCGCTAGTCAGGTAATTGAATGATGAATCGATATGCCGCCACGCTTGCCGCGGCGCGCGCCCAGCTCTGTTCGCTGATCACGATGCTGGAAATCGGGGTTTTGCCCATGATCGATGGCAACACGTGGCTATCAATGGATTGCATCACCACGGTTTTCAGTAAGCCGTCAAAAGCATCGGGTTGATGAGCGATGACGATCAATTCGGGATCGTTCATCTGAATAATGTTGGCGATCGAGAGGCCCAGCGCGTGACCAGCCTGATGCAGAATGGCGATGGCGGCACTGTTGCCTTTCACCGCCAGCGCTTCCAGTTCGGCGATGGTTTGGCTCTCCAGCGCTTTATCGCGCATGCTCTCGCGAATCGCGGTCAGCGAGGCGAGAGTATCCAGACAGCCGCGTTTGCCGCATCGGCAAGGTCGTCCGCCGGGTTCGATAGTGCAGTGGGCGATTTCACCGGCCCCGCCGTGTGCGCCGCGATGCAGTTGGCCCTGGAAGAAGTGTGCGGAACCGATGCCGTCGCCGTGTGAAATCAGCGTGAAGTTGCGCGCTTTTTTCGCCACGCCGAAGATCTTCTCGCTGACGACCAGCGCTTTGGCATCGTTCTCCAGCGAGACATCAAGGCCGGTTTGCTGTTTGAGCATGTCGGCCAGCGGGACATTCTTCCAGCCCAGCAGCGCTGATTGCACGCAAATTGCCTGATTTTCATCGACAAATCCGGAGAGCGTTACGCCCAGGCCAATCAATTGATCGGCTGAAATGCCTTTTTGCGCAATCAAATCGGGAATCGCTGCCGCCAGCGTCGCACTCAGCTGTTGGGGATCAGGATTGAGCGGCATGTGCGTGCTCGCCAGTACCAATCCATGCATATCAATCAGCACTAAAACGACGTGCTCGCCGAGCAGCGAAGCGCCGAGAAAATAGGCGCTGTCAGCACGCATTTTTAATAATACCGATGGGCGACCCTGGCCGCTGGATTCTGCCAGGCTCTCTTCCAGCAATCCGGCATTCAGCATCTCTTTGACCAGTGGGCTAATCGCGGCTTTGCTCAACTTCATATTTTCCGCAATAGCAGTACGGCTCATGCCGTGCGAGGCAATAAGCAGACGCAAGATTTGCTGCTGGTGGGCATTGAGCATGTTGGTTCTCACTGCATTAGCGATATGACCTGACAATAATGAGGCTGGAAAACAAATTCAACGATATTTAGTTAATTTTCTGAACGCAGATCTAACTATAAGTAAAATATATGAACTTACGTATTGGCTTTTGTTCAGAGAGTGTGCCTTATATAGCGTTGTTATTTCACCGAACATTTCAATGATTCATTGAGGGCCTTCATGCAAAGCACATTCAAGCATTTAAAGGTACTGACGCTGGCCGGTTGTATCATGGCGTCACTGGCAAGCTCGGCGGCAATGGCCAGCCAGCTGGTGATTATGCAAAACGAACCGCCACGCAGCATGGATCCGGGCAACCAGACCGCTACCTTTACCGGCACGGTGCTCGATCCCATGTATGAAGGCCTGACGCGTCTGGGTGATGACGGCAAGATTATCCCCGCGCTGGCGCTCTCCTGGAGTGCGGATAGCAGCGGGTTACACTGGACATTCAAGCTTCGCCCCAATGTGAAATTCCACGACGGCACGCCGTTTAATGCCGATGCGGTAGTGGAAAACTTCCAGCGCCATTTGGATACCAAACGCGGCCTGGCGGGCAGCGGTAAAGTCCGCACCTTTATTCAGGATGTGAAGAAAACCGATGATTTAACGGTTGAGTTTGAGCTGAAAAAAATCAATCCGGCCTTTTTAACCGTGCTGGCATCGGGACCCGGATTAATGGTCAGCCCTACCGCAGATAAAGCGGGCAGCATCAATAATAAGGCGGACGGCACCGGGCCATATAAGCTGGAGCAATATAAATCTGGCGAATATGTGCTGGAGAAAAAGAACAGTGATTATTGGGGTAAATCAAACGGCCCTGATGAAATTAAATGGACGTGGAGCAGCGAGCCTTCCGTGATGAATATGGCGCTGCAATCCGGACAGGTCGATATTATTAATCCGGTACCACCGCAATTCGCCGGTATGCTGAAAAACAATGCCAACGTGAACCTCAAACAGTCGCCGGGGGCGGCCGTGTTCTGGGTGGATCTCAATACGCAAAGCAAAGCGTTGAGCGACGTACGTGTGCGTCAGGCGCTGAACTTTGCTACCGACCAGCAGGCGCTGGTGAAAGCCATCATGTTTGGCTATGCGCAGCCGGCTAACTCTTCACTGGCACCGGTCGATGCCAACTACGATAAGAATCTGAAGGATTACCCTTACGATGTGCAGAAAGCCAAAGACTTGCTGAAAGCGGCGGGCTACCCGGATGGCTTTAGCATGTCAATTGCTGTTCAGGCACCGGATGCGCGCACCGCGCAGGTGTTGCAGGGGCTATGGGCTAAAATCGGCGTGAAGTTGAATGTGCGCCAGATGGAAAGCGGCGTCTGGACCAAAGCCGCCTTCGCGGATGCCAAAGAGAAAGCCCAGCAGGGCACCGATGCGGTGCTGGCGTCGTGGTCCTCTGGTTTATACGGTTCCGATTTGCAACTGCGCCCGCTGTATCATAGCGCCAGCTTTGCACCGGGCGGCGCGAACCTCGGCTTCTTCAGCGATAAGCAAACTGATGACCTGATCGATACCGCCGCCTCCACGCTCGACGATGCGAAACGCAAAGATCTCTACTTCCAGGCACAGAAACAGATCAGCGGGCTGGCTCCGCAGGTGCTGTTGTTCTATCAGGATGACCTCTATGCCTCGCGCAAAAACATCAGTGGCGTCACCATGCAGCCAGGCGGACAGATTGTGGTTCGTGATGCAGTGAAGAACTGATTGATGAAAGCGTACGTTGCGAAAAAGGTGCTCTCGCTGCCGCTGATTATTTTCGGTGTGTCGATCATCGTATTCATCGCCATCCGCGCGCTGCCGGGCGATCCGGCGCGCCTGATGGCGGGACCGGAAGCACCGCAGGAAGCGGTGGATAACATGCGCATCCGGCTGGGGTTGGATCAGCCGCTGCCGCTGCAATACGTCAAGTTTGCCACTGAAGCGTTGCACGGCAATTTGGGTGACTCTTTGCAGTCGCAACGTCCGGTGATCACCGAAATCAGTGAGCGCTTGCCTTACACCTTATCGCTGGCGGCGCTGGCGTATCTGCTGGCGATTGCCATCGGCGTACCTGCGGGTATGACTGGGGCGATTTATCGCCAGCGGATTCCCGATCAAATCGTGATGGTGCTGACCATTGCGGGCGCGTCGATAGCCAACTTCTGGCTGGCGCTGCTGGCGATGAACTACTTTGCGGTGGAACTCGGCTGGCTGCCACTGTTGGGCGCGGACTCATGGAAAAACTACGTGATGCCTACCGTCACGCTGGCGATTTTACCGATGGCGATGATCGCCCGTATGACGCGATCCAGCATGCTGGATGTGCTGAGTCAGGACTACATCCGCACGGCCAAAGCCAAAGGATTGTCGTCGGCGAATATCCACTGGAAACATGCGCTGCGCAACGCCTTGATCCCGATTGTCACCATCGTTGCGCTCAACTTTGGCAGCTTGATTGGTGGCGCAGTCGTGACGGAATCGGTGTTTAACTGGCCCGGAATTGGTCGCCTGCTGGTGGACTCGGTGAAATACCGCGATTACCCGGTCATTCAGGGGGTTACGCTGGTCGCCGTCACGGGCGTGGTACTGATGAATCTGTTGGGTGAAATACTGATTGGCCTGCTCAATCCAAAAATAAGGTTCGACTGATGCACAGCCTTGATACCGCTTTAGTGCCTGCGCAGTCGCGCGGTCGCCAGCTTCTGCGTTTCCTGCTGAACAATCCGTCGATCACGATGGGCGGCGGGTTAGTGCTGTTGGTGGTACTGGCGGCAGCGCTGGCACCGCTGCTAACCCATTGGGATCCGATCGAGCAGGATCTGCTGAATACGTTACAGGCCCCGTCTGCTGCGCACTGGTTTGGCACAGACGACTATGGACGAGATATTTTTTCCCGGGTGATCTACGGTGCGCGTATCACGTTATTTGAAGTCGCCCTGAGCGTCGCGCTATCCATGGTGATTGGCATTCCGCTCGGTATCGTTTCCGGTCTGGCCGGGCGTAAAATCGATGCGCTGATTATGTGGGTGATGGACATCATCTTTGCCTTTCCGGGCATTGTGTTAGCCATCCTGATTGTCAGCGTACTGGGTGAAGGCCTGGCGAATATGTTAATCGCGATTTCGCTGTTCTCGATTCCGGTATATGCGCGTCTCAGCCGCAATTTAACGCTGGGCCTGAAGAACATGGAGTACATCGAAGCGGCACATATGCTCGGTGTGCGCTACCCCCGCATCATTACCCATTACATTCTGCGCAACGCCATTGGTCCGCTGATTGTGCAATCGACGCTGACAGCGGGCGCAGTGGTGCTGTCGGCGGCGAGTCTGTCCTTTCTGGGTTTAGGCGTGCAACCGCCGATGCCGGAGTGGGGCACCATGATGAGTGATGGTCGCAATTTCCTTGGGCTGAATATTTACGTGTCGCTGTTTCCCGGTCTGGCGATTTTGATTACCGTGCTCGGCTTTAATGTGCTGGGCGACGGCCTGCGCGATGTGATGGATAAACGTTTATGAGTACAACCCCGACAGTGATTTGCCTCGATCTGGGCGGTTCCTTTGTCAAACTGGGCGTGATGGATGTGCAGCAGCAGTTGACGCTTCTCGATCAGCAAAAAATTCCCGCCGACAGCTGGGCAGCGTTTACCGCGCTGATCGGCCGCCTGATTGAGCAACATCAGCAGCATTTCAGCACGGATTCACCGCTGGCAATTTCAACCGCAGGCATCGTTGCACCCGATACCGGAGAGATGTTTGCCAGCAATATTCCGGCTTTTCACCAACGCAATCTCAGCCAGTCACTGGGCGAGTTACTGCAACGCAACGTGATCGTGCATAACGATGCCGACTGTTTCACCTTCGCGGAAGCGCACGCTGGCGTCGGCAAAGGGCATAAAGTGGTGTTTGGTGCCATCCTCGGTTCCGGTGTGGGCGGCGGTTTGGTGGCGGATGGGCGAATCATCACCGGGCAAAATGGCCTGACGGGTGAATGGGGCCATGGTCCGATTACGCTGACCGAAGTGGACATTGAAGGCGAGACAATACGCTTGCCGCGCCAGCCTTGTCCCTGCGGTCAAAAAGGCTGTCTCGATAGCTACGGCGGCGCACGCGGTCTGGAGAATCTCCATCGCACGTTGCATAACGTCAATGCGAGCAGCATCGACATTACCACCGGCTGGCAACAGCAGGAAAACAAGGCAAAACGCACCCTTCAGGTGTGGCTACAACTCGTGAGTCAGCCGCTGGCCTACACCATCAATATCACCGGCGCTTCGCGGGTGGCGGTGGGCGGAGGATTGGCTTCAGTTAAGCCGCTGATGGAAGCGTTAAATGAGGAAGTGCAGCGTTATGTGCTGCGCAGCACTCTGCATCCGTTGGTGGTGCCAGGGGCATTTGCACATAATGGTGGGATGATCGGAGCGGCGCTGCTGGCGCGACAGATCGCTTAAGGAACATCGTTACTCTGCAGCGATGTCAGTAAAGATGCCCTTGCTTTGCGCCGTGATGGGCGCAAAGCGGCTGATTGACGATCAATTAGCGGCCACATAATTCTCTGCCATCGAATTTTCATCCAAATCAGTTATCATAAGCAGCTAAATCCTTTCAGTCTCAACGATGGTGGCCTTCAATGCCGCCACGATTGTGATTGGATTCTTCACCTGCGTTACTGGAAAACCATGTCATCTGCACAACCTCAACTTAATCAGCTGCCGGAGCAGGCATCGCTGCCGCGCGCCAGTGTGCTGAAAGCGCTGTTTGCGCTCGGCACCGGTGGCTTTGCCATTGGTACCGGCGAATTCGTCATTATGGGCCTACTGCCCGATGCTGCCACCGGTCTCAATGTTTCCATTCCCACCGCGGGCCACCTGATCAGTATCTACGCGCTGGGTGTCGTGATCGGCGCACCGCTGCTGGCTGTGCTCGGCGCGCGTGCCTCTCGTCGTAATTTCCTGATGACGCTGATGGGCCTGTTTGCTGCGGGTAACTTGTTTAGTTCAGTGGCGCCGGGCTACTACTCAATGCTGCTGGCTCGTTTCCTCGCTGGCTTCCCACATGGCACTTTCTTTGGCGTGGCGGCGCTGGTGGCGGCCGGACTGGTGGAGCGCAAAAAGCGTGCCCAGGCGGTGTCGATGGTGCTGTTTGGATTGACCATCGCGAATTTGCTCGGCGTGCCCGCTGTGACAGCCATTGGGCAGGTTTTTGGCTGGCGTGAAGCGTTCGCGATTGTTGGCGTGTTAGCGCTATTGACCATGGTGCTGGTGGGCCTGTGGGTGCCGAACGTGGCCGGTGATAAAACGGCCAGTCCGCTGCGAGAGCTGTCGGCGCTGACGCGTAAGCAGGTATTGCTGACGCTGGCGATTGGCGCGATCGGCAGCGGTGGCCTGTTCTCCGTGTTCAGCTACGTTAAACCCACGCTGACCGAGCTGGCGCAGATGCCGGTGAGTTGGATCCCGGCGGTGCTGGCGCTGTTTGGCCTCGGCATGATCATCGGTAACGTAGTGGGGGGGCGTCTGGCTGATCGCGGGCTGGAGAAAACCATTCGTATGGTGCTGATCTGGTCGGTGTTGGTGCTGAGCGCCTTTGTGTTCACCGCGCACTATGCGTTTGCCGGTTCACTGAATGTGATGCTGGTCGGCACCATGGTGGCACTGGCGAGCGTACTGCAGATCCGTTTGATGGATGTCGCAGGCGATGCGCAAACCATGGCGGCGGCGTTGAATCATTCCGCATTTAACCTTGCGAATGCGCTCGGCGCATGGCTGGGTGGCGTGACCATCTCAGCGGGCCTTGGCTGGCAGTCTACGGGTTGGGTCGGTGCGATTCTGGCGGTGTTGGGTTTGCTGATCCACGGTGTCGCCGTGCGCGATGCACGGAGAAAGTCGATTACGTTTGCGCATGAGGGCGGGGTTTAACGGCCCTTCTATGTAGGCTTGAACGTGGTCCCGTAGCCCCTCTGCGGCTACCGGACCGTCCTCGCGCCGCTGACGCGGTGCCATCGGCTTCCACGTCGTGCCGACGGATCGTTCGGGTAAGGCCGTCCTGGCCAACCCGAACTGACTGTCGCATCCCTGCGACGGGCTCCTGACCCATCGTAAAAGCCTCTGCGCTGAGGATAGCCCGGCAGCCGCAGAGGTGCTTAGGCCATAAGCAGGGTGCCATTTTTAACATCACGTCATTGTGCTTTTCAGCAGGTTGGGGTTTAAGCTGCGTCATCCTGCCAACTTTTCCTGCAAAAACGCCATAAAAACTCTGTTCACTTCGCTGCGCTGTCGATGCTGTGGATAGAGCGCGTTCAGGTTGAGTGAGGAAGGCTGCCACTCATCCAGCACCGTCATCAGCTCACCGCTGGCTAAGGCCGGTGCCACAATAAATTCCGGCAGCAGAATCAAGCCTAATCCGGCCACCGCCGCATCACGCAACATCTCGCCATTGTTGCTCACCATCGGGCCCTGCACTGCCATCACCTTGCGTTTGTCGCCGTTATACAGCTCCCAACCGGTCTGGCTTTCACGTCCATAGCGTAAACAGGCGTGATTGAGCAGATCCTCCGGTTCACGTGGTGCGCCCGCGCCCTGAATGTATGACGGGCTGCCGCAGATCACGCGGCGAAATACGCCGAGGCGTTTGGCGATCAGGCTGGAGTCGGGCAGGGTGCCAATACGGATCGCCATATCGAAGCCTTCACCGACCATATCGACGTAGCGGTCCGCCAACTCTACCTGAAACTGCAATCCGGGATGCTGGCTAAGGAATTCGGCGATATAGGGCGACAAATGGCTGATACCAAACGACATCGGCACGCTGAGTCGGAAGCTGCCTTGCAACACCTGGCGCCGCCCGGACACCGCCAGTTCGGCTTCCTGCACATCGTCAAGAATGCGTTGCGCGTGCTGGGCAAACACCTGACCGTTGTCGGTGACCGATAGCTTGCGTGTGTTGCGATTCAAAAGGCGTGCGCCGAGGGATTCTTCCAGTGCAGCAATACGACGGCTAACGTACTGCTTCGACAGCATCAGTTGCTCGGCGGCGGCGGTAAAGTTGCCGGCCTGGATTACAGCGACATAAATCCGAAGATCTTCTATCTGCATATTGTCCACTTATTGGTGACAGTCATTGTCAGGTTAGCGCATTGTTGAGCAAATCAGTTTACGTATACTGATCCTCATTCGGAAGGGCAAACGCCTTACCACAGCATATTTGAGGAGCAAATCATGATTGAACAACGTCTGTCAGAACAACGCGGCGTGGGTGACCACGGTTGGCTGAATTCGCATCACACTTTTTCTTTCGCCAACTATTGGGATCCAAAACAAACGGGCTTCTCCGATTTGCTGGTCATCAACGATGATCGTGTTGCACCGGGACGTGGCTTTGGTGCGCATCCGCACAATAATATGGAGATCATCTCCTATGTGCTGGAAGGGGCGCTGGAGCACAAAGATTCGATGGGCACTGGTTCGGTGATCGTCCCGGGTGATGTGCAGTTAATGAGCGCGGGCAGCGGCGTCACGCACAGCGAGTTCAACCACTCGAAAAGCGATAACGTGCACTTCCTGCAGATCTGGATTGTTCCAGGCGAGCGCAACACTCAGCCGGGTTATCAGCAGATTTCCGTGCCAGAGCGTGAGAAACGCGGCCAGTTGCGTTTGATTATCTCGCCAGAAGGGGAAGAGGGCAGCTTGAGCGTACGTCAGGATATTCGCATTTATGCAGGATTCTTTGACGGTGAAGAGCAGCAGACTTTCGCGTTGGGTGCCGATCGCTATGCCTATATTCACGTGGCCCGCGGCAGCATCGAAGTGAACGGTGTAAAATTCAAACAAGGTGACGGTGCGCGCGTGCGTAACGAAACGGCCCTGCAGTTCAGCAAAGGTTATGATGCCGAGGTATTACTGTTTGATCTGCGTCCGCTCGAAGTGAATCATCCACAGCGTTAATTAAAGTCAGGGCGTCTTAAAGGACGCCCTGACGCATAATGCGTTATCCATCCCTATTGGCAGCCGTTGAAGGGACGAACCCGGGCTCGCCCGCTATCGGCACCGCTTTACAGCAACGACTGCGGCGCTACCGGCTTGCCGGTTTTCAATGACTCCAGCGCGGCATCCGCCAGCAGTAACGCCTGCAATCCATCATTCCCGCTGGGATAATGACCTTCACCTTTGACCAGCGCTTCGATCAAGGTCGCGAGTTCATTGCGATAAGCTTCGGCATAACGCTGCAGGAAGAAGTGCTGCGGCTTCTGCGCCACCACGCCATTGGCAACGGATTTCACTAATTGTGACTCCAGCTGATTCGTCACCTGTAACATCCCTTCGCTACCGTGTACTTCAATACGCTGATCGTAACCATAGCTGGCACGACGGCTATTAGTGATCACCGCCATCTTGCCGCTGGCGCAGGTCAGGGTTACCACTGCGGTATCCACATCGCCCAGCGCTTTAATCTCAGGATCCACCAGTGCAGCTGCGCTGGCAAACACCGATACCGGCTCTTCATTTAACAACCAGCGTGCCATGTCGAAATCATGAATCGTCATATCACGGAACAGGCCGCCAGAGACTTTAACGTACTCGGCAGGCGGTGCGCCTGGGTCACGCGAGCTAATGGTCACCAGCTCGGTTTCACCAATCTCGCCATCACGCAGACACGCCTGCAGGTGCGCCATGCTTGGGTCAAAGCGACGGTTGAATCCCACCATCAGCGGCACGCCCGCTTTGCGCACTGTGGCTAAACAGCTCTGCACGCGTTCCAGGCTCAGGTCTACCGGTTTTTCACAGAAGATGGCTTTTTGGGCGCGGGCGGCGGCTTCAATCAAATCTGCGTGGGTGTTAGTGGCGCTGCAAATCGCCACCAGATCAATCGAACTGTCCGCCAGTATGGTGTCGAGGTCCGCCACTTGAGCGCCGTATTTCTCGGCCAGCGCATTGGCGGCAGGGGCGTAAACATCCATCACATACGCCAGACTGCACTGCGGGTGGGCGGCGATATTCCCGGCATGAATTTGTCCAATACGGCCAGCACCTAAGAGAGCAACTTTTAGCATTTTTCTTTCCTATTAAGGGCGACAGGTGATGGCGCTATTAATCGACTTAGCGTGCGGTTAAGTCAAAACAAAGTCCAAAACGAAGGGTGAAAGGATGAGGCCAATCACATATAAATTTGAGGTTTATCACCTCAAAATCAAACTAATTAAGTAAATACAGTATGTTATATCGATTTGATTTCTTTAGACTTATCAAGGTATTGTTGCCATCACGAGGTGGATAACATCAGGAACCGTCATGGCACTGCACAACTGGAAATCACCTTCCATCAAGGATATCGCGCAGGAAGCGGGTGTCAGTCCGGCCACGGTGGATCGAGTTCTTAATGGACGTGAAGGCGTGCGCGACGTGACGCGCAAGAAAGTGGACTCTGCCATGGCGCGGCTAGGTCTGCAGTCGGAGGGAGAGAGCCGCAGTGCCGGTGTTCAGCGCGTGGCGATCATCTGCGAATCGGGTAGCAGTTTTGGCGGTCAGCTTGAGCGCCAGGCGCGCGTGGTGATGGCGGATCGCCCGCAATTGCACATCAGTATGGATACCTTGCCGAGTGTCCAGTTTAACGCCGACCGTTTCAGCCAATTGATCACCCGCCGCGCCAGAGAAGCCAGCGGCATTATTCTGGTATGCCGTGACGATGTGAAAATTAATCGCGGGTGAAAGCCGCCATTGACGATGGCGTGCAGGTGATTTGCCTGACCAGCGATCTACCGAATTCCCGCCGTACCGCTTATGTCGGTATCGACCAAATCGCCTCTGGAGCGACCGCCGGTTGGTTTATGGGCCGCATGCTGCCGCCGCAGCAACCAGGCAATATTTTATTGATTTGCAGTTCGACTTATCGCACCCAGGAGGAGCGCGAAATCGGCTTTCGCCGCGTGCTACGCGAATCATTTCCGTGGCTGACGATCCGTGACCGCGTCAATATCAACGACGAAGCGGAAACGGCCTGGCACAGCGTGAAAAAGTGGCTGGAAGAGGGGAAACCGCTGGCCGGAATTTACAACACGGCGGGAGGGAATGAAGGCGTCGCCAGAGCGCTGGAAGCGTTTGGTGTGCAGGATCAGGTTATTTTCACCGGGCATGAGTTGAGTGAATCGAGTCGCTTACTGCTGGAGACAGGCACGATGGATATGGTGCTGGGACATGATATGCGGCGGGAGATTGAGCAGTGTCTGGCGATATTTGAACAGCCGTTGAGTGAGCGCTCATCGGCGGATGTGAAAACGCCGTTGCTGATTTACCACCGCTATTCGTACTTCTCATAAGCGTCGATCATGATTAACGATGAATGGTGTCAATAAAAATACTTTAAGTCATTTTGCAGAGACTATCAGCACCCCAATTCTCACGGTCAGGTCTGGAACGGCACCATAGGTATCAGCATCATTCAGCAAACTCGCTGAATCGCCAGCGGGCATTCCCTCTCCCTGGATTGAATTGCTCGGCTTGATAACGAGCAAGATGAATACGATGCAGTAAAGAGCCTGCTGATAGTTTGATGATTGAAATATCAAGTGAGGGATGCGGTGCGGGGATGATTTCCCCTGCCGTTAAACTGGACAGGGGAGGTGATTGCTTTTGCTCTGGCTGTTTATCCATGTTCAATCTAACCAGCATTTCACCATTAATAGCGACCTTGTTGCATGTCATGTTACGGCATCAGGTTACACCTGCTGTTTCAGCCACCAATCCGAATCAATCATCCCGCCAAAAATCGTATGGCTGAACTTGATGGCTCTAAAACCGGTGAATTGTGCCCCTGCGATCACGCCGTAAGTAACACAGTTTCTTAACATTCATCCCAGTGATTAAGATCGCAATAATTATTACCAAACTCTCTTTAATAAGGAGCCATAAAGCTTACGCATGGTTGCGCAAAAAGAGAGGGCGTTATGCACGAGAAAATCCCCGGAACACGTTGGTATCGCGTTATTGCCCCGATTTTAATTACCTGCATCATCTCGTTTATGGACCGCGTAAATATCAGCTTTGCGCTGCCAGGCGGCATGGATCAGGATCTGGCGATCACCAGTCAGATGGCCGGTATGGTCAGCGGCATCTTCTTTATTGGTTATCTGTTCTTACAGGTACCGGGCGGACGAATCGCGGTGAATGGCAGCGGTAAACGCTTCATCGCCTGGTCACTGATCGCGTGGATGGTGGTCTCCATCGCCACCGGTTTTGTCACTAACCACTACCAACTGCTGGCGCTGCGCTTTGTGCTGGGTATCTCCGAAGGCGGCATGCTGCCGGTGGTCCTTACCATGGTCAGTAACTGGTTCCCGGAAAAAGAACTCGGACGCGCCAATGCCTTCGTGATGATGTTCGCGCCGCTGGGTGGCATGTTTACTGCGCCGATTTCCGGATACATCATCAATGTGCTCGACTGGCGCTGGCTGTTTATTATTGAAGGCATGCTCTCTGCAGCGGTGTTGCTGGTGTGGTGGCTGGTGATCGCCGATCGCCCGGAAGAAGCGCGCTGGCTCCCTGCCCGTGAGAAAGCGTATCTGTTACGGGAACTGACCCGCGAACGCGCCGCCCATCGCAGCGCTGCGCCAGTGAACAAAGCGCCATTGAAAGCAGTTTTCCGTCATTCTGGCTTGATGAAGCTGGTGGCACTGAACTTCTTCTATCAGACCGGCGATTACGGCTACACGCTGTGGCTGCCGAGTATCCTGAAAAATCTTACCGGCACAAATATGGCGGGGGTCGGCTTATTAGCGGCAATCCCGTTTGTGGCCACTATCCTGGGTATTTATGCGATTTCGTGGCTCAGCGACCGCACGGGAAAACGCCGTTTGTGGGTGATGGTTTCCCTGTTCTGCTTTGCCGCCGCGCTGCTGGCTTCGGTGGTGCTGCACAGCAATATCGTCGCATCTTACATTGCGCTGGTGGTGTGCGGTTTCTTCCTGAAAGCGGCAACCAGCCCGTTCTGGTCGATTCCCGGCCGTATCGCCTCGCCAGAAGTGGCGGGTGGTGCGCGTGGCGTGATCAACGGGCTGGGTAATCTGGGCGGGTTCTGCGGGCCGTATCTGGTCGGCATGATGACGATGCTGTATGGGCAAAGTGTGGCGGTGTGCTGGCTGGCGGGATCGCTGGTGGTGGCCGGCATTATTACGGCATTGCTGCCGCGTAATTGCGATATCAATCCGTCGGCTCCGCGTGAAGCCGGGGCGGATGATCGGCTGATGAGCGTGAAGTAAAGGGTTGCGCTGCCGTTAGCAGCGCAACTCTGGCCTTGCAGACACCATTTAAGAGTGGCACGTAAAGTTCATTAAGAACGGCGTGCCAAATTCATTACATTCAAATTTATCGAAGATTCTTTCTCTATCAAACCCCAATTATTTGAATAAATTAACCCTAATCGGCATATCTCATTGCTGGTGCGTAAGTATTACGCTAAGAACACGCAAGCGAAATGAAATAACCCTGCGCGGCAGGATATGAAAGGTGTATGATTTTTTTGAGGCTTAAGTCCAATGTAAATCAGAAAAAACCTAATTCATTGCAACATTGCGTGAGTATTCGTATGCCACTGACTAACGCCAGGGTACTTAATCTGGGAACGACTTCGCTCGTGCTGTATTCAGATTGCCAATATACCGTAGCCGGTATTTCAGCCATGATGCGTGAGAGATTTCCACAGCAACCCACCGACAGTACCATCATTATCGTCAATGCCTGCTCGATGTCTCTGGAGGCAAGAATGAATGATGTTTTCGTATTACGAAAAAGATATGGCGAGCGCGCATTTATTTTTGTGCTGACGCAGGATAAAGACAATTACGAGATCTATTCCCGTATTCACTTTGTTTCGCTGAGATCATCAGCCAATGCGCTACTGTGTTACATCATGAGTGCGGTGATATTGCATGAAAGTAGAGCCGTCAGGCTATCGTTGCAAAGTATGCAAATCATCTACATGAAATCACTGGGTGTCGAGATTGCGGATATTGCATCACTGATGAACAGAAGTTATTCAACGATAAAAAACAACTTTTCATACTGCAAAAGGCGTTTGCATATCAGGAGTTCATTCTCTGAACGAGCACTGATCTATATTGCGAAAGGTATTGTCTGTAAACAATAATAAGGCAGGTCATGTCACAACTGGTTTTGGTTTTTATATTATGTTTAGTCCTGGCATTTTCAATTTATGCCATCGTTAATGGTAAAAAGAAAAAGCGCTTTTACAGCAGAAAAATTTCAAGTCGCCGCTAGATTCGACAGCAAGATTGAATCCCCCAGTGACCGCGAGTCGGTTGCTGGGTGCCTTGCCAACATAAGCGCTTAACGCCTGGTTACGAGGAAAATTTCCGGAGAAATCAGGTCGAGAGCAGGGCACGCTTAAACGAGAAAATATGAGCTCGGGCGGCATCGGCCGCTCGTTGCGTGTCACCGGATTCCAGCGCGTCAATAATCTCATTATGCTCCGCAATGACTTCATCCATATGGACAACATTGGACAACGTTGTCGCCCAAAAGCGCTGTGCCTGCGCATGAATCACACTCAGAATATCTGACAGCCGACTGTTTCCGGCGATATCCGCCAGCACCTGATGAAATTCGCGATCCAGCAACATCATTTCTTCGCGGCTACGTGATTCGCTCGCTCTGGCGATTTGCTGGTTCAGTTCGCGCAGCTGTTGAATGTGTGAATCAATGACTTTCTGACTGGCTAGTTCGACACACAGGGTTTCATTGACCAATCGCACCTCAATTAACTCCAGTGCATCATCTATCGACAAAGGCGCCACCATTACGCCTTTGCGCGGGATGATCTGCAACAGCCCCTCGGTGGCCAGCCGATGAATCGCTTGATTGATCGGCGTTCGGCCCATTGCCAAATCGTCCATCACCTGAGCGGTATTTAAATACTCCCCCGGTTTGTAGCGAAGCGTGATGAGCTTGTGCCTGAACGCCAGATAAGCCTGTTCATTCAAAGAGAGGCTCTTTTCCCGGCTGGCTGGGTTCACATTTTCAGTAACTGACTCACTCATCACGACGTTCCTTTTTTTGCCAATGAGACATATTACACAAAAATCTGGCATGAAAATCGCTAGTTTGAAAACACAGTGAAATTTCACAGTGATTTTTCTAATGGAGATCATCACATGCACCTTCAGTTCACAACCGGCGATGAAGCCGCTAGCACGCTCGATGTCGAGGTTTCCCATTTCATTATTGCGGGTTGGGCCGGACGCGATAGTGATGCGGTGTTGCACCATATCAGGGAGCTTGAGGCGCTGGGCGTGCCCGCTCCCGGTGCAGTACCGTTGTTTTATCGCGTCGCGACCAATCAACTGAGCCAGCAGCCACTGCTGGAAGTGGTCGGCAATGAAACTTCCGGGGAAGCCGAACCCTTTGTATTTTTCCATCGGGGTGAGTGGTGGGTCTCCCTCACCTCAGATCACACCGATCGTTATCTGGAAACCTTCAGCGTTGCCCTCTCCAAACAGGCCTGTATTAAACCGGTTGCCAGCAAAGCCTGGCGCATGAGCGAGGTGGTTGAGCACTGGGATGCGCTGGAGCTGACCTCGTGGATAAAAGAGCAAGGCGAATGGGTGGTTTATCAGCAGGGCACGCTGGCCTCATTACTGACACCACAAGATCTGCTGTCCCGCTATCTGAACGGCAGCCCGGCTAAAGAAGGGGTGGCGATGTCCTGCGGCACCCTGAGTGCGATTGGCGGTATTCGTCCCTCCAGTGAATTCCGCATGGCACTGCACGATCCACGATTGAACCGCACGCTGGAACACGCTTACTGCACTGGCGCGCTGCCAGTGGTCGCTTAAGGAGCATGCTAATGACCACACTCTGGCAAGCAAGTCAGCAGCTTCAGGCAGGTAATGCGTCTCCTGAAGCTTTTACTGAATTGGCATTGCGCGCAGCGCAGGATCCGTCAAAAGAGGGGGATCTTGTTTTCACCACCCGCTATGCCACCCAGGCTGCTCAACAGTCAACAGCAGCGAGTGCGCGCTGGCAAACCCAGCAAGCCTTTAGTGCTATTGATGGGCTGCCTGTCAGCATCAAAGATCTGTTTGATGTGCAAGGCGAGCCAACCACAGCGGGTTCACATTTGCTCCTGAATGCAGAACCAGCGGCAGCGAATGCCCGCGTGATCGATCGCTTACATCACGCCGGGGCGGCGATTGTCGGTAAAACCAACATGACAGAATTTGCCTTTTCCGGGCTGGGTATCAATCCGCATTACGGCACACCGGCTAATCCGTGGCGTCGCGAAGACAAACGCATTCCGGGCGGTTCTTCTTCTGGTGCGGCTGTCGCCGTGGCAGACGGCATGTGCCTGGGCGCTATCGGCACTGATACGGGTGGATCGGTGCGCATTCCTGCTGCGCTGTGCGGCTTGACCGGCTTCAAACCCACCGCGAATCGCATTAATCAGGTGGGTACGTTACCGCTCTCTGCTTCACTCGACAGTATCGGCGTGATTGCCCATGACGTACGCAGCTGCTGGCTGCTGGACAGCGTTATCGCAGAACAGCCGCTGGCACTCCAGCAGCTTGAGTTGTGCAATGCGCGTTTCGCCATCCCGCAGACCCGTGTACTGGATGGACTCGACCAAGACGTTGCGCTGGCCTGGAAACACGCTATCGCGGTGCTGGAACAGGCGGGGGCCACCCTCATTGCACTGCCACTTGAAGAGCTGGATGAGTTGAACAGTATGAATGCGCGTGGCGGCATTACTGCCTACGAGGCATGGCAGTGGCATCAACAATTCGCACTGGCGCAACCCGAAGCTTACGATCCTCAAGTGTTAGTGCGTGTGCAACGTGGCAGTTTGCTGACGGAGCAAGATGCCAGTGAACTTCATCAACAGCGGAAAGCGTGGCAGCACCGCATCAATAGCGCGCTGGCAGACTTTGACGCCTTACTGATGCCCACCGTTCCACGTATCGCGCCGACCATCGCTTCTCAGGACGATGCGCAGCAGTACATGGAGGTCAATGCTTTGATGCTCCGCAACACCAGCGTGATCAACATGCTGGACGGCTGTGCGCTCTCTTTACCCTGCCATCAAGCCGGTTGTGCGCCGGTTGGCCTAAGCCTTGCTTCTGTTCATGGTGATGACGCCCGCTTAATCAGCTGGTCGCTCGCCGTGGAAACTGCCCTCAACTGGAGATCCTGATGATGACTCAATCCCACGGCATGCTGTTTGTCGCCACCAACATTGGCGCTGAAGACGAAGCGGACTTCAACCAATGGTATGACCATGAACATGTAGAAGAGCGCGTCGCGATCAGTGGCTTCTTAAGCGGAACGCGCTATCAGGCTATCCATGCCGAGCGCAAATATCTTGGTCTGTACGAAACCGAGGCGCTGGAAGCCTTTACCAGCGCGGATTATCACGCGGCCTTCACTCGCCAGACCGAATGGTCAGTGAAAAATCTGCAAAAGATGGTTAATCCAATGCGTCGGGTCAGCGCGATCACCCATAAGCATGGCAAAGGGACCGGCAGCCAGCTGGCGGTGGTAACGCTGAAAGCGCTGGATGCCAGCGTGTTGACTGCGTGGCAGCAGCAAATTAGCCCTACGCCGGGCTATGTTGCTTCCAGTTTACTCACCCCGGATGTTGTGCTCAGTTCTCCGTTGCCGATGGAGAGCAAAGAACAGCGTCAAATGCTGCCCATGCTGCTGATTCACTGCAGTAACGCATCAAGTTGTGACCAGCTGGCCTCACAGGCAGCGGAACTGATGATGGGCGATGTTCAACGCTATGCCTTTAGCTGGCAGTTAACGAAACAGGAGATGGCACATGGCTAATACAGACTCTTCATTACAGCAGGCGCTGCGTGATAAGCGTACCGCTTCAAAAACCGGCCGTCTGGCCGCCGCCAGTTCTATCGGCACTGCGCTGGAGTGGTATGACTTTACCGTTTACAACATCATGGCCGCGCTGGTGTTTAACCATGTGTTCTTCCCGAGTTTTGATCCACTGGTCGGCACCATTCTGGCATTTTCAACCTATGCGGTAGGCTACATTTCTCGTCCGCTGGGCGGTTTTGTATTTGGTCATTTGGGTGATGTCGCTGGGCGCAAAGCGGTGCTGATCATTACGCTGGTGATCATGGGCGTCACCACCGCATTAATGGGTTTGCTGCCTGGTTATGCCGTGTGGGGCATCTGGAGTCCGGTGTTGTTAGTGGCGCTGCGATTTGTGCAGGGTATTGCGCTGGGCGGCGAATGGGCGGGTGCCGTTTTACTGTCGATGGAGCACGGTGATGCGGATAAACGTGGGCGTAATGCATCTTTTGCACAGGTGGGACCTTCCTGCGGAACCTTGATTGGCACCGGTTTTATCACCCTGGTGACGGTGATGATGAGCGGCGATCAGTTTCAGGCATGGGGCTGGCGCATTCCATTCCTGCTGAGTCTGTTGCTGGTGCTATTTGGATTGTGGCTGCGTCGTGGCGTGGAAGAGACACCGACCTTCGTCGCGATGCAGGCTGCGGAAAAAACGACGCATACGCCACTGAAAGAAGTGTTCGTCAACTATCCGAAACAGCTGCTGATTGCGGGTGGATCGCGTATCGGTTCCGATGTGCTCTACGCGCTGGTGGTGGTGTTTACCCTGACGTATGTCACCACCGTATTGCAGCTGCCACGTCCGCTGGCATTGATGGCCACGATGTTGGGTGCAATAGGGAATGCTATTACCGTCCCGATGTTCGGCGCGCTATCAGATAAATGGGGACGCCGCCCGGTATACATCACGGGTGCTGTGTTGGCCATCGTCTGGTCTTTCGTGTTCTTCGTGTTGTTAGACAGCACGCAGCCGGTGCTGATTGTGCTGGCGGTAATAGGAGGGCTGCTGATCCATGCGATCATGTATGGTCCGCAGGCCGCATTCGTTACCGAGCAGTTTCCCAGTCACGTTCGTTATGCCGGATCGTCACTGGCTTACACGCTGGCCGGTATTGTTGGCGGTGGATTTGCACCGTTGATCATCACCACGCTCTATAAAGAAATGGGCAGTACGCTGTGGGTGTCGCTGTATGTCACGCTGGCATTGTTGATCACGCTGTTTGCCGTGTGGAAGGCAAAAGAGACGGCGCATAAGCCGTTGTAAATGAAACACTCGCGCCGTTACCGCGGCGCGACATATCCAATACAAGAAATCTGCCGATTTTTGCTCTGCTAAGCCGCTTGAAACAATATCGAAAAATGTGATGTTATTTTGAAAGCTTGATAGAATGTTGAATTGTATCCTGTGGGTAATAGCAAAATAGAGAGGGTTTGATGAGTAATAACCGAAATGAGCAGGTCACCTATGCGAAGCCCTCTCGTGCGGATATTGCCCGTTCTGTCGCTACGTCTACGGCGGTGGAAACAGGTCAGCCATCCGCTAAAATTGAAGCCTCGCTCGAGGCAGCCCGAAAAAAATTTGCACATCTTCGCCTGGCTTAGTTGCTTTTCAATGCTTTACGCACCCAATGTTTCATTGGCTCGTAATCCATTGACATACCTGAATGTATGGCTGAAATGTACTGGGCTTTATTGCATTCCCAGCTTTGATAATTAAGTGTTTTAAATCCGGCCTGTACCGCCATCACATCGGCTAAAAGTCGCGCTAATCGTCCGTTCCCCTCTCTAAATGGATGGATCAGTATTATCTCAACATGCGTTATCGCGATGGCCTCAATGATTTGTTGTTCACTCATCTTTGAGCATGGAGTCAGTTGTGTAAGATACTTCGAGTCGAATTCGTTCAGCAGTTTTGGTAACTGAGCGGAAGGTGCAAACATAAAGCCGCCTTTGCTGATGTTGACTGTCCTCTCTTGCCCAGCCCATTCGTATATGTTGCCTAACCAACGACGATGCCAGGATTTAATCATCGCAACATCAATTTGCTTCATAGGAAATGCTTCTTCGAAAATTGATCGATAAAGCTGCTCTAGTAATACGAGCTCGGCGCCATCCATCTCTTCAGCATTGGCAATCCCCAGTTTATTTAGCAATACCTGCTCGCCAGACTCATTTTCATATTTTCCCTCACTATTTGAAACGTTGTATCGATTCATTGATTCGCTCGAAGTTAGATAAGGTGATAGGGAATCATAACCTTCAATAAAAATAGTGACAATCACCGATAAATCAATACATTATACTTGTGATGTGAAAATGTATTTTTCTTTATTTTTTGTGAGTGGGCTTAGAAAATCATGTGAGTCGCATACGCATTACTTCCCCCAATTTTCGAAGTCGGGTTTCCACCACTCATATAAATTTCCCCTAATCGTTGATCGACCGCAAATTTCTGTCCTCTCAATCATTACTCTCAGGCTAACGATCACATCCTCAGGTTGATTGATGGCTGAACGGCTTAAGACCACACTTTCCTGCATTGACGTCATCAAGATATTCGCTCATTCAGGAGGTTAGTCATGTCATCAGGACAACAAACGGCGCGAGTGTGGAATACGCGCCGCATCGAAAAACAGCGGCGGCAGGCGTCAGTGCTGGTGCAGGGTAAAGTGTTACCCACTGAACATATGGTCGAGATGCTGGAAAAATTAATCTCGCCAGGTGATCGCGTCGTATTGGAAGGCAATAACCAGAAACAAGCCGATTTCCTCTCACGCATGCTGGCCGAGGTCAACCCGCAAGTCGTGCACAATCTTCATATGATCATGCCGAGCGTGGGCCGCAGTGAACACCTCGACATCTTCGAAAAAGGCATCGCCCGCAAGCTCGACTTCTCTTTCTCCGGCACGCAGAGCCTGCGTATTTCGCAGCTACTGGAAGACGATCAGCTGGAAATCGGCGCGATTCATACCTACATCGAACTCTACTCCCGCCTCTACGTAGACCTCGCACCGAATGTCGCGCTGATCGCCGGATACAAAGCTGACCGTAAAGGCAATCTCTACACCGGGCCAAGTACCGAAGACACGCCAGCATTGGTTGAAGCAGCTGCTTTCCATGACGGGATTGTGATCGCGCAGGTTAACGAACTGGTGGATGACGAGTGTGATCTGCCGCGCGTCGATATCCCAGGCTCATGGATCGATTACGTGGTGGTTGCCGACAAACCCTTCTTTATCGAACCGCTTTTTACCCGCGATCCGCGACTAATCAAACAGGAACACATACTGATGGCGATGATGGCGATAAAAGGCATCTACGCCGAACATCAGGTGCAATCGCTCAATCACGGCATTGGTTTCAATACCGCCGCCATCGAATTGCTGCTACCAACCTACGGTGAGCAACTCGGTCTGAAAGGCAAAATTTGTAAACACTGGACGCTGAACCCGCACCCCACCTTAATTCCCGCCATTGAAAGCGGCTGGGTCGAAAGTGTGCACTGCTTCGGCGGTGAACTGGGTATGGAAGAGTACATCCGCGCGCGCCCGGATATCTTCTTCACCGGAGCCGATGGCTCGATGCGCTCTAACCGCGCGATGTGCCAGCTGGCGGGTCAGTATGCCGTCGATATGTTTATTGGCTCAACGCTGCAAATCGATGGTCTGGCAAATTCCTCAACGGTCACGCGCGGTCGCCTTTCTGGCTTCGGTGGCGCGCCGAATATGGGCCACGATCCGCACGGTCGTCGTCATGCAACCGCCGCCTGGCTGGCGATGAAAAATGGCGAAGATGCCATGGAACGCGGCCGCAAGCTGGTGGTGCAGATGGTGGAAACCTTCCAGGCCGGCGTGAAGCCGACTTTCGTCGAGAAACTCGATGCGATTGAGGTCGCGAAAAATGCCGGGATGCCGCTGGCACCGGTGATGATCTACGGCGATGACGTGACGCACGTCCTGACGGAAGAGGGCATTGCCTATCTGTATCGCGCGCAGGATCTTGAAGAGCGTCGGGCGATGGTGGCAGCGGTGGCCGGGATTACCGACATCGGTCTGGGAGTGGATGCCAAACGCGTCGCTGAACTGCGTCGCAGCGGCAAAGTGGTGTTCCCGGAAGATCTCGGCATTCGCCGCGCGGATGCCACGCGTTCGCTGCTGGCGGCCGGTAGCGTGGCCGACCTGGTCGAATGGTCTGATGGCCTTTACAACCCACCGGCAAAATTCCGGAGCTGGTAATGAAACGACTCGCGCCGCAATCGGTTGAAAGCCGCCTGCATCAACTGGCACAGCACGCCACCGATTGCCTGATCGAAGAAGTGAACCTGACGCCGAAACCGGGGCTGGTGGATCGTCGCGGTAGCGGCGCGCATCAGGATCTCTCGCTGGCGCTAATGGAACGTTCTGCACGCAGCCTGACGCCGACCTTTTATGCACTGGCGCAACAGTGCTGGCAGCGTCCAGCGGATATCGCTTTGCGCGAAACCGTTGGCCGTCTGGGCCGCGAAGGAGAGCGCCAGATGATGGCCGCCACCCATGGGGTGAATACCCATCGTGGCGCCATCTGGGCATTGGGTCTGCTGGTCAGTGCGGCGGCGATGCAGAGCGGTGATGCGAACAGTGAACAACTTTGTATTCGCGCCGCTGAACTGGCTTGCTTACCGGATCGTCATGCCCCGAAAACCTTTAGTAAAGGGCTGCGTGCGGTGCATCGCTTTCAGGTGCCAGGCGCACGTGAAGAGGCACAGCAGGGCTTTCCGCACATCACACAACGGGCGCTGCCGCAGTTATGGCGCAGTCGTGAATCTGGAGCCAGCGAAACCGAGGCGCGGCTTGATGCGTTGATGGCGATTCTCACCTCGCTCAGTGACACCTGCGTGCTCAACCGTTCAGGCATGGACGGTTTGCTGACCTTACAACGTGGTGCGCACGCGGTGTTACAGGCGGGTGGCACTGCGCACATAGCGGGTCGTCAGGCTTTACAACAACTGGATAGCGCGATGCTGGCGCTGAATGCGTCTCCCGGCGGCGCGGCTGATTTACTCGCTGCCACGCTGTTTATCGATCGCGTCAGCATCGCCACTCATTGATTAAGAGGTTGCTATGGAAAAGATAACGTTGTCTTACCCGGCACGTCGCACGCTCAGCGGAAATGCGCTGGCGGGCGTAGTGGGATCGGGTGATATGGAAGTGCTGTACCGCGCGGATAACAGTGCCGTGCTCAGCGTGGCGATCACCACTTCGGTGGATAACAGCAAAGCGCGATGGGATGCACTGTTCAGCCGCCTGGCGGAACTGACCGAGCTACCGGCGGGCCAGCTGGTGATCCATGATTTCGGCGCCACGCCGGGTGTCGCACGTATCCGTATCGAACAGGTGTTTGAGGAGGTGAATCATGCGTGATGACAGCAGCTTTATTGAATTACGCGCCCGTCAGCGTGCACTGGCATTGCTGGATAGCGGCAGCGCGCGCGAATTGCTCGATCCGTTTGAAGGCGTCATGTCACCGTGGCTGGAAAAGCAGGGCATTGTGCCGCAGGCCGATGACGGCATGGTAGTGATGAAAGGCACGCTTAACGGTAATCCTACCGTAGCAATAGCTATTGAAGGTACCTTCCAGGGCGGCAGCATGGGTGAAGTTTCCGGCGCGAAGATGGCCGGTGCGCTGGAGTTGGCGGCTGAAGACAATCGCAACGGCATTCCGACGCAAGCCATTCTGTGTCTGGAAACCGGCGGCGTGCGCTTGCAGGAAGCCAATTTGGGGCTGGCGGCGATTGCGGATATTCACGCCGCCATCGTCGATCTGCGTCAATACACCCCGGTGATTGGCATTGTTGCCGGGACCGTTGGCTGCTTTGGCGGGATGTCGATTGCCGCAGCGCTGTGCAGCCATCTGATTGTGACGCGTGAAGCCCGTCTGGGATTGAATGGCCCGCAGGTGATTGAGCAGGAGGCGGGCATTGATGAGTATGACTCGCGTAACAGACCGTTCATCTGGAGCATGACCGGTGGCGAGATTCGCTATCAAAGCGGGCTGGTCGATGCGCTGGTGCCAGACGGTGTGCAGGCGGTGAAAACGGCAGTGGATGCCGCGTTAGCACAAGGGGTTCCGGCACAGCATCGCAGCGAAAACTATGCATTTTATCTTGAGCGTTTAAGCCACTTCGATACCGCTCAACAGGCCAGCACAGCCACCATTCATCAGGTCTTCCATCCGGAGGTGAAATCATGAGCGCACACAACAGTCGGGGTGAGCTGTGGCTCGGCCAGTTAACCGCCGGAGCGGCCCGCCACACTGGGCTTTGCCCGTCCGTGCAGGTCGCAGATGCCGAGCTCAATGGCGAAACCGCCCGTTACATTGCTGTCGTTCCGGATGCGCACAATCGCTATCCACGCGCTGCGCAGGGTGAAGTGGGCCTGCTGGAGGGCTGGACGCTGGCGAAAGTGGTGCAGGAAACCCTCGCGGAAGACGCTGCCAACGCCGTGAAACGGCCGATTATCGCGGTGATTGATGTGCCGAGTCAGGCTTATGGCCGGCGTGAAGAGGGCTTTGGTATTCATCAGGCATTGGCCGGGGCCGCCGGTGCGTATGCGCAAGCGCGTCTGGCCGGGCATCCGGTGATAGGGCTGATTGTGGGTAAAGCGATGTCCGGTGCATTTCTGGCGCATGGCTATCAGGCCAATCGACTGATTGCCTTTAACGATCCGGCGGTGCAGGTACATGCCATGGGTAAAGCCTCGGCGGCGCGTATCACCCTGCGCACCGTGGAGGCGCTGGAGAAACTTGCCGCCAGCGTGCCACCAATGGCCTATGACATCGGTAATTACGCCACGCTCGGCCTGTTGTCGTCGCTGCTGGACATCACCCATCCGGATGCGCCGACGGCCGAAGAGGTCACGCGCGTTAAAGCCACGCTGGCGGAAGCGATTGACGATACGCGCCGTGTGCCTGGCCGGGGTTCGCGCCTGGCGGCACCCCATCGTCAAAGCTCGGCGCTGGTACGCGAACGTCTGCGCGCCAGCTGGTAACACCCTAATAATAAAAAGCATTAAATCAACCTGCCAGCTGTCAGTATGCCGGGCGCACGCGGCGTCCGGCCTCTGCGGCAACTGATAAATTCAACACCATCGCGTCAGTACTCACTCTTTTAATAACAAACAGGTGATTTATGACTTACGTGATTCTGCATGCTCTGGCTCCGATCTTCATTATCATGTTGCTCGGATTCTGGGCCGGCAAAGCCAAAATGGTTGATAACAAGAACGTCTCTTTGCTCAATATTTTTGTGATGGATTTTGCGCTGCCCGCCGCGTTGTTTAGCGCTACGGTGCAAACGCCGTGGAGCGGGATTGTGGCGCAGATGCCGCTGATTGTGGTACTGACGCTGGCGATGTGGCTGGCCTATACGGTGCTCTATTTCGTTGCCACTAAAATCTTCAAAAAATCACCACAGGATGCGGCTGTATTGACGCTGACTGTGGCGTTGCCTAATTACGCGGCGCTGGGTTTACCCATCCTTGGCAGCGTGGTGGGAGAAGGTTCGGCGACATCACTCTCTGTTGCCGTCTCCATTGCCTGCGGTTCAGTGCTGATGACCCCCTTCTGTCTGCTGATACTCGAACGTGAAAAAGCGCGCTCGGCGGGAGAAACACAACGCTCCACGCTGGCGATGCTGCCGGTGCTGATGTGGCGCTCGGTGAAAAAACCAATTGTGCTGGGGCCCCTACTGGGCGTGGTGCTGTCGGCGATTGGCATCAAAATGCCGGATTTGGTGCTGGCCGCGATCAAACCACTCGGTCTGGCGGCCACAGCCGCCGCACTGTTCCTCACCGGGGTGATCCTGTCGGCACGTCAGCTGAAGATCAACAGCATGGTGATCAGTTCCACCGTCACCAAACTGCTGATCCAACCGTTGCTGGCGTGGGGGATTGTGATGCTGTTTGGCCTGCACGGCACCGTGGCGATTACCGCGATTCTGATGATTGCGCTGTCAGCCGGTTTCTTTGGTGTGGTGTTTGGTAACCGCTTTGGTGTGCAATCACCAGATGCAGAAGCGGTGCTGTTACTCAGTTCGCTATTGTCGATTGTGTCACTGCCGCTGTTTATTAGCTTAACTTCAGGAATGTAATCATGAATATCCGCCCACACGACCTGCTCTGGCTGCACGCTGATACCACGCTGCTTGATATTCAGGAGAGCTGGGTAGCACTGCAGTGGAACGCTCAGCAGCCGGTTGTGGTGCGGCGCGATGTGATGCAGCAGGATCGCATTCCGATTGGCGTGCGCGGCAGTGCGCGCCATCAACGGGCGGCGGGATGGGTGCGAGGGCAGGATGTGCTGCGCATTGATACGCCGGAGGTGCTACTGGCGCGCGCAAGCGATTCCGTGTTTCGCGCATTGCCTACGGTTGAGGCAGTGATGCAACTTTATCAGCAGCGCTGGTCTTGGTCGTGGGGCGTGACCGGTAGCACGGGATTCGCCTTAGCGACCGGATTGCCGGTGCTGCATGCCACAAGCGATCTCGACCTGTTAATTCGCGCACCCCTGCCGTTGCAGACGGAGGAGGTTAAGGCCTGGCAGCAACAACTGTCAGGTTTGCCCTGTCGGGCCGATACCCAGGTGGAAACGCCGGTGGGTGCCTTCGCGCTTAATGAGTGGCTGCGCGAGGGGCGCGTGTTGCTGAAAACCGCACGCGGTCCACGCCTGACAACGCTTCCCTGGACGGAGGACATAAAATGAAAACGCTGTTCACTTTTCCGGGGCAGGGCACGCAACGGCCCGGCATGTTGCAGTCGCTGGCGCGCGATGAGACCTGGCAAGTGGCACATGAGGTGCTGGGAGAGGAGCTGATGCAACTCGATTCCTCCGTCGCACTGCAACATACGCGCGCGGTACAACTGGCGCTGCTGATTACGGGTGTGTCGGCGGCACGCCAGCTGATGTCCCGCGGCGTGCAGCCCGATATGGTGTGTGGCCTGTCGATTGGTGCGTATCCTGCGGCGGTGATCGCAGGGGTTTTGGATTTTGCCGATGCTCTGCACCTTGTGGCGTTACGCGGTGAACTCATGGAGCAGGCGTATCCACAGGGCTATGGTTTGACGGCCATCAGTGGGATGACGCTGGCGCAAGTTGAAGCGCTGGTAGATGGACAAAACAGTTTCATTGCCAACATCAATGCCGAAACCCAGATAGTGATAGCGGGAAGCGACAGTGCCATGGCCGCAGTGGCGCAGCAGGCGCTGGCGCAAGGGGCACAGCGAGCGCAGCGGCTGGCGATCAGCGTGCCTTCACATTGCGCGCTACTGGATAGCCCAGCGCAGCAGCTCAAAGCCGCTCTGGACAAGGTCAGATTACAGCGTCCGCCATTAGCGTATCTGAGCGGCAGCAGCGCTCGCGTTCTCTGGCAGCCGGAGCGTATTGCTGACGATCTGGCGATGAACATGGCGCGCAGCGTGCGCTGGCATGATGCGATGGTGGCGGCAAAAGAACGTGAAGTGCGTCTGGTCGTTGAAATGCCGCCCGGTGAAGTGCTGACGGGCTTAACGCGCAGCGTGCAGTGCCAGGGAGAGTGTATTGCCCTTGAGCGCAGCGGCGCTGAAGTGGCGCTGCGTCTGTTTCAGCGGCTCGCACGCTGAACTTTTTCCTGCAAACTCAGGGCGAACATACGCCCTTCAGCCACCAGTGCCAGCAGATTCGGATCATGTTCACGATTGCGCGGAAACACGATGGCGATCTGCTGTCGCATTTGATACGGCTCGGCTAAGCGTAGAAAACGCAGATCGTTTTCATACTGCTTACGCATCCTGCCCGGCACCAGCGAATAGCCCATGCCGGCCTGCACCAGACTGAGCATCGAGAAGATGTCATTCACGCGCGTGACGATATTGGGTTCAAAACCGGCTACGTGGCAGGCTTCCTGAAATCCGGCAAAGGTAGCAAAGCCTTCTGCCAGCGAGACAAAGGGTTTATCGCTGTAGCTGCGCAGGTCGATATCTCTTTCACTGTAGTCACTGTTACCCGCGGGCACGGCAAGAAAGATATCGTCCTGAAACAGCGCGACCTGCTCAAAAATCTTTTCATCGATCTCGGCTTCGCTGACAGAAATGATAATCGCATCCAGCTGATTATCTTTTAGCGCGCGCAGCAGCAATTCATTTGAACCCATGGTGAGGTTGAGTTCTAGCTCCGGGCGTCGCAGCTTCATTTTCATGATCAGGCGCGGCACGGTTTCCAGCGACAGAGAATACAAGGTGCCAACCCGCAGATGCCCCAGGCCAATGCCTGCGGTACGTCGTGTTTCATCAATGCCCTGGCTCAGTGTGGCCAGCGCTTCTCTGCTGTATTCCAGCAGCGTCGAGGCGGCAGGGAGTGCCACCAGGTTGCGGCCTTTATGTTCGAACAGCGGGCAACGCAAACTCTCTTCGAGCGTGTGCAGTGCACGGTGCACACTCACGGTGCTGATTCCTAACGTTTCAGCCGCTCTGGCGAGGTTTTCCGTTTCCATGTAGCAAGTGAAAATCAGCAGTTTGCGTACGGTGAGATCGTTGTCGAGGGTCAGTTTCATGCCGGTTTCAGGTCGTGAATCAGAAGTGCCACTATAGCGTTAAGTCGCGACGCGGGTTAGTCAAAAACGAGTGTGAACGTTGTCTTTCGGTCTCGCTAAAAATAATGGCTAACCTGGACGACCCTGACGAATCCACTGATCCGTTAACGATATTGAAAGACGATAGCGGGCACAATTTAACGTACTCAATATGCGCAGCTCGTTCTGCAAAAGCTGCATAAATCGCTCTCTGTCTTCAGGATCAAGGTCAATCATCTGCATGGCAGACTTGATATTCTGACCATCGGCAACGATTAAGCGAATAGTCGTGTTTAAGTTTTCACGGTGACGAAGTCTAAACGGATCCGGAACCCCCATGGCTTCCAGTGTGACGGCATAGCGCTTAATTGAACGACGATATAAATGTTCGAACAACTTAACGGCTAAAGTCACGTCACGTTTTTCATAGATTCCCATCATCGCGTATGCATAGCTTGTTACATCAGCATCAAGAAAGGAGAGTGGAGCACTATTGTAAATCATGAGCGGAATATTTGCGGCCAGCCTGCTGGTTCTTTTGTTCCCGTCTTCAAAGGGTTGCAAATAAGCGATATTGACCCACAGGAAAAAGGCTGACTCCACAGGATTATTAATCAGCCGTGCTTTTTTGAGAATAAGGTCGAACATTTCTTGTAACAGCAACGGTGCCTGTAGTGGGGTATAGGTCGTTCCCGAAATATTCACGATTTTGCGCCTGATAGCCCCCAACTCGTCAGGATTTGAGAGTAAATCGTGCATCAATAAAGCATGCAGGTTGCTGATTACCGGCCCAGTTAATCCAGACTCAGGGACCGCATCGACCAAAAACTCAATTGCCTGTTTATGGTTAAGCAGCATGACGGCATCCAAATCATTCGAAGCCGCGCCACTTTTGAACAGCTCTTCGGTGGCCAGCAATGAATATCGGTTTCCTTCAAGTTGAGAGGATGACCATGACAAATCAATGAGCAATTGCTCCAGAACTTTCCGCGCGTATGTCCCCGCGGGCTGTTGCCCTGCCATTTTGCCTTCATTCATTAAGGCCAGGGCTAGCGTCTGAGGCAGGAGGAACGTTTCGTTCGGAATATAATTGTCCACGAAGCTCCGGTCATATCCGGAAATATCCCTTACTGACAGAGGTAAGTTTAGATATTGATGCAGTGACTGAGCTGAAGAGATTGGAGAGGAATGATATTCAGGTGTTTTCTCCATAACCGATGAACTGGGTTGGGGCAGTATGTTTGAGGGCGCTTGTGCGGTATAGCGAGTCCCCCTTCCTAAGCCATGCCTGATAATTTTGTTTTGACCAAGCAAAACCTCGACATGACGTTTGATCGTTGAACGACCCACACCAAGCCGACTCGCGAGATCACCGGAACTGAGCGAAGACTCGGCAAGTGCGATGGTCGAGAGAATTCTTTGTTGTAGGTCTGAAAGATCATCTGAGGAAGTTAGCCGGATCAAAATCGTACACCTCTGAGATTAGCTTAAAATCCACATAATCAGGAACCTGCATGGCCCATGCATAGCACTCATCGAGTGCTTTAGGAGCAGGGGTTCTGGTTCGTGGCCCATAATGAATGTTAATGGCCCACGTTATTGAATTTATGGCCCACACTGAACATTTACGGCCCATTATAAATAATAATCGGCCCATTTCACTCATTATCGGCCCAGGAAAACAAATTTATGGCCCAAGTGGAAAATTTGCGGTCCGTTAGCGCTTTATTTGACAGCCACAGAGCCGCGACGATTCTCACTATCGCGCCAGCTCACACTCACGAATGTCACCACGAATAACAGGCTATACAGCACCACGATGGTGGGGCCCGGCGCGCTATCGAGCAAGAAGGATGCGTAAACGCCACAGAAGCCAGTGAGAATGGCGATCAGCGCCGCCAGCAGCATCACCTGCAGGAATCGCCGCGCCAGTAACAGCGCAATCGCCCCCGGTGCGATGAGCATAGCGATCGACAAAATCACACCCACCGATTTCAGCGCGGCAACGATGGTTAGCGCAATCAAACACAGCAGCCCGTAATGCATCAAATTGCCGTTTATGCCGCAAGCGCGCGCCTGTTGTGGGTCAAACGCATGCAGTAAAAGATCGCGCCATTTCACGCTCAGCACCAGCACCACCAAAAGCGCAATCACAGCAGTTTGCGCGATATCTGCCCAGCCAATACCCAGCATATCGCCGAATAGAATGTGGTCGAGATGAACTTCCGGTTTCAGTTTCAAATAGAGCACCAGTCCGGCACCAAACATCCCCGAAAACACAATGCCCATCACCGTATCAGGCTTGATGCGGCTGTTCTGGCTGATAAAACCGGTGGCGAGTGCGCACAACATGCCTGCGATAAATGCCCCTATCGCATACGGTAAGCCAACCCACCACGCCAGCACCACACCGGGAAAGACCGCGTGACTCATGGCATCACCGAGCAGGGACCAGCCTTTCAACACTAAAAATGCGGATAGCATGGCGCAAGGCAGTGACAACATCAGCGTGACGATCAGCGCCATGTTCATAAATTCAAACTGAAACGGGCTGAGCAATAATTCATTCATTGGCGTTGATCTCCAGAGCCTGGCGCGCACGTCGCCGCGCGGCTAGCACACCGTGTTTTGGGGCAAACACAAACGCCAGCAGGAACACAACGGTTTGTGCCACCACGATCACGCCGCCGGTGGCGCCGTCGAGGAAATAGCTGCTCCACGCGCCAAGGAAGCTGGTGATGCTGCCGATAGCCACCGCAATCATCAATAAGCGCGGGAAGCGGTCAGTCAGCAGATAAGCGGTGGCACCTGGCGTTACGACCAGACAAATCACCATAAAGGCACCGACGGTTTGCAACGCAGCCACGGTGGAGGCGGCGAGCAAGGTGAAGAACAGAATCTTCAAGCCGGTAGTATTTAGCCCAAGGGAACGCGCATGGCTTTCATCGAAGAAGGTCACCATCAGATCCTTCCATTTCAGTAGCAGCAACGTCAGCGTCACCACTCCAATGGTGCCGAGCTGCCAGATATCGGCGGGCGCCACCGCGAGGATGTTGCCGAGAACGATGGTTTGGATATTGACCGAGGTGGGATTGAGCGACACCAGAAAGAGACCAATACCGAAGAAGGAGGAGAAAATCAGTCCGATGATCGCATCCTCTTTCAGGCGCGTACGCTGGTTAAGAAACAGCATGCTGCCCGCCGCCAGTCCGCCCGAGAGAAAAGCGCCGAGCGAGAAGGGCAGCCCTAGCATATAGGCGCCGGCTACACCGGGCACAATCGAGTGCGAGAGTGCATCACCAATCAGCGACCAGCCTTTGAGCATCAGGAAACAGGAGAGAAACGCGCAAATCGCCCCGACCAGCGCGGCGATCCACATCGCGTTCAGCATATATTGATAGCCAAATGGCTCAATAATCCACGACATGATCCGCCCCCGGGCGTGCGGCAATCTTCTGTAATAACGCGGCATTGCGCTGCTGCACTTCGCCATCGAAAGTACGCGCCAGATTGGCGGCGGTGAACGTATCGCGCAACAGGCCGCTGGCCAGCACGGTGTTTTTCACCAGTACGCAACGGTCGCAGTAATCAGGAATAGTGTTGAGATCGTGTGTGGAGACCAGCATGGTGCGGCCCTCATCACGCAACTCTTGCAACAGGGTGATGATCGCCGCCTCAGTTTTAACATCGACGCCGGTAAAGGGCTCATCCAGCAAGATGATTTGCCCACTTTGCGCCAGTGCCCGCGCGAGAAAAACGCGTTTTTTCTGCCCGCCGGAGAGTTCACCAATCTGGCGATGACGAAAGTCCTGCATCCCGACGCGAGCCAGCGCTTGATCCACGCTGCGCTTGTCCTCCGCACGCGGGATGCGCAGCATGTTCATATAGCCAAAGCGGCCCATCATCACCACATCTTCCACCAGCACTGGAAAACTCCAGTCCACCTCTTCGGACTGCGGAACATAGGAGACAATATTGCGCTTCAGCGCGGCTTTGGCGGGCATCTCCGCCAGCGTCACGCTGCCTGTTGTGAGTGGCACAAAGCCCATGATGGCTTTGAACAACGTGGATTTCCCGGAACCGTTGACGCCCACCAGCGCGGCAATGCTGCCCGTTGGCACGGAAAACGATGCCTGGCGCAACGCGGTGTGGCCGTTGCGATAGGTCACGCTGACATCCTGCACGTTAAGGGTCATGATTTGCTCCCGGCGGTAATGCCTTTCGCCACGGTATCGGTGGTGACACGCAGTAAATCAAGGTAGGTCGGCACCGGTCCATCGCTGTTGCTGAGTGAATCGACGTAAAGCACGCCGCCATAGTGGATACCCGCTTCACGTGCCACCTGCTCGGCCGGTTTAGCTGAGATGGTGCTCTCGCTAAAGATGGTCGGGATCTGGTTGGCTCTTACTGCATCGATCACTTTGCGCACCTGCTGTGGTGTGCCTTGTTGATCGGCATTGATTGGCCACAGGTAAAGCTCTTTGAGTCCCAGGTCACGCGCGAGGTAAGAGAACGCGCCTTCACTGGTGACCAGCCAACGTTGATTTTCAGGCAGTTTATCGATGGCAGCACGCATCGGGGCCAGAGTTTGCTGGATTTGCGCTTTGTATCGATCCGCATTGGCCTGGTAAACATCGGCATTGGCGGGATCGTATTTCTGTAAGGCTTTACGGATATTATCAACGTAGATTAGTGCATTATCCGGTGACATCCACGCATGCGGATTCGGCTTGCCATTGTAAGGCCCCTCGGTGATGCCCAGGGGTTGGATTCCTTCTGTTACCGTCACCTCAGGCACATTTTTCAGACGCTGATAGAAGCGACTAAACCACAGTTCAAGATTAAAGCCGTTCACCAAAATCAGGTCTGCACCCTGCGCACGACGAATATCCCCCGGCGTGGGTTGGTATTCGTGGATTTCAGCGCCGGGCTTGGTAATGGAGGTCACTTCGGCGGCATCGCCCGCGACGTTCTTTGCCATGTCAGCGATCACCGTGAAAGTGGTGACCACTTTGAGTTTGTCGGCAGCAAATGCCGAAGCGCTCATCGAGAGCGTAAGCATCACCACCGATACAACGTGCCTGGTCAACATAGTCATCCCCTGAGAAGTATAGCCTGTGCTATACATTATAGTGCATGCTATGAATGTGAAGTGTTTTTGTCCAATTTTTTCTGTTTACGACAAAAATTTACTTAAGTTGAAGTTGCACAGGAGAATAATGAAAGTGGCTTATGCGATTTTCGAAATAGCGTAGAACATATTGTTCTTAAGGGCAGGGGAGTATTATTGAGAGCAAGAACACTTCATCGCGAATAATGAAGTGTTCCTGAGAGAGAATTAATCAATCGACAAATTATGAATCGCCAGCGCAGCACGCGCGGCTTCTTTGCCTTTTTTGATAAAGTGTTCGGTGTAGAAGTTTTCCAGTACATCAACCGGCTGGAAATTATGTGGCGTCAGTGACACTGAGAATACAGGCACATTGGTGGTCAGCTGCACATTCATCAGGCCATCCACCACAGCGGCAGCCACGAAGTCGTGACGATAAATACCGCCATCAACCACCAGCGCCGCAGCAACGATCGCATCGTATTTGCCGGTTTCTGCTAAACGTTTTGCCAGCAGCGGCATTTCAAATGCACCGGGTACTTCCAGTACTTTTAATTCGGCTTCGACGTTCTGTGCTTTTAATTCTTGCTCAAAACCCACTAAAGCATTGTGCACAATTTCTTTGTGCCAACCGGCTTTAATAAAGGCAATTCTAATATTTTTCATAATGAGTCCAACATCACCTGTAATTTCTTTGCGCTTGAATAGTAGCAATAATGCCTTTGTATACCATATGTTACGTTTTCGATCCAGAACGTGCACGTAGCGATAAATGCCTTTATCGCATAACGAAATCCACGCTTGACGCCGAACGGCGCCTGCAATACAAATAGACGCGTCGGGGGAGTCTCGCCAAAGAGACTGAGAGGCTAAAAGCGCAATGCGCGGCTTAGCGACCCTTTGAACCTGACCCAGTTGATACTGGCGTAGGAAGACTGACAGCGTATCCTGTACGTTGTCTGGCGCAGAGGATCGCTTGCGCCCTTTCCCTCCTCCTGTATCTGCGGGTCTCAGTCAACACTGAGAGGCCGATGTGAATTCCCTTGATATCCCGGATAACCTGCGGTGAGCCGCTGGACAGTATTAGGCTGCGGCGTAGCAGGCCTGTGCGTGGCCACGCTACTGGCGGAACGCGGTGAAGAAGTCGACGTCATTGGCGACGACTCCCGCCAGCCTGCCTCCTGGTTTGCTGGCGGCATGCTGGCACCCTGGTGTGAATCTGAAAGTGCCCCGCAAGAAGTGATCGCTCTTGGACAGCATGCTGCGGCCTGGTGGCAACAGCGCGTTAGCAGTGTGGCGCATCAGGGAACGCTGGTGGTGGCACCGCCGCGCGATAGCCAGGAACTCAACCGTTTTGCGCGCATGACTGAACAGCATCAATGGGTCGATCCCGGTGTTATTGAGCCGCTGCTGGCAGGCCGCTTTGCACGCGGGCTGTTTTTTGCCGAAGAAGCGCATCTTGATCCGCGTCTGGCGCTCACTGAAATGCGTGAAAAGCTGTTACAGCGCGGTGTGCGTTTCGATGCACAACAACCCTCTGGTCGGGTTATTGATTGTCGTGGCATGCATGCCAAAACCGATCTACCGCGCTTGCGTGCGGTGCGCGGTGAAATGGTGATTCTGCACAGCGATGAAGTGCACTTTTCGCGACCAATTCGCCTGCTGCATCCGCGCTTCCCCTGCTATCTGGTGCCGCGCCGCAATGGTCATTTCATGCTCGGTGCCACTATGGTGGAAAGCGACGATGCCAGCGCCATTAGCGCGCGCGCCATGATGGAACTGCTCAGCGCGGCCTACGCCATTCATCCTGCTCTGGCGGAAGCCCGCGTGGTGGAAAGCGGCAGCGGACTCCGCCCGGCTTATCCGGCTAACCTGCCAGAAATCCATTATCAAAACGACACTTATTATCTTAACGGCATGTATCGGCATGGTTTTCTGCTGGCACCCATGATGGCAGAACAGCTGATGCAGCGCCTTTTCGGGGAACAATCCTATGAACATTCAGCTTAACGGCCGGACGATCCGCACCGAGGCCAGCACGCTCAGCGAATTGCTGATCGAGCAGCAAATTGATGCCAGCTGCGTCGCCAGTGCTTTCAACGGCAACTTTGTGCCTAAAAGTCAGTACAGCAGCCAGCAGCTGGAAGAAGGCTGCCAGTTAGAAGTTTTATCGCCGATGCAGGGAGGTTGACGCATGTTTTACGATTTCACTCCCCAGTCACGTTTTCTGCTTGGCACCGCGGGCTACCCATCACCGGCGATTCTGCAACAGGCGATTGCCGCCTCTGGCACGGAAATCATCACCGTGAGTTTGCGCCGTGAAGGTGCGGCGGGCGCGGCTTTTCGCGAGCTGCTAACCGGGCTGGACATTCGCGTGCTACCGAATACCGCAGGCTGCCACACGGTGAAAGAGGCGGTGACCACCGCGCAGATGGCGCGCGAACTGTTTAATACCTCGTGGATCAAACTGGAGGTGATCGGCCATGCCGACACGCTCCAACCCGATCCTTTTGCGCTGGTTGAAGCGGCACGCATTCTCTGTGCGGACGGTTTTCAGGTCTTCCCGTACACCACTGAGGATCTGATTGTGGGTGAAAAGCTGCTGGAAGCGGGTTGCGAACTGCTCATGCCGTGGGGCGCGCCGATCGGTTCCGGGCAGGGGCTGCGCAACATTGAAGGATTACGCGCGATGCGGGCATGGTTCAGCGATATCCCGTTGATAATTGATGCAGGCATCGGTGCGCCATCACAGGCCGCACAGGCCATGGAGATGGGCTTCGATGGCATCCTGCTCAACACCGCTGTGGCCAAGGCGGGTGATCCCATTGCTATGGCGAACGGTTTCCGTCTGGCGATTGAAGCGGGGCAGGCCGCGCGCAGTGCGGGTTTGATGGAGAAACGGGATATGGCGGCAGCTTCAACACCGATCTTCGGTCTGGCGAGTTTGAGTTAAGGAGCCATCATGGAGCGCTATCAACGGCAGATGATGCTGCCGGAAATCGGTGTCGAAGGTCAGCAAAAATTGGCGGCTGCTCGGGTATGCGTGGTGGGCGCCGGCGGATTGGGTGCTACGTTACTGCCGCAGTTGGTTGGCGCAGGCGTCGGTTTTATCCGCCTGTGTGACGACGATGAAGTGGCCTTGCACAATCTTCATCGCCAGACGCTGTTTACGATGCAGGACATTGGTCACGGCAAGGCAGCGTGCGCGCAACAGGCGCTGTTGCAACGAAATCCCGAGGTGAAGATAGAGGTCGTGCCACGCGCTATTGGCGCCAGCGATCTGCCGCACCTGCTGACGGATATCGATCTGGTGATTGATGCCGCTGATAACTTCGCGGTGACCTATCAACTCTCTGACGCCTGTCTGGCAACGCAGATTCCTTTGATCAGTGCATCAGTATTAGGTCGTCAGGGCTACGTCGGTGGCTTCTGCGGCAGCGCGCCGAGTTATCGGGCGCTGTTTCCCCGCTTACCCGCTTCCGCAGCCAACTGCAACACCGCAGGCGTGATGGGACCGGCGGTGGCGGCTTTGGGTGCAATGCAGGCTCAGATGGCACTGAGCGTACTGCTGGGTCTGCGACCTTCACCGCTTGGCAGCGTCATCAACTGTGACTTCATCAACTGGCATGTGCGCGCATTTCGTTTTGACGGTGCAGAAGAGCCAGAAAACAGCGTGCCCTTCATCAATGAGCAACTGCTGACGAAAGAGGATTGCATTGTCGAGTTGCGCAGTGTGGAAGAAGCCCCCGTCAGCGTGGCACACAACGTCGAACGCATTCTGCCGCAGGCCATAGCTGATTGGCAGCCGCCACAGGATCGACGCATTGTACTGGTCTGTGCCAGCGGAATTCGCGCGGCACAGGCGGCCTCGGTGTTGGAAGCGCGAGGGTTTACCCGTCTGGCGATGTTGGCAGCAAGGCGACCATGAATTCGATCGGATTTAATGACATCACCTTTAGCTGGGGTGAACAGGCGCTGTGTCAGCAACTCAATCTGCAACTGCGCGGCGGTAAAACCACGGTGCTGTTGGGGCGCAGCGGCATTGGGAAAAGCACCTTATTGCGGCTGGTGGCGGGTTTGTTGCAGCCACAGCAGGGCGAAATCAGTGGCTTACCGGGCAAGGTGGCGTGGATGGGGCAACAGGATCTGTTGTATCCGTGGCTGACGGTGCTGGAAAACGTGATGCTTTCCGCACGGCTCAACGGTGAAAAACCGGACCGCGCGCGTGCGTTGGCGCTGCTTGAGCAGGTGAAGCTGAGTGAGGTGGCGCAAGCCGCACCGGATAAGCTTTCAGGCGGGATGCGGCAGCGTGTCGCACTGGCGCGTACACTGTATGCCCAACGCGAAGTGGTGCTGATGGATGAGCCCTTCGCCACGCTGGATGTGATGACCAAACTCAGCCTGCAAACCCTGACCGCCACGCTGCTCAAGGGCAAAACGGTACTGCTGGTTACGCACGATCCGCTCGAAGCCTGCCGAATGGCCGATGACATCGTGCTGTTGCATGGCCAGCCGTTAGCGGTTGAAAGCTGGTCGGTGCCTGCGGGTGATGCTCCCCGATCCCTTGATGATCCTCGCCTGTTACAGGCGCAGGGCGAACTCTTTTCCCGACTGAATCAATATGAAAAAACTGTTTAGCGCGATCTATCTGATCGCGGTGCTGCTGTGTGGCTGGCTGCTGGCGCGGCACCATGGCGTGCCTGACTTTTTGCTGCCTTCGCCGCTGGCGGTGTTGGAGGCATTATGGCTGCATCGCCAGCTGCTGGCACATCACGCGTTGTTTACCCTGGCAGAGATTGTGCTGGCGCTGCTGCTTGGCGTTGGGACGGGCGTGATGCTGGCGGTTCTGATGGCGGGCAGCCAGACTCTGCGTCGCGTGTTGTTTCCGCTCGTGACCGCCAGCCAGGCGATTCCGGTGTTTGCGCTGGCGCCACTGCTGGTGCTGTGGCTGGGATTTGGCATCGCCTCCAAAGTGGTGGTCGCGGCATTAATCGTCTTCTTCCCGCTGTGTCTGTCGCTATTTGATGGCCTGTGCCGTACGCCGTCTGGCTGGCTGGAACTGGCGGGCACCCTGAATCCTTCACGTGCGCGGATTTTCTGGCACGTGCGCTGGCCCGCAGCGCTCCCGCAGTTTTTTTCCGGTTTGCAGATGGCGGTGGTGCTGGCCCCGATTGGGGTGGTGATTGGCGAATGGGTCGGGGCCAGCGAAGGGCTGGGCTATCTGATGATGCAATCCAACGCCCGGCTGGAAACGGCCACCAGCTTTGCTGCTTTGTTGCTGTTATTGATGCTGGCGCTGCTGCTCTCCGGCGGCGTCGCGATGCTGCGTAAAAAATTCCTCTGGCACTCAACATAAGGACGTCCCTTGAACACCCTACGTAACGCGATTACCGCTTTGCTGCTGCTGGCGACCACCAGCGCGCACGCCGAACAAAAAGTTCGCCTGCTGCTCGACTGGTTTGTGAACCCCAACCATGCAGCCATTTTTGCCGCGCAGTACAGCGGCGCTTTCAAGAAAGAAGGGCTGGATGTCGAGATGATCGCCCCGGCTGATTCGGCGTCGGTGCCGCTGCTGCTGGCGGCAGGCAAGGCCGATCTGGCAATCAGCTATCAGCCACAGCTTTATACGCTGGTAGACAAGGATGTTCCGGTGATCCGCGTGGGCACGCTGATTGGACAACCGCTGAATACGCTGACCACCGTGTCCGGCGATATCCACTCGCTCAAGGATTTAGCTGGCAAAACGCTGGGCTATGCGGTGCCAGGATCGGAAGATGTGGCGATCCGCAATATGCTGAAATCGCAGGGAGTGGATGTTAATTCGGTGAAATTGATCAGCCTGAATATGGATTCAACTTCGGCGCTGCTGACGCACAAAATCGATGGCGCGATGACCATTTTCCGCAATTACGAGCTTATCGATCTACAGGATAAGGGCGCGAAGCCCGTCGTGTTTAAACCCGAAGATTACGGTGTGCCCGCTTATGATGAGCTGATTATTCTGGCGAACAACAAGAGTGCGGCGCAGGACAAGCGCATCCCCGCATTTTTACGCGGCCTGGATGCTGGCGTTGTGTGGCTGCGTGCGCATCCGGAAGAAGCCTGGGAGGCGTTTATTAAACAGTATCCTGAGCTGAACACCAAACTCAATCATCAGGCATGGGAAGCGACACTGCCGTTGTTTGATGGGCACAGCGCCACCTTTGATAAAGCGCGCTATCAGGCGTTTGGTGAATATATGAAAGCCAACGGGCTGATCAAGGATGTGGCGCCGATGACGCGCTACTCGCTGGAGCAGTAATCGTTTTGCGGGCTTGCTAAAAAGCTGGCCCGCAACACGCTTTCACCTTTCATCCTTTATGCTCTAACCTGCAGAACGCAGAACGCAGAACGCAGAACGCAGAACGCAGAACGCAGAACGCAACCACTAGCCCATCCGGCACGACCACTCAATCTTCATCCGCACTTCAGCATCAAATTTCACCAATCACCAATCACCAATCACCAATCACCAATCACCAATCACCGACCCTCAACCACTCCTCGCCAACTTTCCTCAGCCCCTGGCCGCCAAATCCTCTTGCACCCCATCCTTATTTTGATAATGATATCCATTCTCAATTATCAAGTAATGGATAACCTGATGCGTTTGCCCGTTCTGGCGTTATTGCTTTGCCTCTGCTCCCTGTTCAACTATGCGGCCGCCGCTGAGGCCTCAGCCCGCTGGCCACGCACAATATCCACACCGCAGGGGCCGTTCACTTTGCAACAGCCGCCACAGCGCATTGTTTCAACCAGCGTGACGTTAAGCGGCACTTTACTGGCGATTAACGCGCCGCTGATTGGGTCGGGTGCCACCAGCCGCAACAGCAGCGTTTCCGATGCCCAGGGCTTCTTTACCCAATGGGGGGAGGTCGCCAAAGCCCGTCACGTCAAGCCGCTGTATGTTTCCCAGCCCAACGCAGAAGCGATAGCGGCGGAGGCACCAGACCTGATCGTCATCTCTGCCACGGGTGGAGACTCCGCGCTGAAACTCTACGATCAGCTGAAAACCATCGCGCCCGTGCTGGTGGTTGATTACGGCGATAAGAGCTGGCAGGCGCTGGCGTTGCAGCTGGGTCATATCACTGGCCACGAAGCGGAGGCGAAGCAGGTGATTGCAAAGTTTGACCAACGTGTTGAGTCGCTGCGCAGCAAAATTACCCTGCCGCCGCAGCCCACTTCAGCGATTGTTTATTACGAAGATGGTCGCGGGATGAATGTATGGACGCCGGCTTCGGCGCAGGGAGAGTTACTCAAGGCGCTGGGCTTCACGCTGGCGATGCCGCCTGCCAGCCTGCAGGGCAGTACCAGCATGGGCAAACGCAACGACATCATCCAACTTAACGGCGAGACGATGGCGGATGGCGTTACCGGCAGTACGCTGTTGCTGTTTGCCGCCGATGATAAAACCGTGCCGCAGGTGGCGAAGAATCCGTTCCTCGCGCATTTACCCGCGGTGCAGCATCACGACATTTTTGCCATGGGTAACGACACTTTCCGCCTCGATTACTATAGCGCCAGCAACATGCTCAGCAGTATTGAGCGGCAGTTCGTGCACTAACAGGTAGCAATATACTCAACAGTATTGAGCGGCAGTTTGTGCACTAACAGGTAGCAATATACTCAACAGTATCGAACGACAGTTCGTACACTAAGCGGCAGCTTGCTCAGCGGCAGGAGGTTCCTGATGCAGCTGTGCCGTGCGCAAACCGCGTGCGGCCAGCGCGACCAGCAGCAGTAAACCTGCGGCCACGCCCCCAAACCACAGCACACTGTTGAGCGCGCTCAGCGCACGTGCCAATGCACCGAGTCCTAATGCACCCAGCGAATCGCCACTCACATCCTGCGCGGTGCCCAGACTGTTGACCCGACCCAGCAGAGCGTCCGGCGTGTGGTGCTGAATCAGGATGAATTGCAGCAGGGACGCGATGGCATTGCTGTAGCCATAAGCCACCAATGCCAGCAACGCCGGGATCAGTTGGCTGTAAAGACCCAGAGAAGCGATGCAGCCAAAGGCCACCAACGCACTCACCAGCAACACCAGACCCGGTCGTGACAGCTGTCGCACCCAGCCACTGGTGAACGCGCCGATCATCGCACCGAGCGGCACGGCGGAGTACATTAACCCCAGCGCTGAGGCATCAACCTGCCACACCTGCGCCAGCGCCGGGAAAAGAATGCGCACCGCACCCACCATACTGAGTAGCAAACCCACCAGCACCGCAGCACCCACCACATTGTGCCGACAGACAAATTGAATGCCGCTGGCGAGCGCGCGCAAAGGGTGTTCAGGCTCTTGCTGTTCAGGTTTCATCGCGGGCAGCCGCACCAGTGGGATCAGGGTCGCCAGCGTGCCGAGGGCGGCGACGGCAAACGCCCAGCCAACACCTGCCGCCACGATAATCATGCCACCCAGCGCCGGAGACAGGATCGCACCCAGCCGCACGGTTAACATGCTTAATGCACCGGCCTCCGCCAGATGCTCGCGTCCCACAATTAACGGAATCACCGCCATCAGCGCCGTCATGCCCAGCGCACCAAAAAAACCATCCCAGAAGGCGAGGAAATAGAGCGCCCACAATGAAGGGGCAGGACTAAACGCGTTCAGGCTCAGCAGCACAAAACCGATGCCACAGGTGCCACGCGCAAACAGGATCAGTTTGCGGCGATCGTAGCGATCTGCCAGCACCCCGCCGAGCAGCAGGCCAATAAACATGCCGATACCATCGAGCATCACGGCCACGCCAACCTGTAAGGTCGAGCCGGTCATGGCTTGAATCTGAACCGGTACACCCACGGCCAGCATGCCCAGCGCAAACACGGATAGCATGCGAGCGCAGAAGATGGCGCGAAACGCGGCGTTGTTTTTCAGCAGGCTGAAATCAAGAAAAATTGAAGGCTTAGCCATAAATATCCATTGTTAAAAACGAGCTGGGGCGCACATCAGCGCGCCCACATTCATTGGCCGAGGGCCGGGTTATAAGCGAGTCGCGGTCAGCAACCGGTTGATCAGCGGACCCAGCACTTGCAGCGAGGTCGCAGACAAAATGTCAGCGTGCTCACAATCCAGCGGCCAGATTTCCAGGTCTGAGACAAACGGTTTCCAGGTCGCAGGCACATCCATGTCGGCAGGCAGGGTTTTCTCTGCCATAAACAGCGTGGCTTTACCGGCATAACGCGGCGTACGCGCTTCCGCCAGCCGTGCAACAGCGTCCTTGTAGTTGGCGACGATGGTGCTAAACATCGCGGCTTTCTCAGCACGCAACAGGGGATCGCGCTCATCTTCGGTGGCGGCCATAAATTCGGCCTGTTCCCGTGCTACTTCCTGCTCTGCCTCTTCAGCATCGGGCGTGCGCCAGTCCTGTCCTTCGGCTGGGTAGGTATCCAGCAGACCAAGGAAGGCCACGCTTTCGCCACTGGCCTGCAGACGCGCCGCAATGCCTTGTGCCAGCGTGCCACCCAACGAGTAGCCCAACAGGAAGTAAGGCCCCTGTGGCTGGTGTTCGCGTATAGCGGCCAGATGGCGATCGCACATGGCTTCTACGCTGGCACAGGCTGCGATAACGCCCGTCGGGCGCGGTGATTGCAGCCCCACGATCGGGAAATCGCCATCGAGATAGTGCAGCAGCGCGCTGTACTGCCAGGCGAAGCCCGATGCCGGATGGATGCAGAACAGCGTCGGACCCTGGCCGGCACGCAGTGGCAGCAACTCCCCGTTGCCGCTGCTGTCACTGACATCACCCGCCAGCAGTGCCGCCAGTTTCTCCACGCTGCGTGCGGCGATGATCTGCCCGACACTCACTGGCTGCGCTACACGGCGGCGTATTTCTGCTGCCAGTCGCATCGCCAGCAGCGAATGACCGCCCAACGCAAAGAAGTCATCGTCGGCATACACCTGCTCACATCCCAGTAGCTGCTGGAACAGTTCTGCCAGCATCTGCTCGTGAGGCGTTTCCGGCAGACGGCCAGCCTGCGCGCTGCGTTGCGGCATCGGTAGTGCTTTACGATCCAATTTGCCGTTGGCACTAAGGGGCAAATCGTCCAGCAGCAAATAGCTCACCGGCTGCATGTGGGCGGGCAGGCGAGTGCTCAACTGCTGTTTTACCTGTTCGATGTCCAGTGCCACGCCAGGCTGAGCCACCAGCCAGCCGAGCAGCTGGCGATTATCGACGCCCGCCGTCGCCTGTTGTGTCAAATTGCGTGCAGCCACGACTGCCTGCGCCACGCCCGGCAGTGCCACCAGCGCCTGCTCAATTTCACCCGGTTCGATACGTTGTCCACGCATCTTCAGCTGGTCGTCGCTGCGCCCCAGATACTCCACGGCGCCATCCTCGCGCCAGCAGGCGATATCACCGGTGCGGTACATACGTTCGCCATCGGCAAACGGAGCGGCAATAAAACGCTGCGCGGTAAGATCGGCACGATGCAGATAGCCATCGGCAAGCTGGATGCCGCTGAGATAAAGATCGCCAGGCACGCCGACCGGCACCGGGCGCAGCAGATTATCGAGGATATGCAGTTGGGTGTTCCACACCGGGCGACCAATCGGCACGCCGGGGCCATTCAGGCCTTCGAGCGCGCTACCGCTGGCGGGTTGCCAGGTCACATCCACGGCCGCTTCGGTGGGGCCGTAAAGATTATGCAGCGGTGCCGCGATCACTTGCTGATAGCTGCGAGCCAGATCGCAGGCTAATGCTTCACCGCTGCAAAATACACGGCGCAGCGAGGCGCAGGCGTGATCGGTTTGCGCACTGACATGCCCGACAAAGGCGGCCAGCATCGACGGAACGAAGTGCAGGGTGGTGACCTGATAATCGTCAATCAACTGCCACAACGCCTGCGGATCGCGATGGGCATCCGGGGGCGCCATCATCAGCTGTGCGCCAGTCATTAACGGCCAGAAGAACTCCCAAACCGAAACATCAAAGCTGCACGGGGTTTTCTGCAACACCACGTCGTCGTTACGCAATGGATAGCTGGCTTGCATCCAGCGCAAGCGGTTAACGATGGCGCGCTGATTGACCACCACGCCTTTTGGCTTGCCGGTCGAACCTGAGGTGTAAAGCACATAAGCCGGTCGCTGCGCGTCGGGTTTAGGCAACGTATGACGCGCCACACTCTGCTCACTGGCAAGGCGATCGAACATCATCAGGGTGCCAAAGTTGGCGAATCGACTTTCCAGCGCCGATTCGGTGATCACCACCCACGGTCGTGCATCGTCCACCATGTACTCCAGACGCTCATCGGGATAACCAATATCCAGCGGCAACCAGGCCGCGCCTGCCTGCAAGATGGCGGTAAGGGCAATACTCAGACGAACCGAGCGCGGCAAGGCAACGGCAACGATATCGCCTGGCATCACGCCCGCTTCGATGAGTCGATCGGCCAGCAATGTGGCCTGACGCTGCATCTCGCGGTAGGTGAGTTGATGATCGACGTCGCTCAGCGCCAACGCGTCCGGCGTGCGTGCGGCTTGCTGGGCGATGGCTTGTTGCAGGGTTTCATTCTCCAGCTGCACACCGGTGTTATTGACCCACTCGAGCAGCGATTGCTCGGCGAGGGTTTGTAAACGCCATTGCGTTAACGGCAGATCCGGTGTGGTGACCAGCTGTTGCAACAGCAGCAACAGGCGTTCAGCCAAACGATCGGCATCGGTGACACAGGCGCGATATTCCATCAACAGCGTTAGCTGTTCACCCGGCAGCACCAGCAGCGTCAACGGATAATGGGTGTAGCCACGGTTGTGGATCGCTTCACAGCGTACTCGCGCGTTGGCATCCTGTAACGATGGATTGTCAGGGTAGTTTTCCACCACCAGCAAGGTATCAAACAGGGTGCCTGCACCTGCCAGCTGTTGGATTTCAGCCAGTCCGAGGCAATCCTGTTCAATCAGCTGGATCTGCTGATTTTGATGCGCGGCTAACTGCTCCAGCAGCGGGCGCTGAGTATCAAACCGCACGCGCACCGGCAGCGTATTACTGAACAGACCGACATGTTGATCGATCCCTTCAATCTGGCCGAAACGACCGGATACCGGCGCGCCAAACACCACGTCCTGCTGACCACTGGCAATCGACAACATCATGCCCCACAGGCCCTGCATCACAGTATTGAGGGTCAATCCGCGAGTGCGGCACAGCGCATAGAGTTCGCGCTCCAATGTGGCATCCAGGGTAATGCGTTTTTCCTGAACAGCACTGTCGGCGGCATTGGGATACAGCAACGTGGGCCGCACGTCGTGCAGACATTCCTGCCACTGCTGGCGTGCCTGATGCACATCTCGTTGGCTAAGCTGGCGCACGATGTCGGCATAATGGGTGCGTTGGGCGGCCAGCGGCTGTTGACGCAACGCACTAAGTAAATCGTTTAAAATCACCGGCGTTGACCAGCCATCCACCACCAGATGATGTGCATTCAGCAGCAGCGTCCAGCGTGCTTCAGGCTGATGAGGGATCAGCGTGGCCTGCAACATCACCGGCTGCTGGAACAGATCCTGTGACAGCGCCTGATGCTCAGCGGCGTCAATATCCCCGGCTTCCAGCACCTGCAGCGGCCAATGCAGATCGCCTTCCGGCAGCAACTGCAAGGGTTGCAGACTGAGTTCGCTGTCAAACCGGGCGGCGAGCTGCGGATGGCGCTGCAACACCTGGTTGAGCGCCTGCTGCACCGATGCTACCGACACATCACCGCTGAGGGTTAATCGCGTCAGTGAGTTATAGCTGCCTTGCGCGCCACTGGTCTGTGCGTGGAACAGTAATCCTTTCTGCAACGGCAGCAGCGGCAAGACGTGTCTAAAGGCCCCGTGACGTGCGCGCAAGAGTTGCAGCAGCGCATCATCCACACCTTCAAGATTGATTTCCGCAGCGACCAGCGTGTTAGCGGCCTGCTGTGGCTGTTGCTCTGCGAAGTGGCAAAGCTGTTGTGCACCCAGCGCGATAGCCTGATGCAGTTGCTGAATCTGATCGGCATGCAAGACGCCCTCCGCCCAGCTCCAGTTCAGCGCCAGCTGCTGGTCATCAACAAACACGTTGAGTTCCAGTGCGTGCTGTAACGGCATAGCATCGTCCTGAATCACCGCAAAGGTGTCGCGGAACTGCTGCGCGGTGCGCTGAGGCTGCCAGTGACCAGCGGATTGAGTGAAGCGGCCGAGATAATTGAACAGCACCTGTGGCGCATGGTCGGCGGCCAGTTTCGCCAGCGTGATGCCACGGTGGGCATCCAGCCAGCGCAGTTGGCCATAACCGATGCCGCGATCCGGCACGGCACGCAGCGCAGATTTCACCGCGCGCACGCTGTCATTCAGGTCGGCCGAAGCAGGCAGGGCGAGCAGCAGAGGAAACTCCGCTGTCAGCCAGCCCACCGTTCGCGCCAGATCCTGATGATCGTGCAACTCGGCACGGCCGTGTGACTCCAGCGTCACGCGTTGTAACGCACTGCCGTTCATGCTGCGCAGCGCCAGTGATAGCAGAGTCAGCAGTAACTCTTCGCTGGTGGCGCGGAACTGCTGCGGCAGGGTATGCAATAAGGCGGCGCTGGTGGCCGCATCCAGCAGAGTGCGCTGATGCAAGGCGCGTTCATGACCGTTTAAGGCACGCTCACCCAGTGCAGGCAACGGTTGCTCCAGCATGCGTTGCCAGAACGGCATTTCGCTGGCGCGTGAGGCCAGGTTGGCCAACAGCGTAGCGGACCAGTCATGCAGCGAGGTCTCTTCAGCGGGTAAGGCGATCGGCGCGCCGCTCAGCAGTGCATCACCGGCCTGTTGCAGTTCATCCAGCAACACGCGCCATGACACGCCATCCACCACCAGATGGTGCAGCGTTAACACCAATCCGCAGCTTGCACCTTGTGTCTGAAGCAGGGTCGCCTGTAGCAATGATCCTGTCGCCGGATCGAGGCGTGCTGCATCGTCACAGAAGACCTGATCGGCGGCCTGGTCACGCGCTGTTACTTCGATAACGCGACAACGCGCAGGGCGCGCAGAGAGCGGTTCGCCCACCACTAACTGATTATCACGTGTGAAGGCGTTGAGGGCTGGATGTGTGCTGGCAAGCTGTTCAATCAGCTGTTCCAGCTGCGCGAGTTGCAGCTCTGGCGGCACGGACAGCAGCACGCCGTGGGCGAAGCGGGCATTGATGCCTGCTTGCGCATTGAACCAGTGCAGAATCGGCAATCCGCCAATCGCCCCCTGTTGTGACACACGGGCATGTTGAGAGTGCTGTGCCAGCGGGGCTAAATCTTGTGCCATGCGCGCGGCGGTGCGTTCGGCAAAAATGTCTCGCGGGCGCAGCATATACCCCGCGCGGCGAGCGGCAGTGCTAAGACCCATCGCCGAAATGCTGTCACCACCGAGTGAGAAGAAGTCATCCTCCGCGCCGACGCTCTCCAATCCGAGCAGGCTGGCCATCGCCTGGCAAATCAACGTTTCCTGCGGGGTGCGCGCAGCGCGGCTTTGCTGTTGCTGAGCCTGCTGTGGTTTCGGCAGTGCCTGGCGGTCGATTTTGCCATTCACATTCAGTGGTAGATCATCCAGCACCATCAGCACGGCTGGCAGCATATAGTCCGGCAACTGGGTACCCAGCTGCGCCAGCAAGCGGGTGCTGAGTTGCGGATCGGCGCGCAGGGCATCATCCTGTACCGAGCAGTAGCCAATCAGACGGTGAGTGGCGCCCATCACTTCGGCAATCACCACTGCGGTACTCACTTCGGGCAGTGCCACTAGTGCGTTTTCAATTTCACCCAGTTCGACGCGGAACCCGCGCACTTTGATCTGGTGATCCACCCGCCCGATAAACGCCAGTTGACCATCCTGACGCCAGCGCATCACATCACCGCTGCGGTACATCACCTCGCCTTCACGGAAGGGGTTAGCGACAAAGCGGGCGGCAGTCAGATCCGGGCGGCGCAGATATCCGCGCGCGATGCCCATTCCGGAAATATAGAGTTCGCCGGTGCAGCCAATCGGTACCGGCCGCAGTTGGCTGTCGAGCAGATAAACCTGGCTGTTGCCCACCGGACGACCAATTACCGGCTGCGGTGAAGCCAGCACGCTGGCACCGAGGGTATCTATGGTGTACTCAGACGGGCCGTAATAGTTGTGGATTTCCATCTGCTGCTGTTGCTGCATCAGTTTCCACAACGTCGGCGTGGCGGCTTCACCGCCGATCATGACAAAAGCAGGGCGATGGTTTTCCGCTTCCAGCAATCCGCTGTCGATCATCTGAGAGAAGAATGACGGCGTGATGTCCAGCAGATCGACCGGCACCGCGTTCATCTGCTGAATCAAACCCCAGGCATCGCGACGCAGTTCTTCGTCGAAGATATTCAGCTCGCAGCCCATCAGCATGCAGAACAGCGGCTCCCACGAAGAGTCGAATGAGAACGACGCGGTATGGCCGGCGCGCATCCGGCGCGGGTTGCTGGCGTGGAAGCGGTCAATCGCCGGTCCAAACAGATGTTCGCGATGTGACAGGAACAGATTCAGCAATCCCTGATGTGTGCTCATCACGCCTTTTGGCCGGCCGGTTGAACCGGAGGTGTAAATCATATAAGCGAGATCGACACCGCACAACGCGGTGTGCGGCACACTCGACGGCTGTGCCGCCAGTTCACTCTCCAGCTGATCGATGCACAGCGCGGGAAGTGTCGGCATCTGCGCCAGTGTAGCGGAGTGGGTCAGCAATAATACGGGTTGAGCATCGTCGCACATCAGTGCCAGACGTTCGCGTGGATAATCGAGATCCAGCGGTATGTAAGCCGCGCCGCTCGCCAGTACGCCGAAGATCGCAACCAGCGAATCTACCGAGCGCGGAATGCCAATCGCCACTACGTCGTCCGCTCGCAGGCCACGCGCAATCAGTACATGCGCCAGTTGCATGGCGCGATTGGTGAGTTGGCGGTAGGTCAGCGACTGTGCGCCACAGACGACCGCCGTCTGGTCAGCGCTTTGCGCCGTGCGTTGCAGCAGCATATCCACGATGGTGGTCGCGCCCGCAGGCAGAGTGAATTCCGGGCCAGTGGACCAGCGCTGCAAATCAGCCTGTTCGTCTGGGGCAATGATCGACAGCGTATCCAGGCTGATTTGTGGTTGCGCGGCGAACTGCGTGAGCAGATGACGAATGCGATTGGCGTGACGCTGTAACATTTTCGCGTCATAGCGCGTCGAGTTAGCCACCAGCGTTAACTGCAATGCGCCATCACGGAAGCCCACTTCAAACTCGATATCGTCGACTGGGCCCATGGCTAAGGTGTGAGTCGCCGCCGGAATGCCATCGAATTGCAGTTCATCATGATAGACCTTGACGTTAATCACCGGTCCGTAAAGCTGTTGGTTGCTGCCGACCAAACCCAGATCGCGACGGAGTTGCTCTGCTTCATAGCGCTGGTGGCGGCGTGCTTTACGGATTTCCGCCTGCACCTGCTGCACCAGCGTGGCTAAATCGCTCTGATGAGGAATGTCGAAGATCAGCGGCAGGACGTTGACCACGGGACCCAACGCCGTCAGCGCCGCTGAACCCATGCGGCGCATAAAGGGAAAGCCAATCGACAAGCGCGGGCTGTCGCTGATGCGCGCCAGATAAGCCAGCAGCAGGGCACTGACGATATCGCCTTCGCTGAAATCCTGGAATGCAGCGTGCTGACGCAATGTTGCCAATTCCGGCAGCGCGACGTGGCAGCTGATCGGGCGATCGCCAGCATCCAGTACGCTTTCACAGGAGAGGGTTAAGGTTTCAGGCAGTTCAGCTGCATAGGTTTGCCAGTGGCTGGCGGAGCGGGCAAAAGCCGGTGATGCCTGCCACTGCTGATATTCATCAATCACTTCACTAAATGGCGTGAAGGGTGAAGGTGAGGGTTCTTCGCCACGGCACAGTTCGGCATAGATGGCCGCTACACGCTGCGTCAGCGCCTCGAAGCTGAATCCATCAACCAGCAGATGGTGATAGCGCTGATACCACCACCAGCTGCCATCACCCACGCGCATCAATAGGTGGCGATAGAGCGGTTTATCGCCGTCAGCCGCCAGGTCGGCACGCAGATCGGCCTGCATAAGTTTATGTGCCTGACCGGTGGCGTCCCCGCGCTGGCTGAAGTCGTGCCACTCCGGCAGCACCAGAGCTTGCGCATCAAACCACTGCGCGGGATCACCGTTTTCATCGAGGCCAAAGCGTGCCTGCACGGTGTCGGCTTCTGCCATCGTCTGGCGGATGGCGCTGTCCAACGCCGCGCGGTTAATGTCGCCGTGCAGCACGCTGTAGTGCGCCACGGTAAATTGATTGCGCTGCTGCGCAATAGCGTCCGCGATCCAGATGCCGGGCTGAGCCGCCACCAAAGGATACGCAGGTGAATGCGTGATTATCGATGCCAAAGGAATGTTCCCGTCTAAAAAATCAAAAAAAGGAAAAGTTAAAAAACGAAAAATTAATGTGCGCTGGACGACGTCTGTTGCGTCGCTGGTCGCATGTCTTGCCAGTGGGTTTCGATGTACTCAATCGCTGCGGCACGTGGTAGTGGACCCGCCACGTTTTGCCAGCCCGCGGGCACCTGGGCAAATGCCGGCCACAGGCTGTACTGCTGGCGCGCATTGATCAGCACCAGAAAATCGAGCGCATCGTTATCAAACGGATTCTGTTGTTCAGACATGGTGGTTACCTTTTGAGGTTGTTTCAGAGAGAAGATCGGCCAGCAACCAGCGGCAGCCGTCGATCAAGCCACCGCGCCAGCACAGTGCGTCGTGCCCTCCGGCGTAGCAGCGGAAAAAGAGTTCATGGCCTGCGGCTTCCAGCGCGGGACGTATTTGCTGGTTAACGAACAGCATGTCCTGCTCACGATCGCCGACTTCCTGGAAAATCTTCAGTTGTCCAGCGGGCAGGGCATTGTTCTGCAAACGCTGCAACAGCAGACCCGGCGCGTGCTGTTCACGGTTGGCGTAATCGCGGATGTATTGCAGGTGCGGCCACCAGAAAGAGCCAGATTGTGTGAGGATGCGGCCAAAACGCTGCGGCCAATGTAGACCGGCATACAGCGCGGCGAGGCCTCCATAGCTTTGACCCGCCACCAGCGTGCGGCTGCCATCACTGCTGAACGCCGCATGCTGGCGTGCGAGTGGCAACAGTTCTTGTTGTACCGCCAGCCAGAAGGTTTCGTTGCAGGGCAGTTCAACTTCGCGATGCTGGCTGTCGATCACGTCGATAAATAACCAGCAGGCAGGCGGCAGCTCACCCGCATCAGTAACCTGATCGAGGGCGCTGAAAATCGGCTGTCCGTACACCCAGTTTTGCCCATCCAGCAAAATTGCCAGCGGGCGCTGGTCCGTTTGTGCGGTCTTTCCGGTGGTGTAAAGCCAGACGTGACGCGTGACGTTGAGCAGGTGGCTGTGCCACTGCAAGGTTTGCAGGCCATCCGGCCAGGTGTCGGCCAATCCGGCATCCAGCGGTTGCCAGGCGGATTGATCCGGCGCGTCGGGCATATGCGCATTACTCAACGCAAAACGGCGGCTACTCAGAAACGGGGGCGAAGGATTCAGCGTATCGGGGATCGCCAGCGGCATCAGCGATATCCACCACTTGCGTTGGAGTACCCGGCAGGATTCGTCACTGCCGCAGAACAGCGGGGGCAAATGCTCAGCGGTCACCGGGATCAGACTGTAGCTGCCGCGCCAGTCAGATTCGATAGGCGTCGACCAATGCCAGACATCGCTATGACCGACGCGAACAAGGGATTCAGGCGCCTGGCTGTGATGATCGGTGACGCCGTTTATATCGATATAGACCTTTTTGGTAGACGATAGCTCGGAACGGCCTTCCGGATCGCGCCAGAAAAAGTGCATACGGGTTTCGCCGCCTGCCTGGTGCTCAATCACCGGCGTACCCACGGATTGAAGCCGCTCCCACCAGTGGTGACTGCCTAAATCATCAAGCTGTAACCATTGGGTGACGGTTCCGGCTGGCAACTCGTTTTGCGTCATTTGCTCTGCATCACTGAGAAACATCCTGCAATCTCTCTCCACATTTTCTTCAAAGACTTTACATTAAAAAACGTAATGCAAATGCTATTGATAACGATTTACATTTGCAATATTATTTTTGCGCCGAATAAATCCCCTAATTTTCAGATGATTATTCTGAGATGGGTGTTGAAGGGAAATTCAGGGCCGTGTTTTATCAGAGGAAGTTATATTTCAATCCGTTACAGCTTTCGCCGTTGGGTGAAGGGGAATGGACGGATTATTTCATCGACAAGGCAGTTTGAAATAGAGATGGCAACTATGTCCGTTAAAGCAAAAAATTTAGCAATACCTGCTGTGGCACTTCCGTTCAGATTCTCCCGTCTTCACCTGTCACTGGCCTCAATCCTGCTGGTGGCGCCTGCCGCCTTCAGCGTCGCGGCGGAAGAGACCCTCACCGTGAATGCAGATACGCGTGAAAGTGTGACGTCTCCGCTGCAAGGTTATGTGGCGAAAGAGAGTGCCGCTGGCACTAAAACTTCAACGCCACTGCGTAAAACCCCGCAATCGATTTCGGTGATTACGCGTGAGCAGATGGACGATCAGGCGGCACCTTCGGTGGCGGATGCATTGAGTTACACCAGCGGCGTACTGACCAACTACCGTGGTAACTCGAATCGTAACGATGAGATCATCGCACGTGGTTTCCGCTATGCACCGAAATTCCTTGATGGCTTGAGCTACGGCCTGTCAGGACAGCAGGGTGCGGCAGGACAGATCGACCCGTGGTTGCTGGAACGTGTGGAGATGATTCATGGCCCGGCATCGGTGTTGTATGGCCAGGTGAACCCTGGCGGCATCATCGCGATGACCAGCAAACGCCCGACTGCGCAGAGCATTCATAAAGTTCAGCTCAGCACGGGTAATCAGCATCTGGGCGAAGCTGCGTTTGATTTCGGCGGCAAACTGAATGACGACAACACGCTGTTTTATCGTCTTAACGGTATCGCCAGCACCAAACATGAGTTCGTGAAAGATAACAAACAGCAGCGCATGGCGATTGCCCCCGCGCTGACGTGGCTGCCAAACGCGGACACCAGTTTCACCTTGCTGACGATGTATCAGAACGAGCCAAAGGCCGGATATCGTAACTTCCTGCCTGCCAACGGCACGCTGTTTAACACCAGCGCGGGCTACATTCCTTACGATCTCAATGTCAGCGATCCGAGCTTTAACGAAGCGAAACGCGAGCAGACTTCAGTTGGCTACATCTTCGAGCATAACTTCAACGACAACATCAGCTTCACGCAGAATATGCGTTACAGCAACATGGATGAGTCGTACAAATATCTGGTCTATACCTTCGATGTGGATGGCAGTGACCATCAGATCAACCGTCGTCCACAGCATGACAAAATCAAGTCCAAAGAACTGGGCATTGATAACCAGGTTAAAGCGACGTTCGATACCGGCAACGTAGCGCATACCGTGCTGGGCGGGCTGGATTACAAATGGAGCGATGTCGACAACAAACTGTGGCGCGACAGCGGTGACCAGTACATTCTCGACTGGGCGAATCCGACCAGCGTGACAATCAATGAGAGCGATCTGGCATTGAACACCAGCACGCGCAAAAAGCTCGATCAGGTTGGCGTGTATCTGCAGGACCAGCTGGAATGGAATCAATGGAATCTGCTGCTGTCGGGTCGCCAGGACTGGTCAGAAGTGCGTTCGCAGGACCGCATTGAGAACAGCACCACCCAGCAGAATGATAGCAAGTTCACCGGCCGTGCTGGCCTGCTGTATGCTTTCGATAATGGCCTGTCGCCGTATATCAGCTACAGCACCTCGTTCGAACCGAATCTGAGCACGGGTGCGCCGGGTAGCGATCCCTTCGCACCGACGACTGGCGAGCAGACGGAAATCGGTATCAAGTATCAGCCTGTGGGTTGGGATGCGGTGTTTACCGTTTCCGCGTTTGATATCACGCAGAAAAACATCACCACTTACAACAGCGAACTGGGCTACAACGAGCAGATCGGTAAGGTGAAGTCCAAAGGCATTGAGACAGAAGCGCACGCGCAGATCACCCCGGAGATTAAGGTGATGGCGGCGTATACCTTTACCGATGCGGAAACCAAAGAGAGCAACACCGCGGCACAGGTCGGCAAAACACCTGCCAGTATTCCGCGCCATGCTGCTTCGGCCTGGGGCAGCTACAGCTTCCTGGACGGTGTGCTGAACGGTCTGACGCTCGGCAGCGGTGTGCGTTATACCGGCACGGCCTGGGCGGATTCCACCGGTCAGGACAAGGTTCCGCATTACACGCTGTATGACGTGATGGCGAAGTATGAGCTGGGCGAAGCGGCTAACTCACTGCGTGGCACCACGCTGCAGCTGAACGTGAACAATGTGGCCGATAAGCACTATGTTGCATCCTGTAGCAACACCAGCGCGTGCTTCTACGGCAGCGGTCGTTCGATTGTGGCGTCTGTGAGCTACAGCTGGTAATCACTCTCAGGCAGGGCGTCCTTCATTCCGGGCGCCCTCAATTTACCCATTTGCATTCCGTGCTGCTTTCCCCTGGATGAAACACATCGAGACAGGTTTTCGGAAAATACTGGATTTGTGTGACTGTCATCACTCCGCGAGGCACGCTAAAATAATTGCTTCTCATTTAGCAAAAGGTTTTTCGTCACGATGTTTTCGCGTTTCACTCTGGCCGCTTTGACGGCCGCACTCATGCTTACCGGTTGTGCACGCCACGCCGCAGATAGCAACGCTACCGCGCAAGCTGACGCTCCAGCTGCTGCCCCCATCGAGAATGACAACATTCCTTCCCAGTTTGATAGCGGGCCGACCGTGATCAACGTTTCCCATCTGATCACGCGTACCGATGACGGGTCTTCCGTTTACGTGACGGTAGATGGTCAGGATGCCGGGCTGCTGCAAAAAGGCGAGAATAAAGAGATCCGCGTGAGTGAAGGTAAACACCAGGTCGGTGGTTACGTGCAGACGCTGTTCGGTTTTGGCAAGGTGACCATTGCGTCGGTGGATGTGACCACCGACACTAAAGGCCCGAAGAACGTGGTCTATTCGGTGACACGTCAGAAGCCGACCTTTAGCGAAACCCAGGCCGCTGCGCCGAACAACTCCTGATGAGTTGCAAGCGGTGCTGCGCTTGCCAGCACCGCTTCCGGTTAACTCCGGCTAAAAACCAGTTTCAAACCCGCAACGGCGAAGCAGCACGCCAGCAGCGCATCCAGCCCACGGCGGATACGGCGATAAAATGCTGCCATGACCGCAGTGGAGAACAGCAGGGCATAGCCGCAAAACACCAGCACGCAGATCGTGGCACAACCGGCGATGATCATCGGTAAAGTTGAAGCCGCTGCATCCGGTTTCAGTGCCACCGACATGATCGCCACCCAGGTCAAAATCGCCTTGGGATTGCCGACGTGCATCAAAATACCCTGCCGAAACAGCCTGACAAAAGTGACTTTGTCGCCGCTGGCGCTGAATTCATTCGCATCAGGACGACGTAATGCCGATTTACCCGCCTTATAGGCCAGCCACAGCAGATATAAGCCACCGCCGATTTTCAGCACAATCAATAGCTGAGCAAAGGTTGCCAGTACGGTCAACACGCCGCAGGCTGCCAGCAGCGCCCACATCATCGAACCGCTAATCACTCCACTTGCCAGCGCCAGTGCGGCACCGCGCCCTTTCTTCATTGCCGTGCCCATGATCGCCATATTGCTCGGGCCAGGGCTGGCGGTGGCAACAAAATAGGTGGTGTAGATCAGAATCAATTCGTGTGAAAGCGCCATATTGTCCTCTGCGATGAGATTGTCCTGCTTTTGTTATATCGCCTGCATCGCAGAATGACTACTGATGATTCTGTATTAAGAAGGGATCGCTTTGGCGTAGCTGCGACTTTTCACTTTATAAAGCGTGAAAACAATCGAAAGCGTGGCAATTACTACCAGAATTAATCCGGGGCCAATCAGCGATCCGAAGCCTAAAGCATTGAAGATTAGCAGGCCGACAATGCCACCGGTCAGGAAGGAGAAAATGGTCACCAGATGGGTGTTCAGTTGCTGCTTAAAGGCACGGATATTTTTCGAGGGATCGCGGCGCAATAATGCGACAAATACCGAACCGATAGAGATACCTGCATCGGTTAGGGTGCCGGTAATATGGGTGGATCGTACGCGACCGTTCGAAAGTTGCGTCGAGGTAGAATTGTGCACACCCATCAAAAAGGCCAATAGCAGCAATATTTCGCCGTTATTATTTGATGAGAAATAATAGATCTCGAACAGCGACGTCAATATTAACAGCACGCCTTCCACCAGTAAAATGCAGCTAAATATGGTGCGCAGCCCATTAATCACCCCAAGCACCACCGAAATCCTCGCCACCACCGCGCCGGTGACAAAGGCGCCAATCATGGCGATGAAGACTTTAAGATTACGAATATCCATCTCGTTCAAATCGCTGGAGATTTGTGCAATGTTGCCGGACATATGCGAGGGGAAAAAGCCGAAGGCAGCTAGCGCCATGGCGTTCAATAATCCCGCTGATGTGGCCAGGCACAGGGCGAGATTACGATCTTCAACGTGTGTTCTGGTGCGCTTCAGTTTTATCAGCATAATTCACCCTTGCTCATTGAGAGTATTGTGATAACGCAATGCGTCAAATCCAGTGTTCGCCAGTGAATAAGTGAAGCACAAAAATCTTAAGAGGATCTTAATTACTTTTAGATATAGAAAAATCCTATTATGGGTGTAAAGATATCTAAGGAAGATTGCCAGTTTCGTTATCTCTGTTTACTTTCGCCTGATGCATTTAATTTCAGGGAAATATCGAAATGACCAATCCTGGTGCTCAACCTGAGCAGCGGCGCGCGCTCCTACTGGTCAATCGTCGGGCACGCCGTGGTGCACAGTGGGCGGATCTGGCACATCAACTATTATCGGCAGCAGGTTATTCCCTTATTACCCCTCACGAAGAGGATGAACGCAGTTACAGTGAATTGATTCTGGCGCATCAGCATCAAGTGGATGTGGTGATAGTCGGCGGCGGCGATGGCACGCTGAATGCGGCGGCACCAGGATTGATGCAATCCCGCTTGCCGCTGGGCATTTTGCCGCTCGGCACGGCCAATGACTTTGCCCGTACGTTAGGCATTCCTTTCAATCTGGATGCAGCGATTAACATCATCGTCGCGGGACACACGCGGCGTATCGATTTGGGTGAAGTCAACGGCCATCTGTTTTTGAATGTGTCCAGCGTAGGGTTTTCTGCCAGCCTGGCACGCAATCTCACCGCAGCAGCCAAGAAAAAGTGGGGCACTGCGGGTTATGCGCTTGCTGCTTTACGCCTGCTGCGGCAAAGCCGTCCCTTCAGCGCCATGCTGCATTATGATGGCCAGCAGGAAGCCATTAAAACGGTGCAATTTTCAGTTGGCAATGGCCGCTTTTACGGCGGTGGGATGACGATAGAGAAGGACGCGGCACCCGATGATGGTCGTCTGGATGCTTATAGCCTGGAAGTGCGTCACTGGTGGCAAATTCTGGCGCTATTTCCCTCTCTGCGCCGTGGTACGCATGGTCGCTGGGGCAGCGTGCGTACGCTGAGCGGCACCCAATTTAGCCTGCACACCCGGCGTCCGCATGACATTAATGCTGATGGGGAAATTATTGGTCGCACACCTGCACATTATCGTTTAATCGAAGGTGCCATTGCGGTATTAGCACCCGATAAATCATAATGGCTCACTATTTTGGAACGTTAATATCGGCTGATGGGAGTGTGCTACTATTCTGAATATCCTGATCTCATTTCATTTAAGTTAATAATGATTTCGTAAAGCTGTTCCTGTTTGCGCGTCTGACAACCTGATGATTATTCGAGGGGGAATTACATGACCTTAAGATAAATCATCGGGTGTACAGTTCCATTTTTTGTGTCATGGACATGTAATTACAGAGATTTCATCGATTGCTGAGTCTTTTCACAATCTTTACATAATCCTGAAAACCTCTTTCACGGATTATTCCCATGACTTTCCGCTCTGACATTAACGGGCTGCGTGCCTATGCGGTGATGTTAGTCCTCCTCTATCACTTTGGTTTTACCCATGTTAGCGGGGGATTCCTCGGCGTTGATGTGTTCTTTGTTATTTCTGGCTATTTAATGACGAGTATTATTCTGTCACGACCTAAAAATCAGAAATTTTCGCTGATGGCATTTTATGCGGCGCGCTGTAGACGCATTATCCCGCCATTAATGGTGCTGTGCGCAATATTAATGCTGATGGGTTATTTTTTGATGTCGCCCGCGGAGTATCAGCGCATGGCGGAGCACGCGGTTTCCAGCCTTAGTTTTATCTCTAATGTGGTCTATTTCAAACAGGGCGGTTATTTTGATACCGGTTCGGTGTATAAATGGCTGCTGCATACCTGGTCATTAAGCGTTGAGTGGCAGTTTTATTTATTATTACCTCTGGCATTAATGTTTACCGCACGTTTCTTGCGTCAGCAATTTGCCTGGGCGATGGGTATCGCTGCGCTGTTGTCGTTTGGATTAGTACTGGCGATGGTCGCCACTGATTATCATCTCACCGCCACTTATTATTTGTTGCCCACCCGCGCGTGGGAGATGCTGGTTGGCGGATTAGTGTATCTGGCACCTAAAACCCAACTGAGCGAGCAGGGTTGGGTTCCGCCAGTCAGTATTTTGTCACTGATATTATGTGCGTTAATGTTTGATGAAAACATCGCCTGGCCTGGCATCATGACGCTGATACCGGTGATGTTCACCGCGTTGATTCTTCACGCGGGGGTACAGAACAGTCGGTGGTTAAATCATCGCGTCGTGCAGCACATCGGCAAAACGTCTTACTCGATCTATTTATGGCATTGGCCCTTGTGGGTGTTCTGGCATCTGGCGGACTGGCCGGTCACGTTTGTCAGCCAGCTGGTGCTGATCCTGCTGTCACTGGCTGCTGGTTGGGCTTCTTACGTCTGGGTTGAGAACAGGCAAAGCTGGTTCAGCCGGGAAACCTATATCGCGCTAGGACAGGCTGCTGTGGTGATGTTGTTCGGGGTGACGATCGTAGCGAGGGCGGGAATCCCTTCACGTGCGCCCGCAGTGGTGGCCTCAATCGATCACTATTCGCAGCAACGTTTTACGCTGGCTAAAAATTGCTTTGTGCTCAGCGGCATCACATCACCACAGTGCGTGTTTGGCGATGCCAGTCGGGTGAATCTGGTGGTACTGGGTGATAGCCACGCCGCCGCGATGTTGTCCTCGATTGTGGATAGCGCCAGTACGCAGGATGGCGTGGTATTCATCGCACAGTCTGGTTGCCCTTCGGTCCCGGATATTCAACGCAGCGCCAGCCCTGATTGCGGTGGTTTTGTGAAGGCGGCGATGGCTGATATCGAACGCAAATATCCCAAGGCATCGGTATTGATCATCAATCGCATGTCGTTTTATCTGCACGGCGAGTATGGCAACGGCAGCAGCGCACCCACCTACAGTTTCAGGCAGGACGGCAGTTCCATCGCCGCCTATCAACGGCATTTTGGTGCCGCAGTGAAACAACTCGCCAGCCATCACCGAGTCTTTATCATGACGCCGGTGCCGGAATTTGGTTATGACGTCATTTATCGCATGTCACGCGATGCGATGCGTGGCAAAGCGCTGACCATTCAGCAATCTCGTGCCGACTATCAAGCACGGCATCAGGACGCGCTGGCAATGCTCAACAATATCGCGGCGCTTTCGCCCAACGTTACCTTGCTGGATGCCACGCAGGGGTTATGTGACAGCCGTTTCTGCTACGGAGCGAGGGAGAATGTGCCGCTGTATCGAGACGATAACCACCTTTCGGAAGTGGGAAACAAAAGTCTGAGCGGAGTGTTTGCAGGGATGTGGGGGATGATTGAGGGGAGGTGATTAGTTAAGCACTCCCGTCAACGTGTGGTAAAGCCATCTCATTTTCGGGTATGTATCTGAAATTTTTGAAACAACGCGACAAGAATGCGCAGGACTAATGAAGCGGGCTCTCGTTTATAGCACTTGACTGCTGATTAGTCAGGAATGGTTCAATATAGATTGTAATATATATCCTTGTATAGAAGGATGAATGGTGTGAAGTGTTTTAGGCAACGAATTAAGGGGCTACAAAATGAAAACGTTAGAAGACCTGATGGCGGATTTAACGCCTGAGGAACTTGTACAGGTCAATGATAAAGTGGTGGCAATGCGCCTGGATTCCCAACTGTATAAGTTACGCGAGGCGCTTCATAAAACGCAAAAACAACAAGCGGAAGCCATGGGAATCGCCCAACCTTCGGTTGCAGCAATTGAGGCGCGTGGCGAAGACCTGAAAATTGCCACTTTAAAGCGTTATGTCGAGGCGCTGGGCGGGCAATTAACGATTGGCGTGAATATGCCTGGCGGGCAGCACGTGGATTTCGCGCTTTAAGCAGTTTCATTGTTTCTGTGCCAGCCAAACCGTTCTGCCACCGCAGGTCGCATCTTCAGTCACCTGCTTAACCACGCTGAAGCCGTTATCCGACAGCCGTTGGCGGAACTCATCTTGAGACAGACTGGCATGATAGAGCGGACGTTCAAGGAAAGTGCCCATCGCCTCACCATCATCGGGGCCGCTGGTGAACATTAAGCCAGCACCGACCTGAGCATGCTGAGCAAAGCGCGGAAACATCGCCCGTTGGTTGTCGCGTGTCAGATGGAAGAAGCTGTCCCATGCGATGATGCCATTAAAGGTCTTCTCGAGTTCCAGCGTGCGCATATCGGCAATGTGCCATTGCGCCTGTGGGAACCTTTCCCGACAGCGGGCGATCATCGGCTCGGAAGCATCCACGCCCGTGACTTTGAACTGCTTTTGCAAAAAGTACTGTGCAATCGGAATACCCGCACCACAGCCGACATCCAGAATCTCTCCGCCTGCAGGGATCAACTCGAGAAAACGCGCCAGCCAGTGCTGCTCGATGAAATGCTGAGTACGGTGGTTATCCCAGACTTCGGCACCTTCTCTGTACAGATCAATAATATGTTCAGCTTCTTGCTCGTGATTCATGATTTGGCTTCATGCAGGGTCGAGGGTTCATCATAAGCGAAACTCAGCATGCTGAAAGATCAGTACGATCCCCTCGTGGTGTTGGATGGGAGATAACAAGAAATTCCACTGGAGATCCACTGTCGTTCCTGGCCTGGTGTTTCAACCCTGGGGCGATCTCGAGACCTTGCTGGGCGTTAATCTCATGTTTTTCACCTTCCAGTTCCATCGTCAATACGCCTTGCAGAACGAAGAAGAATTGTCTGGACACTGAGTGAAAGTGACGCGTTTCACGCGTGTCAGGAGGCATTTTCTCATGAATAATCAGCATGTCCTGACGATTGACTAAATACCAACCGTCGCAGCTATCACCCCATACATAATGCTCAGCATTCTCTTTAGAAATCATTCCGTTTACCTTTTATGAGGGTATTTCCAGCTCATGCTTAACTGAACTCAACATTCTGCGTCGGATTAGACCACTCCCCGCTCTGATCGCCAGCCAATAAGCCGCCATCTTACAATGAGAAGCTTTATCCGGGCAGTGAATGAACGTTTCAGTGATAAGTTCGGATTGGCTGTCATTGATAAGATTGACTTGATAGCGCAGCAACAGCTTAGCAGCACCCGGCCGCGCGGGCTGCTGATACTCTTCAGCGTTAGAAATTTTTTCCAGGCCAAAGTCTGCGCGCCAAAACTCTCCTCTTAACCCATAGCAAAGTTCTAAATCAGACGCGTGAAGAAGCGTGAACGTTTGCAGTCCGAATTCATCATCATGGGTTTTAGGCGCCTTGCCTTGCAACTTCTGGGGCAACTGTCGTATCGACATCAATGCCCGGATGACAGAATCCTGCTCAAGATCGAATGACTTAATAAGCGGCATGATCTTTTCAGGGCAGTTCGTTTTGATTACAGCGCTGTGTTTTTCGTGGAACTGGAAATCAGGCAGGTGAAGCGGGGCGCCATTCCAATTGGCAAGCATTTTTTTTGACACAAAACCCAGTGAAATCATCCTTAACCTCGATTTGGGGTGTTTATGCAGAGCCCTTTGCGTGCTGCACATGTTCACGAAGATATTCACGTTATCAGCGAAATACATCTCATGCCACCTGTCTTCGAGTGCTGTCAACTTGGACGCAGTGGTCTTCTTTGTGGAGTCAGGTAGGAGCGACGTTCGTTAATTGCAGTGCTGCAACCTTGTGGGTGTCCGTTTTGTGCATGGAGCGGACGTTTTAGTCGTTATTTTATGTAAAGCGCCTTTTACTGGGCTAACTATTCAGGTGATATAACCGCTACAAAGCACTTTTGCCTCAGTTAGGGTGTCTTACTCAAAATGAAAGGATGCGGAAATTTTATTTAGTGCAGGTCTGGATGGGTTAGGTTTTATTTATCTTGCTTGCAATCGTTTTACTAATCATGGTTATTTCTTAATTAATCGGTATAGAGAAATAACAACCCGGCATCGTGAAAGTATTCGTACTTATTTCGGCTATATTAAGAATGCACCTGATTAAAGCTTTAACTGGAAAGCGCTCTGGAATTTCTAGAAAAGATAGTATTGGCCGTAGCCTATTGTTAAACTATCTGAATTAAACCGCGATTGCAGTTGCACCGATAGATAACTTTGTCTAGTTATCTCGTTCTTATCTCCCGATGTTATAGGTCATCACATCTTTTGAAGCCCCTTGCAATTATGCAAAATTAACGTCCGCTCAACGCGGATCAGGACGCTAACCTGCGCACAGTACGCTCTATGCCAAAGTAGATGTGGAAAATAGCGTAGCGTTTTAAATGGGAGGCTAAGAAATTTACACCGATAGAATGTATTACACTGTATAAACTGATTCTGGTTTTTTGCTACCGTATACATCGGGGATATCCTGGAGTGTTGTAGTTTCATCTGTTTGTGATAACATCCCAGCGGGACATGAAGCGCATAAAGGGATAATGGAATGAAGAATACGATATCAGCAATATTGATTTTTTTAATATTGCCATCATCAAGTTGCCTTGCAGTGGAAAATAAAACGCTGCATTTCATTTTTGGGGTTAGTGATCTTTATTCACCTGTGCTTTCTGATGATGAAAACAAGTCTGTATTGGAAAGTCTGACAAAGAGGGCTACTGTTACGGCGACATACAGACAAACTACTCGTAAATTTCATTGGTTTTCAACAATGAGTGGAGTCGTTACGTTCCCTGATCCAGGATACAAATATACATCAAAAGATGAGACCCGCAACTATACACTGAAACCAGAAACTGATAATCCATCTATTTTAGGGGTTGATATGCCGGTATCGCTGGATGGTGACTATGTGCTTGCTGAATTGTACGTGCAACTATATCCATCACTCTACCAACAACCCGGATATCTTGCGGCAATAAAAAATTTGCCTGAAAAAGACCTGGAGTTTGCCCGTGAATTCAGAGGTTCATCATCATTTAGGTATCTTGTCAGCCAGGATATAAGAAGAACACAAAGTCCTGTTAATGAACGTCAAGGGTGTCTCTTTGTCACTACCCCCTATGGCTATCCTGATACCACTATTCCGGTTGTAACACTTTTGGGTACAAATTTTAAAAATTTGCGTCTAACCAGTATTATGCATCGGCCTTGCTCACTAGTTAATGTATATGCCAATGAGAAATCGACGGTTCTGACTGGACATTTGCCACCTGCCAGAATAGCGGCTGCACAAGCTAATATAGATTACTCTACAACTAAAGGTATTACCCAAAAATCGGGGGCGCTCCATCCTGTCAATAAAGAGATGGATCGATGGTATCAGCGAAACGATGAAGGGGTTTATGCTGCCTTACAGGCATTTGGACCTTTTAAGTTATTTAGGATGCGTATCCGTTTTGATGCAGCGTATCCTGAAGGAAAGCGACTACCGATACGAACTGAAAGCTGGTATCTCTATAATGAAAAATTAGTTAAATACTCTGCTTCAATTTATTTTCTATCCACTGACAATGAAAAAAGCATGTCAGCAGAGGAAGTGGTTTATTTTCATGACGGACAAAAAGTCTTCAATGAGAGTAAACAGGATAATTGTAATGCTCTAGGCTGTCAGAATGCTCTTGCTAATATAAAACAACATTCAACTAATTCTTGGGATGATTTACAACGAGAAGCAGTACGCTATATGCAACTCAATTTGATTCCAATAACTGATGATGAGTGATTTAACTCACGTTTGACATTTCAATAGTTAGTTTTAACTCATAATCCAGGGGGGATTATAGCCCTGAAAACTTAAAGCCAGAATTCATCCCGGGGTCGTATCCACAACGTGGGTAGGGGGCTTTTACGTCTCCTGTTCGCTCCTAGCAGATCTTGCGCTGCGTACAGGCTAGCTTCTTACCAACAACGGAACTTGCAAACGAACCCGTATGTTAAATACTGAATGCCGAAATAGGTGGAACACTATGGTAGATTCCGTAGTTAAAACTGAAACGAGGATAATGCATGTTCAGCATTTCAGAAGTAGACAAATATGATTCTGACCTCACGTGGCTGGTGAGCGAGCTAGATGCCTTTCAAAGCCAACTGTATCCTGCAGAGAGTAATCACTGCCTGGATCTTTCAACAGTTACTGACAAGCAACTCCGGTGCGTTATCGTGCGTGATGAAAGTGGCTCACCTGTAGGCTGTGGTGCTCTGCTACTCCAGGAAAACGGCTCAGCTGAGATTAAGCGGGTTTATATTCGACCGGAATACCGGGGCAGGAAGCTCGGAGAAAAAATTGTCACTGCAATCGAGACGATGGCTTCAGAAAAGAATTCGGGCATCTTGCTGCTTGAGACAGGGATTCACCAGCAACCGGCTATAGCACTTTATCGTAGATGTGGTTACGAGACATGCGATGCATTCCTCCCATATGCAGCAGATCCGTTGAGTGTCTTTATGTGCAAAAAGCTCAGGTAATTTAACGTTATCAGGATTACAGGAAAGGGCGAAACAGTGCTGTGATGGTAAATAACCACGGCAGAGAGGATGTATTTATGCGGAAAATTATTGTTGTGCCATACGATGATAGATGGCCTGAGATGTTTGAAGCTGAAAGCTTACTGATAAAGACATTGCTCGGTGGTGGAATGACCCCGAGCCCATTGACAAATCTGCCCTGTAAATACACTCACTCAATAAACTGGCAAAAACGCAAAAGATAGCCATCCGGATCCTGAACAAGAAACTCTCTCTGGCAAGCCGTGGTATCTCCAATATGATAAGTGTTTTCGCGCAAATCCCGATACAGCGGCACGCCATATTTCCTCACCCGCGTCAGCACACACTCAATATCGTCCACCTCAATCTGGAAATTTACGCCGCGCCCCAGCGGTTTGACGAGTTCAGCAGTATTCCAGCCTTCGGTGTGATACTGCTCAAGCATCAGTTGTGCTTCGCCGAGGTTGATGTAAGCAAATTCGGGATCGCTTCGTCTGACCATAATCTGGAATCCCAATACTTCAGTGTAAAAATGCAGTGAGGCAGTAAAGTCCGTTACGGTGAGTTCGGGAACCATTCGGTTCCAGTAGGGTTCATGCTGAACTGTCATTGTTTCTTACCTATAAACTGTATTATCTAACGGCAAATGGTCGGATGAAGGGTGCAAAGCCAGACCATGCGATAAAGGTCATGTTCATCTATTGAGGTGAAGCCAGGAAGCAACCACTCCCTGGAAAGGGAGTGGTCAAAAAACACATGCTAACGGAGGTCGTTCAGTGAGTGCAACGATGCAACGTGAGTTTATGCGGTGGTATTGATGTTGCGGCCAACAGCGGGATTTGCCGGCAGTTGCGGAATCGAATTAAGAATTCCCGCTGCCATAGACTGCTGATTATCCAGGGTCTTTTTCAGTACCATGGTGCTCACCTTACTGCTGAGGTCCATGTTAGACAGACCGATAGCCAGTGAAGTAATCTGTGATACATCCATCTTGCTCTCCTTTAAAACGACTAATGGGGGGCTGAAACGGCTTTGAGAAAGCCTGATACGTCTATCGGCATCGCCGGGCAAAGCTTCAATGCGTTCTGCGGACCTCACCGATGGCAGCCTGCCTGAGTAGACCATTATCTGGTAGAGCGATTATTTCGCCTGCGGCTGCCAGGTACCTACATCCTGGGCATCAATCGCTTTCGGCAGCAACTTCGCCTGATAAAACGCATCCGCAATCTTTTGCTGCTCAGCCAGATCGCTCTTCTTCACCGGCTCGATCTGATAACTGCGTTGCTGATTGGCCTGTTCCACCGTCGCCAACGGCAAATTACCCCACAGCGGAGAGAGAATCTTTGCGGCATCTGTCGGATGTGCTTTCAGCCATTGTGCTTCCTGATCCAGCGTTTTATACACAATGCCCAATACCTCAGGATGCTTCTGCGCGTAAGGCGTCGACACCAGATAGTAGCGCTGGTAACTGGCGAGACCTTTGCCGCTCACCAGCACGCGAGTGTGCTGTTCCACTTTGGAACTGGTCACAAAGGGTTCCCATGTCACCCATGCATCGACGCTGCCGTGTTCCAGCGCGGCACGCCCATCGGCAGGCGTCAACCATGCAGGTGTAACATCGCTGAATTTTAGTCCCGCCTTTTGCAACGCGGCGATCAGCAGATAATGGCTGCCAGCCGCTTTGGTGACGGCAATCTTTTTACCCTTTAAATCCTGCAGTGATTTGATGCTGGAGTTGGCCGGAACCAGAATGGCCTGAGCCTCAGGAGAGGGCGTCTCGCGTGCGTAATACGTGAGGTCCGCACCTGCCGCTTGCGCGAACACCGGCACGGTATCGGCCACGTCAGCAGACAGGTCAACGTTGTTGAGATTCAGCGCCTCCAGCAGCGGCAAACCGCTGGTGAACTCGTGCCATGTCACTTTAATACCGCGATCGGCGAGGGCCTTATCCAGGTCGCCACGCTGCTTAATGAGTGTCAGCAAGGTAGAGGATTTTTGATAGCCGATGCGAAGTGTCTCCTCGGCGCTGGCGTTGGCAAGCAGCGAGAAGAAAAGCAGTGAAGCGAGAATTGTCTTTGTCATTTTGCGCATGTGAGTCCCTGAAGGTGTTATCAATTTTCAAAAATGATAAAGCCGCTCACGAGGCAATCAAAACCGCAAGTTCGCATAAGCTCTGCACATTTACAGCTATCACAGTTGCGCGGTCATCGCCCGCAAATGCATCCGCAATACGCCATGTAGCGCCCGAATAGCGGGAGAGAACTGCTTGCGATGCGGGCAGATTAAATGCAGCGGCGTACTTTCACCGGGGATTTCAGGCAGCACCCGTTCCAGGCGGTGCTGCTGAATATCCTCACAGACATCAATCCAGGATTTATACGCGATGCCCATGCCACTGATAGCCCAACGCCGCGCCACTTCGGCGTCATCACACAGCAAGCGACTTTTGACGGTGATTTGTCGGCGCATACCTTCCTGCGGGAAGGTCCACTTGTCGTAGACGTGGCCGCCCATCACAAACGGCAGACAATGATGTTGTGCTAAATCTTCCAGCTGTTGCGGGCGTCCATGTTGGTCGAGATAGGCTGGTGAAGCCACCATGATGCGGCGATTGTCCTCGGCGAGCGGTAATGCCACATAGCTGCTGTCTTCCAGTTTGCCGTAGCGAATGGCGATATCTACCGGATCGCGGAACACATCACTGATCTGATCGGATAACGATAAACGAACCGATAAGGCAGGATGCTCACAGCAAAACTCGGTGATCAGCGGCAAGAGAATGTTGCGGCCAATATCGGAAGGCATCGCGATTTTAAGCTCGCCGCTCAGCGCGTCTTCATGACTTTGCAGGCTGTCGGCGCCCGCTTGCACCAGGTTGAGCATCTCCTGCGCGTACGGCAGATACTTTTCACCTTCAGCGGTCAAGCGCAGACTCCGTGTGGATCGTGCAAACAGGCGGCGATCCAGTTCTCGCTCCAGTCGCTGAATCGCGGCGCTCACTTGTCCCGGCAGCAAATTCACTTCACGGGCCGCGCGCGAAAAGCTGCCTAGTGCCGCCGATCGCACAAACAGCGTGACATCTTCCAGTCGGATCATTTCTTTACTCATCGTCAAAACACGCAGGGATTTTCACTCTAAGAGTGAAAGTGTTGCTGTGCAATCGGCATTTTTCCTCAACGCGCTGGCCGCTATGCTGACTTCAAATTACCTAACACCCTGATGAATTGAGGAACGGCTGGATGAAAGCGATTGTTTATAGCCAAAATGGTTTACCGATTTCCGATGAAAATGCGTTGTATGAACTGGATGTTGCCCAACCGCAGCCGGGCGCGCGCGATTTGCTGGTGAAGATTCACGCGATTGCCGTTAACCCGGTGGACACCAAAGTGCGTAACGGTGCGCCAACGGATAAACCGCGCATTCTGGGTTGGGATGCCGTCGGCGTGGTGGAAGCGGTGGGCGAGGCGGTTACGTTGTTCCAGCCGGGCGATGAAGTGTTTTACGCGGGCGATATTACGCGTGCAGGCAGTTATGCCGAGTATGGGCTGGTGGATGAACGCATTGCCGGGCATAAACCGCGTACCCTCAGTGATGCCGATGCCGCTGCATTACCCCTGACGTCGCTGACCGCATGGGAACTGCTGTTTGACCGTCTGGAAGTGCAGGCAGAAGACAATGCGGCTTTACTGATTATCGGTGCAGGGGGTGGCGTGGGATCGATCCTGACGCAGCTGGCGCGCAAACTGACCAGCCTCACGGTGATTGGTACGGCTTCGCGTCCAGAAACCGCAGACTGGGTGCGTTCACTGGGTGCGCATCATGTGGTGAATCACCAGCAGCCGTTGGGTGAACAGCTGGCGGCGATTGGCTATCCACAGGTGCGTTATGTGGCATCACTGACGCACACTGATAGCTATTATCCACAGTTGGTGGACGTGCTGGCCCCGCAGGGAAAACTGGCACTGATCGATGATCCGGAAACGCTGGACGTGGTGCCGCTGAAACGCAAAGCCATCTCGCTACACTGGGAGCTGATGTTTACCCGCTCACTGTTCCAGACCAGCGACATGCAGCGTCAACACGACATCTTGCAGCGCGTAAGCCAACTGATCGATGACCAGACACTGAAAACGACCGCAGGTGAACATCATGGCACCATCAACGCGGCGAATCTGCGTAAAGCCCATGCGCTGATCGAAAGCGGTCGCGCACGCGGAAAAATCGTGCTGAGTGGCTTTTAACTCTTTGAAACACAATTCGTTAACCGCTGTGTAAGCGCGGCGGGTAAGGTATGGCCAATTTGTCACTTATCCCTTCAGGAGAACACCATGACACTTAATGACGCAGTGGCTCGTCGCCACACCGTAAAAGCCTTTGCCAGTGGTAAAAGCTTGCCGCAGGAAGAGATCGAAACGCTGCTCAACGTGCTGCGCAACAGCCCGTCTTCCGTCAACTCTCAGCCGTGGCATTTTGTGGTGGCTTCCACGCCGGAAGGACGTGAGCAGATAGCACAATCCACCACCGGTGCGTTTGTCTATAACGGCCCGAAAGTGCTCAATGCTTCCCATGTGATCGCGCTGTGCATGCGCACCGATCTGGATGACGCACATCTGCAAAATGTGCTGGCGCAGGAAGAGCAGGATGGCCGTTTTGCCAAACCCGAAGGTAAAGCCGGTCAGGATAAGAGCCGCCGTGGCTATGTCGACATGCACCGTTATGAGCAGCGTGATATCCCGCAGTGGATGGAAAAACAGGTTTACCTGGCGCTCGGTGGTTTGCTGTTAGGTGCCGCGATGTTAGGGATTGATGCGACGCCGATGGAAGGTTTTGATCAACGTGCGCTGGATCAGGCGTTAGGCTTGCGTGAGAAAGGCTTTACCAGCGTGGTACTGGTATCGCTGGGTTATCGCAGCGACGAAGATTTCAATGCGGCGCTGCCAAAATCACGTTTGCCGCGCGAAGAGATTTTCACCTTTATTTAAGCCGTCGTGGTGCAAGGCTCTTCACTAGAGGCCATATAGCAAAGGCTGTCACGGTTAAAAGTGGCAGCTTTTTGTTTGGCTGAAAATACCGGAGGACGTGTAGACCCCTTCTGCTGCTGCCAGGCAAACATCGCACCATTCAGATTTAATGTGGAAACAGCAAACTAAACCGATTCACCCCGTTTTCACTGCTCACCGCACAACTGCCGTGATGCAAGCGCATGATGCTGCGTACAATCGACAACCCCAGCCCGCTGCTGCTTTGATGGCGTGATGCATCGGCGCGCCAGAAGCGATCAAACATTCTTGCCTGCTGCTCGACACTGAGGGGCGCACCGTCATTCTCCACCACCAATTCGATTCCCTGATCGCGCTCCGCACTTAGCACGCGAATGGTTGATTCTCGCTCGCCATAGCGCAAGGCATTCGCCATCAGATTTGCCAGTGCACGCTGCAACAGTTGCGGATCGGCGCTTAATTCTCCCTGCATACGCATCTCCAACCGCATCGCATGCTCTTCGGCCATGCCATCAAAATAGTCCTGCAATTTCTCGCCCAGCTGTGCCAAATCGATAAGCTGCCAATCCATCGCCTGGCTGGCGTCTTCCGCTTTAGCGAGGAACAGCATGTTATCGATCATCTTCGCCAATCGCTCCAGCTCCTCATAGTTGGAACCCAGCAACGCCTGATAATCGCCCACGCTGCGCGGCTGACTGAGCGCCACTTCGGTCTGGCCGATCAAGGTACCAATCGGGGTGCGCAGATCGTGCGCCATATCTGCCGAAACCTGGCTGAGTTGTTGATAGCCCATTTCCAGGCGACTGAGCATCTGGTTGAAGGCGGCGACCAGCGGTTGCAGTTCAGTCGGCGCATCGCTGAACTGGATGCGGTGTGATAAACGTCGCACATCGATAGCATCGGTTTCTGCTGCCAGCCGACGTAATGGCGACAAGCCGCGCCGAACCAGCCAGATACTTAATGCTGCGACCAGCAGCGCAGCCAATGCGGTCGATACAATGATCTGGTCGCGATAGCTATTTAGCGTTTGGGTACGATCGCTCATCAGGCGGCCAGTCATGATCTCAATTTGCCCGTTGCCATCACGCGTGGGGGCTAAAGCGGCGGCAGAAATAAAAGGCGTGCCGTCCTCTGCCTGCTGGTGATGTACAGAGGCCAGGCTCAGTGGCTGATCGGCGGGCACGGGCGCGATGTCCGGCAGGGGGCGTGCGCCGGGATTGACCACAATCAGCGGGGCTTGACCGGGAAAGCGCAGCACCAGCAAGGATTCTGTGTTGCCCAGCATATTGGCAAACAAGCGCGGTTTTTGCTGGATTAGCGTAATGGCGTTTTCATCGCGCAGCAACGTACGTATCTGGTCGATGCGCGTCAGCAGGGCCGCGTCATCGCGGACACCAATCTGCTTCGCCAGCGACTGATACAGCGCAAAGCCGCTCAGGGCAAAAATCACGATCACCGTGATGCTGAGCAGCACGGATAAGCGGGTGGCGAGCGAAAGTTTCGTCATGCTTCAGCTTCGCAGCGATACCCAACTCCGTGCACGGTGTGAATTAGCGGTTGGGCAAAGGGACCATCGATTTTCTGGCGCAGGCGTTTTACTGCCACGTCTACCACGTTGGTGTCGCTATCAAAATTCATATCCCATACGCGGGAGGCGATCACCGTGCGCGTCAACACTTCGCCGGGATGCAGCATAAACAGATGCAGCAGGTTGAACTCTTTATTGGTGAGGTCGATGCGTTGACCCGCACGCTCAACCCGGCGTTTAAGGATATCGAGTTGCAAATCGGCGAGGATCAAGAGATCGGGCAATTTCTGTTGGCCGCCGCGTCTTAACTGGGTGCGTACGCGCGCCAGCAGTTCAGCAAACGAGAAGGGCTTCACCAGGTAATCATCCGCTCCCAGTTCCAGCCCTTTGATGCGATCTTCCAGCGTGCCCTTAGCAGTGAGGAAAATGACCGGCGTATGGATTTGTTTATCCAGCGCGGCCATCACCTCCCAGCCGCTCATGCCGGGCATCATCACATCGAGTAAAATCAGATCGTAATGATGCTCCTGGGCAAAGAACAAACCATCTTGTCCGTTTTCCGCCACATCCACGATAAATCCCGCTTCGGTTAATCCTTTGCGCATGTAATCGCGCGCTTTGGCTTCATCTTCAATCACCAAAATTTTCATGCGCATCTCCGGGCGGGATGAGGGTGTTAGGGTTGTGCCTGCTGAGCAGCCTGTTCAATCAGTTTCGCGACCTCATCAGGATGAGATTCATACACCGAGTGACTGGCGCCGGCGACTTCAACGGTGTGGCTGTGCGCGCGTTTGGCGTACATCCGCTCCAGATCAGGGTTTATGATTTTGTCAGCTTTCGCCACCATGTACCAGCTAGGCTTGGTCTTCCACGCCGGGTCTGGAATATTGGCGGTGAATACAGCGGCGTTGGTTGGCATCTGCGCGCGGGCTTCAAAATCCGCCTGGGCCGCCGGTAAATCCGCGGCGAAATCGCTGTGATAATTTTCTGGCGCGATGGTCAGATAGCCATCAGTCGATTTGGCAAACGGATGCGCGCTGTTCGGGAATTTCTTGCCGTTGATCGCTTCGGTTTCACCATTGTCCAGTGCATGAGCGGCGATATACACCAGACCTACCACTTTGCTGTCGTTTCCGGCTTCGGTGATGATTGCGCCGCCATAGCTGTGGCCGACCAGAATCACTGGCCCGTTCTGCTGATCGATGATGCGGCGGGTGGCGGTGACATCTTCCGGGAAACCGGTCAGCGGTTCCTGTACCAGCGTCACTTTATAGCCATCATGTGTCAGGCGGTCATACACCGGACGCCATCCTGCACCCCCCACAAATGCACCGTGTACTAACACAATATTCTTCACCGGCTGCGCTTTGGCGTGTGCCGCGCCGCCTGCCATCGCCAATAAAATGCCCGCTGCTAACGTCAGTTTTTTCAGTTTCATGTTTGTGCTCCAGATAAGGAAGGTTCGGGCACAGGATATGAAAATGGCTCTGACAGCAGGGTGAGCGAGTTATGACAAAAGAATGACAGAGGCTGAGCGCTGATCGATCTCAGGATTTCGTGAACGGCCTCGCAAATTGAAGCGATGCCGTCTTGCTAAACAAATTGGCTTGTGTAATTTATGCCATAACTTCACAAATAATCGTGAAGAAGGAAAGTACATTACAACCAGCACTGAAGGATCCTTCCTCATGTCAGAATTAAAGTTTGCCACACGTTTGAACTCTTTCGCCTCCGGGGCGCACTTATACTGGCCAGATCTCCAGGGAAAACCTTCTGTATTACAGATGATTGCGCGCGCCGGTAAGGTGAACGGCCTGACGCATCTCGATCTTAACTATCCGCAGCACATGACCAGTGACATCCCCACCATGCGTCAGGCTATTGCCGATGCGGGTCTGGCGGTCAACGGCATGCAGATGCGCTGGGATGCTCCTCAATTCAAAATTGGTGCTTTTACTAACCCTGATGCCAAAATTCGTCGCGAAGCCATTGAATTAACTAAGCGCGGTATTGACGCGGGCCGCGATTTTGGCTCAAGCCTAATGACCTTGTGGATGGGCCAGGACGGTTTCGATTATTGCTTCCAGGCCGACTATAAAAAGATGTGGGAAGACGCAGTCAGCGCGGTGCGAGAAGTGGCCGAATATGCGCCCGAAATCGACGTCAGCATTGAATACAAACCGAATGAGCCACGTGCTTACAGCATCTTCCCGAATGCCACCACCTGCTTGCTGGCCGTGGAAGAAGCAGGGTGTGCCAATCTCGGCATTACGCTGGATTTTGCCCACGTGCTGTTTGCCAATGAAGTGCCTGCGTTTGCGGCTGCCATGGTGGCACGTCGTTCACGCTTGTTAGGACTGGACCTGAATGATGGCTGGGGCAAGCGCGATGATGGTTTGATGGCGGGCTCAGTGAATCCACGCGCCACGCTGGAATTCTTGTGGCAGATGCAGCGGGATGGCTATCAGGGGGCTTACTACTTCGACACCTTCCCGGATGCCAGCGGCCTCGACCCAATCCGTGAAGCGGAAATTAACATTGTTACTGTGAAGCGCCTGCTGAAGTTGAGTGAAAAACTCAACAATAACCCAGCATTGGAAGAAGCAATCAGCCGTCAGGATGCGGTGGCCTCACAACAAATTGTGAATGACATCATGCTTGCACAATGAGCAAGCGAGTAACCCTGCACCTCAAATAAAACGATAAAAAGGCTACCACCATGAAAAAGCTCTTACTCTCTGTACTGACCTCCGCATTGCTGTGCTCCAGCGTGCACGCTGCTACCTTGGCTCCCCTGAAATCTGATTCAGAACCTGATCGCACGGACTGGACGCAGCTGGAAAGCAAATACGGCCCGATGCCCAAAGTCGACAGCAAGCTAAAAATTGGTGGCGTATCGAAAACGCTGACCAATGAGTACTGGCGTTCACTCGGCGAGGGCTATCAAAACGTAGCGAAGAAGTATGGTTTCACCGTCGCTTACCAGGCTGCCGCCAATGAAGATGATCAAATGGGCCAGCTGTCCATCGCTGAAACCCTCATTGCGCAGGGCTTTAATGGCTTACTGGTGTCACCTCAGACAGATATCAACCTTGAGCCGGCATTGGAAAGCGCCAGCAGCAAAGGCATTCCAGTGGTGAACGTCAACGATGCCGTGGTGCCAAGCGCCCAGTACTATGTTGGTAACGTGCAGAAAGACAACGGCGTACGCGTCGCCAAATGGTTTATTCAGCACTATCCGCAGGGCGGCAAAGTGGCGGTGATTGAAGGCCAACCGGGCGTGTACGCGGCCGGACAGCGCACCGCAGGCTTTAAAGAGACGTTGCAGGCGAATGGCAAGTTCAACATTGTCGCCAGCGTGCCAGCGAACTGGAGTCGCGAGCAGGCCTTTAACGCCGCATCGACTATTCTGCAGCAACATCCGGATCTGATTGGTTTCTACGCCAACAACGACACCATGGCGCTGGGCGTGGTGGAAGCGGTACGTTCGCTGAATAAAGCCAAACAAACCGCAGTATTTGGTACCGATGGTATTTCTGATGCCTATGCTTCGATTAAGCGCGGTGAACTGACCGGCACGGTCGATAGCTTCCCGATCCTGACCGGGGAAGTGGCCATGGAAGTGATGCTGCGTCTGGTGAATGGGCAGAAACTGTCGCGTGTGATTGCGACGCCACAGGCGCTGATCACCAAAGAGAATGCCGATGCCTTCTCTACCAAAGACAACGACAAATTGCGTCAGTTGCTGGCTCAGCAGTAATACAGGCGGAGAGCGTATGGAACAGTATCGCTTAATGATGCGCGGCATCAATAAAACCTACGGTAGCGCCATCGCGCTACAGGATGTGGACTTTATGGTGCGACCGGGCGAAGTGCACGCGCTGATCGGTGAGAATGGGGCAGGCAAATCCACGCTGCTGAACATTCTCTCTGGCGTGCGCCCGGCGGATAGCGGTGACATCCACGTCAACGGCGAGCCAGTGCAGATGAAAAATCCGCTCAGTGCGCGCCATGCGGGCATTGCGATGATTCATCAGGAGTTGCAGCATGTTCCTGAGCTCTCCGTTGCCCAGAATATGTTTCTGGGGCGCCCCATGACCACCCTGAACGGTTTGTTTGTCGATAAACGCGCTCAGCTGGCACGTGCTACACATATTTTGAAGCAGCTTGATCCCAGCATTAATCCCGCTGAGCCGATCAAGAATCTAAAGGTATCGCAGCAGCAGATTGTGGAAATTGCGCGTGCACTGCTGGACGAGGCAAAAATCATCGCCATGGATGAGCCAACATCCAGCCTGACGCCGCGTGAATTTGAGCGCCTGGCGGAGTTGATAGCAGATTTGAAATCCACCGGCGTCTCACTGATTTACGTATCGCATAAGATGAATGAAATCTTCCAGGTCTGCGATCGCGCCACCATCATGCGCGATGGTCGTCAGGTCGGGGTGGTGAACATCTGCGATGAAACTGAAGAGAGCATCGTCGCGAAGATGGTAGGGCGCAAAATCGATAAGCAAGCCCACCAATCCTGGGCCACCGATCGTGAGGTGCTTCAGGTTGAGAATGTGACGCGTGGAACGGAAATCAAACCGGCCAGTTTCAGCGTTTGCGCCGGGGAAGTGTTGGGCGTGGCGGGTCTGGTGGGTGCAGGCCGTACCGAATTACTTAAACTGATTGCCGGTATCGACAAACGTAGTGCGGGTGAAGTGCGCGTTAATGGTCAGTCAGTGCGCAATCACAACGTCAGCGCGGCAATTCGTGCCGGTATTGGTCTGGTGCCGGAAGATCGTAAGAAAGAGGGCATCATCAAAGCGCGTGCGGTGAAAGTAAATATGGCGCTGCCATCGATGCGCAACTTCACACTCGCGGGCGTCATTCGTAAAGTGAAACTGGACGCGGTGGCGCAACAGGTGATGTCAGACTTAAAACTGCGTCCGCTTAATATCGAAAAACCGATTGGCACTCTGAGTGGCGGTAATCAGCAGAAAGTGATTATTGGGCGCTGGGTGGCAGCGGATGCTGAAGTGTTTTTATTTGATGAGCCAACCCGGGGAATTGATATTGGGGCCAAAGCTGAAATATATAACCTGATCGAAAAGTTGGCCCAGCAAGGTAAAGCGATTGTCGTGGTGTCGTCAGAAATGACCGAGATATTACGTGTATCCGACCGCGTCTTAGTGATGCGGGAAGGAAAAATTACGCGTGAATTAACAGGTGATGACATTACCGAAGAGAATATCGCACGCTTTGCCATAAACGACATTAAAGAAGCCGTCTAGCACTTAATCTGCACTCCATAAATAGGCATAACTATGATGACGCAAACAAACACACAGCCAGCGGCTGCGCCGTCGGCAAAATTTAAATTAAATCTCCGCGATGCCGGTACGTTAATCGGGCTGTTAATTATCGTGGTGACATTTTCATTTTTGTCACCGGTATTTTTTACCGTGCCAAACTTGCTGAATATTTTACAGCAATCTTCCATCAATGCGTTGATTGCATTGGGGATGACGCTAGTGATCATTTCCGGCGGTATTGATTTATCCGTTGGGCCGACCGCTGCGCTCTCTGCGGTATTGGGCGCTACCCTGATGGTGGCCGGTGTGCCGGTGCCGGTAGCGATTCTTGCCACACTTGGTATCGGTGCGTTGTGCGGGGTGTTCAGCGGGATGCTGGTGGCCTATGCAGGACTGCAACCGTTTATCGTCACGCTGGGAGGACTTTCGCTGTTCCGCGCCATCGCGCTGATTTATACCGGCGGTAATCCGGTGTTTGGCATCCCGATGGAGTTTCGCAGCATTATTAACAGTGATGTGTTCGGTATTCCAACCCCGATCATCATTGTTGCGGTGATTGCGCTGGCGCTGTGGCTGGTGATGAATAAAACGCCGTTGGGTGAATATATTTTGGCGGTGGGCGGTAATGAAGAAGCAGCTCGTGTGGCTGGCGTACCAGTTAAACGCACCAAAGTGACGGTGTTCATTATCTCAGGCACCTTAGCGTCACTGGCATCGCTCATTCTGATTGGGCGGTTAGGCGCGGCTGAGCCGACTATCGGCAATTTATGGGAACTGGACGCAATTGCCGCCGCGGCGATTGGTGGTGCCTCACTGATGGGCGGAAAAGGCAGTATTGTCGGCACCATCATCGGCGCCATCATTCTTGGTGCATTACGTAATGGCTTGACTCTGCTGAATATTCAGGCCTTTTATCAATTGCTTGCTACTGGCCTAATCATTATCATAGCGATGTTGATTGACCGGGCGACAAGAGGCAGGTAATGAAGCAAGATCCGCGAGCCATTGGCGCTCAAATACGTATGCGATTACCGCAACTCACGCCGCTGGAGCGGCGTGTTGCCGAAGCCATCATCGCCAGAACCGACATTAATGAACAGACTTCGCTGCAAGAAATTGCCGAAGAGAATAATGTTTCCCAGGCGATGATTGTGAAAATCACTAAGAAGCTCAATTTTACCGGCTTCCGTAATTTTCGCACTGGACTGATTTATTATAATCAATCTGAAGTGGCGGGTTTGCATGCGGAAATTGAGCCGGACGACTCGTCGGAACAATTACTGGCCAAAGTATTCAGAACTTCAATTCAGGCGATTGAAGAGTCATTATCGATTCTTGATATTTCTGAGTTTAATCGTGCTGCCGATATTTTATTTAAAGCGCGCCACATCGATCTGTATGCCGTTGGTGGTTCCGCCACGGTGGCGCGGGATTTATCGCACAAGCTGCTAAAGATTGGGATTAAGTCCACGCCTTACGACGATGCGCATATTATGCTGATGTCTGCAGCCGTGTTATCGGATGATGATGTGGTGATTGCAATCAGTCATTCAGGTGCGACGCGAGCAGTAAACGATCCCATTAAACTGGCGGCACGAAATGGCGCAAAGATTATCGCTATTACCAATTATGCCGAGTCGCCTATTGCGCGTAATGCGCATGTGGTATTGACATCAACCTCTCAGGGATCGCATCTGCTTGGGGAAAATGCGGCTGCACGTATCGCGCAATTAAATATTCTCGATGCGCTATTTGTGGCAATCGCCAAAAAAGATTTAAAGCTGGCGGAAAAAAATCTGATGAAAACCCAGCGTGCGGTTCAGGATCTGCGGGACTTTTAGACATGAACAACATTATCGTCGCCGGTAGCCTGCATTACGACATTATGCTGGCGGCCCACCATCGCCCGGAAAAGGGCGAAACCGTCATGGGCAGCGGCTGTAGCTATAAATTTGGCGGTAAAGGGGGCAACCAGGCGGTAGCGGCAGCCCGCGCAGGTGCCGCGGTGCGTTTTATTGGCGCGGTAGGTGCTGATGCGCAGGGCGAGTTTCTGCTCACAGCGCTGCGTGATGCAGGCGTTAACACCGATGCAGTAGCGATTTTGCCGGATATGCCTTCAGGAATGAGCGTGGCAATCAGTGATGCGGAAGGCGATTACGGTGCCGTGGTGGTGTCCAACGCGAATCTGCATATCGATGTGGCTAAGCTGCCTGATTCGCTGTGGCAGAGTGTTGGCTTGCTGGTGTTGCAAAACGAAGTGCCCGCCAGCGTGAACCTGCAACTGGCTCAGCAGGCCCGGCAAAAGGGGATTGCGGTGTGTATCAATGCCGCACCAGCGCGAGAAATTGAACCGGCGCTGGCATCCTGCATTGATCTACTGATTGTGAATGCGGTAGAAGCTCGCGACATGTGCCAGATCGAGGTCAATGATTTGACCTCTGCAGAACGGGCGGCACAAAAACTGGCGGAAGATTTCGCGCAGGTGATTGTGACGGCGGGTGAGCACGGTCTGGCGGTGTGTCAGTCGGGTGAGCCGGTACAGAGCCTCTCCGCCATCCCGGTGAAGCTGATCAGCACCCATGGCGCAGGCGACTGTTTTGTCGGTGTGCTGAGCCAGGCACTGATGTCCGGATCCTCCCTGCTTGGGGCGGCAGAGAAAGCGAATCAGGCAGCCGCAGAGCACGTTTCTCGTCCTGCCATCGCGTAACAACTCACCTCACATCTCCGGCATTAAGATTCTCTTACTGCCGGAGATAAAATCACTTAACTCCTTCTGTTTAATAAGAATTACCTCTGCATTATTTCCACTATTTTAGTGGTGGTAATGTTTGCGCCATGTTATTAACTCTGCATGCCGTCGAGAATTTACCTGCCTGCTGGAGATAACAATGAAAAAAAGTTTGTCCTTCGCATTACTGCTTTCACTGGGCGCTTTCAGCACCTTATCGTTTGCTGAGCAGACGTTGCGTTTTGGTGTGGATCCGACTTTCCCACCGTTTGAATCCAAGGCCAGCGATGGCTAACTCAAAGGATTTGATATCGATTTGGGTAACGCCATTTGTGCCCAGGCAAAAGTAAAATGCCAGTGGGTGCAGATTGGCTTTGATGGCAGCATCCCGGCGCTGCAGGCGAAGAAGTTCGATGCCATTCTGTCGGCGATGTCGATGACCGAAAAACGTCGCGAGCAGGTTGATTTCAGCAACATGCTGTACATCACTCCAAGCGCACTGTTGACGCCGAAAAGCAGCACACTGACCGAAGATATCAGCACGCTGCGCGGCAAGAATATCGGCGTCGCACAAGGCACCATCCAGGAAACTTACGCCAAAGCGAAATGGGCTGCGCAGGGCGTGAATGTGGTTTCCTATCCGAATCAGATGGAGATCTATCCCGATCTGGTGGCGGGGCGACTGGATGGCACACTGGCAAATGCGGTGTCAGCGGATCAGGGGTTCCTGAATACGCCGGAAGGCAAAGATTACGTCATCAAAGCGACACTGGTGGATAAAGAACTGCTGGGCAATGGCGTGGGAATTGGTCTGCGCAAAGGCGATACCGTGCATCTGAAGCTCATCAATGATGCGCTGGCCGAACTGCATAGCAACGGCACTTACGATCAGCTCGCGAAGAAATATTTCAAGTTTAAGGTCTATCCATAAGCGCCATTATTTACAGGAAACAGCATGTCAGAATTGCCGCATTACCCGTCCCAGCGTGCCCGTTTCCTCGCGGCAGTCGAGCGCCAGCACGGCGCTCTGACTTCGTATCCGCATCCGCTGCCGGGCCCACAAGGTGAAACGCTTTACACTGATGTCGCCGTCATTGGCGATCCCGCAGCCAGCAAACTGATGCTGATCATCTCTGGCACGCACGGAGTGGAAGGTTATTACGGTTCGGACAGCCAGATCGAGTGGCTTAATCGCTTTAGCCTCACGGCCTTACCCGAAGACACCGCGATTATACTGCTGCACCTGTTGAATCCCTGGGGCGCAGCCCATTTGCGGCGCGTCAACGAAGACAACATCGATCTTAATCGCAATTTCATCGATTTCGCTCAGCCTGCACCTGCCAACCCTGATTACCCGTCATGGCACGGGATCTACCACGGCGAGCGGACACAAGCTGATGAGCTATTAGCTAAAACCCTTAATGGCGCAGGTTGGCTGGCGGTGAAACGGGTGGTGGAAGCCGGGCAATACCAATTTGCTGACGGCTTCTTCTTCGGTGGGCAGCAGCCAAGCTGGTCTTATCACACCATGCAAACCATCATCGCGGAACATTTGTCGCAGGCGAAAACCATCCTGAGTTTCGATTTGCATACCGGTGCCGGAGCCTGGGGCCACCCCATGCTGCTTTCCATCGCTGAACAACGGGTCGCTGCGCATCAGTGGGGGAAATCGCTGTATGGCGAGTGGTTGACGCTGCTGTTTACCGGGGCGGGTCGTGACAGTGTCACAGGAGTGACCGCCACTGCAACGGGCTATCTGTCGCAGTTCCTGCTGGGGTCGCTGCCGCAGACGCGCATCTTACCGCTGGTGGTGGAATGCGGGACTTATCCCGGCGAAGAGATGCACCGCCGCGTGCGAGACGACCATTGGCTGCATTTGCAGGGCGATCCGGCCAGTGAGGCGGGGCGTGCACTCAAGCAACAGCTGGTGGAAGGCTTCTGGCCAGCAGACCGCGACTGGCGCGATCTGGTGGCGTTTCGTACTCAGCAGATATTTGTCCGCGGCTGGCAAGGTTTGTTAAACGCCGATCACAAGCGACCATAGAATGTCATGCGCGCCGTTTCCGACAGGGCGATGCCAGGTTGCGTGTTGTACGCCAGCACTGCCAGCATGCGGGTGATGTCACCTTCGGTTGGCGTCACGCGATGGAGTGAATTTCGACCACGGAACAGCACCAAATCACCCGCTTCAATCGCCAGCGCGTCCACCGGCTGGCGCTGATCCAATACCGCGGCAACGCCGTCAAAGTTCATCTCCCCGGCATCGGCATCGCGCAGATCTTTCACATACTGGAATACACCGCCCGCGCGGGGTTTCTGCACCAGCAGGGTGATGGCGAAAGAAGAGTTATCAAAGTGCCAGCCGAGTTCCTGACCATCGGGGGCGTAATGCAAATTGATGGAAGAGAGCGGATCGGCATAAGGATAGAGCGCGGTTTCACCCAGCACATCACACAGGAAGCTTTTGAACAGTTCGTCGTTATACAGCTGGCGCAGCGGCGATTCAGCGGCAATCACGTCGTCGGTAATACAGCCTTTGGTGCTGATGACATCACGATTGCGCGGATGGTCAGCGTCGTACGCCTCGTCTTTCTTCATCAGATAGACGTTATGCTTGCTGAGGGTGTGATACGCCAGATGGCGCTGAGCATCCCCTTCGGCAATGATGCTTTGCAGCGCGTTGGGTTGTAAAAACTGACGCAGAACCAGCGCGCCATGCTGGTTGAGCTGTTCACGGCACTCACGTCGCCAGTCGGCGTCGGCCAGCGGATGCAGATCGAAACGAATCAATGCAGACATAGCAACAGTTCTCATTGTGACAGGTGTGTTATCACAGTAACTCACTGATATGTTAGTGCGTAACGATATAAATTTAATGCCCTGCTAAGGAAACTTTAATGCCCGCACAGTCACCGCGTTTACCGAAAATCAGCGTTATCCAGTCATTTAAGGTGGCGGCGGAATTAGGCAGTTTGGCAAAAGCCGCCGCGCAACTGGCCCTGACGCCTGCGGCGGTGAGTCAGCAGATCCGCCAGCTGGAAGAACAGCTGGGCAGCGCGCTGTTTGTGCGCACACAGAGTGGGGTCATGCTCACCGAAACCGGCAAGGAGTATCTGCGCTACGTCACGGAGGCCTTTGATATTTTGCATCTCGGGCAGCAAAACCTGCGTCATGTGGCGGCGATGCCCAAGTTAACGCTCTATTCACTGCCCGCGCTGGCCTCAAAGTGGTTGCTGCCAAACATTGCGCAGTGGCGTGTTCACTGCCCTGATATTGACCTATCGCTGCATGGCACCCATGCTCAGGTGGATTTTAATGCCACGCCAGCCGATTTTGTCATCTGTTTTGGTGAAGATCGCTACCCTCAACTCGATAAGCAGCGTCTGTTTTTGGATGAGGTGGTGCCCGTGGTGAGTCCCGCGCTCCTACAGCAGTTTCCGTTAGATAACGTGTTGCAACAGGCGCCATTGATCCATCTTGATTGGGGTAACGAAGGGCGCTTTTTGCCTGACTGGCGCAGTTGGTATCAGGCCAAAGGGATGGCGGAACCCGCGTCACAGCCCGCGTTAAGTTTTAATCTCACTTCTCTGGCGATTGATGCTGCGGTGGCAGGCGCGGGTTTGTTATTAGGGCAGAAAAGGCTTATCGCTGCAGAGCTGGCACGAGGCGATTTGGTTATGGTTGATGCGTTAAGCCTGCCGTTAAGTAAACCTTATTTTCTTGCATGGCCCCAGCGTTCGCGCAGCCAGCCGGGCAGCGAAGCGTTAATAAACTGGCTCGGACAGCTAGCAATTTAACAAACTGTTAACTGACTCAGCATTGCATATTGTGGATTGCACTATGCTTATCCGCTTTGTGCGACGGATCGTAGAAAGGGAGTTTAGTCAGTGACTTCAGATATGCATTTCTGGCTTACCACGCTGATTATAGCCATCACCATTTTGCTGTGGGCGAGTGCTCGCTTGCCCGAATATCTTACCGCGCTGCTGTTTTTTGCTGCTGCCACGTTGTTCAGCATCGCCCCCGCCAGCACCATCTTCAGCGGATTTGCCTCTTCAGCCTTCTGGTTGGTATTGAGCGGTTTTGTGTTAGGCGCGGCGATCCGCAAAGTCGGGCTTGCTCAGCGCTGGGCTAACTATTTGGTGGTGCCGTTCAGCCAGAGCTGGCCGCGCATGGTGGTGGGGACGCTGGTGCTGACCTATCTGTTGGCGCTGGTGATGCCATCGAATATGGGACGTATTGCACTGTTAATGCCTGTGGTGCTGGCAATGGGTGAGCGTGCAGGCATTAAAGCGGGGAGTCGTGGCAGCATTGGTCTGGCTTTGGCCGTGGGATTTGGCACTTTCCAGCTCTCCGCCAGCATCTTACCGGCTAACGTACCTAACCTGGTGCTCAGCGGTGCTGCCGAAAACGCTTACCAGATCCATCTTCAGTGGCTGCCCTGGTGGCTGTTGCATATGCCGGTGGTGGGGATCGGCAAGGGAGTGGTGCTTGCCGCCTCTATTCTGTTTCTGTTTCGCGCACAACCGCAGCCTGTGCGCCATCGCGATCAACTTCAACCGCTCAGCCGTAGCGAATGGCGGCTGATGGGGCTGCTGGCAATCACCCTGTTGCTGTGGATGACGGACAGCCTGCACGGCTTGCCTGCTGCATGGGTTGGGCTGGCGGCGGCCTGTATTTGTCTGCTGCCGCGCATTGGCTTTCTTTCAGGAGATGATTTCGCCAGCGGGGTTAATTTCCGCACCTGTATCTATATCGCGGGTATTCTCGGGGTGGCGACAGTGGTGGTGGATTCAGGGCTTGGCCGACTGATCGCCAATCTGTTACTGAGTGTGCTGCCGCTTCAGGATCACGCTTCGTTCGGTAATTTCGCGATGCTTAACGCGCTGGTCTCGCTGCTGAACTTTGTGCTGACCGCCAACGGCGTGCCAGCGATGGTGACACCGATCGCGCAGGAGCTGGCAAACGCATCCGGCTTTTCTCTGATGAGCGTAGTGATGATGCAGGTATTTGCCTACGCGACGCCGCTTTTGCCTTATCAGGCTTCGCCAGTGGTGGTGGCAATGGGGCTGGGCAACGTGCCTGCCAAAGCAGGCTTGCAGCTGTGCGCGCTGGTGTTTATCTTCAGCGTGCTGCTGCTGTTACCACTGGATTATCTCTGGTTCAGGCTGCTAGGCTATGCCTGACTTCTCCTCACACCATGAGCACTGAGATTGCCGTCATGCCAGCCAATAATGATTGGGTCGATTTTCGTCGCGATGACGAAACCGGTATCGAAAGCGTCAACGCGCATTTTCGCGGACACGCCTACGATCCGCACGATCACGACGAATTATTGGTGGGCGTGACGCAGCAGGGCTTACAACGTTTCAACTGCCATCGCGCATTGCACACCAGTACGCCGGGCCGCGCCATATTGATTGAGCCGGGCGCGGTGCATGACGGCCACGCGCCTAACGAAGAAGGTTTCACCTATACCATGCTCTATCTGCCGCAGCGTTGGGTGGCAGAGATGATGCAGCGACGCGGTCTGGGGGATATCTCCCACATTGAAGGGGCGTTCCGTCATACGCTGAATGATGATGCGCTGCTGGCCAGTGCCATCCAGCAGGCGTGGTTTTCAGTGCATCACAGTGAAGGGCGACTGGCGCGCGATCAGAGCCTCGATCATCTGATGACGATGCTTTCCCGCCATCTTGAAACCAGACCCAGTGCGCAATCAGGCGCAGCGATGCAGCAAATGCAGCAGTTACGCGATTATCTGCATGATTTTATGGCGCAGGATATCGGGCTGGATGAGTTGTCACGTCTGGCGGGCATCGATCGTTTTAAGCTGACGCGCCAGTTTAAGCAGGCGTTTGGCCAGTCGCCGCATGCCTATCTGGTTCGACTGAGATTGCGCAGCGCACGCGTGCTGCTGGCGCAGGGCATTGAGCCGGTACAGGTTGCCGCACAGGTTGGTTTTTCCGATCAAAGTCATTTAGGGCGTTGGTTCCAACGCGCCTACCGCATGACACCGGCCTCCTATCAACGACAGTGCACAAACGTTCTATATCCCACCCCCGCGACTCTAAGATGATAGTGTTTTAGACCTCATCGGAGAGTAGTTGCAGATGTTTGATACCAAAATCGCCCTGATTGTTCGTGATGATTTAGCCACCTGGCAGCGCCTGAATGTGGTGGCCTTTCTCGCCACCGGCATTGCTTCTGCCGCGCCTGACATGATGGGCGAACCCTACGTGGATGCGAAGGGGCGCCAATACGGCAATATGGCAGGCCAGCCGATGCTGGTGTTTGCGGGTGATGTCACGGGATTACAACGGGCTCATCGGCAGGGTTTGGAACGGGAGTTGACGGTGATCCCGTATGTGGAAGCGATGTTCGCCACCGGACATGACGCAGCCAACCGCGAGGTATTTATGGCTGAAGATGCCGACAACCTGAACCTGGTCGGCATCGCGATTCGTGGGCCAAAGAAAGCAGTGGATAAGGCGATTAAAGGGCTGTCACTGCACGGATAAATGCGGTCGCCCCCTGCGGCGACGCTTTCATTTATTCAGCGATATGCGCAGCTCGATGGCTTCAGCTGCGCGCAGCAACAAATCTTCCCGACCTCGCAGCGCCAGCAATTCGAAGCCAATCGGCAACCCGTCATCACTCAGGCCAGCGGGAATCGCAATCGCTGGCGCGCCAGTCACCGCTGAAACCAGCGCATTGCTGCCTTCCTGCATCTCACCATGTGTGACTGGGGAGCGGCGCACCACCGGGTAGGCCAGCAGGTTAATGTTGTGCTGGTCGAACATCGCCACCAGCTGCTGATAAAGATCGCGCTGACGTTGCTGCACCTGAGCATAAGCTTCGCTAGCCGTACCTGGATGAACTGCGCGGGTCTTAAACACGGCTTCAAGCTGGGGATGATACAACCCGGACGCGGCGATCTCAGGCAAGGAATGGAACTGTGCCTGGGGTTTATCGGCTAAATACTCCGCCAGCGCTTCAGCAAATTCATAGCCGATGATATTGGCATCAGCCGCTAACGTCTCTAATGCTGGCCAGCTCAGTGTGGCGGGTGCGAATCCGGCGACGGCGGCTAGTACCGCCTGGTTAATCTCATCTTCATCGGCGGCGAATCCTTCCTGCCAGATACCGACCCGCAAGGCTTCTCCCTCAATAGCAAACGTCTTACCGCTGAGTATTTCGCTGGCGATGCGCAGATCGGCCGTGCTGCGCACCAGCGGGCCGGGGATATCCTGAGTGGGTGACAGCGGCACAATTCCGGCCGTGCTAAGCGCACCGCGCGTCATGCGTAAACCCAACAGACCATTAAACGCGGCGGGAATACGCACTGAACCTGCTGTGTCACTGCCGATAGCGAGCGGCACATAACCGGCGGCAACGGCAACCGCGGAACCGCTACTTGAACCGCCTGGTGAACGTCCTTGCTGCCAGGCATTGTGGGTAAAGCCGCTCAGCGATGAGGCGCCAGTAATGCCCGCTGCCAGTTCATGCATCGCCGTTTTGCCGATCAAAATCGCGCCTTGATGGCGCAGTGTGGTGACCAGCGGAGCATCGTTATCAGCGATGACGCCGCGCAACATGACCGAGCCCGCGCTGGTGGGCCAGCCCCGGACTTCAATATTGTCTTTAATCAGCACTGGTACGCCGTCCAGCGGACCCCACGCCTCACCACGTTGACGGCGTTTATCACTCTGTTCTGCTGCTGCACGCGCCTCATCAGCAAACAGCCAGGTGATGGCGTTGTAGCGCGGCTGGTCTGCCTCGCCAATGCGCTGTAGGGCGTAGTCGGTCAGCTGGCGCGCGGTGACTTCGGCGCGTAGCAGTGCCTGGTTTAAGTCGCTCAGCGACGCGGTGAGATAGTCAGCGTATTGCATCCGGTCAATCCTCGAGTGGACTCCATTGCCCATCAGGCGCAACGCGCCCAACAGAACGGCTATGAAAATGGGAACTGAACCAGATTGCCTGATGTTGCTGGCACCAGTCTATAACGCGTTGACGCGAGGCCATCGCGAGTGGGAGGTTTTCACAGAACAGCGAGTTCCAGTGTGGGTGTTGAAATTGCACCGGATGGTGCATGACATCACCCGGGAATATCGCATACTCGCCCTGGCTCTCCAGCACAATCGACGCGTGATCGATGCTGTGACCCGGTGTGGGAATGTAGCGCAGCACCCCGGCGAACAGCGGGGAATCCGTTACATTGATGGTCTGCAACTGGCCGCGTTCGATCAGCGGCAGAATACTGTCGCGATACAATTCCTGATGGGCGGGGTTGTCCTGACAGTGCTGCAATTCCACCGCCGAGCACACATAACGCGCGTTGGGGAACAGGGGTTGCCACTCACCTTCCACCCAGTGCGTATTCCAGCCAACGTGATCGGTATGGATGTGCGTCATCAATACCAGCGTCACTTCAGCAGGGTCAACGTCTGCCCGTGCGAGATTCTCGACATAAGGCGTATTCAGCTGATGGAATAACGGTTTGTTATCCCGATTGCGCCCATTGCCGGTGGCGGTATCAATCAGGATGGTGTGCTCAGCGGTGCGCACCAACCAACTGTGAATCGAGACCTCCGCAGGCTGTTCGGCAAAGGCGTCACTCATCTCGCTGCGATGTGCTTTAAATAACGCACCGAATGGAAAGGCTGCACGCTGTTCTGTGATTTTTTCAACCTGGCACTCGCCCACCTGAATCTTCATGTTGTGCTCCACTTGATAGAAGACGCGCTCAACGGCGTCCGTGACAGTCAGTTGAAAGTCACTATACTAAGGCGCAGAGCATTATTTAAATCGATTAAAATCATGAACAACATCAATGAAAATGATTTCTCTCGTGTCGATCTCAATCTGCTGATTGTGTTGATGGTGATGTACGAGGTACGCAGCGTCACGCAGGCCGCCAATCGCCTCTACCTGGGTCAGCCAGCTGTGAGCGCCGCCCTGAAGAGGTTGCGCGAGATGTTTAACGATGCGCTGTTTATCCGAACGTCACACGGCATGACGCCAACACCACGCGCGGCACAATTAGTACAGCAGTTCGCACCGCTGATGCAGGATCTGCATCGGGTGATCTTCACGCCGGATGCGTTTGATGCGCAGCGTGATAACCGTCGTTTTCGTATCGGCATCAGCGATTGGCTGGAACAGTGGTTGATGCCTGATTTGTTAGCGGAACTCGCCACAGACGCGCCCGGTGTGGATATTCATGTCGTTGCTGCCGATCCCTGGCAGGCGATTCCATTAATGGAGCAGCAGCAGGCGGATGTGGTGATCACCGTCGGGAATGAAGTGAGTCGTGACTTAACTCGCGAGAAAATCGGCCCGGCGGGTTTTCGTACTGTGTGGAGCCGCCAGCAAATTGCACTGGAACGCCTTACGCTGGCGCAGTTTGTCCGTCATCAGCATGCGCTGGTGTCTTATCGCGGTGCCAGCGAAAGTGCCCTTGACCATGCTCTGCAGCGACTGGGGAAATCCAGACGTGTACGCTATGTCACGCCGCACTTTTCCAGCTTACCGCTGCTACTCCAGCAGATGCCGCTGTTCGCCACGGTACCGCAGGGGCTGGCTCCCGCATGGTGCCAACGCTATGGCTTAAATGCTGCGCCGGTGCCGGTTGAAATGCCGGATTATGAGCTGAGCTTGCTATGGCATAACGCGCAGCAAGATGACCCGGCAAACTGCTGGTTGCGGGGGATTTTGCGAAATCTTTTGCAGCTGAAGATATAATCTGGCCCACAGCCCACAGCCCACAGCCCACAGCCCACAGCCCACAGCCCACAGCTCACAGCCCACAGCTCACAGCTCACAGCTCGCAGCCCAGAGCCCACACCTTTAGCGTACGGTGCGTCCCTTTGACTTCACCACGGCACGATGCGACCCAGATAATCGAGATAATGCAGCCCGGTGCGACCCGCATACGCCTCCACAGTGTTGAGCAGATTCGGGATACTTTCGTCGATGGTCAGGCGCGCTTCCGGCCCGCCCATATCGGTTTGCACCCAACCCGGCGCCATCAACAGCAATGTACGCGCATCCTGATGACGGGCGGCAAAGCTGCGCATAAACATGTTCAAGGCTGCTTTGCTACCGCGATACACCTCGTAGTTGCCATTGGTGTTGTTGGTCAGACTGCCCTGACCGGAAGACATCACGGCGATCGTGCCGCTGATGCTGACCCGATCTTTGAATGTCTCGATCACGCGTAATGGGCTGAGCGCGTTGGTCACCATCACACGGGTGAACTCCTCGGTTGAAACATCGGCTATGGTTTCCCGATCGTCATTTTTCACCCCGGCATTGACGAACAACATGTCAAACTCCGTCCCGGTCAGGCGTTGATGCAGAGCGTGAACCTGGTCGAGTTCTGTAATATCCACCGTTTCCACCGTAAGCTGTTGCGGATAGCGTGCAGCAAGCTGCACCAGTTTATCGGTAGAATGGGCTCGTCCGGTGGCCACAACCTGATAGCCTCGCTGCAGCATGGTTTCTGCCAGTGCGAATCCCAGCCCGCGTGATGCGCCAATCAATAATGTTTTCATCATTTGTTCCTCAGTAAGCGTTGATGGGGAAAGTCTAGCGCGTGACAAGGGGAGGCGGAACACGCAGCCTATGCAGTGATAACCTGCATCAAACGCCTTGTTATGCAGCGTGACATCCAGCAGGATATTGCCCATGAATACCACCGATCTGAATTTACTCACGGCACTCGACGCGCTGCTCACCACGGGCAGCGTGGTGGGCGCGTCACGCCAGCTCAACCTGAGCGAATCCGCGATGAGCCGTACGCTGGGCCGCCTGCGCAAGGTGACGGGCGATGCGTTATTGGTACGGGCCGGCCGGCAGATGGTGCTGACCCCTTATGCAGAAGCGATACGAGAACGGACGCAGTGTACGTTGCGGGAAGCACATGCTGTGCTCAGCCCGGATGCTGAAACGCTGGATTTGGCACAGCTGAATCGCTGTTTCAGGCTGCGCACCAATGAAGGCTTTGTCGAAGCGTTTGGCAGTGCGCTGATTGCGGCTGTGACTGCGCAGGCACCGAATGTCGAGTTGGTCTTTGTGGCAAAACCGGAGAAAAGCGATCGTGAGTTGCGTGATGGCAGCATTGATATAGAGATTGGCGTGCTCGGTAATATGGGGCCTGAAATCCGCTTGCAGGCGCTGTTTCGCGATCGTTTCGTCGGCGTGGTGCGTGCGGGCCATCCTTTGACACAGCAGATGGACATCAACCAATTGGCCCGATTTGGCCACATTGTGGCGTCTCGTCGAGAAGAGCGGGGTGGACCGATCCATGAGGCGATTGAGCACGCCGGATTGCAGCGCAAGATTGTCGCTGTCGTGCCCGCGTTCTCCGCCGCCGTGGCGTTGGTGGTGAATTCGGATTGGGTGGCGCTGGTACCTCGTTCGCTGGTTGAGCATCACCCATTGATTGTGCACAGCCAGGCGTTGGTGATGCTTGCGTTGCCGTTTACCACGCCAGAAATGACAGTGTCACAAATGTGGCATCCACGACTGGAAAATGATGCCGCGCATCGCTGGTTGCGCGGCGTGGTGAAACAGGTGTGCGTTATGGCGCGTAACTCACCGGCGTAACGGCAGTGGGATCAAGCTGCTGACCCAATACCGCTAACGTGGATGCCATTGGACAGAGCGTGCCGATCTCGGTGACCCGACAATCTGGCGCTCGCCACTCTTCACGCAGCAGCGGGTGCGATTGATCCACGGAGTGCAGATTACGCAGATCGTCGAGGCTTTGTGCCTGGAAATAAACATGCAGCCAATGCTTGCCGCTCTGCTTATCGCGCCAGCGTTCAAACACCAGGCTGCTGCCGGGGGGAATGTTGCCGCGCGTATAGCCCGGCAAAGTCCAGGTGAAGCCCATCAAAGTGCGCACCATCGCGATATTGGTGTCATGTGCGACAAACAGCAGCCAGCGTGCATCCGGCAGGGCATCTGAAACAGGGCTGACACCCTGTTCAACACCCTGAATCATTTCATTCAGCAGAATGGAGCCACGCTTTTTCGCCGTATACAGCACGTCGTTACTGAGATCGTAATTAGCGGTTAACAATGGTAATACAGCGGTAATCTGCGCGGAGTGGGTGATATTGCCCCAGGCCAGTTGATCTGCCGGCAGGTTCTCACTCCAGCCCAGACGCAACGTCTCCACCATGTTGGCAAGGACACTCAATCCCTGCACATAGGTCTTGCCGCTCTTGCTCTGCTTGATCTGCCACGGATTGTCAAAGAACGAGCAATCGCTGCCTGGCTGACACACAGCACTTTTTAATGCCTGAACGGCAGGTTGTAGCGCCTGCTGGCGAGCCACCAGATTCCCTGTCGTAGCGGTCACGGCGGCAAGTTGTTGTGCCGGATCGGTATCGGTAGCCGGAAAGGCTTCGGTCTGGAACAGGGGATCATCTTCACCCGCCACACGATGCACGGTTACGCCACAGCCTGGAAATGCACCATCCACCAGCGCCTGGGCAGTGGCGCGGGTGCGTTGCAACGGGCTGGCGCGAACATACACCTCCTGAGCCTGTGGACAGCCTGACGTCAATAAACCCAGCTGACGATAGTGATCGCCTTCCCAACGCCCCTTGTTCACGACGGCAGCGTAGCCGTGCCCGGTCAACTCGCCATCGTGTGTGGTCCAGATTGTCCACGGGCGCTGAGTCGCTGCTTCAATCTCTTTACGGTTGCCAGGCGTGGGTGGGCGAATACCATGACGGCTCAGTTCCACGACCTTTTCCAGTTGATACTGCGCTTCCGCGTGCGCCGGTAGGGCGCTTAACCAGGACGCACCGGCAACCAACAGGCTGGTGGCAAACAGATTTCTACGAAGGTTCATCGTGATCCTTTATGAAAATAGGGCGCTTATGCACAACCGGATGAGATAACACGCTGTGTTTAGGCACCGCGCACGGATCCACGCCACACCACATCGGCCTGGTACAGCAAGCTGTCATGCTGTTGCTCAGTTTGCGGAGTAAAGCCGGTCTCTTTGGCTTCGGTTTGCATCAGCCAGTTCACGGCATCGCGCGCAAATTGCTCAACCGGCTGGGCAAACGTGGTGAGATGGTAAGAAGACCAACCCGCTTGCGCGATATTGTCATAGCCGATCAGACATAAGTCCTCGGGCACGCGCAGGGCAAAACGGTGGCGCGCTTCATCCATAAATCCGCAAGCAACCAGGTCGGTCACGCAAAACACGGCGTCGGGTCGTTGATGCTGAGTCAGCAATCGGTGGGCCAGAATCTGCCCGCTTTCGTAAGAGGTGGAGCCAAAGCGCTCAACGGTAACCGTCATCCCAACGCGCTGCGCTTCGGCAACAAATGCCGCTTCGCGTTTCATCAGGCTGGGTGTGCCCGCCAGGGAGTTAGCGAAGGCGAGGTGTTGACAGCCGGCGCGCTGAAACGCCATCACCGCTGTGGCAGCGGCTCGCTGTGCATCCAGATTGATGCTGAGTGAACCGGGTAGTGCTTCATCGCGGTTAATCAAAATGATGCGCTGACCATGCTGATAACACTGGCGCGTGATGGTGCGATCCGGCATACCGGAAAGGATGATCGAGGCGTCCGCACGGAAGTTAATCGCCTGCTGTAACGCGGCTGACACGCTGTTGTCGGAACGATCCGTATTGATCAGCATGGCAATTTTTCCCGCTTCCTGCAGGAACTGGGTCAGCCAGCGCACCAGGCTGGCGCGATAGGGTGTGGCGATTTCCGAGACAATCAAGCACACAATTCCACTGCGATTACGCACCAGGCCGCGCGCCAGATGGTTGACGTGATAGCCCAGTTCTTGCGCGGCTTTCATGACGCGGATTCGCATGGCAGGGGACACGCTGGCACCCGGTGTAAACACGCGTGACACCGCTGAGCGTGATACGCCAGCGCGTTCTGCCACATCCTGCGCACTGACCACGGTTTTCTCACTCTGCATGCTTAACTCCTGCGCAAACATCGGTTGAAAAAGAGTCTGCCTCAAATTGCAAAGCTGTGCAAACCGTTCGGGATCTAATTTGTTGCATTTTTGTGACACAACCTGTCAATTGCATTGCAAGCTGTTTGACAGCTGTTTTTTTGTTCATTACTACTTTGCACAGATGTGCAAAAGGTGCCGGTGAAGCACCACCTTACAATCCAAGGAGAACACCATGCGAGCTACCTCAATCGCCGTCGCTCTATCCCTCTCTTGTACAGCACTGCCCTTTGCTGCCTCTGCGGCGGGCAATCTCAACATGGTTTGTTCCGCTGACGTGGTGGTGTGCGAGCATATGACACGCATCTTCAGCCAGAGCCATCCGGATATCAAAGTCAGTATGGTGCGTTTGTCGGCGGGGGAAGCGTATGCGCGTTTGCGCAGCGAAGCGCGTAATCCGCGTACCGATATCTGGTGGGCCGGAACCGGCGATCCGCATATGCAGGCGGCCGATGAGGGGTTAACGCAAGTGTATAAATCACCGCTGCTTGACCAGCAGCAGGATTGGGCACAAAAACAGGCTGAAAACTCGGGCTATCGCACGGTGGGAATTTACGCGGGAGCACTGGGCTGGGGCTATAACACCAAACTGTTAGCCGATAAAAAACTAAAAGAACCCCTCTGCTGGAAGGACTTGCTGGATCCCGGCTTTAAGGGGGAAATCCAAATCGCCAATCCTAACTCTTCCGGTACCGCCTACAACACGTTGGCCACCCTGGTGCAAATCATGGGGGAAGATCAGGCCTTCGACTACCTGAAAAAACTCAATGCCAACGTCTCGCAATACACCAAGTCTGGCTCTGCACCGGTAAAAGCCGCGGCGCGAGGTGAAACTACGGTCGGTATTGTGTTCATGCATGATGCCGTTGCAATGCAGGTGGATGGTTTCCCGATCAAAACCGTGGCGCCCTGTGAAGGTACAGGCTATGAGATTGGCTCAATGTCGATTGTGAAAGGGGCACGCAACCTGGCGAATGCCAAAGTCTGGTACGACTGGGCGCTCAGCGCTGAGGCGCAGTCGCATATGAAGGAAGCGAAATCCTTCCAGCTGCCGTCAAATCGTCACGCAGAAATCTCGGAATACGCCCCGCGCTTCGAAAACATCAAGCTGATCGATTACGACTTTAAAACCTATGGCGACTCAGCCAAACGCAAAGCGTTGCTCAGCCGCTGGGATAAAGAGATTGGTGCCAGCGCACAGTGATGGCCTGATTGCGTGAACCCGCGCCACATCCTGCGAGATCCTATCCTTGCCGTGGCGCCTTTCAACACATCATTCCACTGCGAGCCGGAGAGCCAGACTCTCCCTCTTGAGGTGTTTTATGCATGCAAATAATCGTCGGCTTACCGGCGCACTGTTGATCGGCCTGGCATCACTACTCTTGCTGCCGTGGTACAGCCTGGAGGCCGGATTTTTTGATGGCGGCTGGCTGTTCAATCTGTGGAGCGATCCTGCTAATGCGCCCGCCTTATGGCAGGTCAGCTCACATCCGTGGCTGGCGATTGCGCTGACCTTATTCGCGCTGTGTGCCGCGTGTGGATTACTTCCATCTGGCGCGCGCAGCCGCCTGATGCTGTTATTTAGCGCACTGGGCGTCATTTTTCTGGTGATGGAAGGCCATGCCATCGGTTACAGCGGCTGGAGTTGGCTGTGGCTGGAAAATCGCTTCGGGCCACTGGATCAGGGCCAACCGGCAATGGGCGCGGGTGCGTTGCTGATGCTGACCACCTTTTTACTGCTTTTTTCATTTGCGCTGGCCGAGCGGGGCGTGCTGAAAGGCGATGCCTTTGTGGTGGCGTCGTTGGTGTTACTGACCGCGCTGGTCAGCATATTTGTGCTCTATCCGGTACTCAGCATGTTTGTAGTATCGGTACAGGATGTTGATGGCAGTTTTAAACCCGACGGACTGATCAGCAACATTCAGGACCCTTCGATCTGGAGTCTGGCCTGTCTGAAAGGCGGCACCTGCGGCACCGCCTGGCGTACGTTGTGGCTGGCGCTAATGACGGCCTCTGGTTCTACGTTATTGGGGCTGGCCTTTGCGCTGGCCGCCACGCGCACGCCGCTGCCCTGTAAAAAAGCGCTGCGTATGCTGACCATTTTGCCGATTATCACGCCGCCGTTTGTGATTGGTCTGGCGCTGATTCTGCTGTTTGGCCGTTCAGGCGTGGTCACGGAATATCTGGCGGCGCTGTTTGGCATCGAACCCGGAAGATGGCTGTATGGTTTAACCGGCATCTGGATTGCGCAGGTGCTGTCATTCACGCCTATCGCGTTTCTGGTGCTGATTGGTGTGGTCGAGGGGGTAAGTCCTTCACTGGAAGAAGCCTCACAAACGCTGCGCGCTAACCGCTGGCGCACCTTTAGTCGTATTTCTCTGCCGTTAATGGCGCCCGGTCTGGCCAACGCTTTCCTGATCAGCTTTATCGAAAGCATGGCTGATTTTGGTAACCCGATGGTGCTGGGCGGCAGTCACGGTGTGCTCTCCACCGAAATCTTCTTCTCGGTAGTAGGAGCGCAGAATGATCCCAGTCGGGCAGCGGTGCTGGCGATGATTTTACTCAGCTTCACCCTGGCGGCGTTCGTACTGCAGCGTTGGTGGTTGGGCGGCAAAAACTTCGCCACCGTCACCGGTAAGGGCGATGGCGGCAAACATGGTCAACTGCCCAGACTGTTACGCTACGGCGTGTACGGCATGGTGATTCCGTGGGGGCTCTTCACGCTGGTAATCTACGGCATGATCGTCGTCGGTGGGTTTGTGCAGTCATGGGGGCTAAATGACGCCCTCACTGTCGAGCATTATGTGCGGGCCTTCCGTGTCAGCATCAGTGACGGGCATCTGCTTTGGACTGGCGTGGCGTGGAACTCGTTCTGGACCACGCTGGAGATTGCACTGATTGCTGCGCCGCTCACCGCGATTGTCGGCTTGCTCACCGCCTGGCTGATTGTGCGGCAGAAGTTTGCCGGCCGTCAGACGTTTGAATTCTTGCTGATGCTGAGTTTTGCTATTCCGGGCACGGTGATCGGTGTGAGCTATGTGATGGCCTACAACCTGCCGCCGCTGGAGATCACCGGTACGGCTCTGATTCTGATTGCCTGCTTTGTGTTTCGTAATATGCCGGTGGGGGTGCGCGGGGGCATTGCGGCGATGAGCCAACTGGATAAAAGCCTTGATGAAGCCTCACTGACGCTGGGTGCCAACAGTTTCCGCACGCTGCGCAAAGTGGTGTTGCCGTTGCTCAAACCGGCGATCAGCGCCGCGTTGGTGTATGCCTTCGTTCGCGCGATTACTTCCATTAGTGCCGTGATCTTCCTTGTCAGTGCGCAGTACAACATGGCGACCTCCTACATTGTCGGGCTGGTGGAAAACGGTGAGTACGGCGTGGCAATTGCTTACTCCACTGTATTGATTGTGGTGATGCTGCTGATCATTGGCGTGTTTCAGTGGCTGGTCGGTGAGCGAAAACTGCGCCGCGCTGCCCGCCCCGTTGATATCGCCATGCCGCCTTCTTCAACTTCGTTAACTCAGGAGAGAACCGTATGACCAGTATCAATGCGGGTTCCGTGGTATTTGAGCATGTCACCAAACGTTTTGCGGGTTTCAACGCCTTGCCGGATCTGTCGCTGACGGTGGAACCTGGTACGCTGGTCACGCTGCTTGGCCCCTCAGGCTGCGGCAAAACCACCACACTGCGCTTGCTGGCGGGGTTGGAACATCCGACCTCCGGGCGCATTCTGATTGGCGGTAAAGATGTGACGCATCTGCCTGCCAACGAGCGCGATGTGGCAATGGTGTTCCAGTCTTACGCGCTGTTTCCGCATATGAGCGCGCTCGACAACATCATGTATGGGCTTCAGTCCTCGGGAATGAACAAGCGAGAAGCGCTGGATCGTGCCCGCGAAGGGTTGAAACTGGTTGGGCTGGAAAACCAGGGGCAACGATTGCCATCCGAACTTTCGGGCGGTCAGCAACAGCGTATCGCCGTGGCGCGTGCGCTGGTGCTGGAACCGCAGGTACTACTGCTGGATGAGCCGTTATCTAACCTCGATGAACGTTTGCGCCGTCGTGTCCGTACAGATATTCGTGAGTTACAACAAAGACTTGGATTTACAGCCGTCTACGTCACGCACGATCAGGAAGAAGCGCTGGCGGTGTCTGATAAAATTATTGTCATGAAAGAGGGGGATATTGCCCAGCAGGGCGCACCTGAAAGCCTCTACCACGCGCCGAACTCGGTGTTCATTGCTGATTTTATGGGCGAAGCCAACATCCTGCCGTGCGAGGTCGAACAGGTGGAGGGCAACGATGCGCTGGTGCGGCTGGGAAATCTGCGTTATCGCGTGCGCGGTAACGGCGTGCCAACCGGCTCGGCCCAATTGTCGGTGCGTCCGCAGTTTATTACGTTGCATAGCGATGGGCAGGGAGCCTTGCAAGGCGAAGTGACCCACAGCACATGGCTGGGGGATCACGTCGAATATGAAGTGGCCACGCCGCTCGGTTCCTTGTTTATCGTTGATGCGCAGATGGAGCAGCGTCTGCCGCTGGCTTCTACCGTGGCGATTGATTTTAAACCTCAGGGATTAGCCCTGATTGCCGGTTAATGTAAGGACAGATAATGAGTGACACCGTAAATGACGCACTGCTATCACGTTTGATTTTGGCAGAGAAAGTGGCACGCGCAGGGGGCGAAAAGGCGCTGGAGTATTTCCATCATCGCGACACGCTGGTGGTCGAGACCAAATATGATCTGCAGGATGTCGTCTCGCGCGCTGACCGCGAAGTCGAGCAGATGATCGACCAGCAGATTCGCGCTCAGTTTGCCGATGACGGTTTTCTGGGGGAAGAGTACGGATTGCAGGAAGGCACATCGGGATACACCTGGGTGGTGGATCCGATTGATGGCACCAGCCCGTTCCTCAATGGCATGCCTAACTGGTGCGTGTCGGTGGCGGTACTGCATGACGGCGTGCCGGTGATTGGCGTGATTTTTGCCCCCACTTATCAGGAGTGCTATGTGGCGGCGCTGGGGCAAGGCGCGACTTTAAATGGTCGCCGCTTGCAGGTTGATCCGAGCCGCACGCTACAAAACCATGTCACAGGCTTTGGTGCTAACAGCCACGTTAGCCCTGCTGAAGTGGGTAAAATTCTGGCCTCATTGCTGGAAGCCGGGGGTAACTTCATCCGTATCGGTTCCGGCGCATTAATGCTGGCGTGGGTGGCGGCGGGTCGGGTGG
>NZ_JACVUO010000011.1:0-202288 GCF_016625145.1 Pantoea sp. S61
ATGGTAGTGTGGGGTCTCCCCATGCGAGAGTAGGGAACTGCCAGGCATCAAACAAGTGAAGAAACCCTGAACGCAAGTTCAGGGTTTTTTTACGTCTGTAGCCAGGGGATAGTCCAGGTTTTTCTTACGTCTGTAGCCAGGAGATTTTACGTCTGAAATTCAGCCAGTCCCGCAAAAACCCCCCCGCTTACCGGCCCTTTATCAGCCAGTTTTCAATAAAATCAGCCACGCTAACCGGCTGATTAATATCAGGAATAAAGTAGCCGTTTGTTAATTTCTCATCGCTGGCCAGCGCAATCACATATCCATCCAGTAAATCAGCCACTTCACCTTTGACACCACGCCGCCACAGAGCGATTTTGGTTACAGGTTAACCTCAAAACCTTAAGCTAATCCTGATAAATCAGCACTAATTTGGTTCTCTTTTGTATCCACTGAACGACTGCCACTCCTGAACCCAGTCGTTGAAGTGTTGACTCCAAAAAGCGATCATTATCTGTTGAATTAGATCCACATTTCAGCAATAAAAAACCATTATCAGAATCACGCCTATATGCAAAATAGGCATAAATCCAAGCGTCAGCACGGTCAAAACGCGACTTAAATGGCCAATTTACCGGTATGAATCCCGCTTTAAACTGAAACATTTTCATAATCCGCATGAAGACTCGACATTCAGCGGATGCCAGGCTAACCTCGGGCATCTGGATGTCTAAACGTTTATACGGTTATCAGTAAGAGGTCAGTCAGTTATGCCAATCAGAATCCCCGACGAATTACCGGCAGTGAATTTTTTGCGTAATGAGAACGTGTTTGTCATGGCCTCATCGCGCGCCAGTGTTCAGGAGATTCGTCCGCTAAAAGTACTGATCCTCAACCTGATGCCAAAAAAGATCGAAACGGAAAATCAGTTCTTACGCTTACTCTCTAACTCGCCACTGCAGATTGACATACAGCTACTGCGCATCGACAGTCGTGAGTCACGCAATACTCCGAGCGAGCATCTCAATAACTTCTACTGCAACTTCGAAGATATTGAGCACGATAATTTCGATGGTCTGATCGTTACGGGTGCCCCGCTGGGATTGGTAGATTTCAATGACGTGGCATACTGGCCGCAGATTCAGCGTGTGCTGCACTGGGCGAAAGAACACGTCACATCCACGCTGTTTGTCTGTTGGGCGGTGCAAGCAGCCCTGAACATTCTCTATGGTATTCCTAAGCAGACGCGGCAGAACAAACTTTCGGGTGTATATGAACATCAAATCCTGCATCCACATGCCTTGTTAACCCGTGGATTTGACGACAATTTCCTCGCGCCTCATTCGCGTTATGCTGATTTCCCGAGCCAGTTAATTCGCGACTATACCGATCTCGAGTTGTTTGCCGAATCTGACGCTACCGGGGCTTACCTGATGGCGAGCAAAGACAAGCGCCTGGCATTTGTTACTGGCCATCCTGAATACGATGCGCTGACGCTGTCCGGTGAATATCATCGAGATTATGATGCCGGGCTGCACCCGGAAGTACCGTTTAACTACTTCCCGCAGGACAACCCTGAACTGCCACCGCGTGCCACCTGGCGCAGCCACGGTAATCTGTTGTTCTCAAACTGGTTAAACTATTACGTTTACCAGATCACGCCGTTCGATCTGCGTCATATGAACCCCACACTCGACTAAAGCAAAGCTCGCTTTTCTCATTAAATGTGCCGTGACAGCCTCGTGCTGTCGCGGCATTTTTTTTGCCTTGCGCAAGGTTGTGGAATCCATTGCCTTTAATTCGAGAGTTTAAATTACATTTAAATCAGAAAGATAAATCAGTTAATAAACAAAAATGGAAATAGTTTTTGAAAACAAAATAAAAATCATTATGCTCTGATCTTGCCGGTTAAAAATCACCCTACACCCGGCCCCCCGTAAGTGGGGGACGGATCAAAACAGGAGCAGCCCGCATGACAGATTCGGTTATCCACAATACGCTGACTTTCACTCAGCCCTTTACCCAAGCGGAAAAGCAGCTGCTCACACCGGAAGCCATCGACTTCCTGCATACACTGGTTGCACGTTTTGCACCGGAACGTGAGCGCCTGTTAAAGGCACGTCAGCAGCGCCAGCAACGTTACGATCAGGGGGCCTTACCGGACTTTGATTCGGAAACAGCTTCCATTCGTAATTGTGACTGGCAGGTACGTCCAATTCCCCAACTGCTGCGCGATCGTAGCGTTGAGATCACCGGTCCGCCGGATCGCAAAATGGTGATCAACGCGCTGAATGCTAACGTCAATGTCTTCATGGCCGATTTTGAGGATTCACTGGCACCGACCTGGCAGAAATTGATGGATGGCCAGCTGACACTGCGCGATGCGGTTAAGGGCACGCTGAGCTTCACCAGTGAAGCGGGCAAGATCTACCAGTTGAAATCCGATCCTGCTCTGCTGATGTGCCGTGTACGTGGACTGCATCTGAATGAAAAGCATGTTGAGTGGCGCGATCGTGCCATTCCTGGCGGACTGTTTGATTTTGCGCTCTATCTGTTCCACAACGTTGATGCGCTGCTGGAGAAGGGGCACGCGCCCTGGTTCTATCTGCCAAAAACCGAGCATGCGTCTGAAGTGGCGTGGTGGCGTGAGATCTTCCGCTTTAGCGAAGATCGTTTTGATCTGCCGCGCGGCACCATCAAAGCCACGGTGTTGATCGAAACGCTGCCGGCAGTCTTCCAGATGGACGAGATCCTGTGGGAACTGCGCGATCACGTGGTCGGCCTGAACTGCGGCCGTTGGGATTACATCTTCAGTTACATCAAAACCCTGGCACAGCACGGCGATCGCATTCTGCCGGATCGTCAGCAAATCAGCATGGATCAGCCTTTCCTCGATGCCTATTCACGGCTGCTGATCAAAACCTGCCACCGCCGCGGCGCCTTAGCGATGGGTGGCATGTCCGCGCTAATCCCCAGTAAAGACGCCGAACGTAATGCGTGGGTGATGCAGAAAGTACAGGAAGACAAAGCGCGTGAAGCCGGTAACGGTCATGACGGCACCTGGGTCGCACACCCGGGCCTGGCCGATATCGCGATGGCAGAATTTGATCGCCAGCTGGGTGAGCAACCGAATCAGTTGCATGTCAGTCGCGATCAGGATGCGCCCATCACCGCCGAACGCTTGTTGCGCCCATGCCGGGGGCTGCGTACTGAAGCGGGTATGCGCGCCAACATTCGTGTGGCGCTGCAATACCTTGAGGCGTGGATCGGGGGTAACGGCTGCGTGCCTATCGATGGATTGATGGAGGATGCCGCCACGGCAGAAATTGCTCGTACCTCCATCTGGCAGTGGATTCACCACAAACAGATCCTCAGCGATGGCCAACTGGTGACCACCGAGCTGTTTGAACGTCTGCTGGATGAGGAGATGCAAGCGCTGCAACACACGCTGGGTGAAGAGCGCTGCCGTAGCGGGCGCTTCGCCGATGCCGCCGCACTGATGGCGCAAATCACCACGGATAACGAGCTGGTTTCTTTTCTCACTCTGCCGGGCTACCGCCTGCTGCCATGAACCTGGAGATAACGCTATGAATCGTAACCAACAGATCAAACAACTGGAATCGAGCTGGAACGACGCACGCTGGCAGGGCATTACCCGCCCCTACAGCGCGGAAGATGTTATCAACCTGCGCGGTTCGGTGAATCCGGCCTGTACGCTGGCAGAGCGGGGGGCCAATAAACTGTGGTCGCTGCTCAACGGTGAATCCACCAAGGGCTATATCAACAGCCTTGGTGCCTTAACCGGCGGGCAGGCGATACAGCAGGCCAAAGCAGGAATCGAGGCGATCTATCTCTCCGGCTGGCAGGTAGCAGCGGATGCGAATATGGCCGGGCAGATGTATCCCGATCAATCGCTCTACCCGGCGAACTCGGTGCCCAATGTGGTCGAGCGTATTAATCAGAGCTTCCAACGCGCCGACCAGATTCAGTGGGCGAATGGTGTGTCACCAGAGGATGAGGGCTTTATCGACTACTTCCTGCCGATTGTGGCGGATGCGGAAGCAGGCTTTGGTGGCGTGCTCAACGCCTTCGAGCTGATGAAATCGATGATACAAGCAGGCGCCGGCGCGGTGCACTTTGAAGATCAGCTGGCCTCGGTGAAGAAGTGTGGCCATATGGGCGGCAAAGTGTTGGTGCCAACCCAGGAAGCGATTCAAAAACTGGTGGCCGCGCGACTGGCAGCCGATGTCATGGGGGTGCCCACCATTTTGCTGGCGCGCACCGATGCGGATGCTGCTGATTTGATTACCTCCGACTGTGACGAGCGCGATGCGCCGTTTATCACCGGGCAACGCACTGCGGAAGGGTTCTTCCGCACTCGTGCCGGTATTGAGCAGGCGATCAGCCGAGGCTTGTCGTATGCGCCGTACGCAGATGTACTCTGGTGCGAAACCTCGACGCCGGATCTCGAACTGGCGCAGCGTTTCGCCGATGCGATCCACGCACAATATCCGGGCAAATTGCTGGCCTACAACTGTTCGCCATCGTTTAACTGGAAGAAGAACCTCGACGATCGCACCATCGCCCGTTTCCAGCAGGCATTGAGCGACATGGGCTACCGCTTCCAGTTCATCACGCTGGCGGGTATCCACAGTATGTGGTTCAACATGTTCGATCTGGCGCACGCGTATGCGCAGGGTGAAGGTATGCGCCATTACGTTGAGAAAGTGCAGCAGCCGGAATTTGCCGCGCGCGAAAAAGGTTACACCTTCTCCTCACATCAGCAGGAAGTGGGCACCGGCTATTTTGACCGTATCACTAACGTGATTCAGGGCGGCCAGTCTTCCGTCACTGCACTGACCGGTTCCACTGAGGCCGCGCAGTTCTGATCAGTCTGCATGCGTACCCTACGAAAATCGCACGATACATTCGTAGGGTCGCCATTGATGACGACCAAAAACCGCATCCCGGACTTTCATCACGCCTGGCCCACGGACGGGCGCCCTTTGCCGGAGCGTTGCCGATGACACCAAGAGAATCTCTGATCGCCCACACCATTCTGCAAGGTTTCGATGCGCAGTATGGCCGCTTTCTGGATATTACTGCAGGCGCCCAGCAGCGCTTCGAGCAGGCCGACTGGCATGCCGTGCAGCAGGCGATGAAAGCGCGTATCCATCTTTATGATCACCATGTCGGACTCGTGGCCAACCAACTGCGCATCCTAAATGACGTGTCGAACTGGGATGAGGCGTTCTGGCTGCGGGTAAAAAGCCATTATGAGACGCTGCTCCCCGGCTATCCGCGCCATGAAATCGCCGAAAGCTTTTTTAATTCCGTCTATTGCCGTCTGCAAGGCCATAGTCATCTGGATCCCGAACGCCTGTTTATCTTTCCGTCGCAGCCTTTTGCCCCGACGCCGCTGGCCCAGCGTCCGCTGTCACGCTTGTATCGCCCGCAGCACAACTGGCATGAGGTACTGCGTCAGGTGCTCAATGATATTCCTTTGCGCTTACCCTGGCAGGACCTCACCCGTGATATTGGCTGGATTGTCCGCCATCTGCATGAGCAGTTCAGCTCCACTCAACTGGCAGCTGCCACGCTGGATGTCGCCGGTGAATTGTTCTACCGAAATAAAACCGCATGGATTGTGGCGCGATTGCAGCTGAGTGATGGCATGGTGCCTTGCTTACTGCCTATTCAGCGTGATGAGGCGGGACGCTTGTGGATCGACACCTGCTTAACCGACAGCGACGACGCCAGCATCGTGTTTGGCTTCGCCCGCGCCTACTTTATGGTATATGCACCCGTTCCTGCGGCGTTGGTTGCCTGGCTGCAACCGATTCTGCCGGGAAAAACCCTTGCCGAACGCTACATGGCCATCGGTTGCCAGAAACACGGCAAAACCGAATGCTACCGCGAATACCTGGATTATATGGCACACAGCGACGAAGATTTCACCATCGCGCCCGGCATCCGCGGTATGGTGATGCTGGTGTTTACGCTGCCAGGATTTGATCGCGTATTTAAGGTGATTAAAGATCGCTTCGCGCCGCAGAAAGAGGTCACTGATGCGCAGGTGCGGGAATGCTATCGCATGGTCAAAGAACACGACCGTGTGGGACGCATGGCTGATACTCAGGAATTTGAGTACTTCGCGATACCGCGCGCACGTATCCCGGCAGAGCTGATGGAGGAATTTCAACGCGACATTCCGGAGAAGATGGAACTGCGTGACGATGTGCTGATCATTCGACATCTGTGGCTGGAGCGTCGCATGGAGCCACTCAATTTGTGGCTGGCGCAGGCCACGCCGGAACAGCGTCAGCACGCGGTGAGTGAATATGGCGACGCGATTCGCCAGCTGGCGGCAGCCAACATTTTTCCCGGCGACATGCTGTTCAAAAACTTCGGCATGACGCGCCACGGCCGCGTGGTGTTTTACGACTACGATGAAATTCGCCCCATGACCGAATTGCAGTTCCGCGATGTGCCGCCAGCGCGTTACGAAGAGGATGAACTGCAGGCCGAGCCGTGGTACAGCGTGGGACCGGATGATGTGTTCCCGGAAACCTTCCGCTATGCGCTGTGCAGCGAACCAGGCACCGGAAGGTTATTGCAGGCGTTGCATCCGCAATTGTTTGATCCGGGCTGGTGGCGCGCGCTGCAAGCGCGCATTCGTCAAGGACACATCGAAGAAGTGATCGCCTGGCGCGCCGGACAACGTTTCAGCGCGCGCTATGCATCAGTGGCCGCTTAGCGGCCAGAATAGGTTTGCGTGACTTGCCTGGCGGCGCGGATCACCAGCGCGCCCAGTTCGGTCACGCGGTCGTCGGTCATGCGCGCGATTGGGCCGGAAATCGAGATGGCGGCAAAAGGCTCGCCGTGCTCGTCATAAATCGGGGCCGCTACGCAGCGCAGGCCCAGCGCGTGCTCTTCATCATCGTGCGAAAAGCCCATCTTACGGATCAGCGCCAGATTCTCTTTGAGGCTGTGCGGAGACATCAACGTTTTCGGCGTGTAGTGGTGCAATCCTTTCTGATGCAACAGCGCGGTCACCTGCTCATCGCTGAGATGGGCGAGAAATGCTTTGCCAGCGCCAGACGCGTGCATCGGCAGCTTACCGCCAATCGGTGCCGACATCCGCATCAGCTGCGTACACTGCACCTGATCGATGATCACTGCCTGGTAATCGCTGAGATCCAGCACCGCCAGATTCACCGTCTCTCCGGCATCTTCCATCAGTTTACGCAGGATGGGATGGACAATCGCCAGCAGATTGCGGCTCTGCAGGAAGCTACTGCCGACCACAAAGGCATGTGATCCGATGGTCCAGAAGCCCAGATCACCGACCTGATGCACAAATCCCTGCTGCTGCATGGTGGTCAGCAAGCGATGCGTGGTGGAATTCGGTAAGCCGGCCTGTTGAGCCAGCTCGGTCAGCGCGACGCTGCCGTGAGATTCGGCGATCAGTTCGAGTAAACGCAAACCGCGCGTCAGGGATTGAACTTGCCCACCTGCCGGGGCGCTGGTGGCTGTTGCGGCACGCGGTTTTTTTCCACGTTTCGCCGGTACTGGGGTTGCCATAACGTCTCCACAATCGCATCAATGCTGGAAACCATTTTCGTTTTTGGGCGTATGAATGCAAACGCTGCTTTACTGGTCGGATCTGTGATGCTTTCAGGCTGAAAATGTCTCATCTGTCGTGACTTTTGCTCGCCGGAAAGTTATGCCAGTATGTCTGGCTGGCATATTAGCCAATGCAATGACGTGGACGGGGCGAGAGTGAGCAACAAAACCGAAATGCTGCATCAGCAGCTGGCACAGCGCATTATGATTTTGGATGGTGGCATGGGCACCATGATCCAGAGTTATAAACTGAGTGAAGCAGATTTCCGGGGCAGCCGTTTTGCCGACTGGCCCTCTGATTTAAAAGGCAATAACGATCTGTTAGTGCTCACCAAACCGGACGTTATTCGCGAAATTCATGATGCTTATCTCGCCGCTGGCGCAGATATTCTGGAAACCAACACCTTCAACTCCACCACCATTGCGATGGCCGATTACGCGATGGAAGCTTTGTCAGCGGAGATTAACTTTGAAGCGGCAAAACTGGCGCGTGCCAGTGCGGATGCATGGACGGTGAAAACACCGGACCGACCGCGCTATGTTGCGGGCGTGCTCGGTCCCACCAACCGCACCTGCTCCATTTCGCCCGATGTGAACGATCCTGCCTTCCGTAACGTCACCTTTAATCAGCTGGTGGAAGCCTATCGCGAATCAACGCATGCCCTGATTGCGGGTGGCTCCGACCTGATTATGATCGAAACGGTGTTCGATACTCTGAATGCCAAGGCGGCGATTTACGCTGTGCAGGTCGAGATGGAAGCGATGGGCGTGAAGCTGCCGGTGATGATCTCCGGAACCATCACCGATGCCTCGGGTCGCACGCTCTCCGGGCAAACCACCGAAGGTTTCTACAACTCACTGCGTCACGCCGAGCCGCTGTCGTTCGGCCTCAACTGTGCGCTGGGCCCGGACGAGTTGCGTCAGTATGTGCAGGAGCTATCCCGTATTGCGGAAGGCTATGTCACTGCCCACCCTAACGCCGGATTGCCGAATGCGTTTGGTGAATATGATTTAGATGCGGCAACCATGGCTGAACAGATCGGCGAATGGGCGCGAGCTGGCTTTCTCAATATCATCGGCGGCTGCTGCGGTACCACGCCGGAGCATATCGCGGCGATGGCGGCGGCGGTTGAGGGCGTTGCACCCCGTCAGTTGCCTGAGATCCCCGTTGCCTGCCGTCTGTCCGGTCTGGAACCCCTGAATATTCACGCTGATTCACTGTTTGTGAACGTCGGCGAACGCACCAACGTCACCGGTTCGGCCAAATTTAAGCGTCTGATTAAAGAAGAGAAATATAACGAAGCGCTGGATGTGGCGCGTCAGCAGGTGGAAAGTGGCGCGCAAATTATCGATATCAACATGGACGAAGGCATGCTGGATGCGGAAGCTGCGATGGTGCGCTTCCTCAACCTGATTGCCGGTGAACCCGATATCGCACGCGTACCGATTATGATCGACTCCTCCAAGTGGGAGGTGATCGAGAAAGGGCTGCAGTGCATTCAGGGCAAAGGCATCGTTAACTCCATTTCGATGAAAGAGGGCGTTGAGCCGTTTATCGAACACGCGCGCAAAGTGCGACGCTACGGTGCCGCTATGGTGGTGATGGCGTTTGACGAAGTCGGCCAGGCGGATACCCGCGCACGCAAAATCGAAATCTGTCATCGCGCCTACAAGATCCTGACGGAAGAGGTCGGTTTCCCGCCAGAAGACATCATTTTCGACCCAAATATCTTCGCAGTCGCCACCGGTATTGAAGAGCATAATAACTATGCGATGGACTTTATTGGTGCCTGTGAAGACATCAAACGCGAACTGCCGCATGCGATGATCTCCGGCGGCGTCTCTAACGTGTCGTTCTCTTTCCGCGGTAACGATCCGGTGCGTGAGGCGATTCATGCGGTGTTCCTCTATTACGCGATTCGCAACGGGATGGATATGGGCATCGTCAACGCCGGGCAGCTGGCGATTTATGATGATTTGCCCGCAGAACTGCGCGAAGCGGTGGAAGATGTGGTGCTGAACCGCCGCGACGATGGCACTGAGCGTTTGCTGGAGCTGGCGGAGAAATATCGCGTTAGCAAGAGCGACGGTGAGCAGGAGAAGCAGCAGGCCGAATGGCGTAGCTGGGACGTGGTCAAGCGTCTGGAATACTCGCTGGTAAAAGGCATCACTGAATTTATCGAGCTGGACACCGAGGAGGCGCGTCAGGCTGCCGCACGGCCCATTGAGGTGATTGAAGGGCCGCTGATGTCCGGCATGAACGTGGTCGGCGATTTGTTCGGCGAGGGCAAAATGTTCCTGCCGCAGGTGGTGAAATCGGCGCGCGTGATGAAGCAAGCGGTGGCCTATCTCGAACCTTATATTGAAGCCAGCAAAGAAGCCGGGCGCAGCAACGGTAAAATCGTGCTGGCGACGGTGAAGGGCGATGTGCATGACATCGGCAAAAACATCGTCGGCGTGGTTTTGCAGTGTAATAACTACGAAATTATCGATCTTGGCGTGATGGTGCCAGGTGACAAAATCCTGAAAACCGCCATGGCTGAAAATGCCGATATCATTGGGCTTTCTGGGCTGATTACGCCATCACTGGATGAAATGGTCAACGTGGCGAAAGAGATGGAGCGTCAGGGCTTCACCATCCCGTTACTGATTGGCGGTGCGACCACGTCGAAAGCGCATACGGCGGTGAAGATCGAGCAGAACTACAGTGGTCCAACGGTGTATGTGCAAAACGCCTCGCGTACCGTGGGTGTTGTCTCTTCACTGCTCTCCGAAAGCCTCAAAGAGGAGTTTGTGGCACGCACGCGCAAAGAATACGACACGGTGCGCATTCAGCACGCACGTAAAAAGCCACGTACGCCGCCGGTCAGCCTGCAAACCGCACGCGACAACGATTATGCCATCGACTGGGAAAGCTACACGCCGCCAGTCGCGCATCGCCTTGGGGTCAGCGCGGTTGAAGCCAGTATCGACACGCTGCGTCACTACATCGACTGGACGCCGTTCTTTATGACCTGGTCGCTGGCGGGGAAATACCCACGCATTCTCGAAGATGAAGTGGTGGGTGAAGAGGCTAAACGCCTGTTTGCCGATGCCAACGCTATATTGGACAGGCTCAGTGAAACCGGCACCCTCAATCCGCGTGGCGTAGTAGGGATTTTCCCGGCAAACCGCGTCGGAGACGATATCGAAGTCTACCGTGATGAAAACCGCGATCAGGTGATAGGTGTGAGCCATCACTTACGTCAGCAGACCGAGAAGACTGATTTCGCCAACTACTGCTTAGCTGACTTTGTTGCACCGAAATCCAGCGGTAAAGCCGATTATCTCGGCGCTTTTGCGGTGACCGGTGGGCTGGAAGAGGATGCGCTGGCCGAAGCGTATGAGCAGCAGCATGATGATTACAATAAGATCATGGTTAAGGCGCTGGCAGACCGTCTGGCAGAAGCTTTTGCCGAATATCTGCATGAGCGGGTACGTAAGGTGATTTGGGGCTTTGCTGCCCATGAGAACCTGAGTAACGAAGAGTTGATTCGCGAAAATTATCAGGGCATTCGTCCTGCTCCGGGCTATCCGGCCTGTCCGGAACACACGGAGAAAGCGCAAATCTGGCAGTTGCTGGATGTGGAGACGCACACTGGCATGAAGCTCACGGAATCCTTTGCTATGTGGCCGGGCGCGGCAGTATCCGGCTGGTATTTCAGCCATCCGGACAGCAAATACTTCGCTGTGGCGCAGATACAGCGCGATCAGGTGGAAGATTATGCGGCGCGTAAAGGGATGAGTGTCAGTGAGGTTGAGCGCTGGCTGGCACCGAATCTGGGTTATGACGCGGATTGATGGGCTGATGGCGTAAAAGGACACGCAGAGCATGCAGTCGGGGCCCAACCAGGCTAGGCCCCGAGACCTCCAGGTAAGCACCTGGAGGTCAACGCCGTTTCAACCTTCCACACTTGTCGTTAATTAAACCGCGCATCACGATCTGAGGTCATGTCATACAGCTGATATTTACGCCCCAGCATCTGTCCGCCATCACGCGTTAGCGGCACCCAATTCACCTGCGCACGCCCACGAGTTGGCGTCACGGTAAACAGATCCATTGGAATCGAGATATAGAAGCCTTTGGTGAAGTCGCCTTCGCCATAGGCCTCGGCGGACACGTTGGTTTTAGTGGCGTAGAAGCCGACCATCACACCGCTGTCGAAGCGCTTCGACACATCAACCGTCACACCTTTATCTTTCGCCAGATATTCACCGACGCTGGCTTTCACCAGCACGTCCTGCATGAACCATGGGCGCCAGTACGCGGTGAAGTGTCCGGTTGGGGCTTTGTAGTCGGTGAACTGCATCATGTTGTCCCAGTCACGTTGTTTCACGTAGTTGGCATCAACACCAAAAGCCCAGTTGCTGTCTATCGGACGATACAACACTTCACCACCCACGCCGCCGTACATGGTTTCGAGATAACCGCCGTACACCTGGCCATAGAAGCCATTGCCGAGATACCCCATGTAGTTGGCTTGCAGGTCATTAACGTAAACATTGTTCTCGACGTAGTCGCGAATATGGGTTCGCACGCGCGGCAGGGTGGAGTCAGCCGGCGCGCCATTGTAGTTAAATTTGTCGTAGTTATTGGCGAGGTTACCAAACAGGCTGCCGCTAACCAGCAGGTGATCAGTCAGTGCGTAATCAACGCTGCCCATCACGCCCAGTTGGTACATGTAGAAGCTTTCAGGCCCACCAACCGACTGATTGAGCACCGGTGCCAGATTGTAGTGAAGGCGATCTTTGCGGATAAATAAGCCTTGTTCAGTCTCGCCTGGATCGACCGGATTCTCACGCGTCTGCTGCAGCGGCCGCTCATGACCCAGCGGGTAACCGCTGAGTTCGTTATGCAGGCTGGCAACGTCGGTGCGGGTGGTCACCTGCGGCATATTGAGACGCGACTCGGTGACATCTATGGTATCAATGCCGGCCGGCAGGTTGTTCATGATGATGCGATTGGCACGATCGACGCCTTCGCGCGTATCGCGATATTTCGTTTGTTCGCCAGAGACATACAGCGTACTGCCTTTGGTCTGGATGCGCGGACCGCTTAATCCGGCGTTGTACTTCAGATCGGTCAGCTGGTTGGCTACCACCGTCGGTTGCAACAGATCGCCCTGCGGCTGCGGATGGTAAGCCGGTTTGGCACTATCAATGTGCGACTGGCGCAGATCGTTGAAGTTAGTGCGCACGGTCACGCCAAACATAAAGGTGTTGCCACGCTCATAGCTGGCGTTGATATCGGCCCAGTCGGTCAGGCGATAAATCGCTCCAACGTTGACCTTGCTGCGCTGTTCCAGACGTCCGGCAAAGTCATCCTGATAGTCATTGCCTTCATATTCCAGCTTCAGGCGTAGCGGCTGCCAGGGGGTTTGATACTCCACGCCGCCAAACAAGGCTGCCGGGCCGTGGAACATCTGGGAGCCATTGATAGAACCCGCTGAGCCACCGCCGGTGCGGCTACAGAAGCTGTCGCTATAGGAGCAGAACGGGTTTTTGATGCTGCCGCTGTTACCGAGATAGCCCCAGCCGATGCCCATGGTGAAATCAAACGGTCCCCAGGCTTTGGTTGCCACCAGATATTCACTGTCAAACAGGCCGGTACCGCCCAAATCACGCGATCCGACTGCCACTTCAGGCAGCCAGTAGCTCTCCTGCCACAGACGCAGCTTCACATCGAAGGCTTTATCTTTATAACTTTGGTCGCCACTGAAGCCTTCAACTGCGCTATAACGACGCGTGCGCACGTCAGTGTAACGCACGGTAGTTTCCAGCCATGGGAACAGCTGCAGCGAAGCAGAGTAGTAGCGATATTGATCGTTATCGCGGAAGTTCAGGCTGAATTCGCCCTCTTTCGCCATACGTGCCGTGGGGGTCTGCATCAAACCCACGCCGCCGAAATCCGATTGTGATGGCCCGATGGGTTCCGGCCAGGTTTCCGCGTGCACCTGGCATGCCGCAGAGACAGAAGCAGCCAACAGGCTGAGAAGTAATTGTTTTTTCATCAGTCTGGAATCCGGTGTGTCAGAACAGAAAGCATGCGCGCATTCAAATCAGCTTTGCCCCAGGGCAGGCTCCACGAGGTAAAGCCCAGCCAGATGATGCTGCCGGGTGCCACTTCCACGTGACGTTGATTCCAGTAGGCGACCGGCACCTGCTGCATCTGACCGGAAGGCGAGATCACCGTTGCGAAACTGCGCTCGGCTCCTGACAGGCGATCGTGCGTATCAAGGTAATCACGCACGGTACGACCGGGTTGCCAGCTTGCTTTGCCGGGATGTTCCAGCGCGCCGAGTATCAGCACCTGATTCGGTTGCGGCAGCGTGTAGAGGTCGTAGCTGCCCTGCAGCGTGCGATTGGCTTCTGGACGCAGGCGCACCCAATCAGGATCGAGCGCAGTGAACTGGCGCCCGGTGACCTGTATTGCGCTGAGCTGGTGGATCACCGCGCCAATGGTCGCTGCCAGCGTATCGCCGCTGTCAGCCTGCCAGGTGCGTAAATCAGCCAGCAGCTGTTTCTGTTGTTGCTGTGCCACCGCCGTTGCGCCACGTTCAGCAATCACCGTACCGGGCCACCAGGTGTGCAGTGACGGGTTGGTGACCAGCTGCGCCAGATTCTGTGCATGATCGATCTGCAGGCTGTTTTGGCTGTGCAGGTCATGCACCGTGACCTGACTATCTGCCAGCGCATAACCGGCCGTCAGCAGCGCGATGGCCGTTAACAGAGGGGAGATTATTTTCATGATTTCGCCGGCTTCAGAATAGTGGTTTCAACAGGGAAGGCATCTGCGGCGAGCATTTGATTTGCCTGCAAAACGCTGCCATCACGGTTATCGATCCAGAAGGTGTTTTGCCATTCTGCGCCGACATCATCCATTCGCACGGTCTCGATCCAGACACGGCAGGGCACGCGCTCACCAGCGATGTTCAGCACGGTGTCATCGCCGCGCTGAAAGGTGGAAATGGCGGTGGCAGCGCGCACTTTCTCTTTCTCGCGCCACTGCACCACGCGGGTCCAGCTGGCATTGTTTTGCAGATGCAGCGCATCGGCGAGCGGATCCTGCGCCAGATTGCTGACCTCATCAAGATTGCTGGTCAGCCCCAGCGTTTTGACCAGCCTGCCATGCTGCATCACCAGCATCGCCTTATCCTGAGTGATCCATTTCTGTTGGCCGTTTTCGTCGTAACCGAGCACCACAAAAATGCGTGGCCCTTTATTGATTCGCGCATACAGGCTGGCGTAAGGGAGACTGGCGACCTGCTCATCGGTGACGGTGACATCATCCGGACCGTTCACGGCCAGCATCACGGTTTGTTCCAGGCCTTTTTGCGTTTGTGTGCAGGCCTGCAGCAGCAGGCAGAAAAGCAGCAAGGAGAGTCGGTGCACTGTGTATATCCCTGTCAAAAATAAAACCAGGCAAAAAATAACCACACGGCTGTGTGGTTATGTTTAAAGGTGCTACATCAACGAGTGGTGCTCGTTGTGGTGGTCGTTGTTGTGCCGGTATTTGCGCCGTCGCCACCGCCAGCAGCAGCGATGCCGAGACCGACTAACGCGCCCAGTGCGCCGATACCTACAGCGGTAGTGGCACCGGTCGAGATTGCTCCCGCCTGCGCACCTGCTGCAGCACCAGCTTCTTCCGGTGCGGCAATCGCAGCGGAAGAAACGGCAACGTAAAGTAAGGCTGCGCCGGCAACCATCAGTTTTTTCATAACAACGTTTCCTGCATTTTTAGAAACAAATGAATGAAGGATGTACCCTAATTTCGGGCGCGTTCAGTATAGGGCAACAAATTACCAGAGTTCATCGCCAGTAAAAGAGGGTGAAAATCAGAGGTTATTCTGGTGATAAATACGGCGAATTGGCGATAGCTGCTTTTTTTTAATGAAGATTTTTACGAGGGTGGAATATTTGAGTGGCTAAGAATGATGCGGCAGGATTTTTCACTTTTGCATTAAAAAATGGTACGGAATAGGAATAATCAGAATTTCCTGATCGGGGTTTAACTTTAATAACTGTTTAATCAATCAGATACATATTATCAGCGGCTTATTTAGATCCATTTTTTGATCAATGAACTGTCGTTGTTGAACGGCAACTTCCGATTTTCCTTAGACTATTTTAAGAATTATCTAACCGCGATGGGGCCACTCAGTATCAAATTTAGGAGGATAACCGCATGTTTGACAAAAATAAGGCGGCAATGAAGCCGCCCTAATAAGATTGGCAGGAAAATTAACGCCAGGATTTATAGCGGTTAATTAAGCCATTAGTGGAACTGTCATGGCTACTGATCTGCGATTCATTTTCCAGCTCTGGCAGAATACGGTTTGCCAGCTGTTTGCCCAATTCAACACCCCATTGGTCAAAGGTGAAGATGTTAAGAATCGCGCCCTGAGTGAAGATCTTGTGTTCGTACAGCGCAATCAGTGCACCCAGGCTGAACGGGGTGATCTCACGCAGCAGGATGGAGTTGGTTGGGCGGTTACCTTCGAAAACCTTGAACGGCACGATGTGAGCAACAGACTCAACGGATTTACCGGCATCGGTAAACTCTTTCTCGACCACATCACGAGATTTACCAAACGCCAGTGCTTCGGTCTGCGCGAAGAAGTTCGACAGCAGTTTCGGATGGTGATCGGTCAGTGCGTTGTGGGTCTGCGCCGGGGCGATAAAGTCGCAAGGGATCAGTTTGGTGCCCTGATGAATCAGCTGATAAAACGCATGCTGGCCGTTGGTGCCTGGCTCGCCCCAAATAATTGGGCCAGTCTGGTAATCCACCGGGTTACCTTCGCGATCCACGTACTTACCGTTGGACTCCATGTTGCCCTGCTGGAAGTACGCCGCGAAGCGGTGCATGTACTGGTCGTAAGGCAGGATGGCTTCGGTTTCGGCACCAAAGAAGTTGTTGTACCAGATACCAATCAGTGCCAGCAGCACTGGCAGGTTCTGTTCGGCTGGTGTGTTGGCAAAGTGGTTGTCCATCGCATGCGCGCCGCTCAGCAGCTGTTCGAAGTTCTCGAAGCCCACTGACAGGATGATCGACAAGCCAATCGCTGACCACAGTGAATAGCGACCGCCGACCCAGTCCCAGAACTCAAACATGTTGTCGGTATCGATACCGAACTCGCCCACCGCTTTACCGTTGGTCGACAGCGCAGCAAAGTGTTTGGCGACATGCTGCTGATCGCCCGCGGTTTTCAGGAACCAGTCGCGCGCGCTGTGGGCGTTGGTCATGGTCTCCTGCGTGGTGAAGGTTTTAGACGCCACGAGGAACAGGGTAGTTTCCGGGCTGAGATCTTTCAGCGTTTCGGCAATGTGCGTGCCATCCACGTTTGAAACAAAGTGCATGTTCAGGTGATTTTTATACGGGCGCAGCGCCTCCGTCACCATGAACGGACCCAGATCCGAACCGCCGATACCGATGTTGACCACGTCAGTGATCGCTTTGCCGGTATAACCTTTCCACTCACCGCTGATGATGCGCTCAGAGAAGCCTTTCATCTTCGCCAGCACCGCATTCACTTCTGGCATCACATCTTTGCCATCAACAATGATTGGCGTGTTGCTGCGATTACGCAAAGCAACGTGCAGCACGGCACGCTCTTCGGTGCGGTTGATCTTCTCACCAGAGAACATGGATTTGATGGCGCCCGCCAGATCGGTCTCTTTTGCCAGCGCCTGTAACTTATCGAGGGTTTCCTGGGTGATGCGGTTTTTTGAGAAATCCACCAGCATCTGATCGTCGAAAGTGGCAGAGAATTTCGCAAAACGATCGGCATCATCTTTAAACAGGTCGGCGATCTGCACCGATTTCATCTGGTCAAAATGCTGCTGCAGCGCTTTCCAGGCTGCGGTTTGTTTCGGATTGATATTTTTCATGGCAACACTCTTGTTGAAATAAGAACCGTCATTCCAGCCGGGCGCGTCCTGCTGGCCCAGCGTGCTAAGCATTTCTTGTGGCTGATACGCTACCGCGAACGGGTTTCAGTATGACCACAGTTGCAAACGAAGGGAAAAAATTTGTGACCGTGGCCGCAAGGTTTCAGGTTAATCCGGCGGCGATTGTCGATGTTCTGGCAAAAAAATTCCCTGTGCCGCATCAGCAAAAAGCCGCGTTTTTGCGCGCCGTTGACTACTTTAGGCGGGTGCGAGCGCCAGCGTTTGTTCTGCGATGCGCTGGCGTAATGCTAAAAAAGAATTTTCAACGTGTTGCAAGGCTGGACAGCAGAAGAATTAATCAGTATTTTGTGCCCGCGACTTGCACCTTTGGGTGCAAGCCAGAAGAGGCGCGTCGCCCAGGCAGTGTGTTTGAGGATCCGTATCCAACGACAACACATCATGGGGTGCGACGCCGAGATGGAACAACACGCGGAGTGTTGTCCTGTCGGCTGCAGGGGCTGAATCCTCTGGGTTGTCACCAGAAGCGTCCGCAGTCGGACGTTTCGCAAGGTGAAGTGCTTTTGGTGACTCATCTCCTGATCTTGTCTGTCCAATTCTGCTCTTCTCTTGTGCCAAGGCTGAAATCACCGCTTCCGTTTAACAACGGGAGAAAGCTAATCTGACACGAGGTTCGTTACATGTCTCAAAATCTGATCGTGGCGAAATTTGGCGGCACCAGCGTTGCCGATTTTGATGCCATGAACCGCAGCGCGGATGTTGTGCTCTCCGATGCCAATACCCGTTTAGTGGTGCTCTCTGCGTCTGCTGGCGTGACTAATCTGCTGGTTTCTCTGGCTGAAGGCCGGGAACTGGAACAGCGCGCGCACCTGCTGGACGAAATTCGCAATATTCAATACGCCATCATTGATCGCCTGCAATCCCCTGAAGTGATTCGCCAGGAGATTGATCGCATGCTGGAAAATATTCTGATGCTGGCGGAAGCCACTGCGCTGGCGACATCACATGCGCTGACCGATGAGCTGGTGAGCCACGGTGAGCTGATGTCCACCCTGCTGTTTGTGGAGGTCCTGCGTGAGCGTCAGGTCAATGCCGAATGGTTTGACGTGCGTAAAGTGATGCGCACCAGCGACCGTTTCGGTCGTGCTGAGCCTGATGTTGCCACGCTGAAAGAGCTGTCCACCGCGCAACTGGCTCCACGTGTTGCAGAAGCGCTGGTCATTACTCAGGGCTTTATTGGTAGCGAAGGCAAAGGGCGCACCACCACGCTGGGACGTGGCGGCAGCGACTATACCGCAGCACTGTTGGGGGAAGCCCTGCAGGCGTCGCGTGTGGATATCTGGACCGACGTGGCCGGTATCTACACCACCGATCCACGCGTGGTGCCCACCGCGAAACGCATCGAAGAGATCACCTTCGAGGAAGCGGCTGAAATGGCGATTTTCGGGGCGAAAGTGTTGCATCCGGCGACCTTACTGCCTGCGGTGCGCAGTGACATTCCGGTGTTCGTGGGTTCAAGCAAAGATCCGGCTGCGGGTGGCACGCGCGTGTGCAATGAAACCCAGAACCCGCCGCTGTTCCGTGCGCTGGCGCTGCGTCGTAAACAGACGCTAATGACGCTGCATAGCCTGAACATGCTGCACGCGCACGGCTTCCTGGCCGAAGTGTTTGCGATTCTGGCGCGCCATAACATCTCTGTCGATCTGGTCACCACTTCAGAAGTGAGCGTGGCGCTGACGCTGGATACCACCGGTTCTTCGACCACCGGTGAAAGCCTGTTGACGCAAGCACTGCTGACTGAGCTCTCTTCACTGTGCCGCGTGGAAGTGGAAGAGAACCTGGCGCTGGTGGCCATTATCGGCAATAACCTGTCGAAAGCCTGCGGCGTCGGCAAAGAGGTGTTTGGTGCCCTTGAGCCGTTTAACCTGCGCATGATCTGTTATGGAGCCAGCAGCTATAACCTGTGCTTCCTGGTACCAACGCCAGACGCAGAAGAAGTGGTGCGTGCGCTGCATAAGAATCTTTTTGGTTCTTAAGGCAACTTTTTAGCGCAATCCATCAAGCCGGACCTGGTCCGGCTTTTTTATTTTTGCGACAGGCAACAGGCGTGTGATATCTCGTTCACTGCCCTAAATGTAGCGGATATCTTCGCTGTTTACCCGGATTTGCCGCAGACGATCCGCATTTTATCCTGCCAGCGACTTCCCGCCTTACGTCACGATAATGAAATGTTATGATCCCGCGTCCGTCGCTGTGGTCGTTCCCCGCGCGGCACTTCATCTGTGGCATATGAAATAAATTAAAAAATATCTAAGGAAGTCTCTCCATGCTCGCCAAATTAACCCGCCTGTTCCCGCTTTGGGCCGTGCTGCTCTCGGTCGCGGCGTATTACTCACCCTCGACGTTCCTCGACATTGGGCCGTGGGTGACTTATCTGCTGATGCTGATCATGTTCGGCATGGGTGTCACTCTGAATATTGATGATTTCAAACGTGTGCTGACGCGTCCGGCACCGGTTATCGCCGGCACCTTTTTGCACTATCTGGTGATGCCACTCGCCGCCTGGGGCCTGGCAAAACTGTTCCATATGCCGCCGGATCTCTCGGCTGGGATGATTTTAGTAGGCAGCGTGGCCAGCGGCACCGCGTCCAACGTGATGATCTATCTGGCGAAGGGCGATGTGGCCCTGTCCGTGACCATCTCTTCAGTGTCTGCGCTGGTGGGTGTTTTCGCGACGCCGCTACTGACGCGCTTCTATGTCGATACCCACATTCAAGTTGATGTGATCGGCATGCTGCTCAGCATCGTTAAAATCGTGGTTATCCCGATTGGTCTGGGTCTGATCATCCACCACTCGATGAACAGTGTGGTGCGCCGTGTTGAGCCTTATCTGCCGGCATTTTCCATGGTCTGTATTCTGCTGATTATCAGCGCAGTGGTAGCGGGTTCTCAGGGCTTTATCGGTTCTGTCGGCCTGGTAGTGATTGCGGCGGTGATCCTGCATAACGCCATCGGCCTGCTGGGCGGTTACTGGGGCGGCAAGCTGTTTGGCTTTGACGAATCTACCTGCCGCACGCTGGCGCTGGAAGTGGGTATGCAAAACTCAGGTCTGGCAGCCACACTGGGCAAACTCTACTTCTCACCGCTGGCCGCGTTGCCGGGCGCGCTGTTCTCGGTGTGGCACAATCTGTCAGGTTCACTGCTGGCGGGTTACTGGTCGGGCAAACCGATAGAGAAGAAGCAGAAATAATAATGCGAGCGGGCGACCAATGAGCCGCCCGCTGTCTATTCGCTACAGTTTCAGATAAGCGCGAATCCCATCCAGAAACATCTGTGTTGCCAGCATAATCAAAATCAATCCCATTAACCGCTCCAGCGCGTTAACGCCTTTGTCACCCAACAGGCGTAAAAACAGTCCTGACATCAGCAGAATGACCACGGTCACGCCCCAGGCAATCAGCAATGCGCCAACCAAATGTGACATCTGATTAGGATATTGATGTGACAGCAGCATCAGCGTAGCTAACAGTGAAGGACCTGCGACCAGCGGAATCGCCAGCGGCACCAGAAACGGCTCTTCACCCGCCGGTAATCCGCTGGTGCTGGTTTCGCCAGAGGGGAAAATCATGCGAATGGCGATGAGGAACAGGATGATACCACCAGAGATCGAGACGGTTTCGGTGCGCAGATTGAGGAACGCCAGAATACGTTCGCCGGTAAACAGGAACAGCAGCATGATGATCAGTGCGATCAGCATTTCACGTATCAGCACCGCACGTCGGCGCTTGGGTTCGAGATGCTTGAGCACCGACATAAAAATCGGCAGGTTGCCCAGCGGGTCCATAATTAACAGCAGCAATATGGTCGCAGATATCATTTCAGTCATAGGTAAAAGCCATCCCTTTTTCCCGTCATTTTTTAAACTGAGGTGCGTTGGCGACGACAGGCTTCCGAAACGCTGACTCGCCTAGCCGTCGAGATACTCCGAATCTCCGCCTGCCCGTACCTCGATTCACTGAGGGGAGTATTAGTTGTACTGCTGAAAAAGTTGGCGCTATCGAATTAATTCACTTGCCAGAAAGCCTGCATTTTGTAGAGTTGGAGGTCGCAGGTAAACCTGATTATTACGCAGATCAACTGGATATTCCGCTTGGTCTTTTCCTCGCACCACGAAGGGCACAGTGAAAACGCCCCGGACGGACAGAAAATGAAGAATGTAGGCTTTATTGGTTGGCGTGGCATGGTCGGCTCTGTGCTGATGTCACGCATGAGTGAAGAACGTGATTTTGATGTGATCAATCCGGTCTTCTTCTCCACGTCTCAGCTTGGTCAGGCGGCACCGACATTCGGCGGCAAGTCGACTGGTGCGCTGCAGGATGCTTTTGATATCGAGGCGCTGAAGGCGCTGGATATTATTATCACCTGCCAGGGCGGTGACTACACCAGTGAAGTTTACCCTAAGCTGCGTGAAAGCGGCTGGCAGGGTTACTGGATTGATGCAGCCTCGACGCTGCGCATGAAAGATGACGCCATCATCATTCTCGATCCGGTTAACCACAACGTGATTCGTCAGGGCCTCGATAACGGTATCAAAACCTTCGTCGGCGGCAACTGCACCGTCAGCCTGATGCTGATGTCACTCGGCGGCCTGTTCGCGAACGATCTGGTGGAGTGGGCGTCTGTCGCCACTTACCAGGCGGCTTCAGGCGGCGGTGCGCGCCATATGCGTGAACTGCTGACGCAAATGGGCATGCTGCACAACCACGTGGCCAAATCGCTGCAAGATCCGGCCTCGGCGATTCTGGAAATTGAACGCAGCGTCACCGATTTCACTCGTTCTGGCACTTTGCCGACCGACAATTTCGGCGTGCCGTTAGCCGGCAGCCTGATCCCGTGGATCGACAAGCAGTTGGATAATGGCCAGACGCGCGAAGAGTGGAAAGGCCAGGCAGAAACCAACAAAATCCTGCGTACCAGCAGCCCGATCCCGGTTGATGGTCTGTGTGTGCGCGTCGGTGCACTGCGTTGCCACAGCCAGGCGTTCACCCTGAAGCTGAAAAAAGATATTCCGCTGAACGAAATCGAACAGCTGCTGGCTTCTCACAACGAGTGGGTGAAAGTGGTGCCAAACGACCGCGAAATCACTATGCGTGAGCTGACGCCTGCGGCCGTCACCGGCACGCTGACCACGCCAGTTGGCCGACTGCGCAAGCTGAACATGGGGCCGGAATACCTTTCTGCCTTCACCGTGGGTGACCAGTTGCTGTGGGGCGCGGCTGAACCGCTGCGCCGCATGTTGCGTTTGCTGATCGACTAAGCGCAGCGACAAATCAGACAGGCCGGGGTTTCCCGGCCTTTTTTGTAATCCAGGCTGCAAAACTTAACGCAAATTGCGCCTGACAAGTGATCCGCTTCCCCTTTTTGCTCGTCTAACAAGATTTTTTTGCTTTCCCCCCTGGCTTCTGCCAGCCCCAAGCTATGATTTAACAGTGATGTGCCGGTTGTTAACTGTTTTTGCTTTCCGAACTGAATGGTTGTTGTACACGGCTAAGATCTTCTCCCATGGACGGTGTCCTCTCTTGCTGGTGTATGTATGGCTCAATGAAAAGCAGCGCACCAGAGGCGGCATTGTTGTCCACTCCGGTCGCCTGCGCGAAATCATAGGAAGAAAGTCATGTCAGAGCTTCCCGATCGCCATGCGATCAATGCCCTTTTTGCCGGGAATTATGCCGATCCCTTCTCATTTCTGGGGATGCACCAAACTGTCGAAGGCCTCGAAGTGCGTGCACTGCTGCCTGATGCCTCCGAAGTCTGGGTGATTGAAACCAACACCGGACGCAAATGCGCGCAGCTTAAATGCCTCGATTCGCGCGGCTTCTTCAGCGGGGTGATCCCCCGTCGTAAAAACCTGTTTCGCTATCAACTGGCGGTCACCTGGCACGGCCAGCAAAACCTGATCGACGATGCCTATCGCTTCGGCCCGCTGCTGGCGGAAATGGACGCCTGGCTGCTGGGCGAGGGCACGCATTTGCGGCCCTACGAAACCCTGGGAGCGCACGGCGTGACCATTGATGGTGTCAGTGGCACGCGATTCTCGGTGTGGGCACCCAATGCACGCCGGGTTTCCGTCGTCGGTGAGTTCAACTTCTGGGACGGTCGCCGCCATCCCATGCGCTTCCGCCGTGAACTGGGTGTCTGGGAACTGTTTGTGCCGGGTGCCGTGAACGGCCAGCTCTACAAATATGAAATCATTGATGCGTCAGGACAGATGCGTATCAAGGCCGATCCCTTTGCCTTTGAAGCGCAGATGCGACCACAAACGGCGTCGATGATTTGTGGCCTGCCGCCAAAAATAGAGATGCAGCCGCAGCGCAAAGCTGCCAATGCCTTTGATCAGCCGATCTCGATTTACGAAGTGCACTTGGGTTCGTGGCGCCGCCACACCGACAACAATTTCTGGCTGAGCTACAAAGAGCTGGCGGAACAGCTCATTCCTTATGTGAAAGAGATGGGCTTCACCCACATTGAGCTGTTGCCGATCAACGAACACCCGTTTGATGGTAGCTGGGGCTATCAGCCTCTTGGCATGTATGCGCCGACGCGTCGCTTCGGCACGCGCGATGAGTTTCGTCACTTTATCGCGGCGGCGCATGATGCGGGCATCAACGTGCTGCTCGACTGGGTGCCAGGCCATTTTCCGAGTGATGACTTCGGGTTGGCGAAATTCGACGGCACCGAACTGTATGAGCACAGCGATCCGCGAGAAGGCTTCCATCAGGACTGGAACACGCTGATCTACAACTTTGGTCGCCGTGAAGTCAGTAATTACCTCTCCGGTAATGCACTTTACTGGATGGAGCGATTCGGCATTGACGGTTTACGTGTGGATGCGGTGGCTTCCATGATCTATCGCGATTACAGCCGCAAAGAGGGCGAGTGGATCCCTAACCACTTTGGCGGGCGTGAAAATCTTGAAGCGATTTCCTTCCTGCGCCACACCAATCGCACGCTAGGTCGTGCGGCACCGGGCACCATCAGCGTGGCGGAAGAGTCCACCGATTATCCAGGCGTGACACGCCCCTCTGAAGATGGCGGTCTCGGCTTCTGGTTCAAATGGAACCTCGGCTGGATGCACGACACGCTCGACTACATGAAGCTCGATCCAGTGCACCGTCGTTATCATCACAATCTGATGACCTTCGGCATGCTCTACAACTACACCGAAAACTTCGTGCTGCCGCTGTCGCACGATGAAGTGGTGCACGGCAAACGTTCGATACTCGATCGCATGCCCGGCGATGCGTGGCAGAAGTTCGCCAACCTGCGTGCTTATTACGGCTGGATGTGGGGCTTCCCGGGCAAAAAGCTGCAGTTTATGGGCAACGAGTTTGCTCAAGGCCGCGAGTGGAATCACGATTCGAGCCTCGACTGGCATCTGCTGGAGGGTGAGGATAACTGGCACAACGGCGTACAGCGTCTGGTGCGCGATCTCAACCACAGTTACAAACACTTCACGCCATTACATCAACTGGATTTCGATGCGCAGGGCTTTGAATGGCTGGTGGTTGATGACCACGAAAACTCGGTGTTTGTGTTTGCACGCCGTGACCGTGAGGGCAATGAAATCATCGTTGCCAGTAACTTCACGCCGGTGACGCGCCACGACTACCGTTTTGGCGTTAATCAGCAGGGGGGCTGGCGTGAAGTGTTGAACACCGATCAACAGGATTATCACGGCAGTGATGTGCGCAATCATGGTGTGGTGCATACCGATGCGATTGAGAGCCACGGTCGTGCGCAATCGATCAGCCTGACTTTGCCGCCGCTGGCCACGATTTGGCTGGTGCGGGAGGGAGACTGATGCTGGAGACCGGGCAACCGACGCCGTTGGGCGCTCATTACGATGGGCGCGGCGTTAACTTTACGCTGTTTTCTCGTCACGCTGAGCAGGTGGAGCTATGCCTGTTTGATGCTCACGGCGTTGAACGGCGCTTTCCGCTGCCCGCTCGCAGTGGGGATATCTGGCACGGCTATTTTCCGGCATTAAAGCCCGGCCAGCGTTATGGCTATCGTGTGTATGGGCCGTGGTCGCCTCAACAAGGGCATCGCTTTAACCCCGCCAAACTGCTGGTGGATCCCTGTGCCAAAGCAGTGGTGGGGGATGTGCCGGACGATCCGCGTTTCAACAGTGGCGATCAGCAGCCAGACAGTCAGGATAACGCCGCGATCGCGCCAAAATCCTTGGTCATCAGTGAAGACTTCGATTGGGAGACGGATAAGCCGCTGCGTACGCCGTGGGGCAAGACCGTGATTTATGAAGCTCACGTGCGCGGCCTAACTCAGCAACATCCGGAAATTCCGGAAAGGCTGCGCGGGACTTATGCGGCACTGGGCCATCCTGCTATGGTGAAGTACTTACAACATCTTGGCATTACCGCGCTGGAGCTGCTGCCGATTGCGCACTTCGCCAGCGAGCCGCGTTTGCTACGACTCGGGCTGAGCAATTACTGGGGTTACAACCCGTTCGCGCTGTGGGCGGTGGATCCCCGCTACGCGTCTGGCGAGCAGGGTTTAACGCCCTTGCAGGAGTTTCAGCAGGCGGTCAAAGCGCTGCATGCGGCGGGTATCGAAGTGATCCTCGATGTGGTGTTCAACCACACCGCCGAACTGGAAGAGATTGGCCCCAATATTTCACTGCGCGGCGTGGATAACGCCAGCTATTACTGGCTCGACGCGCAGGGCGATTATCAAAACTGGACCGGCTGCGGCAACACGCTCAATCTCAGCGATCCGCAGGTGATGGAATGGGCATTAGAAGCGCTGCGCTATTGGGTGCGGGACTGCCATATCGATGGCTTCCGTTTTGACCTTGCCAGCGTGCTAGGCCGTACGCCTGACTATCGCCAGGATGCGCCGTTGTTCACCGCTATTAAAGCCTGTCCGGTACTGTCACAGGTCAAATTGATTGCTGAACCGTGGGATATCGGCCCCGGCGGCTATCAGGTGGGCAATTTTCCCGCAGGATTCGCGGAATGGAACGACCATTTCCGCGATGCCGCGCGCCGTTACTGGCTGCACGGCCAGCTCAATAATGGCGAGTTTGCCCGGCGCTTTGCGGCTTCCAGTGACGTATTCCAGCGTGAAGGGCGCTTACCGCACGCCAGTATCAATCTGATCACCGCGCATGACGGCTTTACGCTGCGTGACGTAGTGAGCTTCAACAACAAACACAATCAGGCCAACGGCGAGGACAATCGTGACGGCAGCAGCAGCAACTTCAGCCATAACCATGGCAAAGAGGGGCTACAGGTCAATTTCGATATTGTCGAACGTCGTCGGCGTAGCGTGCACGCCTTACTCACGACGCTACTGCTGGCGCAAGGTACACCGATGCTGCTGGCCGGGGATGAGCGCGGTCACAGCCAGCACGGTAACAATAACGCTTACTGCCAGGACAACCCGCTTACCTGGTTGCACTGGCATCAGGATGATTTTGGACTGGTCGACTTCACTGCCGCGTTAATCCGGCTGCGTCAGCGTATTCCCGCGTTGACGGCAGACCGCTGGTGGCAGGAGGGCGATGGCAATGTGCAGTGGTTCAATGCCAGCGGCAAACCACTGGGAAATGAGGAGTGGGAACAGGGGGCGCACAGAATGCAGATCCTGCTCTCCAGCCGCTGGTTAATAACAATCAACGCCACGGAATCGGTGAGTGACCTTGCCTTACCAGACGGAGAGTGGCGTGCCATTCCTCCTTTCGCCGGGGAAGATAACCCCATCCTGACAACTGTCTGGCACGGGCCCGCACACGGCGTGTGTGTGTTCCTAAAGCAATCATAAGGAGTCAGACATGGTTAAGTTAGATAGAACAGATCCACTGATGCTGGCGCGCCAGCTCCCTACACAAACGGTGGCCTTGATCCTTGCTGGCGGGCGCGGTACGCGTCTGAAAGATCTCACCGCGAAACGCGCCAAACCTGCCGTTCATTTCGGCGGCAAGTTCCGCATCATCGACTTTGCGCTGTCGAATTGTATCAATTCGGGTATTCGGCGCATTGGCGTGATCACCCAATATCAGTCGCATACATTAACGCAGCACATCCAGCGCGGCTGGTCGTTATTCAACGAAGAGATGAATGAATTTGTTGATTTGCTGCCGGCGCAGCAGCGTGCATCCACCGAGCATTGGTATCGCGGTACTGCCGATGCGGTTTCGCAGAACCTCGACATCATTCGCCGCTATCGCGCGCAATACATCGTGATTCTCGCCGGGGATCATATCTACAAAATGGATTACTCGCGGATGTTGCTCGATCACGCTGAACGCGGCGCGAAGTGCACTATCGCCTGCTTACCCGTGCCGCTCGCCGAAGCCACGGCGTTTGGTGTGATGGCGGTGGATGCGGACAACAACGTGATCGATTTTGTGGAAAAACCGCCGAAACCCCCTTCAATGCCGGGTGATGACTCCAAAGCGCTAGCCAGTATGGGCATCTACGTGTTCGACGCGGATTATCTCTACCAACTGTTGGAAGAGGATTTGCTGATCCCCGAATCGACCCATGATTTCGGCAAAGATCTGCTGCCGAAAATTGTCGCCAGCGGTGAGGCGTATGCGCACTCCTTCACCTTATCGTGCGTGCAGAACGATGAAAACGCCGAGCCTTACTGGCGTGACGTCGGAACGCTGGAAGCCTACTGGCGCGCGAATCTCGATCTGGCCTCGGTCACGCCAGAACTGGATATGTACGACCACGACTGGCCAATCCGTACGCATATGGAACCCTTGCCGCCCGCCAAATTTGTGCAGGATCGCTCGGGCAGCCACGGCATGACGATGAATTCACTGGTTTCCGGCGGCTGCATTATCTCCGGTTCGGTGGTGGTGAATTCGGTGCTGTTTCCACGCGTGCGTATCAACTCGTTTTGCAATATCGACTCATCGGTGCTGTTACCAGATGTGGTGATCAATCGTTCCTGTCGTCTGCGCCGTTGCGTGATCGATCGCGCCTGCGTGATTCCGGAAGGCATGGTGATTGGTGAAAACCCAGATGAAGACAGCCGCCGTTTTTACCGTTCAGAAGAAGGCATCGTTTTGGTGACGCGCGCCATGCTGGCCAAATTGGCTGGCTGACCACGAAAGCTACGAGCAAGACATACAGGCAATCGCCGCGGGGAACGCGCGATAACACAATAGGGGTCCAGGATGCAGGTTTTACATGTCTGTTCAGAACTTTTCCCGCTGTTAAAAACAGGCGGGTTGGCTGATGTTGTCGGCGCATTGCCTCAGGCTCAAATTGCCGGTGGAACGGATGCGCGGGTACTGATTCCCGCGTATCCGGATCTGCGAAAAGGGATTCCTGATACCGAAATCGTGGCGGAGTTACATACTTTTGCTGGGCCGGTCCGTTTATTATTTGGACAATTTAACGGTGTTGGCATTTATTTAATAGATGCGCCGGGATTGTATGAGCGTCCCGGTAGCCCTTATCACGACACATCGCAGTTTGCCTACGTGGATAACTATCTGCGTTTTGCGCTGCTGGGCTGGATGGGCGCCGAGCTGGCCAGCGGGTTGGATACATACTGGCAACCCGATGTGGTGCACGCGCATGACTGGCACGCAGGGCTGACCTGCGCCTATATTGCGGCACGAGGTCGCCCGGCGAAAACGGTGTTTACCGTGCACAACCTGGCGTACCAGGGGTTATTCAATGCGCGTCACCTTGATGAGATTCAGCTACCGCGCGCCTTTTTTGACATGCACGGGTTAGAGTTTTTCGGGCAAATTTCGTATCTCAAGGCGGGATTATTTTATGCCGATCATATTACGGCAGTTAGCCCTACGTATGCTCTGGAAATCACCCGGCCAGAATTTGGTTATGGCATGGAAGCGCTGCTAGAGCAGCGTCTGAAAGAGGGACGGTTAAGTGGCATCCTAAATGGCGTTGACCCTGGTATTTGGGACCCGGCGCACGACCTGCTGCTGACGGCGCGTTACGATCGGGAAACGCTGGAGAGCAAGGCGGAGAACAAGCGCCAATTGCAGATCGCCATGGGCCTGAAGGTGGATGACAAAGTGCCCGTATTTTGTGTCATCAGTCGTTTGACCAAACAGAAAGGGCTGGATCTGGTGCTGGAAGCGTTACCGGGGCTACTGGCGCAAGGCGGCCAGTTGGTGCTGTTGGGCCAGGGCGATGCAGAGTTACAACAAGGTTTCCTCGCTGCGGCGGCGGAACATCCAGGCAGCGTCGGCGTGCAGATCGGTTATCACGAAGCTTTCTCGCACCGTATTGTCGGTGGCGCCGATGTGATTATGGTGCCGAGCCGCTTTGAGCCGTGCGGCTTAACCCAGTTGTACGGTTTGAAATACGGCACATTGCCGTTAGTGCGCCGCACCGGCGGGCTGGCAGATACCGTGCAGGACAGTTCGCTGGAGAACCTCGCTGACGGGGTCGCAAGCGGTTTCAGTTTTGAAGACAGTAACGCCTGGTCGCTGCTCCGCGCGATTCGACGTGCTTTTGTCCTCTGGTCCCGTCCTTCTCTCTGGCGCTACGTTCAGCGGCAGGCGATGGGGATGGATTTTAGTTGGCAGGTGGCCGCACAAGCCTACCGCGATCTTTATCAACGTTTGCTGTAATCAGAGATTGGGATACTGGATATGAATGCACCTTTCACCTATGCCTCACCCACGCTAACGGTTGACGCACTGAAGCACTCAATCGCCTATAAACTGATGTTTACTATTGGTAAAGACCCGTCGATCGCCAATCAGCATGAGTGGCTTAACGCCGCCTTGCTGGCAGTGCGCGATCGTATGGTGGAACGTTGGTTGCGCTCCAGCCGTGCGCAGCTGTCGCAGGATGTGCGTCAGGTTTACTACCTGTCGATGGAGTTCCTGATGGGACGCACGCTGGGCAATGCACTGCTGGCGATGGGCATCTATGACGATCTCAATCAGGCGCTGGACGAGATGGGGCTCGATCTCAGTGAACTGATGGACGAAGAGAACGATCCGGGGCTTGGCAATGGCGGCCTGGGTCGTTTAGCGGCCTGTTTCCTCGACTCGCTCGCCACGCTCGGCTTGCCGGGACGCGGTTATGGCATTCGTTATGACTACGGCATGTTCAAGCAGAACATTGTCGACGGTCAGCAGCGTGAATCTCCGGATTACTGGCTGGAATACGGCAATCCGTGGGAGTTCCAGCGCTTCAATACCCGCTATAAAGTCCGCTTTGGTGGCCGTCTGCAGCATGAAGGCGCGCGCGTACGTTGGCTGGAAACCGAAGAGATTATCGCGGCGGCTTACGATCAAATCATTCCCGGTTTCGACACCGATGCCACCAACACGCTGCGCTTGTGGAGCGCGCAGGCCAGCAATGAGATCAACCTCGGCAAGTTTAACCAGGGTGATTACTTTGCGGCGGTGGAAGATAAAAACCACTCAGAGAACGTATCGCGCGTGCTCTATCCGGATGATTCTACCGATTCTGGTCGTGAACTGCGTTTACGTCAGGAGTATTTCCTCGTCTCCGCCACGGTGCAGGATATTTTGAGTCGCCACTGGCAAATGCATGAAACCTGGGACAACCTGGCGGATAAAATTGCTATCCATCTCAATGACACCCACCCGGTTTTAGCCATCCCTGAATTGATGCGCTTGTTGATCGACGAGCACAAGTTCAGCTGGGATGACGCTTTTGAGGTCACTTGCCAGGTGTTCTCGTACACCAACCACACGTTGATGAGTGAAGCGCTGGAAACCTGGCCGGTGGACATGTTCGGCAAGATTCTGCCGCGCCATCTCAGCATCGTGTTTGAAATCAATGATTACTTCCTGAAAACCATCCAGGAATATTATCCGGACGATTGGGATTTGATGTCGCGCATCTCGATCATCGACGAAAACAACGGCCGTAAGGTGCGCATGGCGTGGCTGGCGGTGGTGGTCAGCCACAAGGTGAATGGCGTTTCAGAGCTGCATTCCAATCTGATGGTGCAGTCGCTGTTTGCTGATTTCGCGCGTCTGTTCCCGGGGCGTTTCTGTAATAAAACCAACGGCGTGACGCCGCGTCGCTGGCTGGCGCTGGCTAACCCGGCGCTGTCCGATGTATTAGACGAGACTATCGGTCGCACCTGGCGTACCGACCTCAGTCAGTTGAGTGAACTGACGCCGCACATTGATTATCCGGCCTTCATCGAGCAGATTGCCGATGCCAAGTTCGCCAACAAAAAGCGTCTGGCGGATTGGGTGGCGAAGAATATGGATATCGTGCTGGATCCGCATGCTCTGTTCGATGTGCAGATCAAACGCATTCACGAATACAAACGTCAGTTGCTCAATGTGTTACATGTCATCACGCGCTACAACCGCATCAAAGCTGATCCTACTGCGGATTGGGTGCCACGCGTGAATATCTTTGCCGGTAAAGCGGCATCCGCCTATTACGTGGCGAAGCACATCATTCATTTGATCAACGATGTGGCCAATGTGATCAACAACGATCCCCAGGTGAGGAACAAGCTGAAGGTGGTGTTTATTCCCAACTACAGCGTAAGCCTGGCGCAGATCATTATTCCGGCGGCGGATCTCTCTGAGCAAATTTCCACCGCGGGAACCGAGGCATCGGGTACCAGTAACATGAAGTTTGCCCTCAACGGCGCGTTGACCATCGGTACGCTGGATGGTGCGAACGTCGAGATGCGCGAGCATGTTGGTGAGGAGAATATCTTTATCTTCGGCAACACCACGCCGCAGGTCGAGCAGCTGCGCAAGGATGGCTACAACCCGCGTAAATATTATGAGGAAGATGCCGAGCTGCACCAGGCGCTGACGCAAATTGCCAGCGGCGCATTCAGTCCAGGTGAGCCAGGTCGCTATCGCAATCTGTTTGATGCGTTGGTGAATTTCGGCGATCACTACCAGCTGCTGGCCGATTATCGCAGCTATGTCGATGCGCAGGATAAGGTGGATAAGCTCTATCGCCAGCCAGATGAGTGGCAGCGCTGTGCGGCATTGAATATCGCCAATATGGGCTACTTCTCAGCGGACAGAACGATTCAGGAATACGCGGATGAGATCTGGCATATTTCGCCGGTGAGGTTGTAAAGCAAGCAGTCTAAAGGGCGGGGGCTAACGCAGTCTGGTATGGGTTTGCGGCTGGCGTACTCGCGCCGCTGACGCGGTTCCTTCACTTCATTCGTCAGCCTGGCGGACCGGCGGGGATGGCACATCGTGTGCCGCCCAGCCTTTCGCCCGCGTCCTGCGGGCTCTCCTGGCAGGCTCATTCTGTTCAGCGCTGTGGATTGCCAGCCCCTGAGCTATCCCAGCCTGCTCCTTCGCTTCCCTGCGCGTAGTTAACAATAACTATGATCCCAAAATCATTTAAACGCAGCCAACGCATCTGCCGTTCGCAGGATGAAGGGGATTACTTCAGAGTGATGCTCTTCACAATGGCATCGGCATCGCTCTGCGCCTGCTGCTGGTTATCCGCTGGCAGGGTAATTTGCAGGGTCAGCAGTTTGCCATCCACTTTTGCCAGGATCACGGAAGACCATGACGTCTGGTTGTTGGCCGAAATCACGGTATCCAGCTGCTGAGCAGGTTGATCTTTCAGCGTCACCGCTTTATTGGAAACCACCTGCAACTGCGGATCGCGACCGCGCTGTTGTTGTTCCAGACGCTGTGACAGGGCATCCAGCGCTTCGTTGGTTGGGTCACCAGCAATCACGATAATGGCGCGCTGACCGGTTTCATCGGCGTACACATGCATATTGGTGGATTCAGAACCGAGCTTGCCGCTCTTATCCGACATGCCCGCAGGCAGAGTGAAGCTCAGCTTGCCGTCCATCAGGTTGACAGTCTGGGCCGACTGGCTGGCGCTGGCACCGTTGCTGCCCGCAGCAGCATCCTCTTTCTTCTGGTCACAGGCCGCGAGACCCAATACCAACAAACCAATACCTGCATATTTCACTAAGTTACGCATTCTTTTCCCTTTTACATGATTCCAGTCGTTCAGGCTTTTAGCCTAAATAATTCAAGCGTCAAAAAGGTCGCCAGCGCGTCTCCCCGGCGCTTACGTGAGTAAGGAAGTGGGAAAACCGCGCGCGGCCAACAGATCAGCCGTTTGAAGTATGACGGCTATCAAAACGGAATCGGCGGTCAAAAGCAACCGCCGGTCTGTCAGGAAATCTTAGCGTGCTGTCGCGTTTCGTCTATGTGCAATTAGCCGAAATTCACCTGGCGTTGAGAAGAGCGTTCAGCCAGACGCTTCAGCAGGCTGTTCAGCAACACACCGTAAGCGGGCAGGAAGAAAATCATGCAGATCAGCACTTTGAAGCTGTAATCCACCATTGCGATCTCCACCCAATGCGCGGCCATGAACGGGTCTGGGCTCTTGTAGAAGGCGATGAAAAAGAAGGCCAGCGTATCGCTGATATTACCGAGGAACATGGCCGCTGCAGGGGCGATCCACCACTGCGGTAAACGACGCAAACGGTTAAAAACGTGGACATCCAGAATTTGGCCCAGCGCATAGGCCATAAAGCTGGCACTGGCGATACGCGCGACAAACAGATTCACCTGTTCCAGCGATGCCCATCCTTGCCATTCGCCCTGATAGAACACGCAGGACACCACGTAAGAGATAAACAGCGCCGGGATCATCACCGCCAGAATAATACGACGGGCTAACGGCGCGCCAAAGATGCGCACGGTGAGATCGGTAGCAAGGAAGATAAACGGAAAGCTAAAGGCACCCCAGGTGGTGTGGAAGCCGAAGATGGAAACCGGCAGCTGTACCAGATAGTTACTGGAAGTGATCACCAGCAAATGGAATAGCGATAGCCAAAACAGCGCATGCATGCGCTGACGTGCAGAGAAATCAATCATGTAAGACCTTTTTAGTAATGGGGTGAGGGAACCCAACAATCCTCTTCATACTTCGCGTTGTAGCGGCGTTGGCTGCGTTCGCGTACCTCAGTCACTGACTTGTGTAAGTTCCCGGGGATACACGCTCTTGCCGCCTTACTACAGCGAGAATTATTTCGAGGATTGAGCAATGTAGTAAAAAAACGGCGGCGATCTTAGCGCGTTGCGCAATTAATGCAATGGTTAATTTTAACGCAATCGTTATCGCCTTGCGCTGTGCATTTAGCGCGCTAGAATGAGCGCCCATCTTGAATGAAGACAGAGAATCATGAGCGATCCTTTTTCTGCGCCGGACCACAAGCTTGATGCACTTGGCCTGCGCTGCCCGGAGCCGGTGATGATGGTGCGTAAAACAGTGCGCACCATGCAGGCGGGCGAAACCTTACTGATCATTGCCGACGATCCGGCCACCACACGTGATATTCCCGGTTTTTGCCGCTTTATGGAACATCAGTTGCTGGCACAGCAGACGGAAACGTTGCCGTACCAGTATTTGATTCAGAAAGGCACGGCTTAACGCTGTCGCAGTAATCGCAACGCGTTGGCTGTGACCAGCGCTGTCGCACCTGAATCGGCCAGCACCGCCAGCCACAAACCGGTGAAACCGAGCAGTGTGGTGATCAGGAAAATGCCTTTCAGCCCCAGCGCTATCGCGATGTTTTGACGGATAATGGCACGCGTGCGACGGGCCAGCGCCACGATACGCGGCAGAATCGCCAGGCGGTTTTGCGTCAGCGCGGCGTCGGCGGCTTCAAGCGCGACATCGGTGCCGCTGCCCATGGCAATGCCGAGGGTGGCGGCTTTCATCGCCGGAGCGTCGTTAATACCATCGCCCACCATAGCCAGCGGCTGCTGCTGCTCCAGTTTGCGCACCATCTCCACTTTATCGGCAGGCAACAAGCCGGCGCGATAATCGATGTTGAGTTGCGCCGCCATCGCCGCTGCCGCACGGGGGTTATCGCCAGTCAGCATCAGGCTATTAATGCCCAGCGCGTGCAACTGTGCCAGCGCCGTGACGGCTTCCTCGCGTAGCTGATCCTGCAACGCCAGGGTGCCGAGCACCGTCTCATCCTGCAACAGCACCACAACGGTTTTACCTTGCGCTTCTCGTTGCGCGATCGCCTGCTGCTGGTCGACGGTGAGCGTGGAGATATCGCGCGGTGCCAGTAACTGAAACGTTACGTCATCAATCTGCGCACGGATGCCGCTGCCAGCCAGCGTTTGCTGCTGCCGGGCGCGCGGTAGCTTGAGCTGGCGTTTTTCTGCCTCGCGCACGATGGCGATCGCCAATGGATGGCTGGAACCTTGCTCCACGGCCGCTGCCGTCCGCAACATCTCGTTTTCATCCATCGCACTGAAGGAATCGACTTCGGTCACCTGCGGCTTACCGAGGGTGAGAGTGCCGGTTTTATCGAATGCCATGGTCTGGATACGGCTAAGACGTTCCATCGCAGCCCCGCCTTTGATCAGGGCGCCCTGACGCGCGGCCGCCGCTAAGCCAGAGGTGATCGCTGCGGGTGTTGAAATCACCAGCGCACAAGGGCAGCCAATCAACAGCAGCGTCAGGCCCTTGTAAATCCACGGCAACCACGCGGCCCCCGCTAACAGTGGCGGCAGCACCATCACTAACAGCGCCAGCAGCATAATGGCAGGCGTATAAATGCGGCTGAAGCGATCAATAAAGCGCTCAACCGGCGCACGGTGGCTTTCAGCTTCTTCGATAAGCTGCAGGATGCGGTCAATCGCGCTCTGGCCAGGTTGGGAGATCACCTTCAGCGTGACCAGACGATCGACGCTAGTGGCGCCAGCCATCACCGTTTCGCCCGGCTGACGCGCAACCGGCACGGATTCGCCCGTCAGCGCACTTTCATCAAAACTGGCGCCCTGGTTCAGCAGCTCGCCATCGGCCGGCAAACGACCGCCAGCCGCGACTTCAATCGTATCGCCAGGATGTAAGTCAGCCAGCGCCACCTGCTCGCGCTGCGTGCCTGTCAAACGCGTAGCGGTATCGGGGCGCAGTGCCATTAACGCCGTCACACCGCGACGTGCGCGAGAAGCTGCAAATGACTCCAGCCGTTCGCCCAGCTGGAACAGCAGCAGCACCATGGCGGCTTCGGCATGTGCGCCAATCACCAACGCACCAGTGGCAGCAAGGGTCATCAGGGTTTCGATACTGAAGGGTGAACCGCCTCGCAGCAGTTTCCACGCGCTGAATGCAATCGGAGCCAGGCCGATCAGCGTGGTCATCACAAACAGGCGATCGCCCCATACCGAAGAAACCTGGCTCAGCAGCCAACTGGCAAGCATCAGCAGCGCCAGTAACAGCAAACCGGCATTTTCCTGCCAGCGGCGTTGCGGTGCGGGCTGAGATTGCGGATCGTTTGCGGTCAGGGTGAAGCCGACATTTTTTACCGCTTGTTCGATGGCCGGGCGGATATCCTGGTCGGCATCCACTAGCAGTTTTTCACTGGCAAAAATCACGCGAGCAGTGCGTACTTGTGCCAGCTGTTGCACGGCACTTTCAATTTTTCGCGCGCAGCTGGGGCAGTCCATTCCAGCAATCTGCCAGCGGAATTGATGGGCGCTGAGCGTGGGCCTGTCGCTTTCGGCGTCGCTTTCGCCACCGGGACTGCCGCTCTCGTTGTCGCAGCAACCGCAACCACTTTCTGGTGTGGCGGGAAGGGCGGCTGAGATTTTCAGCGTCGTGGGTGAAACGCTGCGAATGGCGCACAGCGGCTGGGTTTTGCTGTGGGATTTTCCACAACGGCATGAATGAGAATGGGCGTGCATAGAGCCTCCGGGATCAATGCGGGCCACTGCCCGCATCCCGAATGCTACACTCTGGAGTCAACTCCAGAGTCAAGCGAAAGGTCATCTTTTCTTCAATACAGCCACAGTGAACGCACAATCATAAAGTGGCCGGCGAAGTAGCAAGCGGCAACAATAGCGCTATCGGCACTGAAACGGCGGCGATAATGGGTGATAAACCAGACAATGTTGCCTAACAGCAGCAATCCGGCACCAACCAATAGTGAGAAGCTGTAATCCGTCGGGCGGAAGAAGTAATTCTCTGCCGCCATCCAGTTCATCACCAGCGTCATCCCAATGAGGGTACAGATCGGCCAGCGCAAATCCTCCAGCTTCGACCAGATAATGCCAATCACCACCACCCCAATCACCAGCAGCGTGACCGGAATCGGCCAGAAGAAACTCATGGTCATGTGGGCAGCAAAGCTGATGGTGTAGAGCAGATGTGACAGGAAGAATGCGCCCAGTGCATAGAGCATTTGCTGGCGAGGCAGTAACGTCAGTGCATCACCGACCAGAGTGGCAACCAGGCCCGCCAGAATCAGATAGTCGGTGGTATTCAGTGTGGGGGCTTGCCATGCCCAGGCGACCAGCAACAGCAAGGTTACGGGTTTGAACAGCCAGCGTTGCCACTGCGGGCCGCGGTATGAAGCATCAACGTACAGCCAACCGGAAAAAAGTACGGCAAGGAAAGACCAAAGCATGTTTTCTCCCTTTTCTGAACGTGCTGTTCAGAGTCATGAATTTTCCCAAAATCGCGATCTCAGTGTAAGTTACCGGCGACGAATGTGACAATCGGTCAACTCTGGTTGTATGCTTTGTCGTCTTTAACTGTTCCGACACTAACGCAAAGTGCGAGAGAAAACATGAGCAAACCACCGCTAATCTTTTTCATCGTTCTGGCGATTATTGCCGTATTGGCGACCCGTCAGTTTATTAAGCAACGCCGTGAAACCGCGGTAAATGATGCTTCACCGATTCGCTCACTGAGCGTTGAAGTGAAAACCAAACGTGAGTTCCCTTCGCCCAATCGCCGTACGCGCCAGCGTGAAGAGATTGTGGCTGAAGATATGAAGTACGAAGCCTGGTTTCATCCACTCAATGGGGCGAGTGATATCAAGGTGGTGGTGAGCGCTAATGACTATCATCATATTGATAAAGGCGCGAAGGGAGAGTTGAAAATGCAGGGCAGCCGCTTTGTCAGTTTCACGCCTGCGCAATAAAACGGGCCGCTGCTGCGGCCCGTATCGTTACATCTTCGGGTAATGCTTCTTCTGCCACGCCAGCAGTTCAAACACACCAAAAAAGAAAATCTTCGCCTGCGTGACGCCACTGAGTTTTGGCGCCTCTTTCGGCTGGGTAGCGCGCAGCAGAACCAGCTGCAAGCCGTGCATGATCACCATGAAGAACAGTGCCACATGCACAAAGTAGCGCAGCGGCGTCGGGAAAGGATGCACCAGATTGAGCAGCAGAAATGCCCAGACGCAAATCATCAGTAATCGTCCCAGATTAAGCCACATCGTGCGTCTCCTGTTGGCGTTGATAAAGGCGATAAGCCACCTGACCGGCAATTTTTTCGCGGTACAAGTCCCAGTTAGCGGGAGCCACTGGCGTGCCGTGCTCCACTTCACTTTCGACGTAAATCAGCGCGTTCTCCGCCAGCCAGCCGTTGTTTTCCAACAGCGTCAGCGTCTCCAGCAGTAACCCTTTGCGGAATGGTGGATCAACAAACACCACATCGAACGGCTCTCCGGGTTGGCTCAACCACTGAAGAGTATTGGTCTGCACGACTTTGCCTTGCGTCGCACGCAGGGTTTGCAGATTCTGCGACAGCTGTTGGGCGACGGAACGTTCCATCTCAAGCAGCGTAGCAGACGCCGCATAGCGTGACAGTGCTTCCAGCCCGAGCGCACCGCTACCGGCGAAGCAATCAAGACAACGCGCTTCCTGAATATCCGGCGCTAACCAGTTAAACAGGGTTTCACGCACGCGATCGGTGGTCGGGCGCAGACCCGCGCTATCCGGCACCGGTAATTTGCGACCGCGCCACTGTCCGCCAATGATACGAATCTGGCCAGCAGCGCCGCTGCTGCGGGGGGATTTACTCATTTTGCTCACAACTCGTCATAATTTGTTGCGTAGTTTAACGGGCGTGGCAGGCAGAAGAAACGTAAAAAAGGGTGCTGTGGTGCGCTGGCTGGAAAGTGTTAGACTACTGAGTTGATATGGCGCGCGTAATTGCCTGATTTTTACGCCGCTCGCGAACAAAAAATTGAATTTTTTATCCCCTGGGAACAGCGTGCTACCGGGAATAAGCCATCGAGGAGTGTGGTTACACAATGGCAAAAGAGAAAAAACGTCGCTTTTTTTCCTGGCTAGGCTTTGGCAAAGAAGAAGAGAAGCAGCAGCCTGCGGAAGAGCAGCAACCGGCCGAAGCGGCGCAACAGCCGATCGCTGAAGAGAGCGCGTTAGTAAGCGCCGAAGCGCAGGCGGAAGAGACGGTTGCCGTCACTGAGCACGTAGCCGAAGAACAACGGGCACAGCCGGAAGCGGTGGTGTCCGAGCCGATCACGGCAATTGAAGAGGAAGTGCTGCCGGAAGAGGAAGTCCATTCGGATGTGGCGCCTGGCGAAGAGGAGCCTCAGGCAGAAGAACTGAATATTGCCGCGCCTGCTGCGCAGCACGAGCCAGAGATCGAAGAAGCGGTCGTTGAGCCAGTGATTGCGCAGCATGAGCCAGAGATCGAAGAAGTAGTCGTTGAGCCAGTGATTGCGCAGCATGAGCCAGAGATCGAAGAAGCGGTCGTTGAGCCAGTGATTGCGCAGCACGAGCCAGAGATCGAAGAAGCGGTCGTTGAGCCAGAGATTGAAGCTGCGTCTGTTGAACCCGTGATTGTTCAGCATGAGCCAGAGGTCGAAGACGCAGCCGTTGAATCTGAAGATGACGCGTTGAGCGACGAAGAACTTGAAGCATTGGCGTTGGCCGAAACCTATGCAGAAGACGCTGAAGCCGAAGCGCAGGATACCGTCAGCGATTTACCGCTGGCCGCTGCGCCGCTGGTCACGCAGGAGCAGGATCGTCCGACCAAAGAGGGCTTCTTTGCTCGCCTCAAGCGCAGTCTGGTCAAAACCCGAGAAAACCTTGGTTCTGGTTTTGTTAGCCTGTTCCGCGGCAAAAAGATCGATGATGACCTGTTTGAAGAGCTGGAAGAGCAGCTGCTGATTGCTGATGTGGGTGTGGAGACCACGCGCCGCATCATCACCAATCTGACGCAGCAGGCTAACCGTAAGCAGTTGCGTGATGCTGAAGCACTTTACGGCCTGCTGAAAAGTGAAATGGCCGGCATTCTGGAAAAGGTTGATCAGCCACTGGATGTGGGCGGCAAGACGCCGTTTGTTATCCTGATGGTGGGCGTCAACGGCGTGGGTAAAACCACCACTATCGGTAAGCTGGCGCGTCAATATCAGGCGCAGGGCAAATCAGTGATGTTGGCGGCGGGTGATACCTTCCGTGCAGCAGCCGTGGAGCAGCTTCAGGTCTGGGGTCAGCGTAACAACATTCCGGTGGTGGCTCAGCATACGGGTGCTGACTCGGCTTCCGTTATCTTCGACGCCATCCAGGCCGCGAAGTCGCGCAACGTCGATGTATTGATTGCAGATACCGCTGGTCGCCTGCAGAACAAAGCGCATCTGATGGAAGAGCTGAAAAAAATCACCCGCGTGATGAAAAAGTTGGATGAGGATGCACCGCATGAGGTGATGTTGACCCTCGATGCCAGCACCGGGCAAAACGCCGTTAGCCAGGCCAAACTGTTCCATGAAGCGGTGGGACTGACAGGCATCACGCTGACCAAGCTCGACGGCACCGCCAAAGGTGGTGTGATCTTCTCGGTTGCCGATCAGTTTGGCATTCCGATTCGCTATATCGGTGTCGGGGAAGGCATCGAGGATTTACGGCCGTTTAAGGCCGCAGACTTTATTGAGGCACTGTTTGCCCGAGAGGAATGATTGGGATGATTCGCTTTGAAGAGGTCAGTAAAGCATACCTGGGAGGACGTCAGGCGCTGCAGGGAGTGGATTTCCATCTGCGCCCCGGCGAAATGGCATTCCTGACCGGCCACTCCGGCGCAGGGAAAAGTACCTTGCTGAAGCTGATTTGTGGCATTGAGCGCCCGAGCGCCGGGCAAATCTGGTTTAGCGGCCACGATATTTCACGCCTGCGTCGCAGCGAAGTGCCTTTCCTGCGACGTCAGATCGGGATGATTTTCCAGGATCACCACTTGCTGATGGATCGTTCGGTCTATGACAACGTGGCGATTCCGCTGATTATTTCCGGCGCCAGCGGTGAAGATATTCGTCGCCGTGTATCGGCAGCGTTGGACAAAGTCGGCTTGCTCGACAAAGCGAAGAGTTATCCGATCCAGCTTTCTGGTGGTGAACAGCAACGTGTGGGCATTGCCCGCGCGGTGGTGAACAAACCTGCGGTGCTGCTGGCGGACGAACCCACCGGTAACCTGGATGATGCCCTGTCAGAAGACATTCTACGTCTGTTTGAAGAGTTCAACCGCGTCGGTGTGACCGTCTTGATGGCGACGCACGACACCGGTTTGATTGCCCGCCGCGATTACCGCTTGATGACGCTGAATCAGGGACGCCTGCACGGAGGCCATGATGGTCAATAAACGCAATAAGCGCCCGGCGGCGCCAAAGGCGACGAAACAGCCTTCAAAAAGTAAGGCGTTGAAAGGCGGCTGGCAGGAGCAGTGGCGCTATGCGCTGCGCGGCACGCTGTCGGATATGTGGCGTCAGCCGCTGGCTACGCTGCTGACCGTGATGGTGATTGCCATCTCGCTGACGCTGCCCAGCGTCTGCTATATGGTGTGGAAAAACGTCAGCCAGGCGGCGACGCAGTGGTATCCTGCACCGCAGTTGACGGTATATCTGGATAAAGCGCTGGATGATACGGCTGCTGAGAATGTCGCTGCTGAGCTGAAAAAGTTAGATGGCGTGGATAACGTTAACTATCTGACCCGTGAAGAAGCGCTGAATGAGTTCCGCAACTGGTCTGGTTTTGGCGGTTCAATGGATATGCTGGAGCAAAACCCGTTGCCCGCCGTGGCTATCATCACGCCGAAACTCAATTTCCAGAATTCGGACACCATGGCTAACCTGCGCGATCGCGTGTCGAAAGTGCAGGGCGTGGATGAAGTGCGCATGGATGACAGCTGGTTTGCCCGATTAGCCGCGTTGACCGGGCTGGTGGGGCAAATCGCTTCGATGATTGGTCTTCTGATGGTGGTGGCGGTGTTCCTGGTGATCGGCAATAGCGTACGCCTGAGCATCTTTGCCCGTCGTGATACCATCAATGTGCAAAAGCTGATTGGTGCCACCGATGGCTTTATCCTGCGTCCGTTCCTGTATGGTGGCGCACTGTTAGGTTTCAGTGGCGCAGTACTTTCACTGCTACTTTCCGAGGTGCTGGTATTGCGCCTACAATCGGTGGTGGCGCAGGTGGCGACGGTGTTTGGTACCACCTTTGTTCTGGAAGGTTTTTCCTGGGATGAAGGGCTGCTTCTGCTGCTCATCGCCGCCATTATTGGCTGGATTGCCGCGTGGTTAGCGACTGTACAACATTTACGCCGATTTACGCCGCAGTAACCAACAGCAACGTTTTTTGATATAATCTTCCTCTGCTGCCGACGATCTGGGAGCAGAGGATTTTTCCTATTTCCCCCGCCGTCATCTGTGTGTAAAATATTCACTGCTATAATTGAACTTGTGGATAACTTTATCGTCCAAGTAGCACAGATTGCTTTTGGTTTTTTCGCGACGTTGACATAATGTTACGTCTGCGCAAAACACCGTGCAGCAAGTCCATTGAATTTGTGAGGGTTTGAATGACCAAAGAAATGCAAACTTTAGCGATTGCGCCTCTGGGTAACCTGGAATCTTATGTCCGGGCTGCCAACAACTGGCCGGTATTGACGGCAGAAGAGGAGAAGGCATTAGCGGAGAAACTGCATTACCAGGGCGATCTGGATGCAGCGAAGACGCTGATCCTGTCTCACCTGCGCTTTGTTGTTCATATTGCTCGTAACTACTCCGGTTACGGCCTGCCACAGGCGGACCTGATTCAGGAAGGTAACATCGGCCTGATGAAGGCGGTACGTCGCTTCAACCCTGAAGTTGGCGTGCGTCTGGTGTCATTTGCCGTGCACTGGATTAAAGCGGAAATTCACGAATACGTGCTGCGTAACTGGCGTATCGTGAAAGTCGCGACCACGAAAGCTCAGCGCAAGCTGTTCTTTAATCTGCGTAAAAGCAAACAGCGTCTTGGTTGGTTCAACCAGGACGAAGTGGAGATGGTTGCGCGCGAGTTAGGCGTGAGCAGTAAAGATGTCCTCGAGATGGAATCTCGTATGGCCGCGCAGGATATGACTTTCGACATGTCTTCGGATGACGAAGCTGGTGAAGGTAAGCCGATGGCACCGGTACTCTATCTGCAGGATAAAACCTCAGACTTTGCCGACGGCATTGAAGAGGATAACTGGGATGCGCACGCTGCTGACAAGCTGAGCGATGCCATGCTGAGCCTCGATGAGCGCAGCCAGCACATCATCCGCGCCCGTTGGCTGGATGATGAGAACAAAACCACGTTGCAGGAACTGGCCGACAAATATGGCGTCTCTGCAGAGCGTGTGCGTCAGCTGGAAAAGAACGCCATGAAGAAACTGCGTATGGCGATTGAAGCCTGATAAAGCATCAGGTCAAAACGGGGCGACTTTTATAGTCGCCCTTTTTATTGCCCGAGATCTGTAGCGCCGCAATTTATTGCGCATCTGCCAGCCAAGATGCCGCTTCAGGTCTGCGCGATTAATCGCGCCGCTACGTGTCCGGAATAATTAGCGCACCCAGCCATCGGCCTGCGCGCGAAAACCACAGGACTGCATAAACGCCGCGCGGATATTCTGATCGGCTTCGCCGTCATCGGCTATCCACCAATCCGACAGTGCGCTGTTCTGCGCCATGGTCTCTTCCAGCAGATATTGCCCGACGCCGCGCCGCCGCGTCACTTCGCGTACGGTGAGGTGCGAAATCTTCCCCTGCGTGCCACGAATTTCCAGCTGTAACCCACCCAACAGACGATTGTTAAACCTTGCCGCATACAAGCGTTGCGTCTCGCTTAATACAGCTTCAAGTTGCGAAATATCGATCTGCGGCCAGACTTTAGCTAAATCCAACCGATCCTGCGGCGTGAGTGCGGTGATTCGCTGAATAGTGAGCTTCATTACCCTTACCTGTACTGCCAGAAAGGCCATAGTGTAGCGAATTTAGACAGTCAGCGTGCTGTCACTTTTTTTCTATGAAAATAGGTCAAATGCCAGCCAGTTTGCCAGGATTGTGGAGGAAGTCATCAATGTTAGCTGAAAAAGCCAGCATAACACGCTGGCATTTTGGCTAAAAACCGGCCATAAAAACCAGATGATTCTGCTGTGCAACGCGACTAATACTGAATATGTCAGTTGATTTACAGAAGAAAGTTCCTGTTTAATAACCTGAAAAATAAAGCCTTATTACCAATAAATGCCAGAAAAGAGCGCTAACTCATTATTCTTGAATCAGTTTTCCTCTTTGACTGGCAGAAAATAAACCAAACACAACGACACACGACACAACAGATGGGGAAGTTCGCATGAAAATGAGTAAAGGACGCGCATTACTGGCGGGTTGCGTTGCGCTGGCGCTGAGCCACGCGGCACTGGCGAAAGATATCAAGATTGCCATCGTTGGCGCAGCAACCGGTCCGGTTGCGCAATACGGTGATATGCAGTTTACCGGTGCAGCGCAAGCCATTAAGGACATCAACGCCAAAGGTGGCGTGAACGGTGACAAACTGGTTGGCGTGGAATATGACGACGCCTGTGACCCGAAACAAGCGGTTGCAGTGGCCAACAAAGTGGTTAACGACGGCATCAAGTATGTGATCGGCCACCTGTGCTCCTCTTCTACTCAGCCTGCTTCCGACATCTATAACGATGAAGGCATTCTGATGATCACCCCAGCGGCAACCGCACCAGAGCTGACCGCGCGTGGCTATGCGGATGTGCTGCGTACTACCGGTCTGGATTCCGATCAGGGCCCAACCGCTGCAACTTACATTCTCAATGAGATCAAACCAAAACGTATCGCTGTGGTGCATGACAAGCAGCAGTACGGTCAGGGACTGGCCGAATCGGTGCAGAAAACCCTGAAAGCCAAAGGCGGCAACGTAGTGCTGTTCGAAGGTATCACCGCGGGCGATAAAGATTTCTCTACGCTGATTGCGCGTTTGAAGAAAGAAAACGTCGATTTCGTTTACTACGGTGGCTACTACCCAGAGCTGGGCCAGATTCTGCGTCAGGCAAAAGCAGCCGGTCTGACTGCTGGCTTCATGGGTCCAGAAGGTGTGGGCAACGCCTCACTGTCTAACATCGCCGGTGATGCATCTGAAGGCCTGTATGTCACCTTGCCGAAACGTTATGACCAGTTGCCAGAGAACAAGGCGATTGTTGAAGCCATCAAAGCCAATACCGCGTCTAACCGTAAAGATCCAACCGGTCCGTTCGTCTGGACCACCTATGCGGCCATTCAGTCGCTGGTGGCCGGTATCGAACGTAGCAAGAGCGCTGAGCCAGATGCCATTGCTAAAAACCTGAAAGAGGGCGCAGCGGTTCCAACGGTGATGGGCAACCTGAACTGGGATCAGAAAGGCGACCTGAAGGGCTTCGAATTTGGTGTCTTCAAATGGCACAAAGACGGTTCCTCTACCGCTGTTAAGTAATTCCCAACCTTAAATTGATTGGCCCTCTCTTTTGCCGGAGAGGGCTGGGGGAGGGACAGCGCGTACCGTCTTGATGAGATCCCGCGCGCCTGTTCCCTCACCCTAACCCTCTGCCAAAAGGGAGAGGGGATTTTTAGTCCACATGCAGGTCCTCACTATGTCCGAGCAGTTTCTCTATTTCATTCAGCAGATGTTCAACGGGGTCACCCTCGGGAGCACTTACGCGCTGATCGCCATTGGTTACACCATGGTTTACGGCATCATCGGCATGATCAACTTCGCCCATGGCGAGGTGTATATGATCGGCAGTTATGTCTCCTTTATTGTGATTGCCGCCCTGATGATGATGGGTATCGATACCACGTGGCTGATGATTGCCGCCGGGTTCGTGATGGCGGTGATCATCTCCAGCGCCTACGGCTGGAGCATTGAGCGCGTGGCGTATAAACCCGTGCGCTCCTCTAAGCGCTTAATCGCGCTGATCTCGGCCATCGGGATGTCGATCTTCCTGCAGAACTACGTCAGTCTGACGCAAGGTTCGCGTGATCTGGCGTTGCCAAGCCTGATTACCGGCCAGTGGACGCTGGGCGAGAGCAACGGTTTCGCTGCCACGCTCTCCACCATGCAGCTGGTGATTTGGGTGGTGACCTTCCTCTCGATGCTCGCCCTGACGCTGTTTATTCGTTATTCACGTATGGGCCGCGCCTGCCGCGCCTGTGCGGAAGACCTGAAAATGGCCAGTCTGCTGGGGATTAACACTGACCGCGTGATTTCACTGACCTTCATTATTGGTGCCGCGATGGCGGCGGTGGCGGGCGTGCTGCTGGGTCAGTTTTACGGCTCGATCAACCCGTTTATCGGCTTCATGGCTGGGATGAAGGCGTTTACCGCTGCGGTATTAGGCGGCATCGGCAGTATTCCGGGCGCGATGATTGGTGGTCTGGTGCTCGGTATTGCTGAAGCGCTGACCTCGGCGTATCTGTCGACCGAATACAAAGATGTGGTGTCTTTCGCGCTGCTGATTGTGGTGCTGCTGGTGATGCCGACCGGCATTCTGGGCCGTCCGGAGGTAGAGAAAGTATGAAACGCCTCGGTCTGGTCAACGCCGTGATTTCAACGGTGATGTTACTGATTCTCGCCACTTTCTTTATGGGCGTCCGTCTCGATCTTGATGGCACCAAACTGGTGGTGGCTAACGCTGGCGCGGCGCGCTGGAACTGGATTTTCATCGGCTGTGCGGTGGTTTTTGTCTTCCAGCTGCTGCGTCCGCTGTTCCATGGCAAGTTCAAACGCAGCGGTAAAGGCTTCGTGCTGCCTGGCTTCGATGGTTCGACGCCAAAGCAAAAGCTGGTGATGGCGCTGTTGATTGTTGCTGCGGTGCTGTGGCCGTTTCTGGTGTCGCGCGGCAGTGTCGATATCGCCACATTAACGCTGATCTACGTGATGCTCGGTCTCGGCCTCAACGTGGTGGTCGGCCTGTCTGGTTTGCTGGTGCTGGGCTACGGTGGTTTCTATGCCATCGGCGCTTACACCTTTGCGTTGCTCAATCACTATTACGGTTTTGGTTTCTGGGAAAGCCTGCCGCTGGCGGGGATTGTCGCGGGTGCGTTTGGCCTGATGCTCGGCTTCCCGGTACTGCGCCTGCGCGGTGACTATCTGGCGATTGTGACGCTCGGCTTCGGTGAGATCGTGCGTATTCTGCTGCTGAACAGCACCTCTATTACCGGCGGTCCAAACGGTATCGCGCAGATTCCTAAACCGAGCCTGTTTGGCATTGAGTTTGGACGTCGTGTCAGTGAAGGCGGCTGGACCACTTTCCATGAGCTGACGGGGCTACAATACGATCCGAATCATCGTGTGATTTTCCTCTATCTGGTGGCGCTGCTGCTGGTGGTGCTGACGCTGTTCGTTATCAACCGCTTGCTGCGCATGCCATTGGGCCGTGCGTGGGAAGCGCTGCGTGAAGACGAGATCGCCTGCCGCTCGCTGGGCTTGAGCCCAACGCGTATTAAGCTGACCGCCTTCACGATCAGCGCCGTGTTTGCGGGTTTTGCCGGCACGTTGTTCGCTGCACGTCAGGGCTTTGTCAGCCCGGAATCCTTCACCTTTGTCGAGTCTGCCTTTGTGCTGGCGATTGTGGTGCTGGGCGGCATGGGATCGCAGTTCGCGGTGATCCTCGCGGCGATACTGTTGGTGGTGTCGCGCGAATTGATGCGTGATTTGAACGAGTACAGCATGCTGGTGCTCGGTGGTTTGATGGTGCTGATGATGATCTGGCGTCCGCAAGGGCTGCTGCCGATGAAGCGTCCACACCTGAAGTTGAAAAGCAGTAAACAAGGAGAGCAGGCATGAGTCAGCCTTTGTTAGCCGTTGAAGGCTTGATGATGCGCTTTGGCGGGCTGTTGGCCGTCAACAATGTGGCGCTGGAACTGCATCCCCAGGAAATCGTGTCACTGATCGGGCCAAACGGTGCCGGTAAAACCACGGTGTTCAACTGCCTGACCGGTTTTTACAAGCCGACCGGCGGTACCATCAAACTGCGCGATCAAGAGTTGCAGGGGCAGCCGGGCCAGAAAATTGCGCGCATGGGTATCGTGCGTACTTTCCAGCACGTGCGTCTGTTCCGTGAGATGACAGTGATTGAGAACCTGCTGGTGGCGCAGCATCAGCACCTGAAAAGCGGTGTGTTCTCCGGCTTGTTCAAAACCCCGGCGTTTCGTCGCGGGGAGAGTGAAGCATTGGATCGTGCGGCTACCTGGCTGGAGCGCATCGGCTTGCTGGAGCTGGCCAACCGCCAGGCGGGTAATCTGGCTTATGGTCAGCAGCGCCGTCTGGAGATTGCACGCTGCATGGTGACGCGTCCGGAAATCCTGATGCTGGATGAGCCTGCCGCAGGACTTAACCCGCGCGAAACCCACGAACTGGACGAGCTGATTGCCGAACTGCGCGGTGAGCATAAGGTCTCGGTACTGTTGATCGAACACGATATGAAGTTGGTGATGGGCATTTCTGACCGCATTTATGTGGTGAACCAGGGTACACCGCTGGCTAACGGTACGCCGGAAGAAGTGCGTAACAATCCGGATGTGATCCGAGCTTATTTAGGTGAGGCGTAAGATGGCAAACCCAATTTTAACGTTGCAAGGGGTGAGTGCCCATTACGGCCCGATTCAGGCACTGCACAACATTAATCTGCATATCAGCCAGGGCGAAATCGTCACGTTGATTGGTGCTAACGGCGCGGGTAAAACCACGCTGCTCGGCACCCTGTGCGGAGAACCGCGTGCCACCAGTGGCACAATCGTGTTCGATGGCAAAGAGATAACCGACTGGCAAACCGCCAAAATCATGCGTGAAGCGATTGCGATTGTGCCGGAAGGCCGCCGCGTGTTTTCCCGCATGACGGTGGAAGAGAACCTGGCGATGGGCGGTTTCTTTGCCACGCGCCAGCAGTATCAGGAGCGCATTGAGCGGGTTTATCAGCTGTTCCCGCGTCTGGCTGAACGTAAAGTGCAGCGCGCGGGCACCATGTCCGGTGGTGAACAGCAGATGCTGGCGATCGGTCGTGCGCTAATGAGCCAGCCGCGTTTGCTGTTGCTCGACGAGCCTTCTTTAGGTTTAGCGCCGATTATTATTCAGCAGATTTTCGATACGATTGAACAGCTGCGTAAAGAGGGTATGACCATCTTCCTGGTGGAGCAAAACGCCAACCAGGCGCTGAAGCTGGCCGATCGCGGCTACGTGCTGGAGAATGGACATGTGGTGCTGGAAGACAGTGGTGAAGCGCTGTTATCCAACGAAGCAGTCCGCAGCGCTTACCTCGGTGCCTGATCTGGCTAACTTGCCAGATTGCGGTTGGGCAGTGCTCGCCATCCTCACGTACTAAGAGTACGCTCCGGTGGCTGCGCGCTGTCTCGGCGTCTGACCTGGCTAACTTGCCAGCTTGCGGTTGGGCAGTGCTCGCCATCCTCACGTACTCCGTTTACGTTCCGGTGGCTGTGCGCTGCCTCTGCGCCTGACCTGGCTAACTTGCCAGCTTGCGGTTGGGCAGTACTCGCCATCCTCACGTACTCCGTTTACGTTCCGGTGGCTGTGCGCTGTTCGCCCGCAATCTGACTGCGCCGCCGACGGTCTGATAGATGCTGCGGTCAGACAGCAGCACCAACGGCCTGAACAATCGGCACGAGTTTGAGATAACTCGTGCCACTTTAAAGTTTCTAATACGCGCAATCCCCGTCACATTCCCGTCATAAACCTGTTATTAATCCGTCATTTCCCCGTGTCATGTTACTTCGCGAACAAAAAAATGCGTGATATCGCGCGTACCTAACAGCACAGGAAAAAACTTATGTCCGCTTTTACGCTTCGTCCCCGCCTGATGAGTGTTTTGCTTGGTCTGGCGCTCAGCGGTAATGCGCTGGCTGCCACTGACATTCCTTTCTGGCACTCAATGGAAGGCGAGTTAGGCAAAGAAGTCGATTCTCTGGCACAACGTTTTAACCAGGCTCACCCAGAATACAAAATCGTACCGACTTACAAAGGTAACTATGAGCAGAGCCTGGCAGCGGGTATTGCTGCTGTACGTACCGGTAAAGCACCGGCGATTCTGCAGGTTTACGAAGTGGGTACGGCGACCATGATGGCCTCGAAAGCTATCGTGCCAGTGCATGACGTGTTCAAAGACGCTGGCGTGCAGATGGACCCGAAACAGTTCGTGCCAGCGGTTGCAGGTTACTACAGCGACAGCAAGGGCCAGCTGATTTCTCAGCCCTTCAACAGCTCTACACCTGTGCTGTACTACAACAAAGATGCATTCAATAAAGCCGGTCTGAACCCAGATCAGCCACCTAAAACCTGGCAGGAGCTGGCGAAAGACGCCGACGCACTGCGTAAAGCGGGCATGACCTGTGGTTACGCCAGCGGCTGGCAGGGTTGGATTCAAATCGAAAACTTCAGCGCCTGGCATGCACTGCCGGTTGCCACCAAAAACAACGGCTTTGACGGTACCGACGCGGTATTGGAATTCAACAAGCCCGTTCAGGTGCGCCACATCCAGATGCTGGAAGACATGAACAAAAAGGGCGATTTCACCTACTTCGGTCGTAAAGATGAATCAACCGCAAAGTTCTACAACGGCGATTGTGGCATCACCACGGCTTCTTCCGGTTCTCTGGCGGATATCAAGCATTACGCTAAATTCAACTTCGGCGTCGGCATGATGCCATACGACTCAACGGTGCCAAACGCACCGCAGAACGCCATCATTGGCGGCGCAAGTCTGTGGGTGATGAAAGGCAAAGATGCTGACACCTATAAAGGCGTGGCGGAGTTCATGAAGTTCCTGGCACAGCCAGAAATCGCAGCGGAATGGCACCAGAAGACCGGTTACCTGCCCATCACCACCGCGGCGTATGAGCTGACCAAGCAGCAGGGCTTCTATGACAAGAACCCAGGCGCAGACATTGCCACGCGTCAGATGCTGAACAAAGATCCTCTGCCATTCACCAAAGGCATGCGTCTGGGCAACATGCCGCAGATTCGTACCATCGTGGACGAAGAGCTGGAAGGCGTGTGGACGGGCAAACAGGCTCCACAGGCTGCACTGGATAACGCTGTGAAGCGCGGAAACGAACTGCTGCGTCGTTTTGAACAGCAAGTGAAGTAATTCCGTTGTCTCGGGGCTGGCGCATGGCGTCAGCCCCGATTTCTCTTTTGGCGAGTCTGCTATGTCCTCATCACGCCCCGTTTTTCGCTCCCGTTTTTTGCCCTATTTGCTGGTGGCACCACAGCTGGTCATTACCGCTATTTTCTTCCTGTGGCCGGCCGGTGAAGCGCTGTGGTATTCGCTGCAAAGCATCGATCCCTTTGGTATTTCCAGCACCTTTGTTGGGCTGGATAACTTTAAACGCCTGTTCAGCGACAGCTATTACCTCGACTCTTTCTGGACCACCATTGAATTCAGCGCACTGGTCACCGTGTGCGGCATGACCTTCTCGCTACTGCTGGCGGCGCTGGTCGATTACGTCATACGGCTAAAAAAACTGTATCAAACCTTGCTGCTGCTGCCTTATGCCGTTGCGCCCGTGGTTGCCGCGGTACTGTGGATGTTCCTGTTCAATCCCGGCCTCGGCCTGTTTAGCCATCTGCTGAACCAGATCGGTTACAACTGGAACTACGCACAAAACAGCGGTCAGGCGATGTTCCTGATTGTGCTGGCGTCCATCTGGCAGCAGATGAGTTACAACTTCCTGTTCTTCTTCGCCGCGCTGCAATCGATCCCCAAATCGCTGGTGGAAGCGGCGGCGATTGACGGGGCCGGTCCGGTGCGTCGCTTCTTCAATCTGTCACTGCCGCTGATCACCCCGGTGAGTTTCTTCCTGCTGGTGGTCAACCTGGTGTATGCCTTCTTCGATACCTTCCCGGTGATCGATGCCGCGACCGGCGGTGGCCCGGTGCAGGCCACTACCACGCTGATCTACAAAATTTATCGCGAAGGCTTTACCGGTTTGGATCTCTCATCCTCTGCCGCGCAGTCGGTGGTGCTGATGCTGCTGGTGATTGGACTGACGATCCTGCAATTCCGCTTTGTCGAGCGTAAGGTGCAATACCAATGATTGAGAATCGACGCGGGCTGGATATCTTCAGCCATACCCTGCTGGTGCTCGGTGTGCTGACCATTCTGTTCCCGCTGTACGTGGCGATAGTCGCCGCGACGCTGGATAACGAAGCGGTGTATCAGGTGCCAATGACCTTAGTGCCCGGCACGCATCTGTGGGACAACATTTCACGCATCTGGACGCAGGGCGTCAATGGCAGCGGTCCAGCCTTTGGCATGATGATGCTCAACAGCCTGATCATGGCGCTGGGCATTACGGTGGGCAAAATCGCGGTGTCGATGCTCTCAGCTTTCGCACTGGTGTGGTTCCGTTTTCCGTTGCGCTCGCTGTTCTTCTGGCTGATCTTCATCACGCTGATGTTGCCGGTGGAAGTGCGTATCTTCCCCACGGTGGAAGTGATTTCAAACCTGAATATGCTCGACAGCTACAGTGGCTTAACCCTGCCGCTGATGGCTTCGGCAACCGCAACGTTCCTGTTCCGCCAGTTCTTTATGTCACTGCCGGATGAGCTGATTGAAGCGGCGCGTATTGATGGTGCCAGCCCGATGCGCTTCTTCTGGGATATCGTCTTACCGCTGTCAAAGACCAACCTTGCCGCACTGTTCGTGATCACCTTTATCTACGGCTGGAACCAGTATTTATGGCCGCTGTTGATCATTAACGATCCGAGCCTGAGCACGGCGGTTGCCGGGGTGAAAAGTATGATCAACACCAGCGGTGGGCCAACGCAGTGGAACGAAGTGATGGCGGCAATGTTATTAACCCTGATCCCACCGGTGGTGGTGGTCCTCGTGATGCAACGTGCCTTTGTGCGTGGCCTGGTGGAGAGTGATAAATAAATGGCAGGCGTAACCCTTCAGACCGTCACCAAATCGTATGACGGCAAAAATCAGATCATTCAGCCGCTGAATATCACCATCAACGATGGCGAGTTTATGGTGATGGTCGGCCCTTCGGGCTGTGGTAAATCGACACTGCTGCGCATGGTAGCGGGCCTTGAGCGCGTGACTTCTGGCGATATCTATATCGACGATAAGCGTGTCACTAACATGGAACCGAAAGATCGTGGCATCGCCATGGTGTTCCAGAACTATGCGCTTTACCCGCACATGACTGTGGGCGAAAACATGGCTTATGGCCTGAAAATTCGCGGTATGGGCAAAGAGCAGATCGATCAACGCGTAATGGAAGCCGCGCGCAGTCTGGAACTGGATCACCTGCTGGCTCGTCGTCCACGTGAGCTTTCCGGTGGACAGCGTCAGCGTGTGGCGATGGGCCGCGCCATTGTGCGTGAACCGGCGGTGTTCCTGTTTGATGAGCCGTTATCGAACCTCGATGCGCGCCTGCGTGTGCAGATGCGTCTTGAGCTGCAACAGCTGCATCGTCGCCTGAAAACCACCAGTCTGTATGTGACACACGATCAGGTGGAAGCCATGACGTTGGCCCAGCGTGTGATGGTGATGAACAAAGGGGTGGTCGAGCAAGTGGGCACCCCGGTGGAAGTGTATGAGCGTCCGGCGAGCCAGTTTGTGGCGTCGTTTATCGGTGCACCGGCAATGAACCTGCTGCCAGGCCAGATCAACAGCGACGGCACGCGCTTTACGCTCGATGCGCTTAATAGCCTGCCATTGGGTGAAAGCAAAGCGAAGTGGGCGAATCGTCCCCTTACGTTGGGTATTCGCCCTGAGCATCTGGTGCTCAGCTCGCAAGCCGCGGGTGGCATTCCTTTAGTGGTGGATACGCTGGAGATGCTGGGTGCGGATAACCTCGCGCACGGCCGCATCGGCAATACCCGTCTGGTGGTGCGTTTGCCGCACAGCGAGCGTCCGCAATCAGGCAGCACCTTATGGCTGCAACTGCCGCCAGATGCGTTACACTTCTTCGATTCAACCCATGGAAAGCGTCTGGAATGAGTGTAGAAAATTGGCCATACCCACAGATCGTCGCCCATCGCGGCGGCGGTAAACTGGCACCGGAAAATACCCTGGCGGCGATAGATGTCGGCGCGCAGTACGGTCATACCATGATCGAGTTTGATGCCAAGCTGTCGGATGATAAACAGGTGTTCCTGTTGCATGACGATACGCTGGATCGCACCAGCAACGGCTGGGGTGTGGCGGGCGATCTCTCATGGAGTAAGCTATCGCAGCTGGATGCGGGCAGTTGGTACAGCCGTGAATATGAAGGCGAGCCGCTGGCGCTGCTGCGTGACGTGGCCGATCGCTGCCGCCAGCATCAGATGATGGCGAACGTTGAGATCAAACCGACCACCGGCAAAGAGGTGGAGACCGGACGCGATGTGGCGTTGGCCGCGCGCGAACTGTGGCAGGGGCAAACGGCGCCGCTGCTCTCTTCCTTCTCTTATGAAGCATTGGAAGCAGCGATGCAGGCGGCGCCTGAATTGCCACGCGGATTATTGCTGGATGAGTGGCACGATGACTGGCAGGCGCTGACGAGTGCACTGGGCTGCGTTTCTATCCATCTCAATCATAAATTGCTGGATGCCGAGCGCACCGCGCAGCTGAAAGCCGCCGGATTGCACATTCTGGTGTACACAGTCAATCAGCCCGCGCGGGCGCGCGAGCTGCTGAATTGGGGCGTCGATGCCATCTGTACTGACCGCATCGACATTATCGGTCCCGACTTCCGTTAATTCTGGTTTTGCTGCTGGCCCGGCTGTTGCTGAATCACGCGCTGCTGGGCGCTATCCCTTCGCTCCTGCATTTTCCGCTGTAATTCCTGATTCTGCTGCTGCTGATCCTGACGCAGTTTTTGCTGCTGCTGTTGCTGCTGGACCTGCATTTGCGTTTGCATGCGCTGCTGGCTCGGGTTATAGCCGGGTTTATTCGGGTCATTTGTGCTGTTCAGCATATTTGCCATGCTGCTTAAGGGTAGCAACGCAGCGATAACGATTAGCCATTTTTTCATGGTCTTCCTCCATTAATGCAGCCTGCTGTGTGCTGTTGTCATCAGTATGGCAACAAGGGCTGCTGTCATAAGTTTATGCGATGTCACAAAGTCCTGAACCAGGAGTGCGCCGAATTTGGCTTACTGCTACGCTTTTTATCGTGTTTGCAAACACTTGCATCAAAAAATAACAAATGTAAATAACCGCAAAGGAAGATCGCAAATGAGACTAAAGGGCAGTGTGCGCCAGGTTGGCTGGGCATTATTGATGAGTTTTACGGTGGTACAGGGGACGTTTGCCGCGCCCGCCAGCGCGCCACCGGTGTCATACGGCGTGGACAGTGACACCTTCCATCCGGTGAAGGCGCAGCACGGTATGGTGGCGTCGGTGGATGCGATGGCCACCCAGGTCGGCGTCGATATTCTGAAGCAGGGCGGTAATGCCGTGGATGCGGCCGTTGCAGTGGGCTTCGCATTAGCCGTCACGCATCCACAAGCCGGTAATCTCGGCGGTGGTGGCTTTATGATGCTGCGAACCGCATCGGGACGCACCACGGCGATCGATTTTCGTGAAATGGCGCCGGCGCGTGCCTCACGAGATATGTTCCTCGATAAGCAGGGTAATGCTGACCCTAAACTGTCGCTCACGTCCCATTTAGCCTCGGGCACACCGGGTACGGTTGCTGGTTTTGCGCTGGCGGCACAAAAATACGGTACGCTGCCGCTGAGTAAACTGCTGGCTCCAGCGATTAAACTGGCGCGTGAGGGCATCATCGTTAACGATGCGCTGGCGGACGATTTGGCGACCTACGGCAAAGAGACGTTGATCAATCACGACAACAGCCGGGCGATTTTCTACAAGGCAGACGGCAAGCCGTATCAAAAAGGTGAGCGTCTGGTGCAGAAAAACCTCGCGCACAGCCTGCAGCTGATTGCTCAACAAGGGCCGGATGCCTTCTACAAAGGTAAGATTGCCGATGAGATCGCCGGAGAAATGGCACAGCATGGCGGATTGATTGGCAAACCGGATTTGGCCGCCTATCGTGCGGTAGAGCGCAAACCGGTCAGCGGCACCTATCGCGGCTATGAAGTGTTCTCAATGCCGCCACCGTCTTCAGGTGGGATTCACATCGTGCAGATCCTCAACATCCTGGAGAACTTCGATCTGGCGAAGTGGGGCTTTGGTAGCGCCGATGCGATGCAGGTGATGGCGGAAGCGGAAAAATACGCTTATGCCGATCGTTCGGAATACCTTGGCGATCCGGATTTCGTCAAAGTGCCGCAGCAAGCATTGACCAGCAAAGCCTACGCCAAAACCCTGGCGCAGCAGATTGACGTCAACAAAGCGCGTCCTTCCAGCGAAATCAAACCGGGTAAGCTTGAGCCGTACGAAAGCAACCAGACTACGCACTTCTCGGTGGTGGATAAAGACGGTAATGCGGTCGCCGTGACCTACACGCTGAACACCTATTTCGGTAGCGGCATTGTCGCCGGACAGAGCGGTATCCTGATGAACAACGAAATGGATGACTTCTCGGCTAAGCCGGGCACACCAAACGTGTATGGTTTAGTGGGCGGTGAGGCGAATGCAGTGCAACCGGCTAAACGTCCATTGTCATCGATGTCACCGACCATTATCGCCAAAGACGGCAAAACCTGGTTGGTGACGGGCAGCCCAGGTGGCAGCCGTATTATCACCACTGTGCTGCAAATGGTGGTGAACAGCATCGATTTTGGTATGAACGTAGCGGAAGCGACCAATGCGCCGCGTTTCCACCATCAGTGGTTACCGGATCAGCTGCGTATGGAGAAAGGCTTTAGCCCGGATACGCTGCGTTTGCTGGAAGCCAAAGGTCAGCATGTGAAAGTGATGCCCGCAATGGGCAGCACGCAGAGCATTATGATTGGGCCGGATGGCATGCGTTATGGCGCTTCGGATCCGCGTTCGGTGGATGATTTGAGTGCTGGGTATTAAGTTCGAAAAAAAAGGCGCCGCGACGAGTCTTATTGTCCGTCGTGGCGCTTTAGTATGCTTAAGGGCGCTTCTACTGATTAGCGGTTATTTCAGTCGCGCCATGTAGTGCGTATCAATCATCTCGCCGTCGCGCATCGCAAAACGTTTCGCGGTGCCTTCAATCTCAAAGCCAAACTTCTGATACAGCCCAATCGCTTTATGGTTATCGGCAAACACCGTCAGCTCAATACGCGTCACCTGTAGCCAGTTGTCGCACAGATCAATCATCGCGGCCATGAGCGCCGAGCCTACGCCGCGACGGTGAAAGGCGGGATCGACGCCCATGCCAAAGGTAGCGGCGTGGCGACGTCGTGCGACAGATTGCACTTCTAGCGTGATTTGCCCAGCCAGTTGATCGTCAATCATTGCCACTAGCATATGCACACCCGGACGCGGATTGCTAAGGCGTTCCTGCCATAGCTTTGGCGATTGATGTGGTAGCTGTAACGTGTTCGCCTGCGTCTCTGGTTGGCTATAGAGACGTGTTAGTGCCGCAGCATCTTCAGGGATTACGTGGCGAATGACGATCTGACTCATAAAGCGACTCCTTGTGCAAAGTGAATAAAATCCCCTTTAACATCAAGGAATTCTCGCGAGCCGTCAATGGAAAATAATTCGCAAAAAGGGTTTACAGACGCGAATGATAATGATTATTATTGTCATGCGGACTCGGAAACGTCTCCTGACTACCGGGTAAGCACGACATTGCTCACATTGCTTCCAGTGTTTCTTAGCCAGCTCGGGTGCTGGCTTTTTTTTTGCCTGCGATTTACCTCCTTCATCTCTCCTGTGCAATCCTCCTTAAAACGTTCAGCATTTTTGAACAGAGGCGTGAAGTTTTTCAGCTATCAATCAATCTCCCTCAGGCACACACTGTCAAAAACATTGAGGAGAATTGAACATGATCTACGTACGCAAAGCAGAAGAACGCGGTCACGCCAATCACGGTTGGCTCGATAGCTGGCACACCTTTTCTTTCGCCGATTATTACGATGCCAACTTTATGGGCTTCTCGGCCTTACGCGTTATCAATGAAGACGTAATTGATGGCGGCCAGGGTTTTGGTACCCATCCGCATAAAGACATGGAAATCCTGACCTATGTGTTGTCTGGCACCGTGGAACATCAGGACAGCATGGGGAACAAAGAGCAGATCCCAGCAGGTGAGTTCCAGATCATGAGCGCCGGTACTGGCGTGCGCCATTCAGAGTACAACGCCAGTGATAAAGATCCGCTGCATCTGTATCAGATCTGGATCATTCCAGAGCGCAAAGGCATTGAGCCACGCTATGCGCAGCGCCGTTTCGGGGATGTGAAAGGTCGCCAGTTTGTCCTGTCACCGGATGAGCGTGAAGGATCGCTGAAAGTGTTCCAGGACATGACCCTGTCGCGCTGGGTGTTTGCTAAGGGCGAAGCCGACGCGGTGACTGTCGAAGCGGGTCGTCGTGTGTGGATTCAGGTGGTAAAAGGTCTGGTGAGCGTGAATGGCGAACAGGTCGGTACCAGTGATGCGCTGGCGATCTGGGATGAAAGCGCGCTGACCATCAACGCTGACAGCGATGCAGAGATTCTGCTGTTTGATCTGCCGCCGGTGTAACAGCCTGTCAATAAATCGTGCAAGGTTGCCCTCTATGGCGACCTTGCATTTTTTGCCGACTTTTCGTTGGGTGCGTATCGATGTGCACAAAATCAGAGCGGGTATTCATGGTTTTCCGCAAAGCCTGAAATTGACAAAAAAATGATAGACTCATCGTATCTCTGACCTCAGGCGCATACGATGAAGAAGAAAAGGCCGGTACTACAGGACGTTGCCGATCGCGTCGGCATCACAAAAATGACCGTCAGTCGCTACCTGCGAAACCCCGATCAGGTCTCTGCGGCGCTGCGCGATAAGATCGCCGTCGCACTGGATGAACTCGGTTATATCCCCAATCGTGCCCCCGATATGCTCTCTAATGCGACCAGTCGCGCCATCGGCGTACTGTTGCCCTCGCTCACCAACCAGGTATTCGCCGATGTGTTACGCGGCATTGAAACCGTGACGGATGAGGCCGGTTATCAAACGTTGGTGGCGCACTTTGGCTATAACGCGGACAAAGAAGAGCTACAGCTGCGATCGCTGCTCGGCTGGAACATCGATGGCGTCATTCTCACCGAACGCACCCACACGCCCGGCACGCTGCGCATGCTGGAAGTGGCCGGTATTCCGGTGATTGAGATGATGGATTCGGTGACGCCGTGCCTCGATATGGCGGTGGGCTTCGATAACGTCGAAGCGGCGCGCCAGATGACGCATGCTATTCTGAAAAAAGGCCACCGCCACACCGTTTACCTTGGCGCGCGTCTTGATGAGCGTACCCTGCAAAAACAGCAGGGCTACGAAAAGGCGATGCGTGAAGCCGGGCTCACCCCGCACAGTGTGATGATGGAAGATGCTTCCTCCTTCAGTGCCGGCGCGCAGCTGCTGCGTGAGGCGCAGAAACGCTATCCCGAAACCGACAGCCTGTTTTGTACCAACGATGACCTGGCGGTCGGCGCGATGTTTGAGTGTCAGCGTCAGGGCTTACATGTCCCCGCACAGATGGCGATTGCCGGATTTCACGGCCACGACATTACGCAAGTGGTCACGCCGCGTCTGGCCACAGTGCTTACGCCGCGTGAGCGCATGGGACGTGAATCCGCCGCGATGCTGCTGGCGCGTATCGGTGGTGATCGCAGCGTGATCGAGCCGCTGGATGTCGGGTTTGAAATTGCTGAAGGTGGCAGCATCTGATTTTGGCGATTATTTGAGTCAGTTCACACTTTCGTGCTTTTCCACCTAACAAGGGTTGCCAGTCCCGCAGTGGGCTCCGACAATGATAATCAAATTTGTTATCGGTAACATTGGCAGGCAAACTGCCGGAGCGCAAAACCATGACCACGCCATCTCCATCGCACCACGTCTTTATCCTGATGGGCGTTTCCGGCAGCGGAAAGTCTGCCGTCGCTAATCAGGTTTCTCATCAGTTGAGCACGGCATTTCTGGATGGCGATTTCCTCCATCCGCGCAGCAACATCATGAAAATGGCCGACGGTCATCCGCTGGATGATAACGATCGCCAGCCGTGGCTGCAGGCGCTGAATGATGCCGCGTTCGCCATGCAGCGCACCCAGGCTATTTCGATTATCGTCTGCTCGGCGCTGAAAAAGTCCTACCGCGACATCCTGCGTCAGGGCAACCAAAACCTGAAATTCATCTATCTGAAGGGCGATTTCGAAACCATCGAATCGCGTCTGAAAGCACGTAAAGGTCACTTCTTTAAGCCGCAGATGCTGGTGACGCAGTTTGAGACCTTGCAAGAGCCTGGGGCTGACGAGCCCGATGTACTGGTGGTTGATATTAATCATTCACTGGATGAAGTCGTTGCGGCCACGGTTGCGACCATCGAGGAAGCAATCAACAAGGGTTAGTGATGAGTACCGCAACGCTGGTGTTAACTGCAGCAGGCTCCGTCCTGCTGCTGCTGTTTTTGGTGATGAAAGCGCGTATGCACGCCTTTGTCGCCCTGATGTTAGTCTCAATTGGTGCCGGTCTGTTCTCTGGCATGCCGCTGGATAAAATTGCTGACACCATGCAAAAAGGCATGGGCGGAACGCTCGGATTTCTGGCCATCGTGGTGGCATTGGGCGCGATGTTCGGCAAAATCCTGCATGAAACCGGCGCAGTCGATCAAATCGCTATCCGCATGCTGAAAGCCTTTGGTGAGAACCGGGCGCATTACGCGATGGGGATTGCCGGACTGATCTGCGCGCTGCCGCTGTTCTTTGAAGTGGCGGTGGTCTTGCTGATTAGCATCGCTTTTGCCGTGGCGCGTCGTACCCATGGCAACTTAGTGAAGTTGGTCATTCCACTGTTTGCTGGCGTGGCGGCCTCAGCGGCGTTTCTGCTGCCGGGACCGGCCCCGATGCTGCTGGCTTCCCAGATGCACGCTGATTTTGGCTGGATGATCCTGCTGGGCCTGTGTGCGGCGATTCCCGGTATGCTGATTGCGGGTCCGCTGTTTGGTAACTTTATTGCCCGTCACGTCAGCTTCAGTGCGCCGCCAGAAGTCCATCAGCCTGAAATTGAAGAGGGTAAACTGCCATCGTTTGGCTTCAGCCTGTCGCTGATCCTGTTCCCGCTGCTGCTGGTGGGTCTGAAAACCATCGGTGCGCGCTTCACCACCCCGGATTCACGTCTCTACGAGTGGCTGGAGTTTATCGGCCATCCGTTTACGGCGATCCTGCTGGCGTGTCTGGTGGCGATCTATGGACTGGCCTATCGCCAGGGAATGGACAAAGAGAAGGTGATGCAAGTGTGCGGCAGCGCACTGCAACCGGCTGGCATTATTCTGCTGGTGATCGGTGCGGGCGGTGTGTTCAAGCAGGTGCTGGTGGATTCTGGCGTCGGTCCGGTATTGGGCCATGCGCTCACTGGCGCCGGGATGCCGATTGCGCTGGCGTGCTTTATCCTCTCTGGTGCTATCCGTGTGATTCAGGGCTCGGCGACCGTGGCCTGTCTGACGACTGTGGGCCTGGTCATGCCGGTGATTGAACCGCTGCACTACAGCGGCGCGCAGCTGGCGGCGCTGTCGATCTGCATCGGGGGCGGCTCCATCATTATTAGTCACGTCAACGATGCCGGCTTCTGGCTGTTTGGCCGCTTCACCGGCGCCACTGAAGGTGAAACGCTGAAAACCTGGACGCTGATGGAAACCATTCTTGGTACCACCGGTGCCATTGTCGGGATGATCGCGTTCACTTTGCTGTCGTAAGATTTTTCAGGTGCGCCGCAATGCGCACCCTATTAAATCCCCCTATCCGCACGGCAGGTTGCCATTGATGGCGACCTGACCGAATAGCACCGCCGGTTGGTAGCGCCTGTATGACGATGTGGCTGAATCCCGCAGCCGTTGATCATCGCAGTCATGCCAGGCTGTTGGTTAATCCTCATCCCGCTCATCATCCGGCTGATCCAGCACCGTATACGCCACTGCACAGAACAGCGAGTTCAGACGCTTCATATCCCCCAGCAACCCTAAATGCAGGGAACTGGTTTCGATGCTCTGCACATTCTGTTGATGTAAGCGCTCAACGTGTGCATGAGAGAAGCGGCGAATCAGGATGCGGAAGCGGTGTTTGGAACGGCGCAGGCGTTTGGCGCTGGTGAGGTCTTTAGACAAAAACACCGACAGACTCAGGCGTAAATTATTCAGCACCTGCTCCTGCAAAGTATTTAACTCTCCTAATCCTTCGGCGGAGAATGCGCGCCGGGCCTGCAATGACTTATCGGCCACATCTGCGCACATGCGCTCGATGATATCGCCCGCTTGCTCCAGGTTGAGCGCCATCTCAATAATCTCTGCCCAGCGACGTGAATCCTCTTCTGGCAAATCTTCTTTCGGCATGCGTGCCAGATAGAGTTTGATAGCGGTATACAGCACGTCAACATCATCATCCAACCGCCGCACCACACGCTCTTCTCGTAGCTCACCGTGAACCACTTTGTTGAAAGACTCCATCATCTGTTCAACCACATCGCCTATACGGAGCGTTTCCCGCGATGCGTTCGCCAGTGCCAATGCCGGCGTATCCAGTGCGCTGCTATCAAGATGTCTGGGCTTTAAGTGAACCTGGTTTTCTGGGTCATCGGCAATCATGCGTCGGCACAAGCTCGCCATGGGACCGGTAAATGGCACCATCACCAGACAACGAAGCAGGTTATAAAACACGTGGAAGAAGATCACCAACTCCTCGTCATTCACCGGCAACTTATCGAGCACATCAGCGATGAAATCGACGAAAGGCAAAATAACCAGGCTACCGATCAATTTGAACAGCAAGCTGCCGAGTGCCACGCGTTTACCTGCAGCATTGGAACCGCTGGCATTGATCATCGCCAGTAAACCACTGCCGAGATTGGCGCCAATCACCAGGCACAGCGCGACTTTGAACGAGATGACCCCGGTGGCCGTGAGCGTGGCGGTGATCAGTACAGCAGCAAGACTGGAGTAGCTGATGATCGCGAATACGGCACCCAGCAGTGCATCTAACATGACATCGCCAGTCAGCGTGGAGAATAAAACCTGCACACCTGCCGCTTGAGTGATGGGTTTGGCGGCGGCGACAATCAGTTGCAAGGCCAGCAGAATCAATCCAAGACCAATCGCGGCGCGCCCCATTTGTCCGGCCCGCGTCTGCTTACGGCTGAGGAAGAACACCACACCAAAGAAGATGAAGAGCGGCGATAGCCAGGAGAGATCGAAGGTCAGGATACGTGCCATGATGGCGGTCCCGACATCGGCACCGAGCACCACCACCAGCGCAGGCGTCAGACTCACCAGATTCTGTGCGACAAACGAGGTGACGAGCAGGGTGGTGGCATTGCTGCTCTGCACCAGCGCGGTGACGCCAATCCCGGCGAGAAACGCCATCGGCTTCTTTTCCACGCTGCGGCTGAGCACCCGCCGCAAATCGGCGCCATACACGCGCATGATGCCGGTGCGCACAATGTGCGTGCCCCACACCAGCAGGGCCACAGCAGATAATAGATTGAGCAGGGTCAACACGTCGGGCGGTTCCTTATCCTCAGACTTTCATTGCACCAACTGCAAGCCTGTGGGTCAGTACCGAAGTGGCGGGCGCACCGTAGCGTGACCACAGGCAGCCTAAAGGCCGCCTCGACAACGATTAACAGGCTGCATTAATGCTGAACACTGCCGCGTTGCCTTGCCCATTTTTCGTTAAATTTAAGCAACCTGGCGCAACGTCGACATCTCTAACTGTAGACCAATTTGCATGCCAGCAGGGTGCAAATCCGCCACGCTGCGGTTCAGCACATCGACGGATAACTCCACGCTATTCGCCACTACGCGATAGCGAATGACATTACCCAGCAGGCTGTGACTGAGAATAGTGGCCGGAATGCCATCCTGCGGTGCACTCAAGCGGATCGACTCAGGTCGAATCGCTACCTGACCCGTGAATGTCTGGCCGGTGAGCTGCGTTGCCTGTTCCGCACTCAGCAGGTTGTAGTTGCCGATAAACCCGGCGGCAAACAGGTCGGCTGGCTGCGTGTAGAGTGCTTCAGCGTTACCGTTTTGCACGATCTTGCCACGGTTCATCAGCACGATGCGATCCGACAGCGTCAGCGCCTCTTCCTGATCGTGGGTGACGAAAATCGTGGTGAGCTTTAGCTCCTGCTGGATATTGCGGATCTGTTCACGCAGATGGCGGCGGATACGCGCATCCAGTGCGGAGAGCGGCTCATCCAGCAACAGCAAACGAGGGCGCGTCACCAGGGAGCGCGCTAAGGCAACACGCTGGCATTGTCCGCCAGAAAGCTGGTGCGGATAACGGCGGGCAAAATCGGTCAGTTCGACCAGTGCCAGCGCTTCCATTACGCGTTTCTGAATATCGCCGCCTGGCAGTTTCTGCATTTTCAGGCCAAACGCCACGTTCTTCTCCACTGTCATGTTGGGGAACAGTGCGTAGCTCTGAAACACCATGCCGATGGTACGTTTCTGCGGTGGCAGCGGTACGATATCCTGACCCTGCAGCAGAATTTTGCCGCTATCGACATCGGTCAAACCGGCGATGCAGCGCAGCAGCGTCGATTTGCCGCAACCGCTCGGGCCGAGCAGGGTGACAAACTCGCCTTCATCGGCGCTGAAATCGATATTTTCAAAGATGCTGGTGGGGCCATAGCTTTTGTTCAGCTGGGTGACATTCAGATAACTCATGGTCAGCCTCGTTCAGGATTGAGGGCATTCGCCAGCCAGGTGACCAGCAGGACGACAGCAAAATAGGAGATCACCAGCGCACTGGTAAAGTGGCCGCTGCCGTTACGCATATTGTAGAGATAAACCTGTAAGGTTTCATAGCGGGTGCCAACTAACAGGTTAGCGAACACAAACTCACCTATCAGGAAAGAGAAAGAGAGCAACACCGCGATAAACACGCCTTTGCGCAGGTTGGGCAACACCACAAACAGTGCTGCCTGCCAGGTGCTGGCACCCAGCAGATGAGACGCATCGATCAGCTCTTTCAGGTTGATCGCCTGCATATTGTTGGCAATGGCGCGGTAGATAAACGGCAGCGCGATGGTGAAATAACAGCCGACCAGAATCCACGGCGTGCCGGTGATCATCAGCGGCGATGACGAGTAAAGCTGCAGCAGGCCAACGGATGACACCACCGGCGGTACGGCAAACGGCATCAGAATCAGCACGTTCATCACCGCATCCAGCTTCGGATAATAGTAAGCGATTACAAACATCGCAGGCAGCACCAGCACCAGCGAGAACAACAGCGCACCAAAGCAAATCAGCAGCGAATGGCCCAGCGCCGTCAGGAAACGCGGATCGCTCCACAGTGCGATAAGCCACTTCAGTGTGAAGCCCTGCGGCAGAATAGTGTCACTCCAGTCGGTGGATATGCCGTACAGCAGTGTCGCCAGCAGAGGGGCGGCGAGGATGATCAGCAGCAGCCAGATAATCAGGCGATGATAAATTTTTTCCGCGCGAGACACGTTCTACTCCTGTGATTTCGCGTTGAGATAACTGCGGCGCACCAGATACTGCTGCACCACGGTAATCAGCGCCATAATGAACACCAGCAACATTGCCAGCGCACCGCCGGTATTCGGATCGAGCGAGATATCGCCCGATACCAGCGCAGCAATTCGCACTGGCACCACGTTAAAGTTACCGGTGGTCAGCGCATAAATGGTGGCGTAAGCGCCCAGGGCATTGGCCAGCAGGATGACGAAAGTCCCTAACAGCGCCGGGAACAGGATGGGCAAACCAATATGCCACCAGTAACGCCAGCGGCTGGCACCGAGCAGCGCGGCTGACTCTTCCCAATCTTTGCGTAAGCCATCAAACGCCGGATAGAGCAGCAGAATGCCAAGTGGGATCTGGAACCAGGTGTAAACCAGCACCATGCCGTCACGCGAGAACAGTTTGAATCCTTCCAGCATGCCGAAGTGGCGCAGCAGCAGCGTCAGACAGCCATTCATGCCCAGCAGAATCACGAAGGCAAACGCCAGCGGCACGCCGGCGAAGTTACTGGTCATGTTGGTGAAGGACATCAGGAAGCGCTGAAAACGACCGCTGCCTAACTGATGCAGGGAATAGCCGGCAAACAGCGAAATCAGCAGGCCGTAAATGCTCGACCAGATGGAGATATCCAGCGACAGGCGAAATGCCTGCAGATAAAACGGCGAAGTGAGGATATCGGTGTAATTGTCGATACCCCAGCGCTCGTTCATGTCGCTCCAGAAGCTGTTAATGGCAATCCACAACAGCGGCGCGAGCTGGAAGGCGACCCAGAAAAAGGCGAACGGCAGCAGTAACAGTGTAGCGAGGGTTTTGCCCTTCATTAACGCGGCCCCGCCAGCAAACCGTGACACACGGGTTTGTCGTGTTCAATGCCGAGCAGCGTGCAGACAATACCGCACAGTTCGATCTGCTGCGGTTCGAGATCGGGCTGACGTGAGAAGCCTGCACCAAACACAAACAGCGGCACTTGCGTCTCTTCCGGTAAAATACCGCCGTGCGAACGGTCATCGTTCATGCCGTGGTCGGCGGTGACGATCACCTGATAGCCCGCGGCGAGCCAGCCGGGCATCCACTGTGACAAATAGCCATCGGCCATTCGTGCGCGGTTGCGGTATTGCGGCGATGACAGGCCATGTTTATGCCCGGCATCGTCAATATTCATCGGGTGGATCAGTAAAAAGTCCGGATCGTGGTTCAGACGCAGGCTCTCAGCATCTTCAAACAAGTGGGAATCCGGATAACTGTCGTCCCAGTAAAAGTGGCCGTATTGGATCGGCAAATCGGGGGCGACGGTGTGGCGATCACGCGCATTGTTGAACGGGGATTGGTTATACAGCTCACTGACCCAGTGATAGGCGGCAGCGGCCGTGGTTAAACCGGCGGCGCGGGCGTAATGGAAGATGCTACGCTGATTGCTCAGGCGATTGACGCCGTTATGTATAATGCCGCTCTCTACCGGCGGAATACCGGTCAGAATGCACTCGTATAGCGGACGCGATAGCGAAGGCAGCTCGCAGGTGAGCGTGTAGTATTGGCCATTACCCTGCTTGCATTCGGCAAACAGATAGCCCATCGCATGCTGTGCCACCTGATTGCTCAGGCCATCCAGTACCACCAGGATTGTCTTCATTCCCGTTCCTTACATCATTCAAATTGCGGGCACTGTGCATAGCGGCGCAACGTATTGCGTATCGATGCGCAGCGTTGTCGCTGCAGATCGATGCGCGACATCGCGCCGCCAGGGTGTGTGCAAATTACTGCTTCATATTGATAATCACGTTCTCTTGCCACAGGCGCGGCAGCATTTTTGACGTCTTATCCCATGCAGCCTGATCTTTGATCGGGCGGGCATTTTTGTATTCAGACTGCGGCAGCAGTTTGGCCTGTACGTCAGCTGGCAGGGTCAAATGTTCAGCACGAATTGGACGCGCATAACCTTTCGCCAGGTTGATCTGACCTTCATCAGAAAGGATGTATTCGCGCGTCAGTTTGGCGGCGTTCGGGTGCTTAGCGTATTTGTTGATAATGGTGGTATAGCCTGAAATCACGGAGCCATCAGACGGAATCACCACTTCATAGCGGTTTTTGTCGATCTGATCGCGGTAATTCAGACCGTTGAAGTCCCATACCACGGCAACCTGAATTTCGCCTTTCTCGATGTTGGCAATCACCGGATCGGTCACGCCCAGACGGCCCTCTTTGGCCAGTTCGCCAAAGAAGTTCAACGCTGGCTTCAGGTTCTTCTCATCACCACCCAGTGCGTAGTTCGCGGCCAGAACGCCGTTAGCAGCCTGAGCAGCCACGCCGACATCACCGATAGTGACCACATACTTACCTTTCTTCAGATCGGCCCAGCTGTGTGGCGCATCTTTCACCTGCTGTTTGTCGATCAGGAAGGCGATGGTGCCGGTGTAAGCCAGCATCCAGTTGCCTTCGCTATCTTTTGCCCAGCTCGGAATCTGATCCCAATGCGTCGGTTTGTAGGGTTGTGCCAGACCTTTGGTCACAGCGACCGGACCGAAAGCGGCGCCCACATCACCGATATCGGCGCTGGCGTTCTCTTTCTCTGCATCAAATTTAGCCAGCTCCTGCGCCGATGACATATCGGTATCGCTGTGCTTCAGGCCATATTTGCTGTTGATGTCATTCCATGTGTCTTTCCAGTTCGCCCAGCTGTCTGGCATACCGACGCTGTTGACCTGGCCCTCAGCACGCGCGGCTTTTTCCAGCGCGGCAAGGTCGTTATCGGCGGCGTGCGCGGCGGGCAGCGCAAGCAGTACGGCACTGGCTACTACAGAGGAGATAAACGCTTTCATCTCGATTGCTCCGGGTGTAAGTTGTGGGACGTCTTGGTCTAGTCCAGCAAGAACCGAGCCAATGTAGCCCGATCAGATGAAGGTTTTATGACCATGGTGGTGAAATGTGGTGTGACGCGCAGCTCCACATGCGGATACAGCGCGCGAAAGCGTGGGATATGCCTGTCATATTGTAGTCATCGAACTGTCATAGTGCAGAATTGCCCCAAAATGAGGCTAAAGAATGTCGTCAAAAACGGTGGATGTGATTGCTACGGCGCTGAGTGAACGCATTGAAAACGGTGAATTTGCCAGCGGGCGTTTACCGGCAGAACGCAGTTTGAGTGAATTCTATTCCACCACGCGCATTACCCTGCGTGAGGCGCTGGGCTTGCTGGAAGCGCAGGGCATTATTTACCGTGAATTGCGTCGAGGCTGGTTTCTCGCACCGCCAAGGCTGGTGTATAACCCGGCCCATCACAGCCACTTTCATGCCATGGCGGCCGAACAAGGCCGTATCGCCCTTACTGAAGTGATTGAGGCGCGGGAGGTCCCGGCACAGCTGGTGATTGCGCGACATTTACAGCTATTAGAAGGCGATAGTGTATTTCGCATTCGCCGCCTGCGACGTATCGATGGCCGCGCGGTGTTGTATGTCGAGCATTACCTCAATCCGGCCTTTTTTCCTGGCCTGCTGGAAGAAGACCTGACCCGCTCGCTCACCGATCTCTACGATCAGCGTTATGGCATTCGTTACGGCGGCGCACGCTTTACTATTCTTCCTGGCCCATTACCGGCGCGCGCTGCACCGGCACTCAATGTCGCCAGCGGCACTCCCGGATTACTGATTACCCGTATCAACCGCGATCAACATAAACGGGTGATCGACTGTGACTGTGAATACTGGCGTTATGACGCGCTCTGTGTGGATGTTGATGTGTAGCATATTGTGATTTCGATCACACTACAGCATGATAGCCTCAGAGAGTTTCCGTACTTTGAGGCGCATAAAAATGACAACAAAATCAGCGATGGGGCAGCTTATTGCTTCAGTTTTACAATGGGTTCTGAATATTGGTTTGGTGACGCTGGCTGTCATCCTGGTGGTCTTCCTTGGCAAAGAGACAATCCATTTAGCCAATGTGCTGTTCAGCACCGGTGAGCAGGCGTCGTCCTACCTGCTGATCGAAGGCATTGTGATCTATTTTCTTTATTTTGAATTTATCGCGCTGATCGTGAAGTACTTCCAGTCCGGCTATCACTTTCCGCTGCGTTATTTCATCTATATCGGCATCACCGCAATCATTCGTCTGATAATCGTTGACCACAAAAACCCGTTCGACACGCTTTATTATTCAGCGGCGATTTTAATTCTGGTGGTCACGCTGTGGTTAGCCAATAGCAATCGCTTAAAGCGCGAATAATCCCCCTTCTGTCGGGTGTGGCACAACCAGCAGTGCCACGCCCGATTCTCTGCGTTAAACTAGGGCAACTTTTTCTCCGGAGATGTCCTGATGTCGCATCACGCGCTGCGCCAGTTACTCGCACTGCATTGGCTGCCAGCCACTTCCCCCTTGCTTTCCCCCCCTCTGCTTGACTGGTTGCTGGAGGAAGACTCCATGACGCGTCGTTTCGAGCAGCATTGCCAGCAGGTGACGGTGGAACTGATCCGCGAAAGCTTTATTACCGCTGACGAGATGGCGCCAGAAGCGGAATTCCTGCCCGCCGATGAGCGCTTTTGGTTACGTGAAATCGTGCTGTGTGGCGATGGCGAACCCTGGCTGATTGGGCGAACCGTGGTGCCAGAAAGCACGTTGAACGGCCCGGAGCAGATGCTGCAAAATCTTGGCACCCGTCCGTTGGGGCGCTATCTTTTCGCCTCCTCGACGCTGAGCCGCGATTTTATCGATCCCGGCCAGGTGGATGATCTGTGGGGACGTCGCTCGCGCCTGCGTTTATCAGGCAAACCGCTGCTGCTAACTGAACTGTTTTTACCAGCGTCGCCGTTGTACCGCGCGCTGAATCAAGGATAAAGGATTGTGGAAAAAACCTTAACCATGACCAAATGGCAGGCTTATCGGCGCCTGATGCGCATCGATAAACCGATTGGCACGCTGTTGCTGCTGTGGCCCACAATGTGGGCACTGTGGTTATCAGGCATGGCGGTGCCGCCTTTGTCTGTGCTGGTGGTATTTGTGCTCGGTGTTATCGTGATGCGTGCCGCGGGTTGCGTGATCAATGATTATGCGGACCGTAAGGTGGATGGTCATGTCAAACGGACCGCATCACGTCCGCTGGCGAGCGGCGCGGTGACGGAGAAAGAGGCCAAAATCCTGTTTGTCGTGCTCGGGTTGCTGGCATTTGCGCTCGTGCTGACCATGAACCGTATGACGATTTTGCTGTCATTTGGTGGCCTGGCACTGGCATGGGTCTATCCGTTTATGAAGCGTTACACCCATTTACCCCAGGTGGTATTGGGAGCGGCATTCGGCTGGGCGATTCCAATGGGTTGGGCGGCAGTTAGTGAGTCCTTACCTCTTGTTTGCTGGCTGGTGTTCTTCGCGAATATCTGCTGGACGGTGGCTTACGACACGCAATACGCGATGGTTGATCGTGATGACGACCTGAAGATTGGCGTGAAATCCACGGCGATTCTGTTCGGTCGTTTCGATAAGTTGATCATCGGCTTATTGCAGTTGGCCACGCTGGGGCTAATGGCGCTGGTGGGATTGATGTTGCATCTGAACGGTGCGTTTTACTGGTCACTGCTGGTGGCGGGCGGCTTCTTTGTGTATCAACAAAAGCTGATTGCTCAACGTGAACGCGATCCTTGCTTCCAGGCCTTTCTGAATAATAACTATGTTGGGCTGGTGCTGTTTATCGGCGTGCTTCTCAATACTCAGCCATTTATTGACCTGTTTTAAGTGGTTAATGCCATAAAAAAGGCGACCCGTTGAGGGTCGCCTTTCTGTTTTTGATGCCCGACGTTATTCGTGGGCTAAAGCGCTTTCAATAGTCAAACGGACATCACCGGTCACCAGCTCTGCCAGCATCTGCCACATAATGTGGGTGCGTTCCGCATCGGCATCGCCTGAATCACTGATGTAGCCTTCATCACGCAGTGACAGCACCAGCGCGGTAAATACCGCTTTGTCGAAGAACTCTGGCGCATTAATGCCATGCAACACAGACAAACGCTGCGCCAGCGTGCGGCTCTCTTTCTCCAGCGTGCCGCGGTTAATCGTCGGCTTGGCACTCAGAATGGCGAAGGTGATGGCAAAACGCTGCAGCGTTTCACGGATACCGGCAGCCAGCAGTTGCAGCGAGCGGTGACGCACAGGATTCATGCGTAACTGCCCATCATGCTCGGTAATCAGGCCTTGTCGCGCCATCTCAGCACAGAGGGCATTCAGCACGCCTGGCAGCTCTGCGTTATCCCAGCGCAGGAACAGCTCACTCTTCAGCATCGGATACACCAGACTCACCTGACGCAGCAACTCCGCCTCACTGATCTCACGATGCTGCTGCACAATAGCGGCAATCAGCGATGGCATGACCAGCATGTGGTGGATGTTGTTGCGGTAGTAGGTCATCAGGACGGCCTGCTCGCGCGGCAGAATGATGATATCGCCAATGTTGTCTTGTTCCGTCTCGAACTTGTTCATGCCCATGGCGTGATCAAGCAGCGCTTCAGCACTCATCTCCGGCACAGTCGCTTCCGGCGAATAAGGCACGTTACGCAGCAGCTGGGTATAGCATTCCAGTTGCTCAATCAACTGCTCACGCGTCAGAGAACGCTGACGAGAAGCCAGCAACGCGGTGACGCACAGGTTCATGGCGTTGGCTGCACCGGCTTCGTTGATACGCACCATCAGACGTGCCGCAATATCATTCACGGTCGGCGTCATCCATGCCGGACGCTGCGGTTCAATCGGATCGATCGCATCACGCCATTCCGGCACGTTTTTGTTCAGATAGTTCATCAACGGCAGGGGTTCGCCGAAGTTAACGTAGCCCTGGCCAAGATTGCGCAGTTTACGTAACCCGCGCACCATCTGCAGGAAACTCTCTTTCTCTTTGGCCGCACCACGTAACTCTTTGGCGTAAGTACCCACTTCCATGACGTGTTCATAGCCGATGTAGATTGGAACGAAGGTAATCGGGCGGCTACCGCCACGCAGCATGGCTTGCAACGTCATCGACAGCGTGCCGGTTTTAGGATCCAGCAGTCGGCCCGTGCGTGAGCGCCCGCCTTCAACGAAATACTCGACTGAATATCCGCGGCTGAACAACTCGCCCAGATATTCGCGGAATACCGTGGAATAGAGCTTGTTGCCCTTGAAGGTACGACGGATAAAGAAAGCGCCCAGGCGACGGAAAATCGGACCTGCTGGCCAGAAGTTCAGGTTGATGCCAGCCGCGATGTGTGGCGGCACCAGGCCCTGATGATAGAGCACGTAAGAGAGCAGTAAATAGTCCATGTGACTGCGATGGCAGGGCACATACACAATTTCGTGGCCATCTTGCGCCAGCTGACGCACACGCTCGCCACCGTTGACGTTGATGCCCTGATAAAGACGGCTCCACAGCCAGCCCATCACGCGGTCTGTGACGCGAATGGCCTCATACGAGAAGTTCGCTGCGACCTCTTCCATCATCTCAACGGCATTCTGCTGGGCTTTCTCGTGCGAGATTTTTTTGCTGCGCGCTTCATCTTCAACCGCTTTTTCAATCGCTTTGGATTGCAGCAGCTTGTTGAACAGATCCTGACGTGCGGGCAGACGTGGCCCGACTGCAGCCAGACGCTGACGCGCGAAGTGAATGCGTGCCACGCGTGCCAGCTTCTGGGCAATCGACTTATCGGTGCCGTGCTCCGTCGCCATCTGGCGCAGGGAAACGGTCGGCGAGAAGCGCACAAAGCTGTCACGTCCGTGCCACAAAATGGCGAAGAATTTCTCAACACCATTAAGGATGCGCAGATGCGGCGTATCTTCACCCTGAATTTCACGTCCCGGCGCGCGACCAAACATGACCGCAACCGGTAACATCTGGACGTCGAGATCCGGATTACTGCGGTGCAAATCGAGGTAGTCGTGGAATAGCTTCACCGACTCAGGATTGGCAACGAAATAGGGGAATACGCGTGGGCCATCGTGAATAAACACGTGACGCGGCAATAGCGTGCCGTCGATCTCCAGCGGAGCCAGCGGATCGGGCAGATCATGTTTCAGGCACTGCGCCCGGAGAGTGAGCAGGTCAGCCTTTGAATCATATGGCAAAACATACATCACTGGACGCGTCGGATCGATCCCGTGTTCTGAGACAGGATCGGTCGGAATGACCTTACTCTTTACCAAAAAAGAGAGTGGTAAATTCAATAGTTTGTAATAAAGTTTACGCCAACCTGACATAGACAACTTAAAGCCTCTTGTTAGCAAAGCGCGGCAAGCATACCAGAAAGTGCAACGAAGATCTGTGGCTTACACGACCTCAGACAGCCCACATATTGACGCCAAATCACATCAAGGGTTCCAAAGCATGGCAAATAACGTCACCGGTATTCAAAGAATAGTGAATGCAGCCGGTTATTCCTGGCAAGGCTTGCGCGCCGCCTGGCAACATGAAGCCGCATTTCGTCAGGAAGCCATTGCCGCACTGGTGGCGATTGTGGTGGCCTGCTGGCTGGATGTTGATCCGACTTCCCGTGTGCTGATGATTGGCTCCGTGGTGCTGGTGATCATCGTTGAAATCCTGAATAGCGCCATCGAAGCGGTGGTGGATCGCATTGGGCAAGAGCGCCATCCTTTAGCCGGACGAGCAAAAGATATGGGCTCAGCGGCGGTATTGCTGGCTATCTTACTGGCTCTGTTTGTCTGGATCGCGCTGCTCTGGTCGCATTTGCGATAGGTATTCCAGAATCTTCAAACCGCTGATTTTTCCCTCTGTTTTGGTTTTCATTTCGCCAATACCTGTATATACTCACAGCGACTGTATAAACAACCAGGGGGCGGGATGAAAGCGTTAACCACCAGGCAGCAACAGGTCTATGATCTGATTCGCGACCACATTAACCAGACCGGCATGCCGCCAACGCGTGCGGAAATTGCTGCGCAACTGGGTTTTCGCTCGCCCAATGCTGCGGAAGAACACCTGAAAGCACTGGCCCGTAAAGGCGTCATCGAGATTGTCTCCGGCGCATCTCGCGGCATCCGCCTGCTAATGGAAGAAGAAGTCTCCGAAGGGTTACCGCTGATCGGTCGCGTGGCCGCCGGTGAGCCGCTGCTGGCGCAAGAGCACATCGAAGCGCACTATCAGGTTGATGCCAATCTGTTTAAACCTACCGCTGATTTCCTGCTGCGCGTGAGTGGTATGTCGATGAAAGACATCGGGATTATGGATGGCGACTTGCTTGCAGTGCATAAAACTCAGGAAGTCCGTAATGGTCAGGTTGTGGTGGCGCGTATTGATGATGAAGTGACCGTCAAGCGCTGGAAAAAGCAGGGTGCCATTGTGCATTTGCTGCCAGAAAACACCGAATTCCAGCCAATTGTAGTCGATACCCGTGAGCAGGCTCTGACCGTTGAAGGTCTGGCTGTGGGCATCGTACGTAACGGCGAATGGCTTTAATCTCTCGTTGAATTCCCCCGCTGCGGTTGGTCACTGTACTGACCGCAGTCTGATACACTGATTTTCCTCCTCAGGCTGATTGCCGGTTAATGGTCCGATTGGCCAGCGCAACAATGGAACGGGCGAATGCGGCTGTTTTCCTCTTCAGATAAAGCATTGTGGCGGCTGGCGCTGCCGATGATTCTCTCCAATATTACCGTTCCGCTGCTCGGTGTCGTCGATACTGCAGTGATTGGCCATCTCGATAGTCCCATTTACCTTGGTGGCGTGGCGGTAGGTGCAACGGCGACCAGTTTCATCTTTATGTTGTTGCTGTTCCTGCGCATGAGCACCACGGGTTTGACTGCGCAGGCGTTTGGCGCGAACGATAAAACCGCCCTGGCGCGGGCGTTGACGCAACCTCTGTTGATCGCTCTGGTGGCGGGCGTGCTGTTTTTATTACTGCGCGCGCCCTTCAGTTTGGTCGCAGCCTCATTAATGGGCGGCAGCCCGGAAGTGCAGCACCAGGCACAAATTTTTATCAACATTCGCTGGCTTAGCGCACCGGCGACCTTAGCCAATCTGGTGATTTTAGGCTGGTTGCTCGGCGTGCAATATGCGCGAGCGCCGATGGTGCTGCTCATTGTCGGTAACCTGGTGAATATCCTGCTCGATCTCCTGTTTGTGCTGAAGCTTCACTGGGGCGTTGCGGGTGCGGCGGCGGCAACGGCGGTGGCAGAGTACGTCACGCTGGGTGTGGGGTTATGGATGGTGGTACGTGTGCTTAAGTTGCGTGGCATTTCTTTCAATCTGCTAAAACAGAGTTGGCGTGGTGATGCGGCACGCCTGTTCCGGCTCAACCGCGACATCATGCTGCGTTCGCTTATGGTGCAAATCTGTTTCGCGTCACTCACCTTGCTGGGCGCGCGTTTAGGGCCAGATGTTGTTGCGGTGAATGCCGTACTGCTGATGTTCCTGACGTTTACGGCCTATGCGCTGGATGGTTTTGCCTATGCCGTGGAGGCCTGCTCCGGTGAAGCGGTGGGAGCGCGAGATCGCAGTCGCTTATTACTGATTTGGCATGCTGCCTGCCGTCAGGCCGGTATCGTTGCCCTGGCGTTCGCCGCCATCTATGCGGTAACCGGCCCTAAAATTGTGGCGTTGCTCACCTCGCTTGAGCCACTGCGAGAGATGGCCGATCGTTATCTTGGCTGGCAGGTGATTCTGCCGCTGATCGGTGTCTGGTGTTATCTGCTGGACGGTATGTTTATCGGCGCCACGCGTGGGCGTGAAATGCGCAACAGCATGGTGATGGCGGCAGTGGGTTATGGGCTTGCCTTACTGACACTCCCGTGGCTCGGCAATCACGGCTTATGGCTGGCGGTGACGGTGTTTCTTGCCTTGCGTGGCTTGACGCTCTGGTGGATGTGGCGACGTCACTGGCGACACGACAGCTGGTTCACTGTTTGAATAAGCGAAGCGTAACCTACAGATTATTCTGTATTTTTTGCGTAATCCCATCTGGCTACTATAATTATCTCAAACGGCGCAATTGAGTAGCGCGTTGTGTGGGTGATTTCCTGATTTATTAGGAGATCATCGCATCTCACTCAGGATGATGTGGAGGATTATGATGAACAAAGACGAAGCGAGCGGTAACTGGAAGCAGTTTAAAGGGAAAATGAAAGAGAAGTGGGGCAAGCTGACGGATGACGATATGACGGTCATCGAAGGTAAACGCGATCAGCTTGTGGGTAAAATTCAGGAACGCTACGGCTATGCGAAAGACCAGGCCGAAAGTGAAGTGAAAGACTGGGAAAGTCACAATAAAGATTACCGCTGGTAACCGAAATTAAGGAAGATGCTCCTACCCCGCCGATCACCCGTCGGCAAGGCACAAGGAAGTGCCACTCACCCTTTTCTCACTCTCTTTTTCGTATCAATCTCATGATCGTGATCGCAGCTATCGTGATGATTGCACGCTGCGACTTCTGCGCAGTTCTCGCACAAACCATGGGCTTCAATAACCGTGTGGCGCAGTGAGAATCCGGCCTGATCGGCCAGTCCCGAAATAATCTTTTCTACGCCGTGTGCGTGTTTTTCACTGACTGCCGCACAACCATCACACACCAGCATCACCGAAGTATGCGCAGGCTCGTCGAAATGGTGGCAAACCACATAGCTGTTATTCGATTCAACACGATGAATAAAACCCTGCTCCAACAGAAAATCCAACGCGCGGTAAATGGTCGGAGGTTTAGCCTGTGGCTCGCTGATGCGGAGTTGATCCAGCAGATCATAAGCACTGATCGAACCATTCTGCTCAGCCATTAAACGCAGCACTTCAGCGCGTTGAGTGGTCAGGCGCACGCCGCGGTCAAGGCAAAGGGATTCTGCCTGAGTAAGCAGTTGTGCGGGCGTGAGGTTTGACATAAGTGTTCTCCAGGTTGCAGGCGATGTTATTTTATCACACAAAATTTTACCCTGCTGTGATTGCTTTTTACCCGGTTAAAGTCCAGGAAAAATCTCGTTAATCAATAAATTAACTTAACCTTCCTGTTGTGCTGATAAAACCGCTCATTTCAGACCCTCCATTAGATCAGTCATATAGCGTAATTATCACGCTATTTTTGCTTTGCAACTCACCGGGTTAGCGTCTAAGGTTCAAAAGGTCTTAAGTAATATCTGGCATCAATTTAGGCTTTGTTCATTTTTCTGCATAACTAAACAGCAGAATGGTGTGGTTGTATCCAATTCTGCGAACAGCAGTGCTATTTCCTTTTAATTCACAGCAATGATGCGTTAGCCAGGGTTCAGAATAGCGGCTAACTAAACTGTTTCGTTTCTGAGTTATTCAGCGACATTTCAAAGGTGATGGCAGGCTCATGGTGAAGACATTATTCAGGCACAAAAAAGTAGCTTATCTTGTTGGTTTGAATGCAGTATTTCTTTCTTCTTCAGCTCTGGCAGCAGGTACATGGTATGATGCGCGTAACGATGCCATGGGTGGCACCGGCGTCGCTTCGTCAACCTGGAGTTCAGCGGTGCTGGCTAACCCGGCATTGATGACCAAAGCCAAACCTGAAGATAACGTCAGCGTCATATTCCCTTCAGCCGGTGTACAGGTTACCGACAAAGACAAATTAATTAACAAAGTTGATGACATCACGGACAGTGTTGATCGTTATAAACAACTGATAGATGATTTCGATTTTGCTGATTATCTCAGAGGTTACCCGGAGCTGAAGGCTGCGGCAGGCGATATGGCCAATCAGCTTCAAGATTTGAAAGGTAATAAAGCTAACGGCACTGCGGGAGTCGCTTTTGCCGTCACTGTTCCAAACGATACGCTGCCCTTTGCCTTTATTACTAAAGCCTACGGCACGGCACATGTGCGCGCCAATGTGGTTGATAGCGACATCACCTATCTGCGTGGTGTCGCGGATGGGAGCATCACGCCAAGGCCGGGCGATCAGGATAACCTGCGTTCGAGCGGCAATGGCCTTGCGGCGTTAGTCACCGATTATGGCGTCTCCGTTGCACATGAATTTGATGTCGCTGGCCATCCGGTTTCTGTGGGCGTGACACCAAAGCTGCAAAAAACCTGGCTGTATAACTACACCGCCAGTATTTATAACTTTGATAAAAGTGATATCAACAACAGCCAATACCGCAGTTCCGATACCGGCTTCAACATTGATGCAGGCATCGCGACCGACTTTGGTGAGCATTGGACGTTGGGTGTGACAGGGCAGAACCTGATCTCACGCGACATCGACACCAAAACAGTGGAAGGCTATCGCGATACCTATCAAATCCGTCCGCTGGTCACGTCAGGTCTGGCCTGGAACTACGGCGCGTTCACCCTGGCAGGCGATGTTGATTTGACGCAAACCAAACGTTTCAAATCGGAAGAAAGCAGCCAATATGCGGGAGTGGGTGCCGAGTATCGCGTGCTGGATTGGTTAGCATTGCGCGCGGGTTATCGTGCGGATATGAAATCAAATGATGCCAATGTGTTTACCGCAGGTCTGGGCGTTTCACCGTTTAACAACACGGTGCATCTGGATCTTGCTGGTTCAGTGGGTGACGATAATACCTGGGGCGGCATGCTGCAGCTCGGATTTAACTTCTAATTGCGTCATTTCACATCACGCTAACATTCACCCTGAAATGGCGTGAACATGCTCACAAAAACAGGTCGCCATTGGCGGCCTGTTTCATTATTGGGCGCGGAATTTGTGATCGTAATCAATCAGCGAAGCTGTGCCAGATTCAACTGGGAAAGTAGCCAATCTTTAAAGCTATCTAACGCGAAGTGGCGATGCTGATGCCGTGGGAACACCAGGTAATGGCCGATATAGTGAATCTCCTGGGTGGTCTCAATCAGCGGACAAACTAAGCGCCCACTGGCAAGCTCTCGTTCTGCTAATAATTTGGATTCCAGCACCACCCCCAGACCATCAACGGCAGCGGCAATCGCCATAAAACTGCGGTCAAAGCGCAAACCATAATGGCGCGGGGGCGTCAGGTGATTGGCTTCAAACCAGCCCTTCCATTGGTAGAGTTGCACATCGCACTGAATCAACGATTGGTGATAGAGGTCCTCCGGGCAGCGAATGCGTGCGGCAATCTCTGGTGAGCAAAGCGGTGTTAACTCCTCCACGGCCAGCGGGATTTTCTCGTAAGGCGAGGGGCGCGGCTCGCCATAAACAATATCTAAATCATAGTCATCCTGCTCAAAGCGCGCATATTCGGTGCTGGCTGAAAGACGCAGATCAATATGTGGATGCGCGGCAATAAAGCTTCCGAGACGGGGTAATAGCCACTGATGGGCAAAGCTTGGCGCGGTGTGCAGACGCAGTGGTCGCGATTCATCAGCGGTGACGAGCGAAAGCCCACGCTGCATCTCATCAAATCCCCGCTGGATGTGTTCCAGCAAGATTGCCCCTTCTTTGGTTAGCATGATTTCGCGAGTACTGCGCTGAAACAGGCGCGTGTCGAGCGTCTCCTCCAGCTTACGAATCGCATGACTAATGGCGCTAGGCGACAAATCTAACTCTTGCGCTGCGGTGGTAAATGCTCCTGTACGGCCTGCGGCTTCAAACGCGCGCAACAGCGAAAGTGGGGCTTTTTTTAATAATGTCATTTGTGAATCCCATTCAACAGTTGATGCATTTTTTGCTTTTGTCGGCAGAGGTCAAGGCTGAGTAATCTGCTGCTAAACGGCAAGCAGGTGAAAATGGCACGTGAATCCGCTGCAGCTTTCACCATGACAGATCGCTCTTCTGCTTGCCAACTCTGCTGATTTTCTCTTCTTTCAGGAACAGATATGACGACTCTTGCAGAACCGGAATTGAGCCTTACACAGCGGCTGTCACAGCACGCTTATCGTATTCGTCGCTACGCGTTGCAAATGGGCGAAGTACAGGGGCAAGGCTATATCGGCCAGGCTCTGGGACTGGCTGATATGCTGGCTGTTGCATGGTGCCATGCGATGAATTACCGCGCGGATGAACCTGAATGGGAAGGCCGCGATCGTTTCCTGCTGTCCCACGGCCACTATGCGATTGCACTATATGCGGCGCTGATTGAAGCGGGCGTGATTCCTGTGGAGGAGTTGGAAACGTATGGATCTGATGATAGTCGCTTACCGATGTCGGGCATGGCTACCTACACGCCAGGCATGGAAATTTCAGGTGGATCGCTCGGACAGGGGCTGACGATTGGTGTCGGTATGGCATTGGCATTGCGTCATAAAGGAAATCCGGCTTTTGTTTACAACTCGATGTCTGATGGCGAACTGGATGAAGGGGCAACCTGGGAAGCGGCGATGGGAGCGGCACATCATCAACTGAGTAATTTGATCGTCATGGTGGATATCAACCAGCAGCAGGCAGATGGCCCCTCTGGCAAGGTCATGGGGTTTGAACCGCTGGCAGATAAGTGGCAGGCGTTTGGCTGGCATGTACAGCGTGTGGATGGCAATGACATTGCTGCTGTGAAGCAGGCATTTGATCGGGCACGCGCGTTAAACGAACCCAAGCCGCGCGTCATTCTGCTGGACACGCTAATGGGTAAAGGCGTGCCATTCCTGGAAGCGCGTGAAAAGAATCATTTTATTCGTGTGGATGCTGACGAGTGGCAACAGGCCATCGCCATCCTCGATCAGGCTCAGGAGGCCACGCAATGAGCAGCATCACCACAGAGAAAAAGCCACGCCTGACAACGTCGGCGATGATTGCCTCCATTGCCGCAGAAGGACAAGCCACGGTTGCTGCGCCCTTTGGTCATGCGCTGGTCAAAGCCGCTGCGACCCGGCCGTCAATCGTTGGGTTGACTGCCGACCTGTCAAAATACACCGATTTGCATATCTTCGCCCAGGCCTATCCAGAACGTCATTTCCAGATGGGCATGGCAGAGCAGCTGTTGATGGGCGCAGCCGGTGGCATGGCGAAGGAGGGCATGACGCCATTTGCTACCACCTATGCGGTGTTTGCCACGCGTCGTGCCTACGACTTTATGCATCAGGTGATCGCGGAAGAGCAGCTGAATGTGAAAATCTGCGCTGCGCTGCCGGGGTTAACCACCGGCTACGGCCCAAGCCATCAGGCCACTGAAGATATCGCGCTGATGCGGGGTATTCCGGGCATGACCATTGTTGATCCTTGTGATGCGCTGGATACGGAACAAGCCGTTGCCGCAATAGCCGATCATCAGGGGCCGGTTTATATGCGTCTGTTGCGCGGCAAGGTGCCGCTGGTGCTGAACGAATACGATTATCAATTCGAACTGGGCAAAGCCAAATTGCTGCGTGATGGCCGTGATGTGCTGCTGATTTCCAGTGGGATTATGACAATGCGCGCACTGGAAACAGCAAAAGCGCTGGCAGCCGATAACGTCGATGTTGCGGTATTGCACGTGCCGACCATTAAGCCTCTGGACACTGAAACCATTATCACCCAGTGCAGGCGTGCCGGGCGTTTAGTGGTAGTGGTTGAGAACCATAGCGTGGTTGGCGGTTTAGGTGAGGCGGTGGCGACCACGTTAATGCATGCGCAGGTCATGCCCGTGTTTCGTCAAATCGGCTTGCCAGATCAGTTCCTGGATGCGGGCGCGCTGCCCACTTTGCACGACCGCTACGGCATTTCCACAGAAGCGATGGTCAGCGCGATTCGCGTCTGGCTGGCATAACGACGCGAAAGGAGAACAGCATGAAGGTGATATTTGTCGGCACCGGGGCAATTGGCGTTCCTATGGCTTGCCAGATTCAGCGTGCAGGGCATGCGGTAATTGGGGTGGATGTGTTTGAAGCGTCGCGTCAGCGTGCTCAGGCGCAGGGGATTGAGGCGGTTAGTCGCATTGCAGAAGCACCTAAAGCGGATGTGGTCGTGGTGATGGTCGCCACACCACAGCAGCTGCAGGCGCTGGTGGCGGAAGCGCTGCCGCAGGTGGCTGGTCAGCACTGGGTCATCATGTCCACTGTTGGGCCGCAGGCGGTGCGTGAGGCGGCTTCTTCACTGATTGCTGCCGGTGCGCAGGTCGTGGATGCACCGGTCACGGGCGGAACCGCCCGCGCCAGCACCGGTGAGTTAGTGATTTTTGCTTCCGGCGCACCTGCCGCCATTGCCTTTGTTGAGCCAGTACTCAAATCCATGGGATCGGTGTCGATCGTGGGTGATGAGGTTGGCGAGGGACAGGGGATCAAAGTGATCAATCAGCACCTTTGCTCGGTGCATATTGTGGCAGCCGCGGAGGCGCTGAGTCTGGCACAGTCGCTGGGGTTATCACCCGCTCAGGTATTGAAGCTGGTCGAGCGCGGCGCGGCGGGATCGTGGATGTTGTCAGATCGTGGTCCGCGCATGCTGGAGGGGACTGATGTCTCGGTCTCCAGCGCCATCAACATCTTTGTCAAAGATAGCGGGTTAGTGGCAGAGGCGGCGACCGCCTGCCACGCTGAGGTTCCGCTGTTACAGGTCGCTCATGCTCGTTATCTGGCGGCAGCAGAAGCCGGATTGGGGCAACGTGATGACAGCAGAGTGATTGAGACCTGGAGCAAACCTGCAAATTAACCGCTCCACCACTGCTGCCCGAAAAATACGATAATACCGGGGTAACACATGAACACGACTTCTGTACCTGCAAACACCCGCGAAAATGCGGCGAAAGTCTCTTTCGCCTCAATGATTGGCTCAGCGGTGGAGAGCTATGATTTCTTTATCTATGGCACCGCCGCTGCAGCCTGGTTCGGTAAGATCTTTTTCCACACGCAAGAGCCCATCGTCGGCATTCTGGCGGCATTCGCCACCTTAGCGGTCGGCTTCCTGATGCGCCCGTTTGGTGGTTACCTCGCCGGCCATTTCGGCGATCGCTATGGCCGAAAAACCGTACTGTTCTGGTCATTACTGGCAATGGGCGGTGCCACCGTACTGATCGGTGCGTTGCCAACCTATGAGCAGGCTGGCGTGCTGGCACCGATCTTGTTGATCTTATTACGCATGATCCAGGGGATCGGATTCGGTGCCGAGTGGGGCGGCGCGGTGTTAATGGCATTTGAGCATGCGCCCGTGAAAAAGCGCGGTTTCTATGGCGCGGTGCCGCAGCTCGGGATCCCGCTCGGCCTGCTGCTGGCGAATGGCTCTTTCCTGCTCTCTGCGGCACTGTTTGAAGGTGATTGGGTTTGGCGCATGCCGTTCCTGATCTCTTTTGTGATGGTGGCCATCGGCATCTTTATTCGAATGCAGGTCGCGGAATCGCCGGAATTCGAGAAAGCCAAAGCAGATAAGCAGATTGTGCAACAACCCGCGCTGGAGGTCATTCGTCGCGACTGGCGTACCATCGTCAAAATTATGGGGCTACGCCTGGCGGAGACGGGTGGCTACTACATCACCACCAGTTTTATGTTGTCCTATGTGGTGCTGGCGGAAATCACAGATACGCGCCATGTGTTATGGGGCACGCTGATTGGTTCAGCGCTGGGGCTCGGCAGCCATCTGCTGTATGGCGCGCTAAGTGATAAGGTGGGACGTCGCCCAATATTCCTGATTGGCGCCATCTTCACCATTCTGTTTGGCATCCCCATGTTTATGCTGATCAATACCGGTGCAGTGATGATGGTGATTGTCGCTGTCGCCCTGTCCCTGCTCTTCAGCCATGACCCGATATTTGCCGTAGAGTCGAGTTGGTTCTCCGAACAGTTTCCGGCCAACGTCCGTTCCTCGGGGATTTCATTGGGCTACAACGGCGCTTCCGTGGTGGCGGGGCTGTTACCGTTCATCGCAACAGGCGTGTATGGCATGGTCGGCTGGATCGGACCGGCGGTGATGTTCTCGTTACTGGGCGTCATTTCAACCTGGGTCGCCTTCAACACACGGGAAACCGCGCCGGTGAAAGTGGGCGAGCCCTCTCTGCCGGCTTCATCAACCTCAACAGCCCCGACGGTGTGAGTGAAACAACGGGCGGCTGTGTCGCCCGTTATTGCTGTGGTATCATTGCGCAGTTTCTCGTCACTCACCTAACTCCGGATTTACTGCGTTTCATGACCGATACTTTCTCTTCGCAACGTTTTTCTATCGCTCCGATGCTGGACTGGACCGATCGCCACTGCCGTTATTTTCACCGTAAGCTGAGCGGCGATACGCTGCTGTATACCGAAATGGTGACCACGGGCGCCATCATTCACGGCAAAGGCGATTACCTGGCTTACAGCGAAGAGGAGCATCCGCTGGCGCTGCAGTTGGGCGGTAGCGATCCGGCAGCTCTGGCGCAATGTGCGAAGCTGGCGGAAGCGCGCGGTTACGACGAGATTAACCTTAACGTCGGTTGCCCATCCGATCGCGTGCAGAATGGGCGCTTTGGTGCCTGTCTGATGGCTGACGCCGCGCTGGTCGCAGATTGCATTAAAGCGATGCGCGATGTGGTCAGTATTCCGGTGACGGTGAAAACCCGTATCGGAATTGATGAGCAGGACAGCTACGCATTTCTGTGTGATTTCATTGGTACGGTGGCCAATAAGGGCAACTGCGATACCTTTATTATCCATGCGCGTAAGGCATGGCTTTCTGGTTTAAGCCCGAAAGAGAACCGTGAGATTCCGCCGCTGGATTATCCGCGTGTCTATCAGCTGAAGCGTGATTTTCCGGCGCTGACCATGGCGATTAACGGCGGCATCAAGACGCTGGAAGAGGCGAAAGTGCATTTGCAGCATATGGATGGCGTGATGATGGGGCGCGAAGCGTATCAAAATCCCGGCATTCTGGCACAGGTCGATCGTGAACTGTTTGGTCGTGATACGCCGTCTGTCGATCCGGTCGCAGTGGTTCGTGCGATGTATCCGTACATCGAAGCGGAGCTGAGCAAAGGCACCTATCTGGGACACGTTACACGCCATATGCTGGGCCTGTTCCAGGGCATTCCTGGCGCGCGCCAGTGGCGTCGTTATTTAAGTGAGAATGCCCATAAGCCGGGTGCCGATGTACGAGTGCTGGAAGCGGCACTGTCGCTGGTCGCGGATAAGATTCCACAGGAAGCCTGATTGTAGGTGAGTCGCGGTGGGCCGGTGTGCCCGGCCATAAAAGGGCAGTCCGATCGCAAAGGAAAATGCCGATCTGCTGCGCGAACATTCGCCCCATTTTTGTGAAACGGCCCGATGCTGCGCATGGCTGAAAAACGCGCTCAGCGTATTGATCTCTGGCGCGGAAGCTTTGCTTTTCTGGCGGGCCTTTTCTGCCCCTTCAGAGGAGCATCGCTGCCGTTAATACGGTTTAAAATGCGCCAATAATTAGTGAATTTCATCACTGCTGAAATACCCCTCTGAATATAACCTCTTATTTTTCAGTGTATTAACTGTTTAACTATATTGGCACGTATCTTGTAAAGCACTCTGTGTTACTTACACAGGAGAGCCTTCGTGGAAATTTTATTTGTTATCGGCTTTTTTCTGATGCTGTTGCTGACTGGCGTTTCACTGCTGGGCGTTATCGCTGCATTGGTTGTTGCCACCGTTGTGATGTTCCTCGGCGGGTTATTCGCGCTTGTTATCAAATTGTTACCTTGGCTGGTGTTGGCGGTGGTAGCCGTGTGGCTTTATCGCGCCTTTACGACACCAAGCGGTGAAGTGAAATTGAACAGACTGAAAAGAAAAATCAGCAAGTTAGAGCGGCGTGGTTGGCGCTAAATGCGGGAGCGATCACAGAGTCGGTAATTGCTTAGTACGAATCTGCAATTAAACATATTTTTTACTTATGTTTTCTGTCAGGATGCGTAAAGTAATTCAAAACGAATTCATCGCCGCTGACCCTACACCAGCGCGAACTATAAAAAGAAAGAAAAAAGGGCTTCCTTCGGGAAGCCCTTAACTTTTTAGGGAATCAGCAAGCTGGAACCTTGCGTGGCGCGGCTCTCAAGAACCTGATGCGCGCGCACCGCATCGCTCAAGGCAAACTTCTGCTCTTCTGGCACCTTCAACTGAATCGCACGACTGGCGATTAACGAGAACAACTCGTTGCTGGCGTTATCCAGTTCCTGACGATTGGTAATGTAACCAAACAGCGAAGGGCGTGTGACAAACAGCGAACCTTTCTTGTTCAGAATCCCAAGATCGACGCCGGTGACGGGGCCCGAGGCATTACCAAAACTCACCATTAAGCCATGACGACGCAGGCTATCGAGAGACGGTTCCCAGGTATCTTTCCCCACCGAGTCATACACCACCGCGACCTTTTCACCGTCAGTCAATTCACTGACGCGCTGTGCAATATTCTCTTCGCGATAGTTAATGGTTGCCCAGGCGCCGGCATTTTTTGCAATCTGCGCTTTTTCGGCGGAGCCCACGGTACCAATCAGATGCGCGCCCAGCGCTTTAGCCCACTGACAGGCAATCAGTCCCACGCCGCCCGCTGCGGCATGGAACAGGAAGATTTCATCGGCTTTCACTTTGTAGGTCTGACGCAGCAAATACTGCACGGTTAAGCCTTTCAAAAACGAGGCTGCACCTTGTTCAAAGCTGATGCTCTCCGGCAGGATCACCAGACGCTCTTCCGCCACGTTATGCATTTCGCTATAGGCACCCAGCGCGGCCTGACAATAGACCACGCGATCGCCGGGCTTAAAGCGCGTCACGCCTGAGCCAACGCGTTTCACCACGCCAGCGGCTTCTGTGCCCAGCCCGGACGGGAAAGCCGCCACCGGATAGAGCCCGCTGCGCACATAGGTGTCGATATAGTTGATGCCAATCGCCTTGTTTTCGACCTGAACCTCATGTTCAGCGGGATCGGCCAGCTCAAAATCGACCCATTGCAGTACCTCCGGGCCACCGTGTTGGTTGAACTGAATACGCTTTGCCATTCTGACTCCTGTGATTGTTCATCCTGGGACGGTATACTTGCGCGTCCCTTTCACGATCGGTAATGCATTCACTATGGCAGGAAATAAACCCACCAACAAATCCAACGAACCCCGCGATCGTCAGCTGGAAGGCGTGAAAATGCCGCCGCACTCTATTGAAGCGGAGCAGTCGGTGCTCGGTGGGTTGATGCTGGATAACGAACGCTGGGATAACGTCTCCGAGCGCGTGGTGGCGGATGATTTCTTCAACCGTTCGCACCGCATGATCTTCTCTGAGATGCAGCGTCTGCTGGAAATGGGCCAGCCGATTGACCTCATTACGCTGTCTGAATCGCTGGAAACACTGGGCGAGCTGGAGATGGCCGGTGGCTTTGCTTATCTGGCAGAGCTGGCGAAAAACACGCCAAGTGCGGCGAACATCGGCGCTTATGCGGATATCGTGCGTGAACGTGCCGTTGTGCGTCAAATGATCTCGGTGGCGAATCAAATTGCTGATGCCGGTTACGATCCGCAGGGGCGCAGCAGTGAAGATTTGCTCGATTTCGCAGAATCCAACGTCTTCAAGATTGCTGAACAGCGCGCCAATAAGGCGGAAGGCCCGCAGAACATCGAGCAAATTCTGGAAGCCACGGTCTCGCGTATTGAAGCGCTAGTGTCGACCCCACACGATGGTGTCACCGGAGTGGATACGGGCTATCAGGATCTGAACAAAAAGACCGCCGGTTTGCAGGGTTCAGATTTGATCATCGTGGCGGCGCGTCCGTCGATGGGTAAAACCACCTTCGCCATGAACCTGTGTGAAAACGCCGCGATGCTGCAAGACAAACCGGTGCTGATATTCAGTCTGGAGATGCCCAGCGAGCAGCTAATGATGCGTATGCTGGCGTCATTATCACGCGTGGATCAAACGCGCATTCGTACCGGCCAGCTGGAAGATGAAGATTGGGCGCGCATCTCTGCCACCATGGGCATCTTGCTGGAGAAGAAGAACATGTTCATCGATGATTCTTCTGGCCTGACGCCAACGGAAGTGCGTTCGCGCGCGCGCCGCGTGTTTCGTGAGAATGGCGGTTTAAGCCTGATCATGATCGACTATCTCCAGTTAATGCGCGTGCCGGCGCTGTCGGATAACCGTACGCTGGAGATCGCGGAGATCTCGCGCTCGCTCAAAGCGCTGGCGAAAGAGCTCAATGTGCCGGTGGTGGCGCTGTCGCAGCTTAACCGCTCACTGGAGCAGCGCGCCGATAAACGTCCGGTGAACTCGGATCTGCGTGAATCGGGATCGATCGAGCAGGATGCTGACTTGATCATGTTCATCTATCGCGATGAGGTGTATCACGAAAACAGCGATCTTAAAGGCATCGCGGAGATCATCCTCGGTAAGCAGCGTAACGGCCCAATCGGTACAGTACGATTGACCTTCAATGGCCAGTGGTCGCGTTTTGATAACTACGCAGGCCCGTCCTACGACGACGAATAATCCTTTCCCGCTGGATGCATGCACGATTTGTGCATGCATTTCACGTCATCAGAAAATAGTGTTGGACAACCCCGGCTTTAATCAGGTTATCTGTACCAAAGCGCACCCTATAACGCTGTGGAAGCAGAATGACTCAGGTAGATGATTACGACCTTAAGATATTGACACTATTACAATCTAACGGCCGCCTTACCAATCAGGAACTCAGTGATTTAGTCGGTCTTTCGGCGTCTCAATGTTCACGCCGCCGCATCAATCTTGAACAGGCAAACCTCATCCTCGGCTATCACGCACGGCTCTCGCCGGATGCGGTGGGTCTCGGCATGGTGGGCTTAATTGAAGTGCGTTTAAAGAATCACACGCCAGATTATGAAGAGAGTTTCCATCGCATGGTGGCAGAGGAGGACGCGATTGTTGATGCCTTCAAAACCACCGGTGATGCTGATTATCTGCTGAAAGTGGCCGTGGCTGATTTAGCCTCGCTGAGTGCGTTGATCAGTCAACTGGTGGCTGGCCATCAGAGTGTGGCCCATGTGAAAACCTCCGTGGTGTTGAGCCGTTTAAAAGAGAACGGCTTGATGATTATCCCCGAGCACAAAACGCGCCAAAAAAGTGCATGATGTGCTAATCTGGTGCAATTAACGCACAGTAAATGCAAATAACGCGCACCAGAAAACAGATTTGTGCATGAATCAACGGTTAAAGTTTGGGGTGATGCACAAAAACCTGCAATAAAAGCGCCTTAGATATCAATTGGATAATCGCTGGCACCCCATAGGTGGCGACTTAACGCCGCCTATGTGGTGCGTTTTTTGCATTTGAACCGCATCAATTGCACTGAGATGACTCCATGGATAACGTTGTTCAACCCACTAAAATTCCTCATTCACGTATTGAAGATGCGCTGGCGATAGTGCTCGGCACCTTAATGGTTTCCTTTGGCGTGATGATGCTGAAACAGGCGGGCGCGCTGACTGGCAGCACTGCAGGTATCGCGTTTTTAATCAGCTATCTGACGCACCTCTCTTTTGGTACCGCATTTTTCCTGATTAACCTGCCGTTTTACTGGCTGGCAGTGCGCCGCATGGGCTGGGAATTCACGGTTAAAACGTTCTGCGCAGTGGGGCTGGTTTCACTGTTCACGCACTTGCATCCGATGTTCATCCATTTTTCTGCGCTAAATCCGTTTTATGCGACATTGTTCGGTAACGTGGTGATGGGGATTGGGTTTATAGTGTTGTTTCGTCACAAAGCCAGCCTCGGCGGTATCAACATTTTGGCGCTCTGGCTGCAGGACCGTATCGGTCTGCGTGCCGGCAAACTGCAAATGGCGGTGGATACCTGCGTGGTACTCGCATCGCTGTTCGTGGTGTCGCTGCCGATACTTTTGGCCTCTATCGCGGGCGCGGTGATCCTTAATCTCATCATCGCTATGAATCATCGTCCCGGCCGCTACATGGTTTGATGACGCCTCTTTACCGACTATTTATGACCAATCATGGAGATCTGCACCGTGTTTCAAAACGTTGATGCTTATGCTGGCGATCCAATTCTGTCGCTGATGGAAACCTTCAAACAGGACCCACGTGACAATAAAGTGAATCTGAGCATTGGCCTCTATTACAACGAGGCGGGTATCATTCCTCAGCTGCAAGCCGTGGCTGCGGCAGAAGAACGCCTGCAGGCGCAGCCGCATCAGGCGTCGCTTTACCTGCCGATGGAAGGCCTGGGCCCATACCGTAATGCGATTGCACCGCTGCTGTTTGGCAAAGAACACCCGATGTTAAAGGCCGGTCGCATTGCTTCCATCCAGACGCTGGGTGGCTCCGGTGCACTGAAAGTCGGGGCGGATTTCCTCAAGCGTTACTTCCCGCACTCAAATGTCTGGGTGAGCGATCCGACCTGGGAGAACCACATCGCGATTTTCAACGGTGCTGGTTTCGACGCACAGACTTATCCGTGGTACGACGAAGAGACCAACGGCGTGAAGTTTGATGCGTTTATTGCCAAGCTGAAAACGCTGCCGAAGCAATCTATCGTGCTGTTGCACCCATGCTGCCACAACCCAACTGGCGCGGATCTGACGAACGCGCAGTGGGATGAAACCACCGAAGTATTGAAAGCGCAGGAACTGATTCCGTTCCTCGATATCGCTTATCAGGGCTTTGGTGCGGGCATGGAGCAGGATGCTTATGCGATTCGCGCGATTGCTGCTGCGGGCTTGCCGGCTCTGGTCAGCAACTCATTTTCGAAAATCTTCTCGTTGTATGGCGAGCGTGTTGGTGGCCTCTCCATCGTGTGTGAGAGCGCAGAAGAGTCTGCTCGCGTGTTGGGTCAGCTGAAAGCGACCGTCCGTCGCAACTACTCCAGCCCACCAAACTTTGGCGCGCAGGTGGTTTCTTGCGTACTGAACGATGAGGCGCTGCTGAACAACTGGCTGGCCGAGGTGGAAGCCATGCGCCTGCGCATCATCGAAATGCGCCAGACGCTGGTCAACGTATTGAGCACCAAGCTGCCGGGTAAAAACTTCGATTACCTGCTGAAGCAGCGCGGCATGTTCAGTTACACCGGTTTAAGCGCGCAGCAGGTTGATCGCCTGCGTGATGAGTTCGGCGTATATCTGATCGCCAGCGGCCGTATGTGTGTGGCTGGCCTCAACAGCCGCAACGTTAATCAGGTGGCCGAGGCCTTTGCTGCCGTGATGTAACGCACTTCGCAGCACGAGAAAACCGCCATGCCTCCGGGCTGGCGGTTTTTTTATGTGCGTTATCTGGTGCCACCGCCTTTACCTTTGGCTGACTTGCTGCACACTTAAACGATGTAATGACGTCTGTAATGAAGCCGATGGCAGGCGTCATCGGGCCTCAAATCGGCCTCTACCAAGGAGAATACCGCATGAACATTTCGGATCTCCTCACCTACTGCATGAGCAAATCGGGTGCGGAGCAGAGCTATAAAAATGAATGGGATGCCACACAGGTAAAAAGCGAAGGCGTACTGTTTGCCATGGTGCATGAGGTGAAAGGGCGTCCGGCGCTATCGTTGAAAACCTCGCCTGCGCTGACTGATTTATTGCGCGAAGAGCACAGTGACGTATTCCCGAGCGAGCATCTCAATAAGTCGCACTGGAGCACGCTGTGGCTGGATGGATCCCTAAAGGATTCGCAGATTTATTATCTGGTGGACGCTTCCTGGCAACAGGCTGACGCCACGCGCGCGGCGGGCGTCAGCCATGATGAGGACTCGCGCTAATTAAGCCGCTGACTCTTCTCGCAGGGTGTTGATATCAATCACGAAGCGGTATTTCACGTCGCTTTTCAGCATACGTTCATAGGCTTCGTTAATCTGGTTCATGGCGATCAGTTCGATATCGGAAGTGATACCGTGCTTGCCACAGAAATCCAGCATTTCCTGGGTCTCAGCAATGCCACCGATCAGTGAACCGGCGATGCTGCGACGTTTGAAGATCAGGTTAAACACCTGTGGGGCCGGGTGATCGTGCTCTGGCGCGCCCACCAACGTCATATTGCCATCCAGCTTCAACAGGGTGATGAACGGGTTGAGATCGTGTTGAGCCGCAACGGTATTCAAGATGAAATCAAAGCTGTTGGCATGCTGCGCCATTTGATCGGCATCTTTCGAAATGACGACTTCATCAGCACCTAAGCGTTTACCATCTTCAATTTTTGACGGTGAAGTGGTGAACAGCACAACATGTGCGCCCATCGCATGCGCGATTTTCACACCCATGTGGCCGAGGCCGCCAAGACCGACGATGCCCACTTTTTTACCTGGGCCAACGTTCCAGTGACGCAGTGGGGAATAGGTGGTGATACCCGCACACAGCAGTGGTGCCACACCAGCCAGATCGAGATTTTCCGGCACGCGCAACACATAGTTCTCATCCACTACCATCGCCGTGGAGTACCCGCCGTAAGTGATGGCGCCGGTTTCACGGTCTTCACCGTTATAGGTGCCCACAAAGCCGTTTTCGCAATATTGCTCCAATCCTCTCTGGCAGCTTGGACAGCTACGGCAGGAATCAACTAAACAACCGACACCGACCAGGTCACCCACTTTGTATTTGTGGGTGTGTGCGCCAACGGCAGTGACGCGGCCAACGATTTCATGGCCAGGCACCACTGGGAAAATAGTGTTTTTCCATTCGTTGCGCGCCTGGTGTAGGTCAGAGTGGCAAACGCCACAGTACAACACTTCAATCTGCACATCATGAGCGCGAAGCTCGCGCGGCTTATAGTCGAACGGGGCGAGCTTGGATTTCGCGTCCTGTGCGGCATAGGCATGCGTAATATTCATGGTGTCTCCAATCGGGTGTGTCGTGAGTGTATTGCGGGATCCCGTTCAGCGATCTGAAGGGACAAAGGCGTAACGAGCTACGCCAAAAAGGAACTGTGTAAGGATAGTCAGCGAGATGAGATGCGTATATGCCTGAAGTTGTCTGATTCTTGCCTGTTTCTGCATTTTGCTGCGGAATCTGACAGCCAGATAACAGGCTCGAATAGCTGCAATATTAAGCTGTTAAACTCGCGTGAGTCGCGCTTGCGCACTGAAAGAAATGAGAAGGCCCGCAGTGCGGGCCTTCAATTTTACTTCTTCTTCAGCATCGGCTTGAGGAAACGGGCAGTGTGGGATTTTTCACACTCTGCCACGGTTTCTGGCGTGCCTGAAATCAGGATTTCGCCGCCGCCGCTGCCGCCTTCCGGACCCAAATCGACAATCCAGTCAGCCGTTTTGATCACGTCGAGGTTATGCTCAATCACCACGATGGTATTGCCCTGATCGCGCAACTGATGCAGCACTTCCAGCAACTGCTGAATATCAGCAAAGTGCAGACCCGTGGTTGGCTCATCAAGGATATAGAGTGTTTGCCCGGTGCCACGTTTCGACAGCTCGCGCGCCAGTTTTACACGTTGCGCTTCACCGCCTGACAGCGTGGTTGCAGACTGACCGAGGCGAATATAAGACAGGCCCACGTCGATCAGCGTTTGCAGTTTACGCGCCAGCGCGGGTACGGCATCAAAGAACTCACGCGCTTCTTCGATGGTCATATCCAGCACTTCGTGAATCCCTTTGCCTTTGTATTTAATCTCCAGCGTTTCACGGTTATAGCGTTTGCCTTTGCATTGATCGCAAGGCACATACACATCCGGCAGGAAGTGCATTTCGACTTTAATTACGCCATCACCCTGGCAGGCTTCGCAACGTCCGCCGCGCACGTTAAAGCTGAAGCGCCCTGGATTGTAGCCACGGGAACGTGCTTCAGGTACACCGGCAAACAATTCACGCACCGGGGTGAAAATACCGGTGTAAGTGGCCGGGTTCGAGCGCGGCGTGCGGCCGATGGGGCTCTGGTCGATATCGATGACTTTATCGAAATGCTCCAGACCCGCGATCTCGCGATAGGGAGCAACCTCCGTCGTGGTGGCCCCGTTCAACTGCCGCTGTGCAATCGGGAACAGCGTGTCGTTGATTAACGTAGACTTACCGGAACCCGAAACGCCGGTGATACAGGTGAACAGGCCAACCGGAATCGTCAGCGTGACATCCTTCAGGTTGTTACCGCGTGCGCCGGTGAGTTTCAGCACTTTCGCCGGGTCGCCCTTCACGCGCTGTTGCGGAATGGCAATTTCGCGTTTGCCGCTCAGGTATTGCCCGGTCAGCGAAGCTTCGTTAGCCATAATGGCATTCACATCACCCTCAGCCACGACCTGGCCACCGTGCACGCCTGCGCCAGGACCAATATCAATCACGTGGTCAGCGGCGCGAATCGCATCTTCATCGTGCTCGACCACAATTACGGTGTTGCCGAGGTCGCGCAGGTGGATCAAGGTGCCCAGCAGACGTTCGTTATCGCGCTGATGCAGGCCAATTGAGGGCTCATCAAGCACATACATCACGCCCACCAGACCCGCACCGATCTGGCTTGCCAGACGAATACGCTGCGCTTCTCCGCCAGAGAGCGTTTCTGCGGAACGCGACATCGACAGATAATTCAACCCGACGTTAACCAGGAAGCTCAGACGATCGCCGATCTCTTTCAGGATTTTTTCGGCGATCTGCGCGCGCTGTCCGCTCAGTTTCAGATTGCGGAAAAAGTCGGTGGCATGGCCGATGCTCATCTCAGAGATGGTCGGCAGGTTGGTATTCTCAACAAATACATGGCGTGCTTCACGGCGCAGGCGTGTCCCTTCGCAGCTGTTGCAGGAGCGATTACTGATGAATTTCGCCAGCTCTTCACGCACCGCATTGGATTCCGTCTCTTTATAACGGCGTTCCATGTTGTGCAGCACACCTTCAAATGGATGGCGACGCACCGAAGTGTCACCGCGATCGTTGATGTATTTGAATTCGATATTCTCTTTGCCGGAACCGTACAGAATCACTTCGCGCGCTTTGTCGCTCAGGCTGTTAAACGGCGCTTCGACATCGAAATCCAGATGCTCTGCCAGCGAACGCAACATCTGGAAGTAATAGAAGTTGCGACGATCCCAACCACGAATCGCACCGCCAGCCAGTGATAGCTCAGGGTTTTGCACCACGCGATCGGGATCGAAATACTGCTGCACGCCCAGACCATCGCAGGTTGGGCAGGCACCGGCCGGGTTGTTGAACGAGAACAGGCGCGGTTCCAGCTCACTCATGCTGTAGCCACAAATCGGGCAGGCAAAGTTGGCGGAGAACAGCAGCTCCTCGGCCTCGCTGTCATCCATATCGGCGACGATGGCGGTACCACCACTCAGCGCCAGGGTGGTTTCAAAGGATTCTGCTAAGCGCGTCGCCAGGTCATCGCGCACGCGGAAGCGGTCCACGACGACTTCAATGGTGTGCTTTTTCTGCAGTTCCAGCTTGGGTGGATCTGACAGATCACAGACTTCGCCATCAATACGGGCGCGGATGTAGCCTTGAGCCGCAAGGTTTTCCAGTGTTTTGGTGTGCTCGCCTTTGCGATCTTTCACCACGGGTGCCAGCAGCATCAGACGACGGCCTTCTTCCTGCGCCATCACCTGATCCACCATCTGGCTCACGGTCTGTGCCGCCAGCGGAACATCGTGATCCGGGCAGCGAGGTTCACCCACACGGGCAAACAGCAGACGCAGATAGTCATGGATTTCAGTAATCGTGCCGACCGTCGAGCGCGGGTTATGCGATGTGGATTTCTGCTCAATAGAAATGGCGGGCGAGAGACCTTCAATATGGTCCACGTCCGGTTTCTCCATTAATGAAAGAAACTGGCGCGCATAGGCCGAGAGCGATTCAACATAGCGACGCTGACCTTCGGCATACAACGTATCAAACGCCAGTGAAGACTTACCGGAACCCGACAGACCGGTGACCACAATCAGCTTATCGCGAGGGATGATCAGGTTGATATTCTTCAAATTATGGGTGCGAGCACCGCGGACTTCGATCTTATCCATTCACCTTTCCCGGATTGAACAACACTCGCCATGCCTTGCCAGCACGACCAGCAGAAACGCGTTAGTATGGCACAAAAAATAAACTGAATAAATATCCAGTGCTTTTGCTATTCTGTGTGCCAAATAAAAATTGCGAGCCTGCTCTGAAGTGGGCACCGTCATTGTGACGTGATACAATTTTTGGCTTAGACTTTTAGCATCAACTCATCGGGAGACAGCAACATGGCCAGTCGTGGCGTAAACAAAGTGATTCTTGTCGGGAATCTGGGTCAGGATCCGGAAGTGCGCTACATGCCAAATGGTGGCGCGGTAGCCAACATTACGCTGGCCACGTCGGAAAGCTGGCGCGACAAGCAAACCGGTGAAAACAAAGAGATTACTGAATGGCACCGTGTTGTGCTGTTCGGCAAACTGGCTGAAGTGGCGGGTGAATACCTGCGTAAAGGCTCTCAGGTTTACATCGAAGGCCAGCTGCGTACCCGTAAATGGCAGGATCAAAGCGGCCAGGAAAAATACACCACCGAAGTGGTTGTTAACGTTGGCGGCACCATGCAGATGCTCGGTGGACGTCAGCAGGGCGCGAACGCAGGTGGCGCACCGATGGGCGGCCAGGGCGGCGGCAATAACAACGGCTGGGGCCAGCCACAGCAACCTCAGCAGCAGCCTCAGGGCGGCAACCAGTTCAGCGGCGGCGCACAACAGCGTCCGCAGCAGCAGAGCGCACCGGCGAACAACGAACCGCCAATGGACTTTGACGACGACATCCCGTTCTAAGACCACGCGCACGCATAATTACACGCTAAGGCCTCGTTTTACGGGGCTTTTTTGTATCTGACTCTCAGGTTTCTCAATCAAAAGAAGGGACGCATTTCCCATCAAGGAGTGATAATGAAACAGCAACAGGCAGAAGCATTATTAAAAGTCGCACTGGCAAATGATCATGCCCAGTTTCGTCGTGGGCAGTGGGAAGCGATAGATGCACTAGTGAATAAACAGCAGAAATTATTGGTGGTGCAGCGGACTGGTTGGGGTAAAAGCTCCGTCTATTTCATCAGCGCCAAAATTTTTCGCGATCGCGGTATGGGCCCAACCATTATCGTTTCACCGCTACTGGCGCTGATGCGTAACCAAATTGAGTCTGCCCGTCGATTAGGCATTGTGGCTGAAACCCTCAATTCTTCGAACAGCAGTGACTGGCAGTCGGTGACACAGCGCGTGCTGGATAATCAGGTTGATTGTTTACTCATCTCTCCAGAACGTCTCGCGAATGATCAATTTATCGAAACCGTACTGCAGCCGATTGCTAACCGCATCGCGCTCATGGTGATTGACGAAGCGCACTGTATCTCCGATTGGGGGCACGATTTCCGTCCCGATTATCGCCGTATCGTCAGCATTCTAAGGCAATTACCCGCAAACACGCCGGTGCTTGGCACCACCGCTACTGCCAATAATCGTGTTGTTGCAGATATACAGCAACAGATGGGCGATATTGTGATTCAACGCGGTGAGCTGATCCGTAAGAGTCTGGCGCTTCAAACACTCATTCTACCGAATCAGGCGTCACGTCTTGCCTGGCTGGCGCAAGTCATTCCGACTCTTGAGGGAACCGGGATCGTCTACACGCTTACCGTTCGTGATGCCGAACAGGTAGCGGCCTGGTTACGCACGCAGCACATTGATGCGCGCGCCTATCATGGCAGCGTTGAGGACGCGGGTTTCGACAGCAGCAATGACTATCGCCAACATCTTGAGAACTTGCTGCTGACTAACCAATTGAAAGTCCTGGTGGCGACCACCGCACTGGGAATGGGATATGACAAACCTGATTTGAGTTTTGTGCTGCACTATCAGGCGCCTGCTTCGATTGTCGCTTACTACCAACAGGTAGGACGCGCGGGTCGTGGCATCGATCATGCGGTTGGCGTGCTAATGTCTGGGGGGGAAGATCGTGATATTCATCAGTTCTTCCGGCAGTCAGCTTTTCCGGCAGAAGCACAGGTGCATGATATTTTGCAGGTGCTGGAGGAGAGCGATGGTTTGTCGATTCGCGATATCGAGCAGCAAACCAATCTGCGTCAGGGGCAAATTGAAAAAGTACTGAAATTACTGAGCGTTGAAAATCCTGCCCCGGTGATTAAAGTAAAAAGCCAGTGGCGGAGAACGCCGGTTTTCTATCAGTTGGATCGCAAACGTATCGTGCATCTTACGCAGCAGCGCGAACAAGAGTGGCAGGAAGTACAGGCTTATATCTCACAGCGCGGCTGCCTGATGACGTTTCTGCGATTATCGCTGGATGATGCCGACCCGATATCCTGTGGCAAATGTGCATATTGCCTCGGCCGGCCCTTGATTGACCCGAAGGTGGATGCAATGTTGGCTCATCAGGCTTCGACTTTTCTACAGCGCGCCGAAACGGTGCTTTCGCCCAAAATTCAGGTGGCTGCTCAGGCATTTGAAGAATACGGTTTTCGCGGCAATTTACCGGCTACCCTGCGTGCGCAGGAAGGTCGGGTGCTTTCGCGCTGGGGAGATGCCGGGTGGGGATCTCGCGTAGTCGCCGAGAAAGCCGCAGGCCATTTCAGCGATGAACTTGTTTCTGCTCTGGCTGAATTGATTGAACAGCGCTGGCAGCCAGTGCCTGCGCCAAAGTGGGTTTGTTGCGTACCGTCGTTGCGCCAACCTCAACTGGTGGCGGATTTTGCCCGCCGATTGGCACTGCGACTCGACTTACCCTTTATAGATGCACTTCAGAAAGTGAAAGATAACCCTCGACAACGTCTGCAGAATAATCGCTTCCATCAATGTCGTAATCTGGATGGCGCGTTTTCCACCTGCGCTAATCTGCCTGCCACGGCTGTGTTACTGGTAGACGATATTGTCGATTCAGGTTGGACAATGGCAGTGGCTGCCGCTCTGCTTCAGCAGGCGGGTAGCGGCATTGTCTACCCACTGGCGCTGGCAACCTCAACGGTGAAAGAGTCATGAATTTATCTCCTGTTGCACAAGCAACACTTTTGTTAACCAGTGACTTCTCGCGCCAGAGCGAGGATGAGGTGAAGCCGCTAAGTAATGCGGAATGGGGACGATTTGCCCTGTGGTTAAAACAGCAATCCGCTTCACCCGCTGATCTGCTCAGCTCTGGTGCTGATGTCATGTTAGCCACCTGGGTAGAACCCCATATCACACGCGAGCGAATTGAAACGCTACTCAGTCGTGGGCACAGCCTGGCGTTAGCGATTGAACGTTGGCAGCGCGCGGGGCTTTGGGTGCTAACGCGTTCTGATGCTGATTACCCAAGGCTGCTTAAGCAACAATTGCGCACCAACGCGCCAGCGGTCCTGTTCGGCTGTGGTGATATCGCTCTGTTAAATCAACCCGGTCTTGCGGTGGTAGGATCGAGGAATGCCAGCGAGCTGGATTTAGCGTTCAGTCGTCAGGTTGCGGGAAAAGTGGCCTCTGCGGGGGTAAATCTGATTTCAGGTGGCGCACGAGGCATCGATGAAGCCGCTATGCTGGGCGCATTGCAACACAACGGAACCGTCGTGGGTGTCCTCAGTGATAGTCTGCTGACCGCTGCGACCAGCGCCAAATGGCGAAAGGGGTTAATGGCGGGTAAATTACTGCTGCTTTCACCGTTCTATCCTGAAGCGGGCTTTACTGTGGGTAATGCAATGGCGCGCAATCGATACGTTTATTGCCTGGCGAGGAGTGCGCTGGTGGTGCACGCGGGTCACAAGGGCGGGACGCTGGTCGGTGCAGAAGAGAATCTGCGCAAGAAGTGGGTGCCGTTGTGGGTTAAGCCTACCGACGATGTACAGGCCAGCAACGCTGAACTGGTTAAACAGGGGGGGCAATGGTGCGCTGCTCACCCCGATGACATTGATGTTGCGCAATGGATGTCGCCTCCCTGTCATCAGCCCCATCAGCAGGAGGATTTATTGAGCCGCGCAGGGTACAAGATGCCCGACATGACCGCTGTGGTTAATGTGGCTCAGGAACCAGAAGGAATCTGGCATCCATCCGATTTTTATCAAATTTTTCAGGCGCAATTGCCGGCACTGGCCGCCCATCCCGTTACGATCGAGGATCTGGGCTCGCGGACGGGCCTGCATCAGATTCAGCTGACTGAATGGTTGCAGCGCGCGGTGCATGAGGGAGTGATTGAACAGCCGACAGGAACAAACTGTTATCAATGGAAGCGGAAAATGTAGCTGCTGTGCGTCTTCCATCATGAAGCCGGACAAATCCGTCCGGCTTCATCGCTTCTAATGCGGCCGCCACTCCCGCAAAAGCACCTCAGTATCACGCACTAACACCGGGTTGCCCGGCATAATCAAATCCGCCCAGACTTCATTATGCTGATTGATCTGCTGCTGTGCGGAAACGTAAGTCCGATCGGCCGTGGTATGCGCATCGGCGGCAACAGTGATGCGATAGCCCAGGCTGGCACCCACCTTGATGGTAGTATCGACACAGTAATCGGTCGCACAACCGCAAATTACAAAGCTCTCAATGCCATGTTGATCAAGCTGAGCCGCCAGGTCGGTTTGCCAGAAACTGTCGCAAGCGGTCTTGTTAACGTAGATCGCGTTGGCTGGCTGATCCAATTCCGGCACGATCTGCCAGCCTTCGCTGTTCACTTCGAGGCCTGGCTCAACGTGCTGGATAAAAATCACCTGATCGGCCGCTGCCGTCAGTTGATTGATGCGCTGACAACGTCCGTCACGATCAAAACGTGGTGAAGCCAGCACGCCATTTTGCATATCCACTACCACTACCACCCGATTAGCCATCATCGCCTCCTTTATATAGTGGATGACAGTATTGCGATTGTTACGCATGCAGGTAAAGCAAATCTGTTTTGCATTTCAGCTCGCCGCCGCGCATGCTAATTAGCCTGTTTTTAGGAGGTGTGATGTGAAGGTGGTTCCGGAAATCTTTCCTGATAAGTGCGATCAAGCGCAGTTCCAGCATTTTGCTGAACTGCCGGGTATCGAGCTGTATCAGGCGCACATCTCGCGTTACGCCTTTGAGCCGCATACCCATGAAGCTTTCGGTATCGGCACCATTGAATCGGGTGCACAGCGTTTTCGCTACCGCGGCACGCACTATACGGCACCGCAGCATTCACTGGTGATGATGAACCCTGATGAATTGCACACCGGGGAATCGGCCTGTGATGAGGGCTGGCGTTATCGCATGATCTATATTGATCCGCAGGAGATGGAGCGGCTTACCGGCGATCGTCACTGGTGGTTTAGTGAAGCGCTGCGTACAGACGCCCGTCTGGCACAGCCGTTTTCCCAGCGGCTGGCGCAGATGTGGCAGGCCACTAGCGCGCTGGAACGCGAGAGTCTGTTGCTGGAACTGCTGGAGCTATTACGTCCGCTGGCTCATCAGGGAAAATCGCGACCCGAAGAGGGTGCCCATCGCTTTGATGCGGTAAAAACCTATCTGCGTGAAAACCTGGCGGAGCCGATTCGTCTTGATGAGCTGGCTGCCCTGGCGTCGTTGTCGCCGTGGCATTTTCTCCGCAGTTTTAAACACCACTTTCATGTCACGCCACATCAGATGCTGATGGCCTTTCGTCTGTTCGATGCCAAGCAACGTTTGGGGATGGGGGAAAGCGCGGCTTCGGTGGCGGCCGCCGTTGGATTGACCGATCAGGCGCACCTCACGCGCACTTTTGCCCATCGCTATGGCATCACCCCTGGGCGTTATCAAAAGCAAGTTTTCCCCTCACGTTAACCGCAATCTGCTACAAGCCTTTATTATCCGGTTACGCCACACTGCGACGGAAAAGTGATAAAGGAAAAGAGAATGTTTGCAGGAATCGTGTTTGCACTTGCCGCAGGATTGATGTGGGGGCTCATTTTTGTGGGGCCACTGCTGATACCTGACTATCCGGGTACCTTACAATCGGCCGGACGCTACGTGGCTTTTGGGCTGGTGGTATTACCGCTGGCATGGCTGGATCGCCGCCGTCTGAAACAGCTGGCACGTAAAGATTGGCTGGAAGCGCTGAAATTGTCGCTGGTCGGTAATCTGCTCTATTACGCCTGCCTTGCCAGTGCTATACAGCGCACCGGTGCGCCGATCTCGACCATGATCATTGGCACCTTGCCGGTGGTCATCACCGTGACGGCCAACCTCTGCTACGGCCATCTTGAAGGGCGACTTTCCTGGCGTAAACTCTTTCCGGCGCTACTGATTATTGCTGCTGGCCTGGGCTGCGTGAATGCTGCGGAGATGCAGATGCAGGGGCCGGATTTTGACTGGTCGCGCTACCTGACAGGGCTATTACTGGCGATTTTAGCGGTCGCCTGCTGGACCTGGTATCCGCTGCGTAATGGCATCTGGCTGCGCGCGCATCCCCAGCATAAAGCCGGTAGCTGGGCAACGGCACAAGGGTTGGTGACCTTACCGCTGGCGTTGGTGTTCTATTTATTAGTCTGCGGTCAGCTTTACTGGCAGCAGCCTGAGTTCGCTCTGCCATTTGGCCCGCAGCCCACGCGTTTTCTCCTCATCATGCTGGCGATTGGGCTGATATGTTCATGGTTAGGCACGCTATGCTGGAATGCGGCTAGTCAGCGTGTGCCAACGGTCATCATGGGGCCGCTGATTGTATTCGAAACGCTGGCTGGTCTGCTGTGGACCTTCCTCTGGCGACAGAGCTGGCCGCCGCTGCTCACTGGGATCGGGATTGGCTTTCTCATCGTCGGCGTGATCTACGCCATGCGTATTAAACCGCAGCCGGAAGTCAGCGCGCTTTAACATGAATTTCTGGCTGCTGAGTAGAAGGGCTCAGCAGCCCTTTCTTCAGTTTTTTTAGGAATTTGCCGCCTCTCTCTTGCGCTCCTCTTCGCCATTTTTATCTTCAGACACCACCGCGATATAACTTTCCCTCGCTTATCCTTGCCTGTTTTTACCCCACTTTGTCATAACCCATGTTGCATTTTGGGGGGACTCCGGTCACTCAAGCGGGTGGAAAGGGGTTGATAACCCGCCGGGAAGGGTAAAAAAACCGGCGGTGGGAGGGTTAAAAAGGTGTTCTATCTGCATTTTTATTGCGATTTGGCACTGAAAATCACCGCTTCAAGCCACGATTTTCTCAAGATGCTGCTCCGGTGTTGAGAAACATCCGCTGAATCTGCATAAAAAAATGATTAAACACAGCGATGAATTACCTGGCGATATTTCCCATAAGTCGCCATTTTTTACTGTTATTGTTTAGGCGTGATAACGTTTCTAATCAGGAGTAATCCTGGTGCAGTGATCAACGTATCGCCATGGCCAGATGGCAATCCGTGATCGTCACCTAAAGTGATAGGTCCAATAAAAATAAGAGTCACTGTGCGAGCGATTACATGTCGTTGTTCATGATTGCTTAACAGATTTATCTGTATTCAGTCCTGATCATTAATATCAATTAAGTAATAAAACGAAGCGCCAATCTCACCGTAATGAGATTGGGCTGCGTATGAAAGGCTTGAATAGCGAGACTTTTGCTGATGTGAATCAATTTTACCGCAAAAAAGGAAGCAAATCCGCGATGATATTCATCAGGAAAAAATGGTGCGAATTGTTATGTTACGAACGCCGAATTAAATGATCTTCATCTCTTCTGGTAAGAACAAATCTCAGCATTAAGTCAAATAACAACGGTCTTAATGGTGTTAGCGATTATCGGAGCCTGAAGGATAGTGGTAAACACTGCGGCTAATATCCAGCAAGCGGCAGCTGCGACGCGTTCCAATGTCGAAGGTGGTTTGCAGGAAGTTAACAGCTTGCCGCTTCTCATTTGTAGTGAAGAAGTTTTTCAGCACGCTTTGCAGCATCTCTTTGTCGGAACTCAGTGACTGCAGTTCACGGGTAAGGTTTTGTAGTTTATCCTCCAACTCTTTGATTTTTCTACCTTCTTCTGAAGAAAGCCCAGAAAACTTTTTCTTCCAGCTATAGAAGGTGGCCTCGGAAATGCCAAGCTCTTCACAAATCTCCCTGACTTTCACTCCCGTTTCAGAAGCTTTAATGGCATTTGTGATTTGCTCTTCGCTATATCGTGACTTTCTCATAAATGCTCTTACCTTTCTTATCAATTAATGGATGAGAATTACTGTATTAATATCTGGTACTGCAAAAAGAGTATTAATGCAGTATTAAAGTGCGCGATTAGAATTGCGAGGTCTAAATTAAGTTATTTGGAATAAATATCATCATGGGATAAATCTTATTTTATTCTGAATGCCATTGAACGCCTTCCTGGCTTTGGGTTTTTGATATAGATTCATTTCATCCCAAATGCAGAAAAATACTACAATCATTGGAAATACGGCATAACCTGTTTATGAAAATCACAGGGTGTGCCAGTAAACCTTTGCTTCGAATTTAGGCTGAAATCGTTTACATCCGCAGAGTTTCGCACCAGATTTAATCGGAATTTTCCTGAATTCATTCAAAGAATCCTGACGGGAGTCTCATTTTTCGGACCAGTTTGGTTTGAAGTTATTAATTTAAGTCAGGCCCACTGAGCGCTTGTTAATTCATTTCAAGGACGTTTTAGCGAAAGGCAGTTGCTGTAAGTAATACTAAGGATCAGTCGATGAAATTGAGCGTAATGTCTAATGCCGCCTGGATGATGTCTGAGAAGATCGTCTCGGTGTTCGGCGTCATATTTGTGACCTCCTACGTGGCTAAGTCATTTGGTCCGACCATCTTCGGTCAGATGGCGTTTTCAACCTCGTTGTTTTCGATGGTGCAGACCGTAGCGATTTTCGGTACCGAAACCATCCTGTTCAAACGCATCAGCAAGAGCGCGCCGAAAGGCCTGCGGTTGATGGCGGTGGCGCGCACCTTGCGGTTGGTCTTATTGCTGTTGACCTCCATCCCGGTGTTGATTTGGGTGTGGTACAACATGCAGGAAAATTTCCTCGCATTTGCCCTGGCCTCATTTATCTCCTCCGTATTTGTGACGCAGGATACGTTCAGCGTCTATAACAACGCGCGTCTGGCTTCCCGACTTAACACGGTGGCTAACTCGGTGGGTCTGCTATTGGGCTTTACCCTGAGTTTCACCATTGCCTGGCTGCATCTCAATCCCTTGTGGCTGACGCTGTCGATTGTGCTGGTCACGCTGGTGCCGTACGTCATTAAACGGTCTAACTTTTACCGCGAAAATCAGGACATGGCGCCACCGCAGGAGAAGCGCAATACCTACCTGCGTTATCTGCTGTACGCCGGTTTACCGTTGGCAATTTCCAGCATCTTCATTTCCGTGCAGGTTAAGGCCGCTCAGATGTTTCTGGCGGGTATTGCCTCCGCTCGCGATCTCGGTCTGTTTGCTGCCGCCAATACCATTTCGGCGTCCTGGATATTCATTCCGGTTGCCATCATCACTTCCTGCTTTTCGGAGATCTTCCGGGAGCGCGGAGCAGCCGCCATCAAGCTCACTGCGCGGCTGAACGGCTATGTCATGGGTGTTTCATTGTTGTTGTTAGCGGTGATCGCGCTGTATGGCGAGCAAATCATCATCGCTTTGTATGGTCACGAGTACACACAGTCAGGGAGTCTCATTACGTTACTGTCGTTAGCGACCTGCTTTTCGGCAATGGGGACCGTAGCGTATCGCTACATGGTGAAAGAGGGCGGATTTAACTATCTGCTGAAGAAGATTATCTGCCTGATGGTGATCAGTCTGCCGCTGTCGTGGTGGCTGATCCAGGGCTACGGCATCATGGGTGCCGCCTGGAGCGTCTTCATCTCTGAACTTCTGTCCCTCACCGTAATGAATTACTTCTTCAATAACGGCGTCATTCAGAAGATTCAAGTTTCCTCACTCAACTACAAAACCTACAAATGAGGTCCGATATGCTCAAGTTGAAAGATGAACTCAGAAGAAGTGTCCAGTACTTCATCAAGAAGATGCCCTGGGCTTACCAGGACCGCATCTATTACTTTCATAAATTCCGCAAACTGCCTAATTTGCGTCAACCGAAAGTGTTTAATGAGAAGGTGCTGTATCGGAAATTCGTTTTTGGCGATTACCAAATCTATGGCCGCCTGTCGGATAAGTATTCGGTGCGCGAATACATCGCCGAGAAAGTGGGCAGCGAATACCTGATCCCACTGGTGTATGAGACCAGCGACCCGCACTCGCTGCATACGTTGCCGAGCTGGAAGAACACGGTGATTAAGCCCAATCACGGCTCCAATATGGTGGAAATCCTGCTGGAAGAGCCGGATGCGCTGAAGAAGCAGAAAATTATCAGTGACTGCCATCGCTGGTTGAAGACCGACTTTGCCAATGAAGCGCGTGAGATTCACTATCGCTACATCAAGCCGCGTATCCTGGTGGAGCAGTACATTGGTGATGGCAAAACCGCGCCGATTGATTACAAGTTTCACATGTTCAACAAGCGTAATGGCAGCTTTGAATATGTGCTGCAGGTGATTTACAACCGATGTAACCCGTTACTGTCGATGAATTTTTATGTGAACAACCTCAATGAGGCTTACCACAAAATCCGCGATACCGGGCTGGATGTGTCTCCGATTATGGCGCAGTTACAGCACGCATTAGCGCTGAGCAAAACGCTGGCGAGTGATTTTGATTATGTGCGTGTGGACTGGTACATCGATGGTGATCGGATTTATTTTGGCGAGCTGACGTTTACGCCAGGTGCCGGGTTGGTGACCGGGTTGGACCGTGGATTAAACCAGATGATGGGTGATATGTGGATTCAAGACCGCCGCGGTACGCAGATACCGGGTGTGACGGTGCCGGAAGTCGCTATTCCAGCCGTATTGAAGAAAATTTGAGTATCACACAGCAAAATAAAAAACCCCGCTAAGCGGGGTTTTTTATTGGCTGCGATTAAGGCATCGGCCAATCAGCAGGCGTCTGACTCATCACTTCAACGAAGGCGTTTTTGGAGATTTCCATGAAATTGTGCAGATTTTCCATGCTCAGGGTAATGCCGAGCAGGCCGGTGACAAACCAGCATGACATGCCTACACCAATACCGCCGCACATCAGTGCCATCACGTGGTGACTGTTCTGACGCAGTTTAATTTTCATGGTGCTGGCAAAGAACATCATGATGGCGCTGAGCAGCTCCCAACGCATGACGATTAAACTGGTGGTTAACGTAGCCATCTGCAAAAACCTCTTCAAATCAGTAATATCCCTGACATTGATTGGACATCACTGGCGGCAAAGAAGGAGGGTCAGGGAGGCCCTTCTGGCCGTCTTACGCGGGGGTAAATCTGTGACTTGGGTCACATTATATCACTCGATTTGAAAGTTTGAACAAAATTTATACCTGGTATGGTAGAAAGATTTTTATCGAAGCGGGGGAGATGGCAGAGGCAAAGCGGGAAGGTGCGCCCGTGAAGGGCGCGCAGAATGTCACTGAACCGGGCAGCACTCGCCGGTTGTGCGCTGGGCAAAGCTGTTCATGTTTTCACTGCAATCGAAACTCAGCAGGCGCGGACGCTGAATCATCGCCTGACGGCGCATGGTGTGACGATAGGCGGTCGGCGTCTGAGAAAACTGACGGCGGAATACGCGCGAAAAAGTTTGCTGTGAATCGTAACCGTATTGCATCGCGATATCGAACACTGGACGCTGGGTCTGGCGTAACGCTTCAGCGGCCAGAGTCAGGCGGCGCTCACGAATATAGCCACCCAGCGTTTGTTTCGTCACGGTACGGAACATACGCTGCAGGTGCCATTTTGAGTAGCCGGATTTTGCTGCCACTTCGTCGATCGACAGGGCCTTATCCAGATTTTCATCGATCCAGTGTGTCAGTGAATGAATGATTTCCTGTTGCATCATAGCCTCATCCTTCTGAAAGGTTTATCGGGTTTGAAATTCGAAGTTTTGATGGGGTGCGAGTATAATTCCTCAAGTTAACTTGAGGTAAAGGCCCTAAATGAAAAAAGAACGCAATTACCCAAAACCGGTGTTAACGCCGGGTGAAGTGGCGAAACGTAGCGGCGTGGCCGTTTCCGCGCTGCACTTTTATGAAACCAAAGGTTTAATTTTTAGTTCGCGCAATGGCGGCAATCAACGGCGTTACAGCCGCGATGTGCTGCGCCGTGTAGCGATTATCAAGATTGCGCAGCGCATCGGCATTCCGCTGGCGACTGTCAGCGACAGTTTGATGCACGTGCCGGCCAACAAGCGTATGTCGACGCAGGAGTGGGATGCGCTGACGCAGCACTGGCGTGAAGAGCTGGATAAGCGTATCGAAACCCTGACGCGGCTGCGCAACGATTTGGATGGGTGTATTGGCTGTGGCTGCTTATCGATGCGTGATTGTCCACTGCGCAATCCCGGTGACCGTCTGGCAGAGCAAGGTTCGGGGGCGGTGTTACTCGATCCAGAGCAAGACGAGCACAAAGGTTAATCCGCTATACTTGCCGGGAGACTTTGACCGGCAAGGAAAACCGCATGATTACCGTTCACCATCTGGAAAATTCCCGTTCGCATCGCGTGTTGTGGCTGCTGGAAGAGCTGTCGGTGCCGTATCAAATTAAGCGTTATCAGCGCGAGGACACGCTGCTGGCGCCAGAGTCATTAAAGAAAATTCATCCGCTGGGGAAGTCGCCGGTGATGACCGATGGCAATCGCGTGATCGCCGAGTCAGGGGCGATTCTGGAATATCTGCTGCAAAAATATGACCGCGAGCACTTGTTTGCTATCACGGATGAGGATGAGCAGATTCAGGCGCGTTACTGGCTGCATTACGCGGAAGGGTCGCTGATGCCGTTGCTGGTGATGAAGCTGGTGTTTGGGCAACTCGGGAAAAAGCCGGTGCCATGGATTTTACGTCCGGCAGGCATGGCGTTGAGCAAAGGGATTCAGAAGGCGTGGCTCAATAAGCAGCTGAAGCTGCACGGTGGTGTGATTGAGCAGCATCTTAGTCAGCATCGTTATTTCGCCGGTTCTCGGTTTAGCCTCGCCGATGTGCAGATGAGTTTCCCGCTGCTGGCGCTGCAGATGCGGGGATCGTTGCAAGAGATGCCCGCCACCGCGCGTTGGCTGGAAGCGATGCAGCAGCGTGCTGCGTGGCAACGTGCGATTGAGCAGGGCGGGGCAATCACGTTCAATTAATGCACTAAGGTTAGCGCGGATCGCTGTGGGTTGGGTGCCATGCCCAACAAAGGCCCGCCCGATCGCAAAGGAATAACGCATCCATGCAGATCGGCCGCGCCGTCCATGGCGCGGACGCTTTGCTCTTCGGGCGGGCCTTTGCTGGGCCTCAAGTTGATCATCGCTTCAAAGGGCGGCCACTTCTTACCCCTTGTGCGGCTGGATAGAGATAACTATGCGATAAATAGCACAGGCCACGATTTTCCATCCATCCATTCGTCTCGCGGACGCTTTTCTGCGCTTCAACTTGGTCATCGCTTCAAAGGGCGGCCACTTCTTACCCCCTGTGCAGCTGGATAGAGACAATTATGCGATAAATGAAAAATATCGATATTTTCCAGCCAGTTCCACTCTCTTAAATTTCGCCTAAAGCAGTGTAACCACATTGTTAATCCGCATCAGTCTGCGCTTTATCCTGCCTGATAATCGATTAGTAGTTGAAAACCCCATAGCAAACGCCAGATAATCGTTTGCCTTTTTCCGTGTCCCCTTTTACGACCTGGAATACGCGGCTACGTAAACGTTTGCCTCTTTTCTCACTGAGATACCTTCACCAGGATGATGCGCAAACGCGGGCCGTGGGGCTCATTACATCTTAAAAAACGCAGAGGATTTACTATGTCTGGCGATTCACGCCCGGCCAGTGGAAAACTGGACACCTGGTTTAACATCTCGGCACGCGGCAGCAGCGTGCGTCAGGAAATTTTGGCGGGGCTAACCACCTTTTTAGCCATGGTTTACTCCGTCATTGTCGTTCCGGGTATGCTGGGTAAAGCCGGCTTCTCGCCGACTGCCGTGTTTGTAGCGACCTGCCTGGTCGCCAGCTTTGGTTCGATCATCATGGGATTGTGGGCCAACCTGCCCATGGCGATCGGCTGTGCGATTTCCCTGACCGCCTTCACCGCGTTTAGCCTGGTGCTGGGCCAGCACATTAGCGTCCCGGTTGCCCTTGGCGCGGTATTCCTGATGGGCTTGCTGTTCACGTTGATTTCGGTCACCGGGATTCGCGCCTGGATTTTGCGTAACCTGCCGATGGGCGTGGCGCACGGCACGGGAGTGGGTATTGGCCTGTTCCTGCTGCTGATTGCGGCCGATGGCATTGGCCTGGTTGTGAAGAACCCTGCGCCGGGCTTGCCGGTGGCACTCGGCCACTTCACCTCGTTCCCGGTGATTATGGCGCTGATCGGGCTGGCGGCCATCTTTGGTCTGGAAAAACGTCGTGTGCCAGGCGGGATTTTGCTGACCATCGTAGCGATTTCAGTGGTGGGTCTGATCTTTGATCCGGCGGTGACCTATCAGGGGCTGTTCGCTATGCCGAGCCTGAAGGATGCCAACGGCCAATCGGCTATGTTCAGCCTTGATATTATGGGCGCGTTGCAGCCAGTGGTTTTACCAAGCGTTCTGGCGCTGGTGATGACCGCGGTATTTGATGCCACCGGCACCATCCGTGCCGTGGCGGGCCAGGCGAATCTGCTGGATAAAGACGGTCAGATCATTAACGGCGGTCGCGCGTTGACCACCGACTCCGTCAGCAGCCTGTTCGCCGGTTTGGTCGGCGCTTCGCCTGCGGCGGTGTATATCGAATCGGCTGCGGGCACAGCCGCAGGCGGCAAAACCGGACTGACGGCGATTGTCGTCGGTCTGTTGTTCCTGTTGATTTTGTTTATGTCTCCGCTGGCCTATCTGGTTCCGGCCTACGCGACGGCACCAGCGTTGATGTACGTTGGCCTGCTGATGCTGAGCAACGTGGCGAAGATTGACTTCAATGACTTTGTCGATGCGATGTCGGGTTTGGTCACTGCGGTGTTCATCGTCCTGACGTGTAATATCGTGACCGGCATTATGCTGGGCTTTGGTTCGTTGGTGATCGGTCGGGTGTTTGCGGGTGAGTGGCGCAAACTGAATGTCGGGACCGTAGTGATTGCGATTGCGCTGGTGACTTTCTATGCCGGTGGCTGGGCTATTTAACTTTTATAACCACTGATTTCCAGATAAGTCTCTTTCTGGTCCACGCCGCACGCAGGGTTGCCCCTTCGGGCGGCGTTTTGTTTTACACTTTCCTTCGCAACAACATCGCTTGAATAAATACGATTCGCCTAAGGAAAGCATGGAAATCTTCTTTACCATTCTCATTATGACGCTGGTGGTATCACTCTCCGGCGTGGCAGCGCGCATATTGCCGTTCCAAATTCCCCTGCCGTTGGTGCAGATTGCCGCTGGTGCATTGCTGGCCGTGCCGAGCTTTGGCTTGCATGTCGATTTTGACCCCGAACTGTTCCTCGTGCTGTTCATTCCGCCGCTGCTGTTTGCCGATGGCTGGAAAACGCCGATTAACGAATTCTTGCACCACGGACGCGAGATCATGGGCCTGGCGCTGGTGCTGGTGCTGATTACCGTGGTCGGAATTGGTTATCTGATTTACTGGCTGGTGCCGGGTATTCCACTGATCCCTGCCTTCGCGCTCGCTGCGGTGCTGTCACCTACCGATGCCGTGGCGCTTTCCGGCATCGTCGGGGAAGGGCGTATCCCGAAAAAGATCATGTCGATTGTGCAGGGTGAAGCCCTGATGAACGACGCATCTGGCCTGGTTTCATTGAAGTTTGCGGTCGCGGTGGCGATGGGCACCATGGTGTTTACCTGGGGTGGTGCCAGCGTGGAGTTCCTCAAAGTGGCGGTCGGCGGTCTGGTCGCTGGCGTGGCGGTATGCTGGCTGTATGGCCGCTCGTTGCGTCTGCTGAGCCGCTGGAGCGGTGACGATCCGGCGACGCAAACTGTGCTGTTGCTGCTGCTGCCTTTCGCCTCTTATCTGATTGCTGAGCATCTGGGCGTGTCAGGTATCCTCGCGGCAGTTGCGGCGGGTATGACCATCACGCGCTCTGGCATTATCCGTCAGGCACCGCTGGCGATGCGTTTACGTGCGAATAGCGTGTGGCAGATGCTGGAGTTCGTCTTTAACGGCATGGTGTTCCTGATGCTGGGCCTGCAACTGCCGGACATTCTGGAAACCTCCGTCGCGCAGGCCAATGCCGATCCTAACGTTGAGCTGTGGATGTTGTTCACCGATGTTGCGCTGGTGTATGTCGCCTTGATGATTGTGCGCTTTGGCTGGCTGTGGATGATGCAACGTGCCAGCCTGCGCTTTCTGAAAAAGAAACCGCTGGAGTTCTCCAACTACTCTTTCCGTGAGTTGCTCATCGCTTCTTTTGCCGGTGTGCGCGGTGCAATTACGCTGGCCGGTGTGCTGTCGATTCCGCTGTTCCTCAGCAATGGCGAACCGTTCCCGGCGCGTTATGAACTGGTGTTTATCGCCACCGGCGTGATTCTGTTCTCGCTATTTGTCGGGGTGATTCTGTTGCCGATACTGCTGCGCGGTATGGAAAGCCATGACAAGTCCGGGCACCGGCGGGAAGTGCAGCATGCGCGTGCGGCGATGGCCAATGTGGCGATCGAGAGCTTGCACAAGATGGAGCAGCGACTGGAGAACGATACCGAAGAGAATATCGATCCTGAGCTGTTAAAAGAGGTGAGCTTACGCGTGATCGGCAATCTGCGCCGTCGCGTGGTGGGTAAAGACGAGGTTGATCAGGCGTTGTTTGCCGAAAACCTTGAGCGTCGCTTCCGCCTGACTGCGCTGCGTGCTGAACGTGCCGAGGTTTACCATCTGCGTGCTACTCAAGAGATTTCGAATGAGACAATGCAGAAACTGCTGCGCGATCTCGATTTGCTGGAAGCGTTGCTGATCGAGAAAGAGGAGTAACGCAGGCGGCGTGCGGGCCTGAGCACCGTTGCTGCTGCCGGGCCTTCCTCGCGCCGCTGACGCGTTACCTTCGGCTTCCACGTCGTGCCGAAGGACTGTTCGGGTAAGGCCGCCTTGGCCAACCCGAAATGCCAGTCGCCTCCCTGCGCCAGGCTCCTGGCCCAACGTAAAAGCCTCAGCGCTGCGGATAGCCCTTGCAGCAGCAGAGGCGCCCTGGCCTCTACTATCCTGCACTTTTTAACAACACGCACTGAAGCTTCAGAGCAGCCAGCCCCTGAACGACACCAGACTGCGTTATCATCCGTCAGCTTTGCTGACAATCATTGCGCCTCTATGGGGAATTTTAATGTGCTCCGGGATTGCTACACCGACAACCGTGGCGGCGCGTCCGGCCAATGCTCGCGGCAGCACTCGATCCACGCCTGCGCACTGCGCGACAGATAGCTGCCTTCACGCCAGATCAAGCCCAGGCTCCACTGCAACTCCGATTCCAGAGGCAGCCACAGCAGCGATTGCTTATCCAGCCGCTGGCAAATCGGCTCGGGTAAAATTGCCAGTCCCATTTCGGCTTGTACCATTGCTGCCAGGAAATCCCACTGCGCGCTGCGCACCGCAATCTCCGGCGTCAGCCCCTGACGCTGAAATGCTTTCATCAACTGACGATTAAGCGAGAACTCTTCATTCAGGATCAGCAGTGGATGAGCCGCCAGTTCCTTGAGACCCAGGCTGCTGCGATTGAGCCACTGCGCGCTGCGCGGCAGCAGCACGCACAAAGGATGACGCATCAGTTCCAGTGTATTTAGCGGCAAATCGGCATCAACAGGCAGCGCGGTGAGCGCAATATCCAGTCCGCCGTTCAGCACGGCCTGCTGCACGGTTAAGCCGCCGGATTCGACAATCTTCAATTGCACACCCGGATAGCGGCGGCGAAACGCGGAGATCGAACCGGCGATCTGCATCCCGACCATCGGCGGGATGCCCAGCCGCAGTTCACCGGTTTTCAATTCATTGATATCGCCAATCTGCGCTTCCAGTTGATGAAACTCCTGCAGAATCGCCAGCCCGCGCTGATACACCGCCTGACCGCTGTCGGTGAGATGCAGCTTGCGTCCCTCACGCAGCAGCAGCGTGCAGCCGAGTTCTTCCTCTAACTGGCGCAGCATTTTGCTGATGGTAGGCTGCGTGACAAACAGCTTCTCAGCGGCACGGGTGAAACTTTGCTGGCGTACCACCTCGGTGAAATAGCGTAGGGCGCGGACGTCCATCAAGCATTCCTTTTTGGCATAGTTTGAATAATTTTAATTCATTTCTTTCACAGTTTGGCGCGGATTTATACTAAGCCCAACATTTAATTCTGGGGAGAAAGAAAATGGCGCTTGCATTGAGTCCGCGCAGAACGGACATCCTGCAACGTGTTTTTGTGCCATTGCAGTTGGTGCTGTATATCGGCCTGTTTATGGCCAGTGACAAACTGGTGAGCTGGCTGCATTTGCCGCTGCCCGCCAATGTGGTGGGAATGGTGCTGCTGTTGCTATTGATCATGACGCGCGTGGTGCCGCTGCGTTGGGTGAAAGCCGGGGCCAACTGGCTGCTGGCAGAAATGCTGCTGTTCTTTATTCCTGCGGTGGTGGCGGTGGTCAATTATAGCGATTTGCTGCGCAGTGAAGGCTGGCGTATCTGTGTGGTGATTGCGGTCAGTACTTTGTTAGTGCTGGCGGCGACCTCGCTGGTGGTGGATCGTCTGTACCGCTTCGAACTGGCGCGTGCGGCGCGTAAGCAGGCACATCATGGCTGATTTCATCATTAGTCTGCTGTGTCTGGCTCTCACGCTGCTGGTCTATTACGTCAATAAACGCCTTTATCGTCGCAAACAAACACTGTTGCTGATGCCACTGGTGATGACGCCGGTGGTGCTGGTGGCGCTGCTATTACTGACGCACGTCAGTTGGAAAGATTACATTGCCGAGAGTCATTGGCTGATCTGGCTGCTGGGCCCGGCAACGCTGGCGTTTGCCGTGCCGGTGTATGAAAACCTGGAGATCATCAAGCGCCACTGGCTGTCGTTGAGTGTCGGCGTGTTAACCGCCACGCTGGTGGCGGTGTGCAGTTCGGTATGGCTGGCGCGACTGCTGATGCTGCCGGAAACCATCCAGCGCAGCCTCGCAGTGCGTTCGATTACCACGCCGTTTGCCCTCGCAGCCGCGCTGCCGATTGGCGGTCAGCCGGATTTGGTGGCGCTGTTTGTGGTGATCACCGGGGTGTTTGGCATGGCGGTGGGCGATGTGCTGTTTCTGCGGATTGCCATCAAGCAGGGCGTGGCAAAAGGCGCGGGTTTTGGTGCCGCTTCACACGGTGCGGGCACGGCTCGCGCTTATCAATTAGGTCAGCAAGAGGGCGTGGTATCGAGCCTGGTGATGATGCTGTCAGGCGTGGTGACGGTGATTTTAGCCCCCCTATTGAGCCACTTGTTGTGGGCGGCCTGATGGTCGCTTTTTGCGCACTGTCATCGATTTTTACGTAAAGGTTTCCAAATAAAGTTGTCTCCTGCTGCCAGGCTGTTACCCTTTGCGCCGACTTATTTGTCCTTCATGGAGTGGAATCATATGTTTAAGCAACTTGTTACTGGAAGCGTATTGGGTCTGGCACTGCTGAGCAGCGGCGCGCAGGCGATTGAGGGCAGTGTTGACGTGGGTGAGCATAGCACCAACCTGAACCTTGGCCTCGGCACCACCTCTCCTGGCCTGTTCCTGAAAGGCAACTGGCTGCGTAGCGATCACGATGGCAGCACCTACGGTCTGGGCGCGGGCTACAACATCGATTTTGGCGACTTCCGCATTGCCCCTACCGCCAAAGCGCTGTTTACCCACCCAGAAGATGGTCGTGATGGCTTCACTGTGGCCGTTGGTGCTGGTGCGCAATATAACTTCAACAGCATGTGGGGCCTGTACGGCGAATACTACTATGCGCCAGAAGCGTTCTCCGATCGTCTGGACAGCTATAAAGAAGCGTCTGGTGGCCTGAGCTTCACGCCGATCTCACTGCTCAACCTGCGTGTGGGTTATCAGTACATCGAGCTGAACAACAAAGGCGACCGCAAAGACAACGTGCTGGTCGATGGCCCGTATGTGGGTGCGTCACTGCGTTTCTGATGATGACATCCGATGCACCTGATGGCGCAGCGGATTCATTATTACGTATAAGGAATGCCGCCCATTTGGGCGGCATTTTTTGTTTAGTGCGCTTTACCCTGCGAAATCCCTACGCCAGTTTGTGAACGAATAAACTGACCGCGGAATTTAGCCCGCTCTTCAGCACCCTGTCTGGAGTGATCGGTAATCGAGAACAGCCAGGTACCGATAAACGCCGCCGCCATTGAGAACAGCGCCGGATACTCATACGGATAGACCGGCGTGGCATGCCCCAACACCTGCACCCAGATAGTCGGCCCGAGGATCATCAACACCACCGCCGTAATCAATCCCAGCCAGCCGCCAATCATCGCGCCGCGCGTGGTCAGCTTCGACCAGTACATTGAGAGCAAAATAATCGGGAAGTTACAGCTGGCCGCAATCGAGAACGCCAGACCGACCATAAAGGCGATGTTCTGTTTCTCAAACGCGATACCCAGCACAATCGCCACCACACCCAGAATTAGCACGGTAATTTTCGAGACGCGCAGCTCATCACGTTCGGTCGCCTGACCTTTACGGATCACGCTGGCATACAGGTCATGTGATACCGCAGAAGCCCCGGCCAGCGTCAGTCCGGCAACCACCGCCAGAATGGTGGCGAAAGCCACCGCCGAGATAAAGCCAAGGAACAGGCTGCCGCCGACCGCATTCGCCAGATGCACCGCCGCCATATTGGTGCCACCAATCAGAGCGCCAGAAGCATCTTTGAAGGCTGGATTTGCGCCGACCAGCAGAATCGCGCCAAAACCAATGATAAAGGTGAGGAAGTAGAAATAGCCCATAAAGCCGGTGGCCCAGAACACGCTCTTACGCGCTTCACGTGCATCCGCCACGGTAAAGAAGCGCATCAGAATATGCGGTAAGCCCGCGGTGCCGAACATCAATCCAAGGCCAAGAGAGAGTGCCGATATCGGATCTTTCACCAGACCGCCCGGTTGCATGATCGCAGCACCTTTCGGATGGACTGCCATCGCTTCGGTAAACAGCGTGTTGAAGCTGAAGCCGGTGGCTTTCATGACCATAATTGCCATAAAGCTGGCCCCAAACAGCAGCAGCACGGCTTTGATGATCTGTACCCATGTGGTGGCTAACATGCCGCCAAACAGCACATACATCACCATCAAAATCCCCACCAGTACCACGGCGATATGATAATCGAGGCCAAACAGTAGCTGGATGAGTTTGCCCGCACCCACCATTTGCGCAATCAAATACAGCGCCACAACGACAAGCGAGCCACAGGCCGACAGGGTACGAATCGGTTTTTGCTGCAGGCGATATGACGCCACATCGGCAAAGGTATAGCGCCCGAGGTTACGTAAGCGCTCCGCAATGAGGAACAGAATCATCGGCCAGCCCACCAGGAAGCCGAGCGAGTAGATCAACCCATCGTAGCCCGAGGTGTAAACCAGCGCCGAGATACCGAGGAACGAGGCCGCAGACATAAAGTCTCCCGCCATCGCCAGACCGTTCTGGAAGCCGGTAATATTGCCGCCCGCCGTGTAGTAATCGCTACGTGAACGGGTGCGTTTGGAGGCCCAATAGGTGATGCCGAGCGTCGCCGCCACAAACACCACAAACATTATGATGGCTTCGAAGTTGGTGGCCTGTTTTTGCACCGCGCCGGTAATGGCGTCGGCGGCAAACACGCTGGCGGGCACTACCGCTAACAAGGCTGAGAACAGGCGCTTCATGATTTCACCTCGCTCAGGATCTGTTTGGTCAGGCGATCAAACTCGCCGTTAGCGCGCCAGACATAGACGCCAGTGAGCAGAAACGACACCACAATGAGGCCAACGCCGATGGGTATGCCGCGTGTGACATTGGTGCCTTCATGCAGCGGCGTACCGAGCCAGCCAGGGGCAAAGGCAATCAGCAAGATAAAGCCGACGTACAACACCAGCATGATGATACTGAGCAATAGCGCAAAGGCCTGGCGCTTGTGCACCAGTTCCTGAAAACGCGGGTTACTCTCGATTTGTTGCCAGACTGCTTCCTGTTGATTTAGGGCTTCGTTCATCACAGTTTCTCCAGAGGAAAGGCAGGCAGATATCTCACGATTAAATGATTTAAACTGCTGAATATTCTAGTTATATATACCCTTCATCTTTCGAGCAGCAGGTGCGTTGGCCGCGTATGTTCATCCCAGTCACTTACTTCAGTAAGCTCCTGGAATTCTCATTCTTGCCGCCTTCCTGCAGCTCAAATTATTTTGGGTATAGGTTATGCGATGGTGAAAAGCGTACGGCGTAAGGTGGGGATGACGGAAAGTAGCCTGCCGTGAACAAGCTGACACTCTCCGTCGCGTCGATGCCGATTACGGCATGGTGATGGACTGCTTCTCCTCCAGCAATTTCTCTACCACGCCCGGATCGGCCAGGGTAGAGGTATCGCCGAGATTACTGGTATCGCCCGCCGCGATTTTGCGCAGAATACGACGCATAATCTTGCCGGAGCGGGTTTTTGGCAGCGAGTCGGTCCAGTGCAGCACATCCGGCGTGGCAATCGGGCCGATCTCTTTACGTACCCAGTTGCGCACTTCGGTATACAACTCTGGCGATGGCTCTTCGCCGTGGTTCAGCGTGATATAAGCATAGATTGCCTGGCCTTTAATGCTGTGAGGAATCCCCACAACGGCCGCTTCCGCAATCTTCGGATGCGACACCAGCGCCGATTCAATCTCTGCGGTGCCGAGGCGATGGCCCGAGACGTTCAACACGTCATCGACGCGGCCGGTAATCCAGTAGTAGCCATCTTCATCACGGCGTGCGCCGTCACCGCTGAAATAGCGGTTTTTGAAGGTGGAGAAGTAGGTTTGCTCGAAGCGGTCATGATCGCCGAACAGCGTACGCGCCTGGCCTGGCCACGAATCGTTGATCACCAGGTTGCCTTCGGTCGCCCCTTCCAGCGCATTGCCTTCGTTATCCACCAATGCGGGCTGCACGCCAAAGAACGGCTTGGTCGCCGATCCGGCTTTTAGCTCAATCGCGCCTGGCAGCGGCGTAATCATGAAACCACCGGTTTCGGTCTGCCACCAGGTATCCACAATCGGGCAGCGGCTGTCGCCAATCTTTTTGTAATACCACTCCCAGGCTTCCGGGTTGATTGGCTCGCCGACAGATCCCATGATGCGCAGGCTGCTGCGGCGGGTACCTTCAATGGCCTTGTCGCCTTCGGCCATCAGGGCGCGGATGGCGGTTGGCGCGGTATACAACAGCGTCACCTTATGCTTATCGACCACTTCTGCCATTCGGCTCGGCTTCGGCCAGTTCGGCACGCCTTCGAACATCAGGGTGGTGGCACCGCAGGCCAGTGGGCCGTAAATCAGATAGCTGTGTCCGGTGATCCAGCCCACATCGGCGGTGCACCAGTAGACATCATCCGGATGGTAATCAAACACATATTTGAAGGTGCTGGCGGCATACACCAGATAACCGCCGGTGGTGTGCAGCACGCCTTTCGGTTTGCCGGTGGAGCCGGAGGTATAAAGGATAAACAGTGGATGCTCGGCTTCAACCGCGACCGGTTCGTGCTGATCGCTGGCCTTCGCCACCAACTCGTGCCACCAAAGATCGCGGCCTTCGCGCCAGCCGGTGTCTTTACCGGTGCGCTTGAACACCACCACGTTTTTCACGCTGGTGACGCTCGGGTTATTCAGTGCATCATCGACGTTTTTCTTCAGCGGAATGCTGCGTCCGGCGCGCACCCCTTCATCTGCGGTGATCACCAGTTTAGCGTTGGAATCCACGACGCGACCGGCCACCGCTTCCGGTGAGAAACCGCCGAAAATGACGGAGTGCACTGCGCCAATACGCGCACAGGCCAGCATCGCCACGGCTGCTTCCGGCACCATCGGCATATAGATGGCGACGACATCGCCTTTCTTCACGCCGAGGCTCAGCAGCACGTTGGCAAAGCGGCACACGTCGCTATGCAGTTCATGGAACGTAATGGTTTTACTTTCGCTGGCGTCATCGCCTTCCCAGATAATCGCCGGGTGATCGCCCCGCGTCTGCAAATGACGGTCAAGGCAGTTGGCGGCGAGATTCAGCGCACCGTCTTCATACCAGCGAATCGAAATATTGCCGGGGGCAAAGGAGGTGTTTTTCACCTTGCTGTAAGGCTTGATCCAGTCGAGGATTTTACCTTGCTCACCCCAAAAGGCGTCGGGATCGTCAACCGATTGTTGATACAGCGCCGCATACTGGTCGGCATTAATCAGGGCATTCGCTGCGACGGCAGCGGGTACAGGATGCTTATGTATTTGGCTCATGGCTGACCTCCTTGAAGATGTTAATCATATGTCAATCAAAGGTTAATTGAAGTGCGTGACTGGGCTTTGTTTCTGTTTTGTAGTCTGGATCACGACCTTTTGTATGCCTGAAAAGCGCCCGAATTCATACTGTTCATCACCGAAACCAATGAGACCCAATCTGAGGTTTTTCGCGGAATCAGACGTTGTCGCTGGTTAAATAATCAGCAAACGCGCCAGGCGGTTTTTTGCCCGATATTGAATAGCTATGCGGAAAATTATCGAATTAACACTTTTCATAACAGCGAGTTATGACTAAACGTAAATGTCAGCATTTTATGCTACTAACCTGCGCAGGATTTAAGCTAACCCCCCAGGGCTTGCAATTACCGTAGTGAAAATGGTACTTATCTCGGCCCTGTTCAGCAGGTATCTACTCAGGCTACATCATCGCGCAGGCGCAAAATGCTTACGCAGTCGTGTTTGATGCAGTCCACTATAACCCTCTATTTTATCGGGCTTTTGCTCACTTCCCTGTGTGTCATGTCTCCTGCACCTTCGCAGCGGAGCAAAGGGGTTTTTACTGAGGAAAATAACGCGTTATGAAAGGTTTTAAGCTCACCCTTGCCTGGCAAATTTTAATTGCCCTGATTCTCGGCGTTATCGTCGGGACCGTGCTGCATAATCAGCCAGACGATCGTGAATGGTTAATCACTAACATTCTTACCCCTGCAGGCGACATCTTTATTCATCTGATCAAGATGATTGTGGTGCCGATTGTGATTTCATCTCTGATCGTCGGCATTGCTGGCGTCGGCGATGCGAAAAAGCTGGGACGTATTGGTGTCAAAACCATCGTCTATTTTGAAGTGATCACCACCATTGCCATTGTGGTCGGCATTACGCTGGCCAACGTATTCCAGCCCGGTAGTGGCATTGATATGTCGACGCTGGTAACGGTGGACATCTCTAAATACGAAGCCACTACGGAAGCGGTGCAGGGTGCCCCTCACGGTCTGGTGACCACCATTCTGTCGCTGATCCCGCAGAACATTTTCGCATCGCTGGTGAAGGGCGATATGCTGCCAATCATCTTCTTCTCGGTGCTGTTTGGTATGGGCTTGTCAGCGCTGCCTTCAGAACATCGTGATCCGCTGGTGACCGTGTTCCGTTCCGTGTCTGAAACCATGTTTAAAGTGACGCACATGATCATGCGTTATGCGCCAGTCGGCGTGTTCGCGCTGATTGCGGTCACTATCGCTAACTTTGGTTTTGCCTCGCTTTATCCGCTGGCCAAGCTGGTGCTGCTGGTGTACGTGGCGATTCTGTTCTTTGCCTTCGTGGTGCTGGGAACGGTCGCGCGCATGTGTAAACTGCGTATTACCACGCTGATGCGCATCCTGAAAGATGAGCTGATTCTGGCCTATTCCACTTCCAGTTCAGAAACCGTGCTGCCACGCATTATGCAGAAGATGGAAGCCTACGGTGCGCCGAAAGCCATCACCAGCTTCGTGGTGCCGACCGGTTACTCATTCAATCTCGATGGTTCAACGCTGTATCAGAGCATCGCGGCGATCTTTATCGCACAGCTCTATGGAATCGATCTGTCGCTGACCGATGAAATCATTCTGGTGTTGACGCTGATGGTGACCTCGAAAGGGATTGCTGGCGTGCCGGGCGTGTCCTTCGTGGTGCTACTGGCAACGCTGGGCAGCGTGGGCATTCCACTGGAAGGTCTGGCGTTTATCGCCGGTGTGGACCGCATCATGGATATGGCGCGTACCGCATTGAACGTGATCGGTAATGCGCTGGCAGTGCTGGTCATTGCTCGCTGGGAAAACCAGTTCGACACCCAACAAGCCGAAGCCTACGAGCTGGAACTGCGCACGCAGAAAGCCAGTTAAGGCATAACGGTCGCTTTAATGGCGACTTCGGAACCTCAGACATCGTTCTGTTTCTTAAACCCGCCATCTGGCGGGTTTTTTTCGTCTGCTTCATTAAAAAGTACAAAAACTTGACCGCCAGGCAGGAATTAACAATTCAAAATGGGTTATAGTTTTTTGAATAAATTATTCTTTCACAGGAGTGCGTGATGCAGATTGACCTCAGCCAGATGATCACCGAAGGCCGTAACCCGGCGAGCCAAAACATTGATGAGCTATCCACCGAAGCGATGCTGCGCGTCATCAATGATGAAGACAAAAAAGTGGCGCTGGCGGTGGAGGCAATTGTGCCGCAGATCGCACAGGTGGTGGATGCGATTACCGCAGCCTTCAGCAAAGGCGGACGCCTCATTTATTGCGGAGCGGGCACGTCGGGCCGTCTCGGTATTCTCGATGCCAGTGAGTGTCCACCAACTTTCGGCACGCCGCGCTCGCAGGTCGTCGGTTTAATTGCTGGCGGCCACACCGCGATTTTGCAGGCGGTGGAGAACGCGGAAGATAACGTCGAACAGGGCGCACAGGATTTAAAGGACATCGATTTCAACGCTAATGATGTACTGGTGGGGATTGCTGCCAGTGGCCGTACGCCCTATGTATTGGGCGCGTTAGCCTATGCGAAACAGCAGGGTGCTTTCAGCGCGGCATTAACTTGCAATCCCAACAGCCCCATGTCGCAAGCCGCCGATGTGGCGCTCACCCCGGTGGTGGGGCCAGAAGTCGTCACCGGTTCCTCGCGCATGAAAGCGGGTACAGCGCAAAAGCTGGTGCTCAATATGCTGACGACTGGTGCCATGATCCGCAGTGGCAAGGTGTATGGCAACCTGATGGTCGATGTTGAAGCCACCAACCAAAAGCTGGTGCAGCGCCAAATCAATATCGTGAAACAGGCCACTGACTGCGACGAAGCCACCGCGCAGCAGGCGCTGAACGCGTGTCATGGGCACTGCAAAACCGCCATTGTGATGGTGCTGGCAGGATTGGATGCCAACGAAGCCAAAGCGCTGCTGAAGCAAAACAGCGGCTTTATCCGTAACGCATTGCGTGACGCAGGAGCGCAATAATGGCCGCCATCACCGAAGGACTGCTGCGCGATATCCTGCAAGCGGTAGGAGGCGCGCATAACATCGTGCAGTGCGGTAACTGCATGACGCGCCTGCGCCTCACGCTCGCGGATGCCGCTCTGGTGGATCACGCCAGGTTGAAAACGCTGCCCGGCGTACTGGGGGTGATCGACAGCGATGCGCAACTGCAAATCGTTCTTGGTCCCGGCAAAGCGCAAACTGCCGCAGAGAAAATGCAGGGATTACTGAATAACGATGAAGCGGAAAAGCCGCAGGATCTCAGCACCCTTGCCGCCGCTCAAAAGCAGCAGATGAAAGCGAAGCAAACAAGCGCACTGCACCGTTTTCTTTCCTGTTTTGCCACCATCTTCACCCCCCTGATCCCCGGTTTTATCGGTGCCGGTTTGCTGCTGGGATTTGCCACGCTGATTGAGCAGATTTTCCACCTCAACCAGCCCGGCGACCATGCGCAGTGGCTGCTGGATACCGTGGCCTACACGAAAGTGTTCGGCAAGGGGCTGTTTACCTTCCTCAGTATCCTGATTGGCTATAACGCGCAGAAAGCCTTTGGTGGCACTGGAGTGAACGGTGCCATTATCGCCTCGCTGTTTGTGCTGGGTTATATGCCAAAAGCCACGGTGGGTTATTACAGCGGAATGTCAGATTTCTTTGGCATGGCGATTGACCCGCGCGGCAATATTATCGGCGTATTATTGGCGGCGATATTCGGTGCGTGGATTGAGAAACAACTGCGTAAAATTATCCCCGATAATCTCGACATGATTTTGACATCGTTACTCACGTTATTAATTACCGGTGCCATTACCTTTATGGTGATTATGCCGATTGGCGGTGAGTTATTTAAAGGCATGTCGTGGTTGTTTATTCATCTCAATAACAATCCCTTTGGCTGCGCTATTTTGGCCGGTCTGTTTTTGATTGCGGTGATGTTCGGGATTCATCAGGGCTTTATCCCGGTCTATTTCGCGTTGATGGAAACTCAGGGATTCAACTCGCTATTCCCGATTCTGGCGATGGCGGGCGCAGGCCAGGTGGGCGCGTCATTGGCGCTGTGGTGCAAGGCCGAAAAGCATTCTCTGCTGCGTACGCAAATCAAAGGCGCAATCGTGCCGGGCCTGTTGGGCGTGGGCGAACCTTTAATTTATGGCGTTACGCTGCCGCGCCTGAAGCCATTTATTACTGCCTGTTGTGGCGGTGCGTTGGGTGGATTCTTCATTGGCTTGGTGGCCTGGCTCGGTCTGCCGGTGGGGATGAATACGGTGTTTGGGCCTTCCGGATTGGTTACGCTGCCGCTGATGACCTCTTCACAGGGGATCTTTGCCGGTATGGCAGTCTATCTCGCGGGGTTAATTGTCGCGTGGGTCGGCGGATTTGCCTTCACCTGGTGGGGCGGGACCAAAGGCGTCGATTTAAGCTGACATCGTCGCTGTTCACCGTAGTGGCGCAACGTATTGTGTCGCTGCGGTGGACCGGAAAGTGAGTCTGATATCGCCCGCAGCAGTGGGGAAAAGCCGGTGTCCCCCTCGATATCGTGCGCTCGAAAATGTGATCTTTGTCACGTTTTTTGCATTTCACCGTATCGCTTAGCCTGGTGCTAATGCTGCCAATAATGCCGTGCCATTCGTAAGTAAACTGCTAAGGAAAAATAAAGAAATTATTAATAAGATAGCAAGCTAATGATTGTAAACTTCTGGACTCAATTATCGCCCAAAGTATTTCCCGCCTCACAAATATTTCGCCATGATGACAACGGGTTATCCCGAATTACCTTTTGCGTCCGATGGCAGAAAAGTCTATACCTAAAACCAATTAATCTATAAAAACAGAATTAAATCTTTATTCGCTGCACCAGACTTTCTTCACACAGTGGTTCTCTGAAATGAATTGCACATCGGGGTTGGTGTTATTCCTGCCGCTTTATCCCCTCGCGATGAATTTAACGCTGTTGCAATAACAGCGTGGACGCTGCACGCCCACTGGAGGAAGTATGAAGTTCACATTAAATCCGATTGCGTTCGGAATATTAGCCGCGCAAGCGCTGTTTTATCCGGCAATAAGCGCGCAAGCCATTACGTTGGGAAGCTATTCACCGCAGGTGAATGACAACCTTTTTGGCGAGCAGAATATTAACGTCAACGGCAGCAATGAAACGCTAACCGGCAATCCAGATTTTGCCCCGGGAACGGATGGTTCAGTGAGTTCGAGCCTGGGGCAGGTGAATATTACATCGGGTGCGCAGTTTCTGAATCAGACGCGTCTTGATCCCGGTCCGCAGAACTTCGCCATCACCGTACCCGATCCGACCACGGGCGGTAACACCACCTTCCAGGTCTACAACTCCGCCAGCCTGGTGGCACAAACGCCAGTGACTTCCGATACCGCCGTGCCGGACGTGGTCAACGTTAACGGCGATCAATACATCAACACGCGCATCGCGGATGTTTCCAACGGTGGCCTGCTTGATGTGAATATTGGGCAAGCGAATGCCGCCAGCAGCGCCAGCACCAACAGCTGGAGCATGGCAGCGAAGCAAACCACGCTGTTTCAGGTGGGCAGCAACAGCACGCTGAACTGGAATTCCAACAATCGCATCAGCTTCTTCGGCACTGCCGCGACACCGGATGGTGCAGGCGCCACGCAATCCTTTCAGGTGCAGAACCTTGCGACCTACAACGGCAGCGTGAATGTGCAAACGCTGGATGGCGTCACACACACCTTCACCGTCACCAGCGCCAGCGAATTGCAGACTTACAATAACTGGCTGATTGGTCAGTTGCAGACGGGCAATCTGGATAAAGCCAACTACCTGACCGAGTTCAACAAAGCGGTTACCGTCACCAATGGCAATATTGTGTACGACGTCAGCGCCACGCCGCCGGATGAGGTCACGCAGCCGATTGGCAACCGCATCGTGGTCAATGCCGATGGCCCAGACGCTCGTGTCAATCTCGCGGCGGGCAACACACTGGAAGTCGTGGGTTCGACAGGCGGGGCGATTAAAGCCTCCAACGGCGCGCAGGCGGTGATTGATGGCAAGCTCGCCAGCCGCGGCACCCTCGCCAATAACGGCACGGCACTGGTGCTCTCTGACCAGAGCAGTGGCAGCACCAGCACCACTGGCGTCATTAATGGCGGGTTCCTCAATCGTCAGGATGGCACCGGCATCGGCTCCACCGGTTATGGTGCCAACGGTGTGCTGGTGCAGAGCGGCAGCGCGTTTAACAACAACGGCATCGTGAATCTCGCTACCATCGGCAGTAACTCGCAGTATGGCGTGGCGGGGATTCGGCTGGAAGATGAGGCGACATCCAGCAACAGCGGCAATATCAACGTTGGCGTAAATGGTTCCAGCGCACGCGGCACCGCCTCTGGTGTGCTGCTGACAGCACCGACCTCCCTCTTCACCAACAATGCCGATGGGCAAATTTATATTGGCCGTGGCCCGCAAAATAGTCTGACCGACAGCGTAGCGGATACCGCGATGAATCAAAGTGGACTCACCAGCGGGATTGCGCTGGTGGCCCACGGCAGAGCGATCAACAACGGCAATATCGTGATTGGCTCAAAGGTGCAGAACGCGGCAGGTATGTCTGCAACGGGAGCCAGCGGCGTCACCATGGTCAATAACGGCACTATTGATGTGAATGGTGCTGCCGCGAGCGTGCCGCGTGAGAACGTGGGGATGCTGGTGACCAACAGCAGCGGCACCATCGATAACAGTGGCACCATCAACCTTAACGGCGTCAACGGTACGGGTGTGAAGGTGGTTGCCACCAATGGCAATACCGCGTCTGCCAGCTCAACGGGGAGCATCAACGTGGCCGGGGGGGCCGATCCGGCCAGCGGCACACGTAACTTTGGTGTGTGGGTGGAGGGTCAGGGCTCCGGGCAGGCGAGCGCGGACGTCAACGGCCCGGTGAACCTGAGCGGCACGGGCGCGATTGGCGTGCACGCGCGCGGCAATGCCACAGTGGAAGTTGATGCCAACGCGATACCGACGTTCAGCAACGGCAGCAATCAAATCGCTTTCTTCGCCTATGGCCCGAATGCGCGCATCAACGTGGCGGGCAATAATCCCTTCAATGTCACGACGTCCAATTCGACACTGTTCCGCGTTGAGCAGGGCGCAGATTTTGATGGCACGGATCTGTCGCTCACGGCATCAGGTGCGGGTTCTGTGGCGGTAAACGGCAGCGGCACCGGCGGTACCGAAGTGAACACCCGCAATGCCACGCTGAACGTCAGTGGTGCGGGGGCGACCGGCGTCAACATCGAAGGCGGCGCAACAGGCACCATCGACAATGACACCACTATCAACCTCACCGGCAATAACGCCATTGGCGCGATTGTCGATGGGCAGAAACATACGCTGGCGGGCAGCAACAGCGGGGCGCCCGTGGCCAGCACCACGTTGAGTTCTGCAGCGGCACTCAATTCGTCGCAAAGCGGGTTGATCGGCTATCTGGCACGCAATCGGGCCCAGCTCAATAACACCGGCGACATTACTTTCAGCGGCGCGAATGCCACCGGCATACGCGTGGAGAGCGGTGCGACTGGCACCAACAGCGGTAACATCAATATTAATGACGGCGGAACCGGCATTGCGCTCAACAGCAGCGGCAGCACGGCCAATACCACGGCTAACAACAGCGGCAATATCAATGTCAACGGCGGCAGTGCCACCAACCGCAGCAGGGGCGTAAGCGCCAGCGGTAACCGGGCGATTGCTAACCTCAACAGTGGCAACTTGAATCTTAACGGTACTGGTGCGATAGGCGCGGAAGCACTCAACGGCGCATTGGTGAATATCGCGGCTGGCTCGGCGCCTAACTTCAACAGCAGCGATCAGATTGCTTATCACGCGGCGGGCAGTGGTTCACGTATCAACTCTGCCGCCAACGCGCTGGACGTGAATACGCTGAATTCCAGCGGATACCGTATTGATGATGGCGCAGGGCTGAGCTTCAGCAACCCAGCGACGCTCACCGCCAGCGCTGCCAACAGCACCGGCGTGATCGTCTCTGGCCGTGGCAGCACGCTGAACACGGCGAATGTCAATCTTACCGCCAGCGGCCAGGGCAGCACCGCGATCCGTACCGAAGGCGGCGGCGCGACCACACTTGATAGCGGCAGCAGCATTAACCTGAGCGGCAATCGTGCCGTCGGTGTGCTGGTCAATAATCTGCGCACCGATCTGAGCAACGCGCTGGATGGCACGTCAGCAGCCACTATCGTTACCAGCAATGCCAATCTCAGTGGTGCAGGCAGTAATGCCATCGGCTTTGATGTCACCAACGGTGCCATGGTGGTCAATAACGGCACGGTAGACCTCACCGGCAGCAACAATATCGGTATCCGCTCGCGCGCGGGCAGCACGCTGACCAATAACGGTACGGTCAATGTGGCGAACGGCACGGGATTGGATGTGTCTGGCAGTGGCAGCACGCTGGCCAAAGGCGGCGTGATCAATGTCGATAATGGTGTGGCGGGCGTGCGCATCAGTGACGGCGCACAGCTGGCATTAACCGGCAGCGATACCGTGATCACCACGCGTGGCAGTGCGCACGGCATCCTGGTCGATAACGGTGCCAGCGCGCTCAGTGCCAGCGATGCCACAGTGAATGTATTAGGGAGCGGCAACGGCATCGAAAACGGCGCCGAACTCAGCAATGTTAGCTTGAGCAACCTCACGCTTAATGTGGCGAATGGCAACGGTATCCGCACCGCAGTGCCGTTTGATCCTGACTCAACGGTGACCACCAATGTGTCAGGCAGCGGCACCGGCTTGAACATCGCCAATGCGGATGGAACGACTACCCGTGGCGATTTAACGCTGGGCTCGGGCTATCAATTTAATGTCACCGGCGCGGGTGGCACCGGTATTCGCGCCAACACCACCGGCAATGTCACCACCGCCGCAGATGTCACGATCGATAATCCGGCGGGCGGATCGGCACTGATCTCCAGCACGGCGGGCACTATCGTCAACACCGGGACGTTCACCTCCAACAGTCTGACCGCGCCGGTGGTGGATTTGCGCGGCGGCAAAACCCTCTTCGAAAACTTCGGCAACATCATCACCGTCAATCCACAAACCGTGGCGGTGGCAGGCAGCAATGCTAATGATGAAATCCTGCTGACCGAAGGGGAAGTGCGTGGCGATATCAACCCCGGCGGCGGGTCCGATGTGTTCCGCTGGACGGGCGGATCGCTTAACGGCAGCCTGACCATGGGCAATGACAATAACAATAACGCGGAGGTCAGTAAGGTGGATCTCGGCACCACCTATCACCTCACCAGCGGCAGCGGAACCGGAAACACGCTGACGTTTAATCAGATCGATTCTCGTGGTGGCAGCCTGGGCGCTGACGATCTCAATAAAGGGGTAAACCTGGGCAGCGGTTGGAGCACCATTAACTTTACCGATACCCAATGGACGCTCACGGATAACCTCAAACTGGCGCACAGCACCATTAATATCGATGAAAATTCAACGCTGTATGCGGGTAACAATGTGCATCCGACGTTAGCGGGCGGCACGGCGGATTCACTTACGGTGAATAACGCCGGTATTCTCGACCTGACTAACGGCGCAGGATCGCCGGGCAACACCTTGAATATCAATGGTTCGCTGGCTTCCAGCGGCGGTCAGCTTAATCTGATCACTGATCTTAACGCAGGTGGCGCGCTGAGCAACCAGTTCACCGACCATCTCAATGTCACGGGTAATGCCACCGGCACCACGCTGATCAACGTCAAACTGACCGACAGCAGCACCGGCGGATTAACGGACTTAAATCGCAATGGCGGCATTGAGGGTAACGAGGGGATTTCACTGGCACAGGTCGCGGGTAACGCTGGCCCTGATAGTTTTGCCCTGAAAGACGGCTATCTCGCTGCGGGGCCGTGGCAATACCGCCTCTACACTTTCGCACCGGGCAGTACCGATCCCAGCCAGCGTTTGGTTAGCGGCAGTGGCAACAATTATTGGGATTACCGGCTGGCGAATTATTACGTGTGTGAAGATGGCGCCAGTTGCCCATCGACCTTTATCACCGATGCATTTGGTTCTGAGCACTCCTACAATACGCGTCCCGCAGTGGTGCCGCAGGTACCCTCCTACATCTCCGCACCGGTTGGGCTGGCGTATTACACCTCCGCGATTATCGACGATTTGCATAAGCGTCTCGGCGAATTGCGTCATGAGCAGACACGGCCGGAAGGTGAGGGCGGCGAGATGTTCCTGCGCTACATCGGCTCCAACCTGAAGTACAAAAGTGACCAGAGCTTCCGTGATTACGGTTACGACTTCGATCTGGATTACAGCGCGGTGCAGCTAGGTGGCAACGTTCTGCGCCTCGACGGTGACAAAGACAGCCTGCGCGGTGGCTTAGCCTACACGCGCGGTAATACGCGGATTCGACCGGATGCCGCCGACGGCTACAGCAGCACCACCTTCGACAGCGACAGCCTGGCCTTTTACGGCACCTGGCAGCGTCAAAACGGGTTCTATCTGGATGGCGTGCTGTCGTTCGACTGGCATCGTGGTGAAACCGATATCGCACGGCAAAAACAAGAGGCGAAGCTAAAAGGTCATGGCTGGACGGCCTCAATGGAGAGCGGTTATCCATTTGATCTTGGCGATGGCTACAAACTGGAGCCGCAGGCGCAGTTGATGTACATGAAGCTGAACATGAACGACTTTACCGATGAAGACGGTAACAAGGTGCGCTACGGCGACTACAACCAGACCATCGGACGTTTAGGCGCAAGGCTGGATCGCACCTGGACGGATGACAGCAACCGCCAGTACACCCCTTACCTGCGCGCCAATTACTACAAAGGTTGGGGCGGCACGGTGGACACCAACGTCTCTTCGGTGGAAAACCCTGCATTGAGCGCCACTTTCACCAGCGGCCACTTTGGGCAGATGTGGGAAGTGGGCGCAGGCGGAACCGCCACGTTGCAGAAAGATGTTTCACTGTATGCGGAGGCGGATTATCGCAAAGAGATCAGCGGCAACGGTGCCAAAGGGTGGCGCTATAACGTGGGCGTAAGGTGGCAGTTTTAAGTGAAGACATTGCAAGAGTCGCCTTAAATACCGTCGTCAATGGACTGCGGTATTTGGACAAGTCGCGATAAATGGCGTCAATAAGCGGATGCGGTGTTCGGCCTTGTCGCCATCAATTGTGGGATGGGCTTAGGTACACATTGATGTGCACCTTGCTCATCTTGCGCCCCGGCAAACCTTGATTTCATATACTCTAAATAAAATTTTATCGATCGATTTCTGCCATAAAAAACAGGGATATTATTCACTGTGGCTTTAATTCAGGATAAAAATTAATTCTCATCGCTAAAGACCGCTCCCTGCGCTGCCGAAAAGGTAAAAAAGTGTAATTGATTTTTTCCTTTAGCCTGCATCTTGCAAGGACAACACACATGCGGAACAACCAGCCTATCACTCAGCGTGAATTCATTTTTGACGATGACGCCACGCTGATGTCGACCACCGACCTTAACAGCCATATCACCTATGCCAACGACGCCTTTATTGAGGTCAGCGGTTTCGAGCCGGAGGAGGTCATTGGGCAACCGCATAACATGGTGCGTCACCCGGATATGCCGCCGGAAGCGTTTGCCGACATGTGGGCCACCCTGAAACAGGGCGAACCCTGGACTGCGCTGGTGAAAAATCGTCGTAAGAACGGTGATCACTATTGGGTGCGAGCCAATGCGATTCCGGTGGTGCGCGAAGGAAAGGTGCAGGGCTTCATGTCGGTGCGCACCAAACCTTCCGCCGAAGAGATCCGTCAGACCGAAGCGCTGTACCGTGATTTCCGTGAAGGGCGTGCTAAAGGCCGTCGTTTCCATAAAGGGCTGCTGGTCGGCACCGGCTGGCGTCGTCTCGGCTCACTGCTGAAAACCCTGCCGCTGCGCTGGCGCATTCGATCCACCTTGATCGCCGTGCTGCCGTTGTCCGTGATCGGCGTCTGGCTGCTGGGAGTCGCACCGATGGCGCTGGGCGGTTTTGCCGCTGGCATGGCCGGTTTGTTGCTGTTGGCGAGTCTGTGGCTGGAGCAGCAGATTTCCCGTCCAATGGAGCGTATCTGCCGCCAGGCATTGAGCGTCGCGACTGGCGCCAGTCATAAGGTGGATCAGTTAGATCGTGTGGATGAAATCGGGATCACGCTGCGTGCGATCGGACAGCTCGGACTGATGTTCCGCTGGCTGGTGGATGATGTCAGCGGCCAGGCGATCAATGTACTCAGTGCCAGCGGTGCGATAGCGCGCAGTAACGACGAATTGAGCCGTCGCACTGAGCAGGCAGCGGCCAACGTGCAGCAGACCGCCGCCACCATGAATGAAATGACCGCCACGGTGAAAAGCAACACCGATACGGCTAATGAAGTGAATAAGCTGTCAGAAAATACCAGCCACGCCGCGCTGAAAGGCGGTGAAGTGATGCAGGAGATGGTGGGGATGATGGCGGATATCGCCGACAGCTCGAAACGCATCGCCAATATTACCAGCGTGATTGACGGTATCGCTTTCCAGACCAACATTCTGGCGTTAAACGCCGCGGTGGAAGCGGCGCGTGCTGGTGAGCAGGGCAAAGGGTTTGCAGTGGTCGCGGGTGAGGTGCGCAGCCTGGCGCAGCGTAGCGCCAAAGCCGCCAGTGAAATCAAAACGCTGGTGGAAACCAGCGCGGGTCGCGTGCAGTCGGGTAGTCATCACGCTGATGCGGCCGGGCGCACCATGCAGGATATTGTCGACCAGGTGCAAAACGTCACGGCATTGATTGCCCAGATCAGTTCTGCCACGGCGGAACAGTCCATCGCGTTAAGTGAAGTGAGTACTGCAGTGGAAGATCTCGACGATATCACGCACCAGAATGCCGCTCGCGTGGCGGAAAGCGCCGAAGCGTCCGGGCGCATGACGCGTCAGGCGAATCGCCTGGTGGAAGCGATTAGCGTATTCCGTTAAAGGAACTCGCACGCTGCGCGAAACGCGCCAAAGCGTCAGCCGAATCGCGTGCTTGAAGCGATCGGCGTGTTTCGCTAAAGCGTCTCGCGCGCTGCACGTAACGCGCCGGGTGGTGAGCCGACAATGCGTTTAAACGCCCGGCTAAACGCCGCCAGCGAGCCGTAACCAAGGTGGAAGGCGACGCTTTCCACCGCTTCACCCTCATTGACGATCCGCTCTACCGCCAACCGCATGCGCAACTCGGTGAGATAGCGTAACGGCGTCATGCCGGTGGCCGTTTGAAAGCGGGCAGCAAACACCGAGCGTGAACTGCCCGATTCTCTCGCCAGACGTTCCACCGTCCAGTTTTCGCCCGGCGCACGATGCATGGCCGCCATCGCCTGGCTCAGACGCGGGTCGCGCAGCGCCTGCACTAATCCGCTGCCCTTACCGCAGCCGTTCTCAACCCAGCCGCGCACAATCTGCGCTGCCACCACATCTGCCAGACGGGAAAGAATGCCAGCGAAACCGGCTTTGCGGTCGCGGGTTTCGCGCTCCATCGCATCAAGAATCGGCTGGATTTCAGGGTACTGCGCCAGCAAGGTACTCACCAGCATGACATCCGGCATGGTGTGTACCAGCGGCTGCATACCGCCGAGTTCAAACGCCATGCAGGCGCTAAACAGAATCACATCGCTGTCGTCCGGGCAGCCTTCGCTGCTGTCACCAATGTCACAGACGCTGTCACAGATCGGTTTGCTGTTGAAGGTGTCGATCGGTTCACAGATGGCATCCTCGCTGGAGATCAGCGCGTGCGCTTTGCCATGCGGGATTAACAGTGCATCACCCGCCTGCAACGGATAGATCACGCCAGACGCTGAGCGGATCATTAACGATCCACGGCCGACAAAGTGTAATTGTGCCTTGCCCGGTGCGTCATCGTATTGCAAACCAAAAGGGGTATGTAAGGCGATACGCTGGTATTTCACGCCATACAGGCGCATGCCCATCAGCAGTTCACTGGTCAGATCTTCATAGCGGCTCATACGAATCCAGACGAATTATCAAAAAACAAAGTTTTTGTATCATAGATCGTCTTGCGTCGTCTCACTATGCTTACAACCTGAATTTTTGTGATGGGGATCGCAAATGAGTCTGGATACTGAAGTAGTCGAAACAAGTATAGCGGTGGATAAACCCGCATGGGGCGCGGTGTTTGCCATGGCTTTTGGCGTGTTCGGTCTGATAACTGCCGAATTTCTGCCGGTGAGCTTGCTGACACCGATTGCCGACTCGCTGCAAGTGAGCGAAGGGCAAGCGGGACAAACGGTGACCGTGACCGCGCTGGTGGCGCTGCTCACCAGCCTGGTGATCGGTAACATTACGCGCCGTCTTGATCGTCGCCTCGTGATGCTGGCCTTCACGCTGCTGCTGATTGCCTCGGCGCTGCTGGTGGCATTTGCAGAGAACCTGCCGATGATCCTGCTGGCGCGCGTGCTGCTCGGCATGGCGATTGGTGGCTTCTGGACGCTCTCGACCGCGATTACCATGCGGCTGGTACCGAGCGATCAGGTGCCGAAGGCGCTCTCGATAGTGTTCAGCGGTATTTCACTGGCGACCATTATTGCCGCCCCGTTGGGAAGCTATCTGGGGGGCCTGATTGGCTGGCGTAACATTTTCCTGCTGACCGGTGTATTGGGTGTGCTGGCGCTGTTCTGGCAGTTCTTCACGCTGCCTGCGATGCCGCCAGAGAATAAAGCGCGCAGCGGCGGCGTGCTGGATCTGCTGCGCAACAGCCTGATGCGCTGGGGCATGCTGGCGGTGATCATGATGTTCACCGGACACTTTGCCTTCTTTACCTATCTGCGTCCGTTCCTGGAAAGTAGCGCACAGCTCAACATCAATCAGCTGTCGCTGGTGCTGCTGGCGTTTGGTGTGGCGAATTTCTTCGGTACTTCGCTGGCGGGCTTCCTGGTGACGCGTAGCGTCTCTCTGACGCTGACCGTCATGGCGCTGGTGATGAGCGTGACGGCGGTGGTGCTGGTGAGTTTTGGCAATCTGCCGTGGCTGGTCGGTGCGGGCGTCGCCATGTGGGGCCTTGCGTTTGGTTCGATGCCAACGGGCTGGTCAACCTGGATCTCCCGTGCGGTGCCGGATGATGCCGAATCCGGCGGTGGTTTGCTGGTGGCAACCATTCAGCTGGCCATCACTGCGGGTGCCGCGGCAGGTGGCTGGATGTTTGATCTTAACGGTGCGGGCGGTGTGTTCCTCGCCAGTGGCGTGCTGATGCTGCTGGCGGCGATCACTATTTTCACGCGCGTCAGGCATCACGGTTAAGGCTTGGGCGGTATCAATGCTGCTCAAGCGAAGATGCACTGGACCGGAAGGTCACCCTTAGGGTGACCTTTTTTTATTCTCTCTATCACAGCCATAAATCCTGCCTTTCAATCAAAACATGGATTTTTAACCCTTTGCACAGATGTTAATCCAAACGTGCTTTTATTGTTCAAATTAATAGAATGACAATGCCAAATCTCTCCGCTTTTTTGTGATCAATTTCACGCCTATTATTTATCTCAACAAGGCGATGACGCCTTACCTGATAAAACATTCAACGAGGAATTGACCATGAAATCTATCAAAACTTTTGCTGCTGTTGTTGCCCTGACTGTTCTGCCATTCGCTAGCTTTGCGCAAAGCATCACCGCGACGGATACCACCATCGATGGTGCAGAAGCGCAAATCGCTGCTCAGGCGCATAAAGTTGGTGCTTCCTATAAAGTGACTGAAGCCAACTTCAATAACGGCGTGCACATGACTGCCGAACTGACCAAATAAGTCTGCGTTAACGTTCTGTGCTGACAGGGTGCCTTAGGGCGCCCTGGCGGCGTTGGTCACCTGATAAAAACCTGTCGCTTTCCTCTCTAAATGATTACTATTCTCAAAAAAAATCATCCTTCGTCAGCTCGCCTCGGGCTGTCTTTTTGAAATTGGTTGCACTGTCGAGCTTTCACTTCACTGCCATGAGGCGGTGGATTTGCTATGGAGAAGTTATGAAAGCGATTAAAACAACATGGGCGCTGCGTCCATTGCTGCTGGCAACGGCGCTGTTATCTTCCTCTGCGGTGCTGGCTGCGGAGTCTCAGCCGCTGAACCAGGTGATTTCCAAAGGGGCCTACGAACTGGCGTTCAGCAACAGCGATAACGCGCTGTTCCTTGCTACGGCGCAAAACGCCAGCGGCAAAGGTGGCACCGTCTACCGTCTCGACCCGCAGGATCTGTCGGTGAAGCAGACCATCAGCACCGATCTGCCCACCTTTGGCGCTGCCATCAACCAGAAAACCAACACGCTGTTCTTTGGTAACACGCGTGACGCGGCGCTGACCTCGGTGGATGCCAGCAGTGGTAAAGTGCTGAACTCGCTGGTGCTGGATGCGCGTCAACGCAGCGAAAATGTCCGTCCACTGCAGCCGCGTGAAGTGGTCGCCGATGCGGCAACTGACCGCGTGTATGTCACTGGTCTCGGTGAGCAGAGCGTGGTGTGGGTGGTGGATGGCAAAACCCTGAAGCTGGTCAGCACCGTCCCAAACACCGGTAAGATGGGCACCGGTTTGGCTATCGATTCTGCGGCGCAGAAATTGTATGTGACCAACGCCGATGGCGAACTGGTGACCATCAACACGCGCCTCAACGCGATTGAAAAACGCCAGAAAATAGATGGTGATAAAGATCACTTCTTCCTGAATATCGCGCTGGATACCCAGGGCCATCGCATCTTCCTGAGCGACTCGAAACAGCCTCAGGTGCTGGTGCTGGATTCCCGCACTCAGCAGGTGATTCACAAGATTGATGTGCCAGAATCTCTGGCGGTACTGTTCAATGCCGATCGCAACGAGCTGTACGTCACGCATCGCAAAGCGGGTGAGATCAGTATCATCGACGCGAGCAGCTATAAAGTGAAACGCACGGTGAAAGCACCTGGCCTGCCGAACAGCCTGGCGCTGTCAGCAGACGGTAAAGCGCTGTTTGTCAGCATCAAGCAGCCGGGCACGCGTAAAGAGCCGCCAAAAAATCCGGATAGCGTTTTGAAAATCGATCTCTGATCGTAGTTTTCCTAATTAAAGGGCGGCGCGTGCCGCCCTTTGCATTTCCGCACTTTCCTTTCCCGATCCCCCCGCGATATACGCTACCTTTACCTCGACAACACCAATGGAGAGGAAGCAATGAGCCAGTTTTTTATGCATGAGAAAAACGATCTGGTGAACGAAGCCATCGAAGGGGTTTTGCTGAGCACGCCATGGCATAACCTGAGCCGTCTCGATCTCGGTGATGAGATCCGCGTGCTGGTGCGTACGGATTGGGATAAGAGCAAAGTGGCGCTGATCTCCGGCGGCGGATCGGGGCATGAACCGGCGCATGCCGGTTTTGTCGGCAAAGGCATGCTCACGGCGGCGGTGTGCGGAGACATTTTTGCCTCACCGAGCGTCGATGCGGTGCTCAATGCCATCATCAATGTCACCGGCGATGCCGGTTGCCTGCTGATTGTGAAGAACTACACCGGCGACAGACTGAACTTCGGGCTGGCGGCGGAGAAAGCGAAAAATCTCGGCTACAACGTCGAGTTGGTGATGGTGCAGGACGACATTGCGCTGCCGGAAAATCCACAGCCACGCGGCATTGCCGGGACGGTGCTGGTGCATAAGATCGCCGGTTTTGCCGCCGAGCAGGGGCAATCACTGGATGAGGTCAAAGCGCTGGCACAACGCGCGATTGATGCCACCTCATCGATTGGTCTGGCGTTCGCGACCTGCCATATTCCTGGCGAAAAGCGTGATGAACGCGTCGAAGCAGGCCATAGCGAACTGGGCATGGGCATCCACGGTGAGCCGGGCGTGGTGACGCTGGATACCCAAAACAGCCGAAAAATCAGCAGTATTATGACCGATAAACTGGCGCAGTCCTTGCCAGACGGCAAACAGGCGCTGCTGTTGATTAATAACCTTGGTGGCTTCTCCCAACTGGAGCTGGCGGTGTTGACGCGTGAAGTGTTGCAGTCGCCACTGGCGGCGCGGGTTACCCATCTGATCGGCCCGGCAACCCTGGTCAGCGCGTTGGATATGAAAGGGTTCTCACTGTCATTGCTGGCGCTGGAGGAACCGTTCCTGGAGGCGCTGAATGCGCCAGTGCAAGTGCTGGGTTGGGTGCCGGTCTATGACTTCGCCCCGATCAGTTTGCAGAGTGCTGAAAAGGTTGGCAGCGTGCTGGATTTCGATCCGTCCGAGAATGCTCAGGTAGCTGAGTTGGTGGACCGCGTGACGCAGACGTTGATCGATCTGGAAAGCGAACTCAACGCGCTGGATGCCAAAGTTGGCGACGGTGATACCGGCTCAACCTTTGCGGCAGGTGCAAAGAAGATTCAGCGCGGTCTGCGTGACAAGCAGCTGCCGCTGGATGAGCTGCCAACCCTGATGGCGCTGATCGGTGAACAACTGGCCACGGTGATGGGCGGCTCAAGTGGCGTGCTGATGTCGATTCTGTTCACCAGCGCCGGCCAACAGCTTGAAGAGGGCAGCGCTTTGCCGCAGGCGTTGATGCACGGTCTGGAACGTATGAAGCATTACGGTGGTGCGCAGCCGGGACATCGTACGTTAGTGGATGCGCTGCAACCGGCGCTGGAGGCGTTAGTGGCGGGTGAGTCACTGGCCGCTGCGGCGAAAGCCGCTCAGCAAGGCGCGGATGCCACGGCAAAAATGCAGAGTGCCAAAGCGGGACGTTCAGCGTATCTGAATCAGCAGAATCTGGATGGGGTGAAAGATCCGGGTGCTTACGCCGTTGAGAAGGTGTTTGCGGTGCTGGCTGGTTAATTGTTGCTGTTCTAATAGCATTCAACTTCATGCATTTTAGGGGAGCAGCCTGAAGGCTCCCCCTACGCATAATGGTAGCGGCGCGATGTATCACGCGCACCTGAAGCGATGTTACTGCTTACGACTGTTCATTGTCGTTCCCCTACTCGTTGGAGTGGTGCCCGACTTTCGGGGTTCACTTCATCAATTACGCCGCTAAAACGCAACCTTACTCAGCCGACTCGCGCATCATCTCTTGATGCGGGATATCCGCCAGAATTTGCTCGAAGCTGCGCAGACGTTTGTAGATCGACATCAGTTCTACCAGCGTTGACCACGATGAGATCAGATACTGGAACGACGATCGTACCTGATCAAACACATTGGTTATCTGGTTGAGCAAACCGAGCGTAATGGTCCCGGCCACAATCGACGGGAACAGCAGGAACAGCCCGAACACGTTATCGACCTGTAGATAGAGAATGCGGGTGATGTTGAAATAGAGATAGTGGAAATAGAGACGGAAATAGTTAAAGCGCACGCGGCTAAACAGCTCATTCACCGTCGGCGGTGACGCGCGATCGGCGTTGTCTTCGCCATACACCAACTCTTTACGATAGGCAGCTTCAACTCGCTGATTGCGGAACTCCAGCCCCGGTAATTTAATCCCGACGATCGCCAGCAGTCCGGTACCAAACACCGACCACAGCACCGCCGCAATCACTAGCGCATACGGAATGTTGCCTAGCAGCGGGATATCTTTGACGTGGTGTGACAGGGTGATCAGCACCGGCAGGAACGCCACCAGAGTCATAATCGCCTGAATAAAGCTCACGCCCCAATCTTCCAGCGTGCTGGCAAAGCGCATGGTGTCTTCCTGAACACGCTGTGCGGCACCTTCAACATGGCGCAGGCGCTGCCAGTTATGCATGTAATAGTTGTTCATCGCGGTGCGCCAGCGGAACACCCAGTGGCTGATAAAGAATGAGTTCATCACGCCAATCACTACCGCAATCAATGCGATACCTAAAAAGGCGAGAACCTGCTGGTAAAATTCAGCAATCTGCACCGATCCAGCTTTGGTTAAGGCCTTTTGAATCAAATCATAGAATGGACCATACCAGGCATTAACCGCTACGCCGACCTGCACACCAAACCAGGTGACAAAGATGATTAAGGCTGCGCCCCACACTGACCAGCGCTGCCACGGATGGTTATCAATCACCTTCCAGGCAAGGGCGAAAATCGCCGCAACAATCCAGTAATAGGCATAGAACCATAACTGGCTGGCGTGAATAAAACGGCTGGCATTGGTGGGCAGCGGCTGTTGCATCGCCGCATGCAGCGAAGGCCACAGAGCAGGCAAATCATTGGCAAAACCAAACCAGGCGAAAATCGCAATCAAACTCCAAATCGCGGCCGAGCTGAAAAACAGCGCTGGCCGCGGAAAATAGGACTTAAACATAGGCACTCCGCTGTTGTGTGTACTCTTTTATACCGCGTCAGACAGTGTTTTGTCTGTTGTGGGTTGTATCTGACGATGACAGCATCGGCGCAGTTATGTAAAGCAGTGCTGCGAGTTGTTAAGTAATTTGTGCGCATTTGTTTCTAGAAACTAAATTAATACTGTTTGTAGTGTTACACTATGCGCACTGTTACCGGTAACAGTGACGCTGTATCCCTTAAGCCACAACTAAAAAAACAATACAACGCAACGAGTTAACTTTCATACCGCATTCATGTGGTAATGAGGCAATGTCATGTCAGAACAAAAAAATGGCCACAGTCGCAGGGATTTTCTGCTGAGAACCATCACCCTGGCGCCAGCCATGGCCGTTGGCGGTTCGGCGATGGGCGCGTTGGTGGTACCAATGGCCGCAGGAGCAGCAGAGCAACCCGTCGCACCTCAGCAAGCACGCGCTTATCAGCCCACCTGGTTTACGGCGGAAGAGTTTGCCTTTATCACTGCGGCAGTGGCGCGCCTGATCCCCAATGACGAACGCGGCCCTGGCGCACTGGAAGCTGGCGTGCCGGAGTTTATCGATCGTCAAATGAACACGCCTTACGCCACCGGCAGCAACTGGTACATGCAGGGACCTTTCAATCCCGATTTGCCCAAAGAGCTGGGCTATCAGTCTCCGCTGGTGCCGCAGCAAATTTATCGCCTCGGCCTCGCTGATGCGGATGGCTGGAGCAAAAAACAGCATGGCAAAGTGTTTGCCGAGTTAACCGGTGAACAGCAAGACGCACTGCTCACTGCGTTTGAAAGCGGCCAGGCGGAATTTCCGCAGCTGGCAGCTAAGACCTTCTTCTCCTTCCTGCTGCAGAACACCCGCGAGGGTTACTTCAGCGATCCAATCCATGGTGGAAACCAGGGCATGGTGGGCTGGAAGCTGATTGGCTTCCCAGGCGCACGCGCCGACTTTATGGATTGGGTAGAGCGCGGTGAACGTTATCCGTTCCCGTCAGTGGATATTCGCGGGGAGAGGGCGTAACCGTGGCAAATGAATTGAAAAAAGTAGATGCAGTGGTCGTGGGTTTCGGCTGGGCTGGCGCGATCATGGCGAAAGAACTCACCGAGGCCGGTCTGACGGTGGTCGCACTGGAGCGCGGTCCGCATCGTGATACCTATCCTGATGGTTCTTACCCGCAGTCGATTGATGAACTGACGTATAACATCCGCAAAAAGCTGTTCCAGGATCTGTCAAAAAGCACCGTCACTATCCGTCACGATGCTTCACAAACGGCGGTGCCTTATCGCCAGCTGGCGGCATTTTTGCCGGGCACCGGCACCGGCGGTGCGGGTCTGCACTGGTCCGGCGTACATTTTCGTGTCGATCCGGTGGAGCTGAACCTGCGCAGCCACTACGAGCAACGCTACGGTAAAAACTTCATCCCGGAAGGTATGACGATTCAGGACTTTGGCGTCAGCTATGATGAGCTGGAGCCGTTCTTTGATCAGGCTGAAAAAGTATTTGGTACGTCCGGCAGCGCCTGGTCGATCAAAGGCCAGCTGCAGGGCAAAGAGAAAGGCGGTAACCCTTACGCGCCGGATCGTTCCAGTGCTTTCCCACTGCCTGCACAGAAACGCACTTATTCTGCACAGTTGTTTGCACAGGCCGCTGAATCAGTGGGTTATCACCCTTACGATATGCCGTCGGCAAACACCTCAGGCCCGTACACCAACACCTACGGCGCACAGATGGGGCCGTGTAACTTCTGCGGTTACTGCAGCGGTTATGCCTGCTACATGTACTCCAAAGCGTCGCCGAACGTAAATATCCTGCCTGCACTACGTCAGGAGCCGAAGTTCGAACTGCGTAACAACTCCTACGTGTTGCGTGTGAATCTGACGGATGACAAGAAGCGTGCCACTGGCGTGACCTATCTGGATGGCCAGGGCCGTGAAGTGGTGCAGCCTGCAGATCTGGTTATTCTGTCGGCGTTCCAGTTCCATAACGTGCATCTGATGTTGCTGTCAGGCATCGGCAAACCGTATAACCCGATCAGCAACGAAGGTGTAGTAGGCCGTAACTTTGCCTATCAGAACATCTCGACCCTGAAAGCGCTGTTCGACAAGAACACCACCACCAACCCGTTTATCGGGGCAGGCGGTGCGGGCGTCGCGGTGGATGACTTCAACGCGGATAACTTCGACCACGGTCCACACGGTTTTGTCGGCGGCTCACCGTTCTGGGTGAATCAGGCGGGTACCAAGCCGATCTCCGGTCTGCCAACGCCAAAAGGCACGCCAAACTGGGGCAGCCAGTGGAAAGCTGCTGTCGCCGATACTTACAACCATCACATTTCGATGGATGCGCACGGTGCGCACCAGTCGTATCGCGCTAACTATCTCGATCTCGATCCGAACTACAAAGATGTCTATGGTCAGCCGCTGCTGCGCATGACTTTTGACTGGCAGGATAACGACATCAAGATGGCGCAGTTTATGGTCGGCAAGATGCGCAAAATCACCGAAGCGATGAACCCAAAAATGATCATCGGCGGCGCCAAAGGACCAGGCACGCACTTCGATACTACCGTGTACCAGACCACGCACATGAGCGGCGGTGCGATCATGGGTGAAGATCCGAAAACCAGTGCGGTAAACCGCTATCTGCAGAGCTGGGATGTGCCAAACGTGTTTGTCCCTGGTGCGTCTGCGTTCCCGCAGGGCCTCGGCTACAACCCAACCGGCATGGTGGCGGCGCTGAGCTACTGGTCAGCCAAAGCTATCCGCGAGCAGTATCTGAAAAACCCCGGCCCACTGGTTCAGGCATAAGGAACACGGCGATGATCAAAAGCATTTTGGCCCTGTTTCTGGGCACGATGACGTTCGCCGCAGTGGCGGACGAAGCAGGTTCGGACGCACTGGTAAAGCGCGGTGAGTATCTGGCGCGCGCGGGCGACTGCGTGGCCTGTCACAGCACTGCAGGCGGCAAGCCGTTTGCAGGTGGCTTACCGATGGCGACGCCCATTGGCACCATTTACTCCACCAACATCACGCCGGATAAAACCACCGGTATCGGTGACTACAGCTACGACGATTTCCAGAAAGCGGTGCGTCACGGCGTGGCGAAAAATGGCGATACGCTCTATCCAGCGATGCCTTATCCGTCTTACGCGGTGGTCAGCGATGACGACATGCAGGCGTTGTATGCCTACTTTATGCATGGCGTACAGCCGGTGTCGCAGGCTAACAAAGACAGCGATATTCCCTGGCCGCTGTCGATGCGCTGGCCGCTCTCCATCTGGCGCGGCATGTTTGCACCAGACGTGAAAGCGTTCCAGCCAGCCGCGCAGGAAGATCCGGCGCTGGCGCGTGGTCGTTATCTGGTGGAAGGATTGGGTCACTGCGGTGCCTGCCATACGCCACGCAGCATCACCATGCAGGAAAAAGCGCTGACCAACGGTGAAGGCAATGATTACCTGTCAGGCAGCAGCGCACCGATTGACGGCTGGACCGCCAGCAATCTGCGTGGTGACAACCGTGATGGTTTAGGCCGCTGGAGCGAAGGTGACCTGAAACAGTTCCTGCGCTATGGCCGCAACGATCACACCGCTGTGTTTGGTGGCATGACCGACGTGGTACAGCACAGCCTGCAGTATTTGAACGACGAAGATATCAGCGCCATTGCTAAGTATCTGAAATCGCTGGGTGCGAAGGATGCCAGCCAGACAGTGTTTACGCAGGACGATGCCGTTGCCAAAGCATTGTGGAAGGGCGATGACAGCCAGCCAGGCGCATCAGTGTATGTCGATAGCTGTGCGGCCTGTCATAAAACCGACGGCAGCGGCTATCAGCGCTTCTACCCGGCGCTGCGTGGCAATCCGGTGGTGATGGCCGAGGATCCCACCTCGCTGATCCATATCGTGCTGGTGGGCGGCACCTTGCCTGGCGTGCAGGGTGCACCGTCAGCCATCACCATGCCGGCGTTCGGCTGGCGTCTGAACGACAACCAGGTCGCTGATGTAGTGAACTTCATCCGCGGCAGCTGGGGTAACGGCGCGAAGTCGACGGTAACGGCGAAGGATGTGGCGAAGCTGCGTAAGGATGAAGCGGTCGAGTCGAAGCAAGGCAGTGCGGATATTAAGGTGCTGGAAGGGCAGTAAAGTAACATAAAGCGGGGTGCAAGTTTGCATACCGCTTTAACCCGATAAGGCCGCCATTATCATCATTGGCGGCCTTTTATTATGTGCGTGAGCGCGGGCTGATGCACTTCTGCGTCGCGAGGACGTCAGACCTAAGCGGCTCCGGACTGCGTTATCACCCGTTACCTACCGCTGGATATCAAGACACCTTCCGTCTTGTTAAATATTCTCCAAATCCAGCCCACGCGTCTTCGGACCGTAAATCCCCACTGACAGCATGACCATCAGCATGCTCAGCACGATAAAGGCGATCACGCCCTGACTGCCGGCGTACTGCAAAATAAGGCCAATCAAAATACTGCTGAACACCGTCGACAGGCGGCTGAACGAGTAGCAGAAACCCACCGCGCGAGCGCGAATATGCGTAGGGAAAATCTCGGTCTGGTAAGCGTGATAGCTAAAGGTCAGCCACGCGTTGCTATAGGTGATCAGGAAGCCACAGATGATCATCAGCACCGGATTGGTTGCCAGCGCAAACAGCGTACCGAACACCACCGTCATCAGGGAGGAGAAAACGATTTGCCATTTGTTCTCGAGTTTATCGGCGTAGCGGCTGCAAATCAGTGAGCCCAGCGGATAGGCGAGAGTAATGAAAAAGGCATACAGCAAGCTGTGCGTCACGGTCGCACCTTTACCGGACAGCAACGCAGGCAGCCAGTTACCGAAGCCGAAGAAGCCAATCGCCTGGAAGAAATTCATCACCACCAGCATCAGCGTACGCTTGCGGTAAGCCGGTGACCAAATCTCGCTGAAGCGACCTTTTTTCGGCAACGCTGCGGAGGCATCGCTGTCAGAGAAATCTGCGACCGGCGCAATACCGCAGCGTTTCTCCATTTCACTCAGCACCTTATGCGCTTCCTGATGACGGCCCTGCTGTGCCAGCCAGCGTGCCGATTCCGGCAGGTTTTTACGAATCAGCCAGATTACCAGTGAACAGACAGCGCCAGCGATCACCACCCAGCGCCAGCCTTCAAGGCTCAGGATGGTTTGTGGCACCAGCCACCATGACATCAGCGCCACCGCGGGTACGGACAGGAACTGGATAAAGAAAGAGTAGGCAAAAGCGCGGCTGCGGAGATGAGCAGGCACCCATTCAGACAGATAGGTATCGATGGTCACCAGCTCAACGCCGAGGCCAATACCGACCAGGAAGCGGAACAGGATGATCATTTCAGCGCTCTGCTGGAACGCCATCAACAGCGAGAACACGCCGTACCATGCCAGTGCGCACATAAAGGTTAGACGACGACCAAAGCGGTCGGCATAGGGTGCTAACAGGCTGGCACCGACGAACAGGCCGAGGAAAGTGGCAGAAGCAAAGGCAGCCTGGTCAGCAATGCCGAAGACCCCTTCCGAGCCGGTATGAAACACGCCAGCAGCCAGTAGACCAGAGCTGATATAGCCGGTTTCAAACAGATCGTAGAGTTCAAAAAAACCACCCAGTGCCAGCAGCGTAATAAAACGCCATAAGCCTGCGGATGAGGGCAGCGCATCGATGCGCCCGGCTAAGGTGCGGCGATCCGCTGCGATGTGATCGTTCGCCATCCCTGTCGAAGTGATTGTTGTCATTATTGGATAAACCTCGGTGTTTGCAGAACTCGCACGGTTTTATGGGTTTTAAAAATAATTAACCGTTAGCAAGCGAAGGAATAGCAGGATAATCAATTCATCGCGGGTTGCCGAGAGGGGCAACGGTGACATTTTCGCAATCTACGTTGCAGTTCACAGAAGTGTGATCGCCGTCCATGGCGATGCATTTAGTGCAGGCTCGGGTAGACGCCTGGACCAATCGGTAAACCCAGTGCGTACCATGCCAGCAGCAGCACGATCCAGCTGATAAAGAACACCACAGGATACGGGAAGATCAGCACATAATAGGTACCAAGTTGCGCATCTTTTTGGTATCGCTGCAGGAATCCAAGGAACAGTGGCAGGAACGGCGACATTGGCGCCAGTGGCAATACGGCAGAATCCGCGATGCGGAAAATCATCTGGGCAAATGCCGGATGGAAGCCGAGCAGCATAAACATCGGCACGAATACCGGCGCCAGAATCGACCAGATGGCCGAGCCGCTGGCGATAAACATGCACAGAAATGCCGACAGGAACATCAAACCGAGGAACGCGGGCGCACCACTGATGCCGGCACTTTCCAGCATATCGGTCAGACCGATCGCCATGAATTTGCCCATGTTGCTCCAGTTAAAGAAGGCGACAAACTGTGACAGCGGGAACACCATCACAATAAAGCCTGCCATGCTCTTCATCGGATCCACCAGCAGCTGTGGAATGTCATCAGCCCGTCGAATCTGCTTTGTCACCGCGCCGTAAGCAATCGCCACCACAAAGAAGAACAGGATGATGATCGGCACAATGCCCTGAATAAACGGCGAAGGGATGATACCGCCAGTTTTTGGGTTACGCAGCGGTGCATGTTCCGGCACCACCAGCAGAGCCATCAGCGCGATAAATACCAGTGCGGCAATCCCTGCGGCTTTCAGGCCACGGTTCTCCAGTGCGGTCAGCGGCGGCAGGCGATCGTTGTTGCCGCCATTCCATGCGGGCAGGCGTGGCTCGACGAATTTATCAGTAAGGATGGCACCGGCAATCGTTAGCACAATCACCGAGCTGGCCATAAAGAACCAGTTATCGATCACACTCACGTGCACGGTATCGCTCACCGCTTTCGCCGCTTCGGTACTGATGCCGGAGAGCAGCACGTCGGTGGTAACGATCAGCAGGTTGGCGGTAAAGCCGGAAGCCACGCCCGCGATAGCCGCCAGTAAACCCGCCACCGGATGACGACCCACGGCAAGGAAGATCAGCGCGCCCAGCGGTGGCATCACCACCAGCGCGGCATCGGATGAGATATGGCTGAAGAAGGCGATAAACAGCACCATATAGCTGGCGTAGCGGCGGCTCACGCGTGAGGCCATCTTCACCATCAGCGATTGCAGCAGGCCGACTTTCTCCGCCAGGCCCGCACCAATCACCAGCGCCAGAATCGAGCCCAGTGGGGTAAAGCCGCTGAAGTTTTTGATGATGTTAGGAAGAATCCATTGAATCCCTGCCACGCTCAGCAGATTGTTGACCCGCACCAATTCGCCATTGGTGGGATTTTTCACTGCCAGATCGAAATAGCTGATGATCGCGGTGGCGACCATCAATACCACGATCAAATAGACAAACAGTAAGAACGGGTTGGGCACTTTATTGCCGACCCGCTCAATCCAGCTAAACAGCTTCCCTGGGCTGCGGTTCTCCGTGGTCACTTCCATCGGTATTTCCTCGTCATGTCTGTTGTATTTGCATGCCCGCGTTGGGGCTGTATTTTTTATAGTGTTTTGGCTATTTCTGGGCGCAAAAATGCGCCCACTACAACTGCGGTAAACCTTCCAACTTCGGTAAACCTTACAACTGCGCCCAAGTCCCGCAGTGTGCGCATTTCTGCGCACTGAATCTGAGCACCGCGTTTATCTCAGGATGACAACTTCGATGGCGTCACATCCGCCGGAATTGGGCAGCTGTAAGGCTGTTCGCTGCGTACGCGACGGAACTCTTCTGTGCAGCGTGCCAGTGCTTCTTCATCCTGTAACAAGGTCAGCGCGGTGGCGGCCATGACTTTGGCAGCCAGGCACATGCCTTTGTGGCCCAGCGAGGTGCGGCCCTGCGCCACCAGTTGCCAGGTGTGCAACGGCGTACCAAAGGCGAAGCAGGGCGCAAAGCACTGCGCGGTTGGCGTCACCCAACTCACATCGCCGACATCGGTTGAGCCATACAGCAACTCACGCGTCACGGCGTAGGGTGCCACTTCGTCCATCAAAATTTTGTCGCCCAGCGCCTCGGTCCAGGCGATACCGGCTTCACCGCCAGTGCGCGCTGCGTTCAAACGCGCATTGCGCAGATCGTCCTTTGTTAGCGTGGCACGAATCTCGGCGGCGAACTGCTGCTCCTCCGCGCTGTACTCGGGCAAGCCAAACTGATGCAAGTTGCGCTCCATCACCGCTTCCAGCGCACGATTCGGCACATAGTTGGAGCAGGCTTTGTCGAAGCGTACCGTCATGGTGGTGTCGGTCATCAGGGCCGCGCCTTTGGCGATGTTGATTACCCGCTGATAGATATCCTGTGCCTGATCGAGTTCTGGCGCGCGAATCAGATACAGCACTTCAGCATCGGCTTGCACTACATTGGGGGAGACGCCGCCGGTATTGGTCACGGCGTAGTGCACGCGCGCTTCCTGCACAATGTGCTCGCGCAGGAAGTTGGCACCGGTGTTCATCAGCGTCACGGCATCCAGCGCACTGCGTCCCAGATGCGGTGAGTTAGCCGCGTGTGCAGCCACTCCTTTGAAGTGAAAAGCGGCCTGGATATTAGCGAGAGTGCTGAGATTGAACATGCCGCTGAAACCTTCGGGATGCCAGGTCACTGCCGCGTCGACATCATCAAACAGGCCTTCGCGCACCATAAAGGTTTTGCCGGAACCGCCTTCCTCGCCCGGACAGCCGTAAAAGCGCAGTGTGCCGCGTTGGCCGTTTTCGGCCCACCATGCCTTGATGGCAAAGGCAGCGGCCAGTCCGGCGGTGCCCAGCAGATTATGGCCGCAGCCGTGCCCATTGCCGTTTTCCACCAGCGCTTGCGGTGTGGCACAGCCCGATTGCTGGCTCAAACCGGCCAACGCATCAAACTCACCAAGGATGGCAATCACCGGCTTACCGCTGCCGATGCTGGCGATAAAGGCGGTGTCGATGTTGCCCACACCACGTTCAACGGTAAAGCCTTCCTGCTCCAGCGCATCGGCCAGAATCGCCGCGGATTGCGTCTCTTCAAAGCGCGTTTCGGGTACATCCCAGATCGCATCGCTGAGGGCAGTAAAGCGCGGCTGGTTTTCGTTGATGTAATGATCGATAAAGTCGTGATGGCTCATCGCTGGCCTCCAAACTGCGCCTGATTCAGCGCTAAGGTGGCGAGCGTTTGCACTGCGGTGGCCATGATCGCTTCGTCAAAATCGAACTTCGCGTTGTGGTGGCCCGCTGCCAGGTCGCAGCCGAAGATCACATACGATGACTGGCCGCCGCGCTGCTGTACGCGCTCCAGCATGTAAGTGGCATCTTCCGAACCCGCCGCCTGCTTTTTGGTATCCACCACCGAGCTGAAAATCCCCATGGCATCGGCCTGCTGATGAATAAAGTCGACCCACGGCTGACTAGGGGTGCAGCTGCGCGCGCCGCCCATCAGTTTGATGTCGTACTCAACGCCATACATCGCTGCCGCACCGGAAATCACGCGCAGGGCCTGCTGATAGATGTCGTCATTGACCTGATTGCTGACGCCACGGGTCTCCACTTTCATCAGGGCATAATCGGGTACCACGTTGCGTCCGGATCCCGCCTGCAACACACCCACGTTGACGCGTGCTACACCGCCGCTGTGTTGTGGCAGGTTGTGTAACGCCAGTGTGGCTTGCGCGGCGGCCAGCAAGGCGTTACGACCCTCTTCTGGTTTACCGCCCGCATGGGCACCTACGCCGGTGAAATTGACATCCAGTTTGGTGGTGGCCAGGAAGCTATCGCTGCCGCAAACGATTTCGCCTGCGGGCACGCCTGTGCCGAGATGGATAGCGGTAAACAGATCCACATCATCCACCACGCCCGCAGCGACCATGGCTTTTGCACCGCGCACACCTTCTTCCGCTGGCTGAAAGATAATTTTAATCGTGCCGCTGAGCTGATCTTTCATCTCCATCAACACGCCCGCCAGCGCCAGGCCGATAGTGGTATGGCCGTCGTGGCCGCAGGCGTGCATCATGCCGGAATTGCAGGAGGCAAAACCTTCGCGAGTGGGGATGTGGTCAGGATCGCGGCTTTCGTTCTGGTCCAGCGCATCCATATCGACACGAAAACCCATCACCGGGCCGGGACGGCCGGTCTCCAGCGTGGCGACCACGCCGCAGAAACCGCCCGAGAAGTGTGAAATCCACTGTGGCAGGGCGCCTTGCTCCAGTGCACGATCTTCCTGCTGCGCCAGCACTTCATCAGAAGGCAGTCCCATGCGCGCATCGGCATCGATCACTTCACGGCCCAGCTTAAGCTGATAACCAAGACGATGCAGCTCTTCTGCCACTATCGTTGCGGTACGGAACTCCAGCCAGCCCGATTCGGCAAAATGGTGCAGATCGCGACGCCAGCTTTGCATCTGTGGAATCCGCGCGTTGACGAGGTCGGAGAGGGTTTTCATCGGCATATCCTTTGTGTTGGTTTTTTATGCATTATCCCGAATCTACACAATGGTATTGGTGCGCATAAGATGCGAATATCTTGTCACTGATAAACAACGGTTATCACAAAAATTATGCCTGCCAACCTTAAACTTCATCAGCTGCGCGCCTTTGTCGATGTCGCTCGCCAGGGCAGTATTCGCGCTGCCAGCCGTTTATCGGGACTTTCACAGCCTGCGCTGACCAAAGCGATTCAGGAACTGGAACTGGCACTTGGCACGCGTTTATTCGAACGTCGTCAGCAGGGCGTCACGCTGACGGATATCGGTGATAACTTTTTCCGTCACGCCAGTCTGGTGCTGGAAGAGCTACGTGTGGCGCAGGAAGATATTCAGCAGCGATTGGGATTGGCGGGTGGAAGAGTGAATATCGGCGTGGGCGGCAGCATTGCGCGTACCATCATGCCGCAGGTGATCACTCAGTTTCATCGTGAATATCCGCTGGTGAAGGTGCGCATTGTTGAGGGGCAACTGGTGTCGATGGTGCATGAATTGCGGCAGGGCGCGCTGGATTTCACCATTAATACCTACGATCAGCATCACCTGGATCAGGAGCTGATCTTTGAAAGACTGATGCAGCGCGACTATCAGGTGGTGATGCGCAAAGGGCACCCGATGGCGCATGCCCGCTCGTTAGCGGAATTGCAGCACTGCGACTGGACCATGCCGACGCCGCAGGGCAGCTATTACCGCTTGCTGCACGATCTGTTTGGCGAACGCGGTATGGCACCAAAGATCGTAGTGACCTGCGAAACCTTTATGGCCTGCACCAGCCTGGTCGCGAAAAGTGACTTTGTCAGCATTATCTCGCGTGATGTCATCGAAGATCCCACGCACGGTGGCCAGCTCATTGCCCTCGATCTTGACGATCCGCTGCCGAAAGCGACTTTCTATTTGATCCAGCGAAAAGACACCGCGCTGACGCCAATGAGTGCATACATGGCTCAGCTGTTCCGCCGCTATTGTCAACAAAGGTAAGAGTGCGGCCTGGCTCGCAGCTGATTACTTATTGCCCACTACACTTGCACTGGACGTCCCAATTGTGGAGAACTGACCATGCAAATTACACCTTATGTGTTTTACAACGGCCGCTGTGAAGAGGCGATCGCCTTTTATCTTGCGGCCACTGACGGCGAATTGCTGTTCAAAATGACCTTCGGTGATATGCCGGATGAAACCCCTGTTGAGGATGAAGGCTGCCCCTCTGGCGCGACCTTCTCGCCAGAACAAATCATGCATGCCCATTTGCGTATCGGACAGGGTGAATTGATGATGAGCGATGGTGCACAACAAACAGACTACGCCGGATTTTCCGTGAGCCTATCCACGCCAGATGAAGCGCAGGGTAAACGCTGGTTTGACGCGTTGTCAGCGGGTGGGGAAGTGACGAAAAAGTGGGAACCGACGTTTTGGGCGCACGGTTTTGGCATATTTACCGATAAATTCGGGGTGCCCTGGATGGTGAATGCTTATAAACCGCAAATTTGACGGCCCGGGTTTTTACAGCCCGTCAGCAACGTTGCGGCGCAATTTAATGCACTTCTAAAGCGATATTAAGGCTTCAGAAACACGCGAAAATTGCGCCGCTACAGCATCAGTGTATTAGAAGTTGTAACCCACGACCAGGTAGTAACCCCAGCCCGTCGATTTCACTTCAAACGGACCGTTGCCGAAGTTCAGCTCCTGTCCATCCGCCCACTGGCCGCCATTGTGGAAATAACGTGCCACGGTAGAAACGTGCCAGTGATCGTAGTTCAGCGACAAAATGTGGCTGGACGCGATCGAGTTGCTGGTACGTGATGGACCGGTCTCATCGCGCAGGTCTGAACCCCAGTCGAAATTGGTGAAGCCGATGTAGCTCAGCTTGCCGCCCCACAGATCGGTAATCGGCACAAAGTATTTCACTTTGAAGCGATATCCATCCCAGCTATTTTCGTTCGCTGCACCGTAGTTCTGCCACTGGTATTTAGCATAAACGTTCAGAGACAGGCCGATATCGCTATGGGTATCGATGTCGGTACCCAGACCCATGTACCAGGTGTTCTGACGCTGTGAAGCGTTGCGACCCATGTCATAGATATAGTTGTTCGCGAAGTACCACTCTTTAAACGGACCAAATGCCAGGCTGGTGCCGGTCAGTTTATCAATTGAGAAACGTGGCTCAATTTCCATGAACAGCGGCGAACCGTGGTCGAAAATGCCGTTAGCGTTGCTGTTACCCACGCCAAAGAAGTTGGTCAAATCCGCATAGCCGTAGAAATCGAACCAGTCTTTTTTAGCAAAGGCTTCGTATTCGAGATACACGTCATTGTTGAACTGCGGTCCGAAGCGGGTGTGGGTGCTACCCACCACATTAACGCTCTGGTGCCACCAGTCTGAAAGATACTGCGGATCGCTGTCTGCCGCTTGTGCCGCGCCGGTCCAGCTGCTGGCCAGTAAGGCCCCTGCTATCAATGCTTTAAATTTCATTATTTTATTAACCACATGCTAGTGATTGCTGCGGTTGCGCCGCAATCGAGTGAAATCGATCCCAGGGGATGGGCCGTGTGTTGTTTTTATCCGGTCTGAATCGCCGAATTTTCAAATGTGCGTAATGTGCCTGTAACAGAGCGATAGGAAATAGATTTTGATCACGTTTGTCAAAATGTGTTGCATTTTGATTCACTGAATATGTGACTATGATCACATAAATGCTGTGTGGCGAACGGAACCCCGCAACCGTTTACGTTGTCGCGTACGGTGGCAAAGAGGTCAGATGCGGATAGAGGATAGGGCGGCACGATACATCGTGTGTTTTTGGGATTTAATAGTGGAAAAATGTGTGATTTATCGCGTGCCGAGGGAGTTTTAGGATGTGGAAAATGACCCAAGGCTCAAGGCTCAAGGCTCAAGGCTCAAGGCTCAAGGCTCAAGGCTCAAAGCTCAAGGCTCAAGGCCCAAAGTCCAAAGCCCAAAGCCCAAAGCTCAAAGCCCAATGCTCAATGCTCAATAGCCGCTACCGCGCCTGATATTCAAGGCGGTAGCGACACGTTGGTCATGGCAAGGTAACGCGTACCTGCAGGCCGGAAATCTGCCCCTGGGCGTTATGGCAGTTAGACAGCGCGACCTGCATCTGATGCTTCTGCGCCACGCTGCGCACAATCGACAGACCTAAACCGCTGCCTTGCGCCTGCACATCTGGCGAACGAGTGAAGCGATCAAAAGCGCGTTCGATAAAGGATTCCGGCATGCCCGGTCCGTTATCAACGATATCCACCACCGTGTGATTACCCACGCGATGCAGTAGCACATCCACCAGGCTGCCTTCCGGGGTGTGCAACATCGCGTTGCCGATCAGGTTATCAAACAGGCTACGCAAATCGGAACGGCTGGCGTGCAGGCGATAGTGCGTGGTGCCATTAAAACCGATATCAATACCGCGTTTATCGGCGACGACCATCAATTGCTCAATGCTCTCTTTCAGCAGATCATCGAGCTGGATGGTTTCCACCGTGGCCACTACCGACTGGTCTTCCTGGCGCGAGATATTCAGCAACTGCGTCACCAGATGGCGCGTTCGCGTGACGCCCGCTTCCAGCTGATCAAACTGACGGCTGGCTTCACCCGGCTGAATGTGCTGACGCAGATTTTCCAGCTGTAAGGTGACCGCGGTGACCGGTGTGCGCAGTTCATGGGCGGCATCTTCAAGGAACTGGCGCTGTGATGACCATGCCGCACGCAGTTTATCCAGCAATGAGTTGTAGGCCGCCACCAGCGGCAGTACTTCATCCGGTAAGCCATCCGGCGACACCGAGTGCGGATGCATCGTCTCTTGCGCGGCAATTTGCCGCGAGGCGACGCGTAAATCCCGCGTGATGGCGCGGACCACCAACCAGATCACCAGCAGTGACAGCGGCATCATCAGTATCAATGGAATGATGGCGGACAACACGCGTTTCACCATCAGACTTTTCATGTAACCGATGTTGTGCAGTACCTGAATGTTTCCGATTTCACTGCCCAGCTCGCCGGGGCGGGTATACACGCGCCAGTCACAGTCATCGCCACAGTCGCCAACTTTTAAGTCGGACCAGCCTTTTTTTGCCTGCAGCGGGGCCTGTAAGGCAGGCCATGAGCTGGCACGCAGATGATTGTTGGTGTCCCACAGCTGAACGATATAAGTGCTTTTCAGCTTCTCTTGCTGCATCACCATGGGCATTAACGCGGGCATGCGTTGACTGGAGGACCAGGCATCGGCGATCTTGGCGAGCTGATCGTCCTTCATGGTGCCCATCATGTCGCCATAACAGTGGTAGAAATACCAGGTCACGCCGCCGATCATCGCCAGATGCAGCAGCACCAGCGTGGCGAGCAGTTTGTTACGCAGGGATCGCATAAAGGTGAAAGGTTTCATATTGCCGGTACCCGCCAGCCTAAACCGCGCACGTTGCGAATTACTTCGTTATCGAGCTTGCGGCGCATACCGTGGATCAGCACATCAACAGCGTTACTGGTGACTTCTTCACCCCAGCCATAAATGCGGTTCTCTAATTGTTCGCGTGACAGAATCGCGCCCGGTCGCTCCAGCAGGGCGTAGAGCAGGGCATATTCGCGGGCGGTTAGCTGTTCGCGTTGGCCTTTGTACAGCACTTCGCGCGTCATCATATCCAGCTGCACATCGCCACTGCCTAACAGGGAATCCGCCGCTCCGTGACGACGTCGGGTGATTGCACGCATGCGCGCCAGTACCTCTTGCAGATCAAAGGGTTTAAGCAAATAGTCATCGGCGCCGCTGTCGAGACCCTGAATACGTTGTTGCACCGTGTCACGCGCAGTCAGCACCAGCACGGGCGTCATGTCGCCTCGCGTGCGTGCGCGCTTCAGCACGTGAATACCGTCTTCACGCGGTAAGCCGAGATCGAGCAGCACGCAGGTGTAGCCGCCGTCGGCCCAGGCATTGGAGGCATAGACGCCATCACGCACCCAGTCCACTGACCAGCCTGCCGCTTCTAACGCCTGCTGCAAGTTGGCGCCAATCATTTCATCATCTTCTACCAGCAGCACACGCATAGTGTTCTCCCAAACTGATGGACGCAGTGTAACGCCAGATAATTAGGCCAGAATTACCCTCCGTCATACTTCCCGCTACAGATGTGTGAGCGGTGAGCGCTTATCCCGAGACTGACTTAGGCAAGCTCCCGAGGATTCCTACTTTTACTGCCTTTCTGCCGCTGGAGTGATTTAGACGGAGTACGCGTTTTCCCCCTTGCTAATTCTGCGCTAATTTTCTGCTAATTAAGGGATAAATTTAACGCGCTACAGTGACTGCACTGGACATTTTGTCGAAGCAGGAGGTTCCCATGAATCAGCGCGAATTTATCCGTAGTTTGCTGGACTGGATTGAAGACAACTTAGGTCACGATTTGCATCTGGATGAAGTAGCACGCCGCTCGGGATACTCCCGCTGGCATCTGCAGCGTCTATTCCGTCAGCACACCGGTTTTTCTCTGGCAGAGTACATCCGTCAGCGTCGGTTAACTGAGTCAGCGCTCACGCTGATCAACAGCGACGAAGCGATTTTGCAAGTGGCGATGAGCTACGGATTTGATACGCAGCAGGCGTATACCCGCACCTTTAAGAACTACTTCAGCGTCACGCCGGGTCAATTGCGTCGTCAGCGCCGCGTTGAACAGGAACGTCTGTTGTTCCCGCTGGCGGTGGCCAGTTGATCGATGACGCTGAGATTGATCTGTACAGAAGACGTAGCGGCGCAATTTATTGCGCAGTAAATCGCAAAGGGATTGCGCGATAAATTACGCCGCTCCACCACGTTCGCTGATTAAATTCGGTGCTTATTGCGGCTTTTACTTTTAAGCTGCTGTTCTCCGTTTGTTACCCACCAGAGAACATGGACAACAGCGATAATCTCACCGCCATGATGCTGTTTGCGCGCGTCGTTGAGCGGCAAAGCTTTAGCGAAGCCGCGCGCACCTTAGGCGTCTCTAAGTCGCATGTCAGTCGCGAAATCGCGCGGCTGGAAGTGCGGCTCGGCATCAAATTGTTGCAGCGCACCACGCGTAAAGTCGCATTGACCGAGTTGGGTCAGGCTTACTATCCGTTTTGTACCCGCATGCTGGAAGAGATGCACCGCGCCGATGCGTTTGTGCAGCAGGTTCATCAACTGCCCGCGGGTAATGTGCGCTTGCAGGCACCGATTACCTTTGGCTGTCAGTGCGTCGTTCCCACTCTGAATGACTTTATCCGCCGCCACATTCATATCAACGTCGATCTCGAATTGACCACCAGCGACGATCCGCAGCCCAGCGCAGATGTGGCGATAGTGATTCGCGCTCGTGCGCCGGAAGTGGCCAATTATCGCGAGCTGAGCACCATCGAATGGGGACTCTATGCCACACCGTATTATCTGGCGGCGCATCCTGCTATCGACCATCCTGAACGCCTGACGCGGCATGATTTGTTGCTGTTTCACGGCCCCGCGCACACGGCCGCACTGCCGTTTCGTCGTGAAAAACAGCGGCTGGCGCTGGATGTGCACAGCCGTTTTCGTGCCAACAACAGTATGGCGCTGCTAAATGCGGCGCTGGCGGGCACCGGCATTGCTTATCTGCCTGCGTATATGACGCAGGACGCCCTGCGGCGGGGTGAAATCCAACAGGTACTGCCCGAATGGCAAATGGACCGCTTACACAGTTATTTGCTGCTTAAAGAGCAGCCGCAACCCTCATCCCCCGTGACGCTACTGTGTGATGCATTGATCACGGCACTCAGCGGCAACTGATTGTTGTTTACTGGCAACAATACTGCGCTGGTTGGCAAATATCCCTCTCGCTCTGTTTTATGTGGTGATCCCCTGTTAGCCTGCTAAAAAAACAAAAAACAGGGAATCACTATGTCGCAATCATCAACCGTGTTAGCGCCTGAGCAGCAACACTGGAAGCGTAATTTGTTTGTCTGCGTGCTGGGTTCGTTCAGCACCATTGTGGCGATGACGTTGCTGCTGCCATTTCTGCCACTTTATGTGCAGCAACTTGGCGTGCAGGAACCTGCCGCGATTGCGCGCTGGTCGGGTGCTGCGTATGGCGCCACTTTCCTCAGCGCCGCGTTAACCGCGCCGTTGTGGGGCAAACTGGCGGATCGCTATGGCCGCAAACTGATGTTGATCCGTGCCAGCCTCGGGATGGCGATTGCCATGTCGCTGATTGGTATGGCGACGGCGCCGTGGCAACTGGTTGCTTTGCGTTTGCTGGCGGGATTGTTGGGGGGCTACGCATCAGGTTCAACTATCATGGTCGCGGCGCAAACACCAAAAGAGCAGACGGGTTGGGCGCTGGGTGTGTTGTCCTCCGGCATTATGGCGGGCAACGTGGTGGGGCCACTGCTGGGCGGGGTATTGCCACCGCTGATAGGGATTCGCCACACTTTCTGGCTGACTGGTGCCGTGATTTTCCTCGCCTTCCTTGCTACGACTTTTTTATTAAAAGAAGCACCGCGTAAGCCGGGTAAAAAAGTGGCGCAAACCCACAATGAGAGCGAAACACCGGTCAATCTGCCGCTGGTGCGATTGATGTGGCTGTCCGGTATGTTGCTGATTTTCGCTAATATGTCGATTGAACCGATTATCACGCTGTATATCGGTCAATTCGTGCAGGGCGATCATGCGATCACGGTGACGGCTGGCGTGGTGATGGCGGCGGCTGCGCTGGGCAGTATTCTCTCGGCCCCGCGTTTAGGACGCCTGGCGGATCGGGTAGGGCATGGGCGTGTGCTGGTTTACGGCCTGGTTGTTTGTGCCCTGTTGTTGATCCCACAGGCATTTATCACCCAAGCCTGGCAACTGGTGGTGCTGCGTTTTCTGATGGGCATGGCGCTGGGTGGTTTGATGCCGTGCGTGACGGCGCTGATTCGCCACAATGTGCCGCAGGGGCAGGTGGGGAAAATGCTGGGGTATTCGACCTCGGCACAATACGTCGGCCAGGTCTCAGGTCCCTTATTTGGCGGGTTTGTCGGCGGTGCTTTCGGTATGCGCCCGGTATTTCTGGCGACCTGTGTGATCATGACGCTGTGTGCGCTGTTAAATGCGCGGGTGTTAAAAAAGCGGTAGCGAGGCACTACATTTTGAACAGCTTATAAAACGTCTTTCTGGACACGCCTTAGGCTGGGTTGCGGCTGGAGATGCAGACCGTAAGACAATAAAAAAGGCGGGCTTTGCAGCCCGCCTTTGTCACATCAAACCAGAAACTTATTTAGCATCTGGCAGTGCGTAGGCAATGACGTAATCGCCCAGCTTGGTGCCAAACGAACCGTGACCACCCGCAGCAATGACAACGTACTGCTTGCCATCCACTTCATAAGTCATCGGTGTTGCCTGGCCACCGGCTGGCAGACGTGCCTGCCACAGCATTTCCCCGGTGTTGGTGTCGAATGCGCGCAGGTAGTTATCCGCCGTCGCACCAATGAAGAACACGTTACCAGCAGTGGTAATTGGGCCGCCCAGCATTGGCATACCCATTTTGAACGGTACCGGAACCGGCGCGCTGTCGCGAACGGTACCGATACGTTTTTTCCACACGGTTTCGTTGGTTTTCAGGTCAACCGCTGAGACATAGCCCCATGCCGGTTGTTTACATGGCAGACCCAACGGAGACAGGAACGGATTCAGTTCCACGCCGTACGGAACACCGTACTGCGGCTGGATACCGGTTTCGGTACCTGAACCACCTTTGTCATCGGCTGGTGGCTCGATCGGGTTACCCGGACCGCGTGGCACCAGTTTAGAGACAAACGGCAGCGCCATTGGGTTAGCAATCGCGATCTGACGATGTGGATCTACCGCGATACCGCCCCATTCGAACATACCGAGGTTACCAGGGAACACCAGCGTACCTTGCTCAGACGGCGGGGTGAACGGACCTTCGTAGCGCAGACGCTTGAAGATCACGCGGCACACCAGCTGGTCGAACATGGTTGCGCCCCACATGTCCTTGTCCGTCAGGTTGTTCTTCGGACGGAAGGTCAGTTCGGAGTACGGCTGAGTAGGGGATACGTGATCACCTTTCGCAGCGCCCTGAGGCACTGGGGTTTCCGGCGCGGGGACAACTGGCTTACCAGTACGGCGATCCAATACAAAGATGTTACCGGTTTTGGCCGGGGCATAAATCACCGGAACGGTGTTGCCATCTTTGTCAGTGATATCGGCCAGCGTCGGTTGTGACGGCAGGTCCATATCCCACAGATCGTGATGCACGGTCTGATACGACCACACCAGCTTACCGGTGGTGGCGTTCAGGGCCAGCACGCTGCTTGCGAAACGTTCCTGGTCAGGCGTGCGGTTACCGCCCCAGATGTCTGGTGTGGTCACGCCCATTGGCAGGAATACGGTATCCAGTTTTGGATCGTAGACCGCCGGTGCCCAGGAGTTCGGCGAGTTCATGGTGAAGGTGTGTTCATCATCTGGAATCGCGTTAGGATCTTTCGCGCCCGGATCGAACACCCACAGCAGTTTACCGGTGTTGACGTCAAAGCCACGAATGGCGCCAGACGGTTCACGGGTTGAGTAGTTATCGGTGACGGCACCCGCGATCACGATAGTGGTATCCGTGATGATCGGTGGTGAAGTCGGCTCATACTGGCCTGGGGTCAGTACGGGCTGTTTGTGCTGCAGATCCAGCTCACCGTTGTTACCAAACGCGGCACAACGTTCACCCGTTTCCGCATCCAGCGCGAACAGGCGACCATCGTTTACCGGCAGGTAAATACGGCGCGAGCACAGCGCAGGTTGGGTATTAGATGCATCGGCAGCAGCAGGCATTTCATGATACGAAACACCACGGCATGTCACGTGCTGGAAGGTTGGATTCGGTTTGAGGCCCGGATCAAACTTCCACTTCTGCTTGCCGGTTTTCGCATCCAGCGCAAACAGAATCTGGTGCGGCGAGCAGAGATACAAGGTGTCGCGGATTTTAATCGGCGTCACTTCGTCGGTGATTTCACCTGGGTCGTTCGGGGTTTTCAGATCGCCCGTCTGGAACTGCCAGGCAACCTGCAACTCTTTCACATTACCGGTGTTGATTTGCTTCAGTGGAGAGAAGCGCGTGCCTTGCTGATCGCGGGCATAAGCAGGCCAGTCAGCATCCTTGATGTTGCTTAGCGGCTGCGCTTGCGGGGCATTATCTGCCGCAGCAGGAATTTCACCGTTCAGCTCTTGTGGATCGTGGAACACTGCCCACGCCAGCACCAGCACGCTGGCAATCAGCGCAACGGCCATCAGACCCAGTGCGCCTTTACCTGCGTGATTCAGACCGCGATATACAAACGGCAGAATCAACCAGATGCCGAAGATCACCAGCACATCGGTACGTGGTGCCAGCGCCCAGAAGTCGAAACCGACTTCCCAAACACCCCACACCAGCGTTGCCAACAGCAACAGTGCATACAGCATGATCGCTGCGCCGCTACGACGCCACAGCAGGATAGCGGTGATCAACATAATCACACCGCCAATAACGTAGTACCAGGAACCACCAATTGCGGCTAGCCATACACCGCCTACCAGCATAAATGCGCCCGTGAGCAGTGCGAACAGCACTGTCAAAAAGCGAATCACGCCAAAAGATGAGGAAGCTTTCCCCATAATATTAACCTCTTTCTTTGCCATAAACTTAAAAGGAAACAACGCATTGGGTTGTTTCCCGACATAGAGTACGAAGTGACTTAACATGTTCGATCGCAGCGCTTCCGTTACGCCAGATGATCCCTTTGCGTTAAATTTTATCTTAAAAACGTTAACGGGTTTGATTTTTTTAGTGCTTTGCGCTTGTGGAATGGTAGTAGTGCGACATTTTATGAGGATATTCTAGCGTTATGCCCGAAGAGATCGGGACATAACGGCAAGGGACGGAACTTTGTGTAAGCGTTTACACTTCAAACAGGGTGCTGCTGGTGCGTTGTTCCTGCCAGCCAGAAAGTTGCAGGTCTTCATAGACAGACAACGGCAGAGCTAATTGCGGAGTACGTAATATCACCTCTGCTTCTCTTTCCCGACAAGAGCCGAGCAAAAAGGGAAAGCTGAACTTGAGATAATTATCATTGAAGAAATTATCGTTCAGAACAATTCCCCTAAAGGGGAAAGACGCAATATTCTTCCAGCATGTTCCTGGCGGAGCCAAATCATAAAGCCAGAATGCGTGATGCTGAGCGGCCTCTCGCAATGCCGCTTCATCCTTAACTAAACTGGCATAATTGATGGCAAGGGACACATTTTTCAATTGCAGGCTGGGATAATTTTCCGGCGCCTGTAAAAAGCGCGCAAGACTATTTCCCACTAAAGGGATAATTATTCGCTCGGGCGTATCGGGCAACTGATTGTGCAGTGAAATTATGTTGCTTCCGTTAAGTAACGCTGTGCTTTCCTGTTCACAATGCATAAAGGGGGCTGAATAACACGCGCCCATCAGTGCGCCGTCGAGGCGACGGATACGCTCAGTAACATAAGGATTGTATGAACTGTTTTCCATTTATCTCTATGAATAAATTAATTAACTGGAACGTCTTAATTATTATAAGGACGGCAAGGTTGCTGTGATCTTTACGCTTCCAATATAGATCGAATTGTTTGTTAAGGTCACCTTTTTTAGCTGTCTCTGATAGAGAGATATGGCGGTTAAAAGATGTATTTAATATTGAGTTATTGGAATTTCTGGAATGATTCAGATATTTTCAGTTGAAAACAATCAGTCTGCTAATATTCAGAACTCTATGCTTAGTTAAATTTTAGATAAGCAACTGTTTTTAAAGCGCACGGCTAGCCATTGCTTGCCAGCGTCAGATGTCGCACTCTGTGACCGCAAAATGATAATGAGAGTCGGTAAACGGCTTTTCACCAGGCTGGTGCAATGATGCTGGCCGGATGATGATTTAGGATGGGATAAAATATGGCTTCACCGTTATCCGCAGCAGAAGACTCTCTGTTGCGGCACAGGTCGTTTGTCGCCTTCTGGTTGGCACGCACCTGTTCATCGTTTGGTTTCCAGATGTTCTCCGTGGCGGTGAGCTGGCAAATCTACGCCCTTACCCACAGCGCGATGGCGTTAGGGATGATTGGCCTGATGCAGTTCCTGCCTTCGGTGTTACTGGCTCTGCCGGCCGGCCATCTCGCCGACCAGTTTGATCGCCGCCGCATTGTGCTGGTCGGGCAATTGATTGAATGGCTAGCCCTGCTTGGCCTGGTGGCACTGACGCTGATGCACTGGGCGGATAAAATTGAAATTTGGGGACTGGTGTTTCTGATCTCGGTTGCTAAAGCGCTGGAGTGGCCGTCGATCACCTCTATGCTCCCTGCGCTGGTTCCTCCACCGATTCTCGCGCGTGCCATGGCGGCGAGTTCAGTGGGCGGTCAGGCTGCGGTGATTGTCGGCCCAACCTTAGGGGGTCTGCTGTATGTGGCTGGCCCCGAGGTGGTTTACGGCGTTTCAGCCCTGTTTTATCTCTTCTCGCTGGTGTTGGTCAGCCGCCTCCGCTATGAACGTCCACCTCAAACGCGTATGCCGATGAATCTTACGACCATGTTTGCGGGCGTGCGTTTTATTCGTGAGCGCAAAGATGTGCTGGGTGTGATCTCTCTCGATCTGTTCGCCGTGCTACTGGGGGGCGCCACCGCGCTGTTGCCGATCTTCGCGAAGGATATTCTGCATACCGGCCCCTGGGGATTAGGCATGCTGCGTGGAGCGCCTTCTGTGGGGGCGCTCATTGTTGGCGTGTGGCTGAGTCGCCACAAGCTGGAAAAGCACGTCGGCATGATTATGTTTGGTTCTGTCGCGGGCTTTGGTGTGGCTACGCTGGTGTTCGCGCTCTCCACGCAATTATGGCTGTCTCTGCTGGCGCTGGCCGCGCTGGGCGGGTTCGATATGGTGAGCATGGTGATTCGCGGCGCGCTGGTGCAGCTGGATACGCCGGATGACATGCGCGGTCGCGTGAATGCGGTCAACGCCATCTTTATTAACACCTCAAATCAGCTTGGTGAGTTTGAGTCAGGCATGCTGGCAGCGTGGATGGGGGCGGTGCCTGCCGCAGCGCTTGGCGGTATCGGCACGCTGGTGGTGGTGGCGGTCTGGATGACGATTTTCCCGCATCTGCGCAAACGGCAGAAGCTGGAGAACGAACACGCAGGATAAGCGCCAACAAAAACCGGCTCGCGAGCCGGTTAATGATGTCACCACTCTGCACTGCCATGAAAAGCCCCGCGCAAAGGGGGACCTGCGCGGGGAGGTTGACCTTAAACGGTCGCGGTTTTCCCCAGGCTGGCATCAAATTGTTTCCAGCTGTCTGTCATATCCACCACGGTTTTCGATTTTCGTGCTTCATCGATTTTAATCGCGGTCAGGCCCGCTTCCAGTGCATCCACCACGGAGACTTTCAGTGGCGTTCCCTGTTTAATGTGTTTGACGATCTCTTCAGCCATCAACGCATCGGCACCATAGTGACCGTCATAGGCATTGCCGCTGTAAGTGGTATCGACTTCGCGCTCGCCGGTGCGGGCGTTGTGCACGCGGAAGTAGTTACGCACAAAGTCACCCTCAGCCATGCCATCGGTGCCCATCACGCAGAAACGCCGAAATTCATCCGGCACGTTAAGGTTGGCGTGGAAGGCGAGCGTTGCGCCATTGGCGTATTCGATCAGCGCCGTCTGGTAGTCGACGATGTCGGCATCGCCATCAAACACCGCATCCGTGCTTGACCAGCCGCTGGGTTTAACGTGATACACCTCAGATTGCGGTGTGACAGCCCCGGTGGGTGCATGTTGCGGCGTGAAGTTTTTACGCCCACCAAAGCTGGCGACGCGCATCGGGCGTTCACCGACTAATCCTTGATAGAGATCGATATCGTGGCAGCATTTTTCCAGAATGTAAGGTCCGGCGTATTTTTCCAGACGTCGCCAGTCGCGCTGGAAGAAGGCCCCATGGTAAGGCTTGATGTGTTCCGTGGCTTCGATTGAGGTGATCTCGCCCAGGCGATGTTCGTCACGCGCGTTTAAGAGATCGTGATAAAGCGGTGAGTAGCGTAAAACTAAGCCGACCAGAATACGCTCATGCCCATATTGCTGCACCAGTTGTGCCATCGCCATCGTCTGTTCTTCATTGATCACCACCGGTTTCTCGGTGAACACGGTGTAACCGGCGGCCAGCCCCTGGCGAATATGCTCAAGGTGCATAAAGTTGGGTGACCCGACCAGCAGCAGATCGAACCCACCGTGCTGGAGTAGCGCATCCACGTTGTCGAACGCCTTCCCGGCATCAATGCTGAAGGTGTGGAGATTCGGCAAGCCAGCGGGAGCCGGATCGACGTAACCCACCACGGAGAACTCTGCGTCAGCTTTGTTGAACTCTTTCACGACATGAGAAAGACGAAAGCCCAGACCAATAATGCCCACTTTCATGTTGTACCCCTGAAGCCCGTTGCTGGTTAGCTGCCCGACCCATCAGGCTGCTGATAATCTGACCGTTAACTTATTACGGCAGAAAAACTAATGTCAATCCGTAACGCCGATCCCAAATTGGAATTTTTTATTATCTTTATGTTTTAAATGAATATTAATTAACTATACGGAATGCGTATTTATTTGTGATTGCGATTTAAGTTTTTTTCCCCTATCTTTCGCACATCTATAAGCATCATGCCGTTGGTGGCAGGCAGGAGGAAGCGCGTGCAATCACTTTTGCTGGGTATTGATGGCGGTGGTACGCACTGTCGCGGGCGCCTGACGGATCACGCTGGCCACGTGCTGGCAGAAGCGACGGGCGGGCCCGCCAATGTCTGGTCGCAGTATGATGCCGCCATCAACGCCATTGAATCGGTCATCGACACGCTATTTCAACAAGCGGTGCTTGCCGCTGATGCGCGTGACCGCACCCTGCTGGTGGCGGGTTTAGCGGGTGCCAATGTGGCATCGGTGCATTCCCGGCTGCAAAGCTGGCAGCCTCGTTGTCAGGCGCGTTATCTGTTTACCGATGTCGAAATCGCCTGTGCGGGTGCGCACGATGGTGCACCCGGCGCGGTGTTGATTGTCGGGACGGGCAGTCAGGGCGCAGCCTGGGACGGCGCGCAGTTTACCCTGCTGGGCGGCTGGGGTTTTGCCCTGTCAGATGCCGGTTCAGGCGCCATCCTTGGGCGCCGGGCACGCCGCTTAGCGCTGCTGGCGCACGAAGCTATCGTGCCTGCTTCGGCGCTGACTGAACGCATCATGGCGCTGCATCAACACAGTCCGGAACAGATGTTACTCTGGTCACAGCAGGCAACACCCGCCGAATGGGGCAATGTGGTGCCTGAGGTCTTTACCGCCGCGCAGCAGGGCGATCCTCATGGTATTGCGCTGGTGCAGCAGGCCGCTGCCGATATCGTGCAGATGGTGCAGCCCTTGCTGGCGCGCAGTCACGGCAAATTGGCCCTGATGGGGGGACTCGCGGTGCCGATTCAGCCCTGGTTACCCGCCGATATTGCCGCGCAGCTTGTCCCGCCGCAGGGTGATGCCTTAAGCGGTGCACTGCGCCTTGCCAGCCAGTTCAGCCAGCAACCGGCTTAGCCTCTTCCAACTTAAAAAAGAGATCCATGAGCGCTCCCAACGTAACTGCACGCATTTTGCGCCTGATTGTCGAAAATGCGCCAATCAGCCAGTCTGATCTTAAAGTTCGTAGCGGCCTGAGTATGTCTACGGTATCGCAGGCCACTAATCGTTTGCTGTCCGGTGGTATTGTGCAGGAGCTGGGGCTGCGTCGTGTCTCAATGGGACGACCGAAAACACTGCTCGGCCTCAATCCGGATCACGCCAGCGTGGTCGGCATTCAACTTAATGCCGAACGCAACCTGATTGTCTTAACCGACCTGAGCGGCAACATCATCGGCGAGCAGCAGATCCCGTCCGGCGCGATGACTCCTAAACAACTGGGTGACGCGCTGGCGAAATTTTTGCGTGGCGTGGAAGGAAAGAAAGTCGGTGCCATTGGGCTGGCGCTTTCAGGTCTGGTGGATGCCAGCAACGGCGTTTGCGTATTGTCACGCGCGCTGGGCTGGAACAACGTGCCGATTGCGCGCCTGCTGGAAGAGCGTTTTTCGCTGCCGGTCTTTATCGAAAATGATGCCAATGCGTTAGCCATGGCCGCACTGGTGTTTGGTCAACTGGGCCATGCGCAATCCGCGGTGATCGCCACTTTTGGCAAAGGTATTGGGGCGGGAATTCTGCTGGACCGCCAGCTCTATCGTGGCCGTCATGGTAAAGCCGGAGAGATTGGTGTGTCATTGCTCGGTGATGGTTCTGAGCGATTGCTGGAAGATGTGGCCTCGTCACAGGCAATTTTGCAGCGCGTGGCGGTTTCCCTGAAAGAGGCGCTGCCGCAGACATTACGCGATCTGGATAGCCAGCCCACGCCTGAAGTGCTCAGTGCACTGGCGGAAGCCGGACAGCACCTGGGCATGTCGCTGGCGAATCTGTCGGTGGCTTATGATCCTGACGTGGTGTATCTGGCGATGGAGCCGCAGATGGCATCGCGCATATTGCTCGACCACATCACGCAGAGTTTCCAGACCTACCGGCTGAAGATCACGCCGCAGATGACGCCGCTGCAGTTCCTCACCGAGTCGAATCGTATGTGGGCACAAGGGGCGGCAGGCTTTGCGGTGAATAAGCTGTTAGATTTGCTGGCGGCGCAGGCCGATGAAGAGACGGTGCCTTAAAACGGCAATTTGAGCTGTGGCGCGCACTGAATCGAAGCTAACCATTTGTTCAGAGAGGGCGCCGTAGCAAAACCACGGCGCTTGCTTAGTTGAGGCGCTTAACGCAGACGCAATCCCTGCTCATCAAACAACATCCCGCGTTCGGCATTGATCTGATAACTGACGCGGTCGCCAATCTCATGCTCTGCCGCGTTGCGTTCCTCAATCACCAGCAACTTCTCCTCACCGATATCCAGATAAAGATAGTTGGTGTGCCCCAGCATCTCACTGAATGACAAATCGGCGCTGAAGCTCAGCGTATCGCTTTCCTGCTGCGCCGGAGAGAAATGTTCGGGGCGAATCCCCAGCGTGACTTTTTGTCCTTCATGGCAGGCTGCCTCTATCTTCATGGTCAGCGTGTGAATGCCTAAGGCAGGCACGCGCAGCTGCACGGCACCTGGCGCGACCGTGGCAATTTCCGCCTGCAGGAAGTTCATCTTCGGTGAACCGATAAACCCAGCGACAAACAGATTGTCGGGATCATGATACAGCGCCATCGGTGCACCCACCTGCTCAATTTTGCCCTGACGAAGTACCACGATGCGGTCGGCCAGCGTCATCGCCTCCAGCTGGTCGTGCGTGACATAAATCATGGTGTTGCCCAGAGAGGCATGCAGGCGAGCGATCTCAATGCGCATCTGTAGCCGCAGCTCAGCATCCAGATTGGAGAGCGGTTCATCAAACAGGAAAATGCGTGGATGGCGGATAATGGCGCGGCCGATGGCCACACGCTGACGCTGGCCGCCGGAGAGCGCACGTGGCAGGCGATCCAGCAGTTCTGTCAGATGCAGGCGCGCGGCCGTCTGGTTAATCGCTTTCTCGATTTCTGCTTTGGATTTCTTCATCACTTCCAGCGGGTAAGCCAGATTGCCGCGCACCGTCATATTCGGATAGAGCGCATAAGACTGGAATACCATGGCAATGCCGCGCTCGGTGGCGGGCTGATGAGTCATGTCTGCGCCCTCGATCAGTAACTTGCCGTCACTGATCTCCTCCAGCCCGGCAATCATGCGCAGCAGCGTCGATTTACCGCAGCCGGAAGGGCCGACAAACACCACAAATTCGCCGCTGTTAATAGTGAGATCGATACCGTGGATCACATTCACATGGTCGTAGGACTTTTTAACGCTTTGCAGGTGCAGGCTGGTCATGGTGAGGCCTCAATCAGAGTAGTTGACCCATGTAGATGGCGTTGCTGCGCATAATCGGCGTGAAACCGAGACGTTGATAAAAGCCGCACACCTTCTCGTTTTGCAGACTCACGCCCAGATAAACACCAGGCACGCCAGCGGCGCGCAGATCTTGTAACAGCTGCTCAATCAGTTTTCTTCCCCAGCCGCCCTGTTGCGCTGGCGGCAGCAGATTGATATGCAGATGCGCGGGCCATTGCGCCACCAGTTGCTCTGCAGCGGCATCCGGCTGAAGGATGGCATCCAGGACTTTACTGTCGAGTGGCGCGCGCGGCGTGTAATCGCGATATTGCTGTTGCAGTGGCGGCCACCACTGCGCATTCAGTTCTGCTTCGAAGGCGCGTGTATCTGCCACCGCCACCGCATAGCCCATCACTTCCCCATTTATTTCAAGTGCATAGGAAAATTCGGGTGCAAAGCGTGCGTAAGGAATGACAAAACGCAGGCCTGGCAGCGCCGGGTCAGAATAGAGCGCGGTGGCGTCAGTTCCCGCATTGGCCGTTTCTAAGCAGATGCGCGACAGGGCTGGAAAATCGCTCTCGCGGGTTCGGCGAATAACACCTTTAGCCGTCATGGTGGAGCCTCTGTGGTCATGAGATGAACAGATTTTACGGTAAATAAAGCTGACTTAGTTTTCAAGGTGTAATAATTGCGCGACCGTACAACACGGAGGTAAATCACTGGTAGTGAGCTATCACGCAAATGTCTGCCTATAGCGACGCAGAGCCTATGCCGCCTGCATTTAGCGCTGATTTACCGTCGCAGCCTGTCGAACATCACATTAACTATAGAATTTTCATATGGTCTGTCAGTAGGTTAATGCTGGTGATTAGCGTGAGTGAATTGTGCTGGCAGCAGCCGTCAGGCATCTTCAGGTGTACGCTTTTGTGTCTGGCAGACAGGATTCTCTGCTGTGTAGTCCGCTTTTCTTCTCACAATTTGCACTGTATCACAGAGCAAAAATTCCGCAGTGAGGGTGTTTGACTTTCTTTTGTTCATAAAGTAAGTATGAATTAACGTCGTTATTGCTGCTGAATCAACCTGCCAGGACTTGCAGGTGTCGCAATGAAGGGATGCCAGTCATCTGTTGGAGAAACCGAGCATGATGTGTGATTCAACCAAACGTCCGTCCCGTATGAAAAGCTCACTGCGCGTGGTATCGCGTCTGGTTTCAGCCGGGATCTTGCTCGGTGCAACCCTGGCGACGGCGCAAGCGGTGACGCTGAACGAATGGGATATTTATAACTATCCACAGCAGACCGAGGCGGTGGATGAAGCGGTGAAAGCGTTCCAGCAAAAGAATCCGGGCATTACCATTCAGCGCTCGGTGCACTCTTTTGAAGATACGCGTATTCCACTGAAGCTGGCGCTGACCGCCGGTGATGGCCCGCAAATCGCTCAGGTCAATCAGGGCGGTGGCGATATGGGTTCGCTGGTGAAAGACAAACTGCTGTGGCCGCTGGACGACTACGCCAAAACCTATGGCTGGACCACGCGCTTCCCGGACTCGATCCTCAAGCGTAACCGCTGGTCAGATAAGCAGGACTTTGGCAGCGGTCAGCTTTACGGTGTCGCCAGCCTCGGTGAAATGGTGGGGCTGTATTACAACAAGGCTTTGCTGGACAAGGCGGGTGTTGCCGTACCGAAAACCCTGCCTGAACTCGAAGCGGCAATGGAGAAGCTGAAAGCGGCGGGGACGCCACCCATGATGCTCGGCCTGCTTGACGGAAATATGGGCCAACAGCTGCTGAGTACCGTATGGGAAGCACAGATTGAGAGCAAAGATCGCAAAGCCCTCGATGATCTGATTTACGACGTGGGTGGCACCTTCAAAGACGACAAGCTGGTGAAAGCGGCGAGCATGATGAAGAGCTGGAAAGACAAAGGCTACTTCTTCCCCGGCTTTGAAGGCATTGGTCATGATGATGCGGCCACCCTGTTCCAGAATGGGCAGGCCGCGTTCCTGGTGAGTGGCACCTGGTATCTCGGCCAGTTCAAAGATAATAAAGATGTGCACTTTACAGCGATGCCGATGGGTGAGGGCGTGCAGCATGCTTTGATGGTGGGTGGCACCGATCTGGCGTTCTCGATCACCAACACGGCAAAAACCAAAGAGCAGCAGGATGCGGCGGCTAAATTTATCGACTACATCGTTTCCGACGAGATGGCGAACCGCTGGTTGAAAGTCGGCTTCCTGCCGGCGGGCACCAGCAAGAATGCACAAATCCCAGCGGATAACCCGTTGCTGGCGGAGGCGTATCAGGTATGGGTGACCCTCAACGAGCATGATGGCCTCGGCCATTATCTGGATTGGGCCACGCCGACCATGAATGCTGAGCTGAATCAGAACGTGCAGCTGTTACTGGCAGGACGACAGACGCCGGAGCAGATGGTCACTAATTTCGACAACAACTATCAACGCTACCTGAAAACCCTGAAGCACTGATGACGTCCGGCCCGGCGACGATGCCGGGCCGTGAATTAGCCTGCAAGCGAGTAAGGTTATGCTGAACAAATCTGCCTGGCGCAACGCGCTCTATCTTCTGCCCGCCGTACTGGTCTATGCGGTGTTTCTACTCCTGCCGCTGCTGGCCTCACTCGGCATCAGCTTCACCGAGTGGGATGGTACTTCCCTGCCGATTTTCACCGGTATCAGCAACTACGTGCGTATGTTCCAGGATCCGGTGTTCTGGGTGGCGCTCGGCAACAATGCGCTGCTGATGTTGTTTTATACCTTGCTGCCGATTGGTGTCGGTTTGCTGCTGTGCAGCTTCCTGTATGAAACGCGTAACGGCAAAGAGCGCAGCGTGCTGCGTATTCTGTTTTTCCTGCCGTATATCATGCCGATGGCGGTTTTGGGCGTAGTGTGGCGTTGGTTGTATAACCCGGCGTTTGGTCCTATCGATCAGTTCCTGCGCGCCATCGGTTTACCGCAGTTGGCGTTGTCGTGGCTGGGGGATTTCACCTGGGCGTTACCGGCTGTGGGTTTTGTTGCCACCTGGTATTTCTTCGGATTCTGTCTGGTGCTGTTTATGGCCGGTTTGCAGCGCATGGATCCTTCACTGCTGGAAGCCGCCGATTTGGATGGTTCTTCGCGTCGCCAGAAGTTTATGCGTATTACGCTGCCTTCGCTGCGTCCGGAATTGCGCATTGCGCTGCTGCTGACGGTGATTGCCAGCCTGAAGGCCTTTGACCTGGTGTATGTGATGACGCAAGGCGGGCCGGGCACTTCGACCATGGTGACCAACATCTTTATGTATAAGCAGGGCTTTGATTTGCACTACTTTGGCTACGCGTCAGCGGTGGCCGTATTTAGTATGTTGATTGTGCTGATGATCAACGCCTGTATCCACTTTGCTATCCGGGAGCGTCACTGATGCGCGGTACGCCTGTTGTTTCTCGCGCGCTGATTTGGATTGTCGCGTTAATGACTATCCTGCCGTTTTTAATGGCGCTGATGACCTCATTCAAAACCCAGATGGAGCTGTTTCAGGGCGTGTTCACGCTGCCTTCATCGCTGAACTTCAAAAACTACGTGACGGCCTGGCAGCAGGGGCACTTCAACGTCTACTTTATGAACTCGGTGCTGGTGGTGATTCCGGTGGTGCTCAGCAGTATTTTGTTAGGGATTCTGGCAGGATTTGGTTTTGCCTGGCTGAAAATCCCCGGTAAGAAGCTGATAGCAGCGATGCTGGGCTTAGGCATGGTGCTGCCGAGCGAGGCTTTTATTATTCCGCTTTACCACGAACTGCGTTGGATGGGGCTGACGAATACTTATCTGGCGCTGATCCTGCCGCAAATTGCCTTATCGCTACCGTTTACCACGCTGATGATTGCCACTGCACTGCAACAGGTGCCGCGCGAACTGGTGGAAGCCTCGGTGATGGATGGTGCTTCAAGGCGCAAGATATTGTGGGGCATTCTGGTGCCTGCCATTTGGCCCACGCTCTCGACGCTGGCACTGCTGCTGTTTATCTGGACGTGGAATGAATTCCTGATTCCGCTGATTCTGGTCAACAAGGATGAACTGCGCACCTTGCCAATCGGCATGATGTTCTTCCAGAACAAAAACACGATTGATATTCCGGTGCTAATGGCGGGCGCGATGATCGTGATTTTGCCGCTGGTGGCGGTGTTCCTGGTGTTCCAGCGTAAGTTTATCAGTGGTGTGACGGAAGGGGCGGTGAAGTAGGATACGTTTGACGAAAACTTGCAACGTTCAATATCACAGGGCGCAGCCATTGGGCCGCCCGCGTTGTTAGCGGACGTGCCCGTCAAATCGGTTTACAGCGCTGCCGTGATTGCCACACCCAACTCTTCTGTTGAAGCGCTGCCGCCGAGGTCGCGCGTCAGGCTATTGCCGGCAGCCAGCGTGCGTTCAATCGCGTCCAGCACGGCGGCACCCGCTTCAGCGTAACCGAGGTGCTCCAGCATCATCGCACCACACCAGATCTGTCCAATCGGGTTTGCTACGCCTTTGCCCGCGATATCCGGCGCTGAGCCGTGTACCGGTTCAAACAGGCTGGGGAATTTCCCTTCCGGGTTGATGTTGGCGGAAGGCGCAATACCGATGGTGCCGGTACAGGCCGGGCCAAGATCTGACAGGATGTCGCCAAACAGGTTGCTGGCCACCACCACATCAAACCAGTCCGGATGCAGCACGAAGTTCGCCGTCAAAATATCGATATGATACTTATCGACTTTCACTTCCGGGTAACTCGGCGCCATGGCTTCGACGCGGCTGTCCCAATATGGCATGGTGATAGCAATGCCGTTGGATTTGGTGGCAGACGTCAGGTGTTTCTTCGGACGCTTCTGCGCTAACTCATAGGCAAACTTCAGGATGCGATCGACGCCCGTACGCGTCATCACCGTCTCCTGAATCACCACCTCGCGGTCGGTTCCAGGGAACATGGTGCCGCCCACCGACGAGTACTCGCCCTCGGTATTTTCACGCACCACGTAGAAATCGATATCGCCGGGCTGACGATTGGCCAGCGGCGCTTTGACGCCCGGCATCAGGCGAACCGGACGCAGGTTGACGTACTGATCAAATTCGCGGCGGAACTGCAGCAGCGATCCCCACAGCGACACGTGATCCGGTACCACATCTGGCCAGCCCACCGCGCCAAAATAGATGGCATCAAACTGGCTCAGAGTGGCGAACCAGTCATCCGGCAACATCTTGCCATGCTGCTGCCAGTACTCGGCGCTGGCAAAGTCAAACCATTGCCATTCCAGAGAAATATTGAATTTCTTTGCCGCTGCATCCATCACGCGGATGCCTTCTGGCATCACTTCTTTACCAATGCCATCGCCAGGGATGACGGCGATTTTGTAGGTTTTGCCGCTCATAGGGTTCTCGCAGGTTGCTGTTGATGTTCTGAACGCAGTATAACCATGCATCACCGGGAAATAATTAGCCTGAGCGGCAAGCCAATGTTGAATAAAAGTAGAGAATCGCGTACCTCCACCGACGATCTGGCCTTCTTTGTGCGCGTCGCAGCGCTGGAGAGTTTAACCGCTGCGGCGCGTGAACTCGGGCTATCGCTGCCCGCCGTCAGCAAACGTCTCAGCCACCTTGAACAGCGTCTGGGGGTGCAACTGCTGAAACGCACCACGCGGCGACTGGAGCTCACCGCTGAAGGAAAACGCTATCTGGAAGGGGCTCGCCCGTTGCTGGATCAACTGGCAGAACTGGAGGAGTCGGTGAGCAGCCAGGCGGCGGTGCTGCGTGGCAGCCTGAACATTAACGCCTCATTTGGATTTGGTCGCCGCCATGTTGCCCCCTGCGTTTCCCGTTTTGCTGCGCTGCATCCTGAAGTCTCGTTATCATTACAACTCAGCAGCCAGCCATTGAATTTCATCGATTCGCACATCGACATTGATATCCGCATTGGCGAACCGCCCGATGCGCGGCTCATCGCGCGTAAGTTACGCACTAATCCGCGCGTGCTATGCTGCGCCCCAATTTATGCGGAGCGTCACGGCCTGCCTGACAGTATTGCGGCGCTGTCGCAGCACAACTGTATTCTGCTAAGGCAGTACGAGAGTGATTTCGCACTGTGGCGATTGAGTGATGGCCAGCAGCAGGTGACGCAAAAGGTGCAGGGGAGTTTGATCACCAACGATGGCGAAGTGGCGATGCAGTTAGCGATGGATGGGCACGGCATTTTGCTGCGTTCCTGGTGGGATGCCCAGCACATGATTGAACGCGGCGATCTGCTGCATGTGCTGCCAGCATGGAGCAGCGTGGACGGGGATATTTTTGCCGTGTGGCGGCCGCAGCGTCAGTTACCCGCCCGCATTAGCGCCTTTGTCGATTTTTTGCAGTCCGCCTTGTAACTATTAAGTAATATTTGATTATTTGTAATCATCATTGACTGTTTGTGAGCATGATCAAACAAATCATTTGCTGTTTAGCCTATAAATTGCCCTGCTTGTGCGTGAATTCATTCTAATGTGAGTGAAATAAATCAATGAGCATAACCAGGGTTGCCTTTGTGCATAGACACTAAAATAACAAAACAGGCAACCTCATTAACGGCATGCGTGAAGCCCAGCGCAGGCCACGACCCTACGTTATCAATGAGGCTAAAATGAAACAGTTTTCTGCAGAAGGGATGATGATTATTGTCGGGATCGTCATCGCGTATATTCTGTTTACCACCTGGCTGACCTGGCGTCTGCGCAGCAAAAACAGCGGCGACTTTATGGCGGGATCCAACGTGATGCCGGCTTTTGTCGTGGGTGTGATGTTAATGTCTGAGTACATCGGCGCGAAATCGACCATTGGTACCGCCCAGGCGGCGTTTGAAGGCGGGTTTGCCGCTTCCTGGTCGGTGATTGGTGCCGCGATTGGCTTCCCGCTGTTCGGACTCCTGCTGGTTAAGCGTATCTACAACACCGGAAAAATCACCATTTCGGGTGCGATTGCTGAGCGTTACGGTAACTCAACCAAGAACATCATTTCCCTCATCATGATCTATGCGCTGCTGCTGGTGAATGTGGGGAACTATGTGAGCGGCGCAGCGGCGATCTCGACCGTGTTGAATCTCGATCTCACCACGGCGGCCGTAATCACCGCAATTGTCAGTACCTTCTACTTTATGTTCGGTGGCATGAAGGGCATTGCCTGGGTAACGCTGCTGCACAGCGGACTGAAATATATCGGTATCTTGATCATTCTCGGCGTCGCACTGCATATGACCGGCGGCGTTAGCCCGATGATCAAAGAGATGCCGCATTTCTACTGGACGTGGGACGGTAACATTGGGGCCAGCACCATATTTGCCTGGATGATTGGCACCATCGGTTCAATTTTCTGCACCCAGTTTGTGATTCAGGCCATTGCTTCCACCAAAAGTGCCGCATCCGCCAAGCGCGCTACCTGGGTTGCCTTCTTCTTCTGCATGCCGATTGCGATTGCCATTGCGTTAATTGGCGTGGCGGCGAAGTACCTGCATCCGGATATCAAAAGCCTGTATGCACTGCCGGTGTTCCTGCAGGATATGAGCCCCTGGCTGGCCGGGATTGTGACCACCTCGCTGGTGGCTTCCATCTTCGTCAGTGTCAGCACTGTGGCGCTGGCGATTGCCTCGCTGGTGGTCAAAGATTTCTATGTGCCGTATCGCAACCCAACGCCAGAACGTGAATTCCGTATGACGCGTTGGCTGTCGCTGCTGATTGGTTTCCTGCCGTTAATCCTGGTGCTGTTCGTCCCCGAAGTGCTGAAGCTCTCCTTCTTCACCCGCGCGATTCGTCTGTCGATCTCGGTGGTGGCGATTATTGCCTTCTACCTGCCGTTCTATAAAAGTACGCGCGGGGCGAATGCCGGTCTGATTGGGGCCTGCGTGGTCACCACCGTCTGGTATCTGCTCGGCGATCCGTTCGGCATCAACAATATGTATGTGGCGTTGATTACGCCAGCAGTGATCATGGTGATTGATCGCCTGATCCCTTCGGCACAAACGCACGACAAAAAAGCACCAAAATCTTCAATGCAAAACAGTGGAGCCTGATATGACCGATTCAACGATTACCGTCGAACGTAACGGTAACCTTCATCTGCACGCGCAGGATGCGCAGCAGCTCACGGCGATGCTGCCTTCGGTCTGTCCGCAGAATCACGCCGCTAATTTGCTGCCGCTGCCCAACGGCGACCTGCTGTGTGTCTGGTTTGGTGGCACGCAGGAAGGAATTGCCGATATCTCTGTGTGGTGCTCACGCCTGGAACAAGGCAGCAGCCAGTGGAGCGAAGCGCAAAAACTCTCGGATGATTCGACGCGCTCTGAGCAAAACCCGGTGCTGTTCCTCGATCCTGACCAGGAATTGTGGCTGTTATGGACAGCGCAGAAGTCCGGTAATCAGGACACGGCCATTGTGCGCTATCGCCAGTCGCGCGATTTCGGCCGCAACTGGAGCGCCATCGACACGCTGCTCGATCAGCCCGGCACCTTTATTCGCCAGCCAATTACCGTGTTACCGAATGGCAACTGGCTGTTGCCGGTGTTCTATTGCCGCACTCAGCCGGGCGTAAAATGGGTCGGTAATGACGACATTAGCGCGGTAAAAATCTCCAGTGATAAAGGCAAAAGCTGGCGTGATGTGGCGGTGCCGGATAGCCTCGGCTGCGTGCACATGAACATTACTTTATTGCAGGATGGCAGCTTACTGGCGCTGTATCGCAGCCGTTGGGCGGACTTTATCTATCAAAGTCGTTCGACGGATGGCGGTGAAAGCTGGAGTGCGCCGGTGGCGACTGAACTGCCAAACAACAACTCCTCCATTCAGGTGACCACACTGAATAACGGCCATCTGGCGCTGGTGTTCAATGCCATGAGCGCCAAAGATGCCAGCGAGCGTCGCCTGTCGCTGTATGACGAAATCGAAGATGAGGATGACGATGTGGCGGTGGCGGCCGAACCGGTGGTGCACACCGGACGCACCGCATTTTGGGGCGCACCGCGTGCACCGATGACGCTGGCCATCTCCCCGGATGGCGGCCAAAGCTGGCCGTGGCAGCGTCATCTCGACGAAGGCGACGGCTACTGCATGACCAACAATTCGCAGCAGAAACTCAACCGCGAGTTCTCGTATCCCAGCATCAAGCAGAGTGAGGACGGCGCACTGCATATCGCCTACACCTATTTCCGTCAGGCGATTAAGTACGTCCGCGTTAACGAAGCGTGGGCGAGGGGAGAGCAATGAGCCGACACGCGCTGGTGACGGGGGTTAGCTCCGGGATTGGCGCGGCGATTGCCGATCATCTGCTGGCGCAGGGCTGGCAGGTGACGGGATTTAGCCGCACGCTGGTAAAGAAAGATCATCCCGCCTTTACCTCGGTGAGTGTGGATCTGTTTGATGCCCGATTGCTGAAGCAGGCGCTGGCTGTTTTACCCAAGGTGGATGCGCTGGTGCATGCCGCGGGCATGATGGCGGCTGCGCCACTCGGCGATCTTGATGAGGAGCAGAGTGCGCGCCTGTGGTATCTGCATGTGCAGGTGGCGCAGATCATGGCGAACGCGCTGCAGCCGCAGATGACGCAGGGCGACCGCATTTTGCTGATCGGCAGTCGCACTTCACGCGGTGCCGCTCATCGCAGCCAGTATGTCTGCACCAAAGCGGCGATGGTCGGTATGGCGCGAAGCTGGGCGGCTGAATTAGCGCCGCAGGGGATTACTGTGAATGTGATCGCGCCCGGAGCCACCGAGACGCCCATGCTGCTGCAACCCGGCCGTGCCAGTTCCCCCCCGAAGCTGCCCCCTATCGGACGCTACATCAAGCCCGAGGAAGTGGCGGCGCTGGCGGGTTTTGTGCTGTCACCCGCTGCAGATGCAATAACCGGGCAGGAATTGGTGATCTGCGGTGGAGCGTCGCTGTAGAGAGCGGTTTTGTCCTGTTACCCACAGCTGATGCGATAACCGGGCAAGAGTGAGTGACTTGCGGTGGAGCGTCATTGTAGCGAGCGGGCAATATGCTGCCCCCCTCATCTGTCTTCCCTGAATCCCGCCCAGGATTCAGGGAGTGTTGGCACGAGAGCGGGTGGGGTAAGGGAAGCACATGCACCGTTTTATCCTATTTCCCTCGCAATGCGGTGACATCCACCTGCCAGATATTCAGTTTGTTATACAGCGCGGTCCGTGAAATCCCCAGTTGCTGTGCCGACTGACGCAGGTTGCCTTTCTGCTCACTCACTACCTGCAATACATGCTGGCGCTCATTTTCCTGCAGTGATGTTAAAACGCTGGATTGTGGTGGCGGGACGCGCTGCGTCATCTCTTCCGGCAAATCCGGTTTGCCAATCTCCAGCCCTTCACACAAATTCACCATGCGTTCAACCAGGTTCTCCAGTTCACGTACGTTGCCCGGCCAGTGCCACGCCTGTAAGCAGTGCATGGCTTCAGACGACACCTGCGGCGCGATGCGTTTCAATCGGGTACAGAGCGCCTGAATAAACGTATTCACCAGACCTGGAATATCTTCCTGACGTTCTCGCAACGGCGGAATGGCTAATGAAATCACGTTAAGACGGTAATACAGGTCGCGGCGAAAGGCGCCTTTCTCTACGGCATCCAGCAGATTACAGTGCGTGGCGGCAATGATGCGCACATTGACCTTGAGCGGATGCGCGGCGCCGATACGCACCACTTCACTCTCTTGTAATACGCGCAGCAGGCTGGTTTGCGCCTCCAGCGGCATTTCGCCAATTTCATCCAAAAACAGCGTGCCGCCATCCGCCAGCTCGAATTTTCCTGCGGAGCCGCCGCGCCGGGAACCGGTGAATGCGCCATCGACATAGCCAAACAGCTCACTTTGCACCAGGTCACGCGGCAGTGCGCCGCAGTTGAGAGCGATAAAGGGCTCCTGATGCCGTGGACTGGCGTTATGGATCGCCTGCGCGAACAGCTCCTTGCCGGTGCCGCTTTCACCGCTTAACAGCACGGTGCTATCGGTGCGGCTGCTAGCACGCGCCTTCTGAATGGCCTGCTGCACGCGCGGCGCGTGGCCGCGAATCATCTCAAAGGTATAACTGGCGCTGACGCCCATTACCTGCCGCGTAATCGCGCGGATGCGCTGGTTCTCGCGCAGTGACAGCACGCGGCCACCATCGGGTGCGGGCATTAATGAAATCAGGCAGGAGAGGGGCTGCACGCCATCCGGGATAAACTGCAACTCACGGTCATTACAGAATGGCATGGTCAGCAGCGATCCTCCCTGGGGTTGCAGTAACACATCAATCGGCCCGGCCTGAGGATCGAGACCACTGAAGATCTGCCGCGCATAGCGGTTTAACGTTTTGATCCGTCCGTGGCGATCGCAGACGATCACGCCCTCATTCAGGGTTTCCAGGATCGACTGCTGTTCCGCCAGCAAACTGCGCAACATTAATTGTTGTCCCACCGCTTCCGCAGCGGCCTGCACCGTGCCCAGCGTGTGCGCATTGAAGTTATCCGGTGTGGCGGTGAGTGTGAGCACGCCGAGCAGTTGGCCGCTGGCATCCCGAATCGGCGCGGCGGCGCACTGGTAGTGGCGCTTACGCAGATCGATCTTCCAGTTTTCCCCGCTCAACACATACACCAGCCGTTGCTCAATCAGGCAACGAGCTGTGCAGTTGGTGCCGAGCACCTCTTCGCTCAGGATGCTACCGATCGGCGTCAAATCAGCGCCGCAAAAATGCAGCGTGACACCTTGCGCGTCGGTGAGGTTGATATGGCCATCCGGGTTGTAGGCCAGCAGATTTTCCATCACGTTACGCGCCACCACAATCAGCTCAGCATTGTGCGCAAGGATGGCCGCCAGCTCATCCGCCGGTGGCGAAGTGTAGACGAAGGTGTGGGGATCGATGGCACGCTGCTGCGAACGTTGCCATGACTGCAAAATACTGCGGCGCATCCAGCCCGGTTGTTCACCCCTGACAAAGCTGTGCCAGCCCTGCCAGAGCAGGGTATCCCACTCGCCCGCTTCAGACCCTTCCGGCAGGCTGAAGATGGGATCGCTTTCATCTTTAAACGGTAGACGTTCGCTGGTGCGCATTAGCGGCTCCTGACTAATCTGGAATGTCCATTTTATTAACATGTGAAGTTGACATGTAAAGTTTATGTGCAATCTAAGGCACAAGGCTGTGTAGTGCCTCACACAATTCCCCGTTTTTCAGTTGGCATCTGAATTGCAATGAAATGCCTATCTCCTCTGTCCCGAACGGACATATCCAAAACAGTAAGGAATGATTATGACATTTCATCTTCAACCGGTTCGTGTGGGTTTGATTGGCGCAGGACGAATGGGCAGCTTCCACGCCGAAAATCTGGCGTATCGCGTACCCGGTGCCACGTTGGCGGCAGTCGCCGATCCGCAGCCCGGTGCTGCAGAAAAACTTGCCAGCAAGCTCGGTGTCGCGAAAGCCTACAGCGATTTGCACGCACTGTTGCGGGATCCGGAGATTGATGCGATTGCGATTGCGGCACCCGCTCGCACCCATGCCGAGTGGGTGATTGCCGCAGCGAATGCCGGTAAGCACGTATTTTGTGAGAAGCCAATGGCGGTCACGCTGGAGGAAGCTGACCGGGCGATTGCGGCCGCCATAAGCGCGGGAGTGGTGTTGCAGGTGGGCTTCAATCGCCGTTTCGATGCGGGTTTTGCCGCGGCGATAGCGGCAGTGAAGGCAGGCGAGAACGGCATTACGCAGTTAAGTCGTTCTGTGACACGCGATCCGGCGCTGCACGATCCGTCACGCATCCCGCAGTGGACCATTTATCTCGAAACGCTGATCCACGATTTCGACACCCTGCTGCACTTCAATCATGGGGCGAAGCCGGTGGAAGTGTATGCCATCGCCGATGCGCTGGTGCGTCCGGACTTCAAAGATAAAGGCTTGCTGGATACCTCGGTGGTGACGATTCGTTTTGATAACGGAGCGATTGCCATCGCAGAGGCCAACTTCCAGGCGGTGTACGGCTACGACGTGCGCGGCGAGGTGTTTGGCAGTAAAGGGATGCTGCAGGCGGGCCACATCACCTCTTCCAACTGCGTGCGCTACAGCGCGAGTGGTATCAGCATGGAGACTTCGCGTATGGATTCCGATCTGCTGCGCGAAGCCTATGTGGCGGAGATGATCGAGTTTGCCCGCTGCATCCGCACTGGCGAAACACCGCGCGCCACCGGCGAAGATGCACGCAATGCGTTGGAAATTGCGCTGGCCTGCATTGAATCGGTCACCCTCAACCTGCCTGTCAAAGTGGGAGCACGCTAATGGCTGCTTATCAACTCTCGGTTTGTGCCGAAATGGTGTTCCTCGATCTGCCTTTCGTTGAGCGTGTGAAACGCATTCACGCGCTGGGGTTTGGGGTCGAAATCTGGGGATGGGCCAATAAAGACATTGATGCGCTGGTCGCGACAGGTGCGCGATTCACCTCCATGACCGGTTATCTCACCGGCAATCTCACTGACGACGATGAGATCCAACAGCTGCTGCAGAGTGCCGAAGCCTCGCTGGCGGTGGCTGAACGGCTTAACTGCCCAGGGCTAAATCTGCACGGTACCGGGCTGGATGACAAAGGCTTGCCGGTCAAACCCGTGGAAGTGGTCACCGGTGCGATGTGGCTGAAAGCGGTCGATACGCTGCGTAAAGTGGCGCAACTTGGCGAGCGCGCCGGGCGGGTGTTCACCCTCGAAAACCTCAATCTACCGGTCGATCATCCTGGCACCCCGTTCGCGCTGGCCGCCGATACCCTGGCGCTGGTGGAAGCGGTCAACAGCCCGGCGCTGAAGATGAATCTCGACCTTTACCATGCGCAGATTGGCGAGGGCAATTTGATTGAGCTGATTCGCCGTAGCGGTTCCGCCATTGGCGAAGTTCAGGTGGCGGACGTACCGGGTCGCCAGCAGCCGGGAACGGGTGAAATCAACTATCGCGCGATCGCACGTGCGCTGCAGGAAGTGGGTTACAGCGGCACGGTGGCGATGGAGGGCTGGGCCAGTGGTGACAGTACGGCCGCGCTTGAGCAGTTCCGCGATCATTTCACGATCTAAGCGTTTTACCGCCGGGTATTTGCCTGTTGCCCGGCGTCATAACAATAAAACCTCAACCTACAGGAATCACCTCATGAACATCCGAAACATCGTGCTTTGTCTGTGCTCGCTGCTGCTGAGTTTAAGCGTCAGTGCGAAAACCTTCACCGTCGGCGTTGCGCTGGCTAACTTTGACCTTAACTTTGTCTCGATTCTGCGTACGCAGATGCAGGCAGAGTTAAAAGCCAATCAGCTTGACGGCCAGTTCGTGGATGCCAAAGGGGATGTGGCACTGCAAGTGCAGCAGGTGGATGATTTCATCAACCAGGGCGTGGATGCCATTATTCTTAATCCGGTGGATACGCAGGGTGTGTTGCCGATGATCACTGCAGCGAAGAACGCCAATATCCCGCTGATTTTCGTCAACCGTAAGCCAGAAGTGAAACTGCCGGGTGACATGGCCTATGTCGGTTCTGACTCCGCATTAGGCGGTGAGATGCAGATGGAAGCGTTAGCGAAGAAAATGAATTACAAAGGGAATGTGGCGATTCTGATGGGCGCCCTGTCCAATGAAGAGGCGCGTGAGCGCACCCGTGCGGTCGAAGCGGTGATCGCCAAATACAAAGACATGAAGGTGATTGAGAAGCAGACCGCCAAGTGGCAGCGCAACGAGGCGGTGGATGTGGTGTCGAGCTGGCTGCTGAATCAGCGCCCGATCGATGCAATTGCCGCTAATAATGACGAAATGGCGATTGGTGCCATCATGGCGCTCAGCCAGGCTAAAAATGAAAAGATTCTGGTGGCGGGAATTGATGGCACGCCCGATGGCCAGCAGTTTGTTAAAAACGGCAAGATGACGCTGACCATTTTCCAGGATGCTAAAGGCCAGGCAACCGGCGCGGTGCAGGTCACGAAGGCACTGCTGGATAAACAGAAAGTGAAGGAATACAACTGGATACCGTATCAGACCATTACTCCGGAGAACTACGCGCAGTTTGCTGCGAAGTGAGTTGAGCGATACGGCACAGGCGCACGACGTTGCGCCTGTGCTTCCCGAGGAATCATCGCATTCAAGTGAACCTGCTCACATCCTTTCCTTTCAATTATTAACGGTCCTAAACTTTCCCATTAACGCGCCGATAATTTCACCACTCAGTCTGATCGTTTGGCCCTTCATTGTTGGGCATCTTAATCAACCTCTGGTGTAGAAAATTGCCATGATCGCAACACCCTTGTCAGGCCCGGACGCCGCGCCGGTGGAGATGGTTTCGCTGCGACGAATTGCACAGCGCGCAGACAGCCTTGCGGTGATCCTTAACTGGGGATTGTGGCCGATTGCGCTCGGCGTAGGGTGGATGAATGATAGCTTAACCGTAGCGCTGATTGCCGGTCTGGCGTTGGCACTGCTGTCGACCTTCTTTGGCACGGTTCTGCGCGGAACGCTGACTTCAAGGCTGGTGCTCTCAGCCTTGCTGATCGGCTGGGCAGGGTTACTGATTCAACTCGGCGACGGTGAAACCGAATATCACTTCTCAGTATTTGTATTGATGTCGGTGCTACTGGCGTGGCGCGATATCCGCCCACTGATCATGGGGGCAGCAGCCGCGGCCACGCATCACATCCTGTTTAATTATCTGCAGGAAAACGACCTGTTCGGCGTGGTGGTGTTCCATCATCCGGGCTGGGACATGGTGGTGTTTCATGCACTGTTTGTTGTGGCGCAGACCGCCATCTTACTGGTGATTGCGCGTCAGATGGCCGCCGATGCACGTTCCGCGAGTGAAGTCGCGGAGCTGGCCTCACGGATCAACCAGCAGGCCGGGTATCTGACGCTGAATGCGGATAGCCAGCAGAGTGAAAGCCCGTTCGCCCGCACTTTCAGTACCACGCTGGGCACCATGCATGGCACGCTTCATCAGGTGAGCCTCGGCGTGAGCGCCTTGTTGACGGAATCTGAGAGTATTTTGCAACGCAACGCTGAACTGTCGACCCGCACCGATGAACAGGCGCAGGCACTGGAAGTGGCGGCCAGTGCGATGACAGAAATCAGCATTGCTGCCAGCTTAACGCGTGACAAAGCACAGAGTGCAAGCGAGTTAGCGCGGGATGCACGGGCGGTGGCCACGCACGGAGAGGAAAATATCCAGTCGGCGAAGGGCTCAATGGCGAAAATCAGTGCAGAGTCGCAGCGGGTGAAAGTGATTTTGGAATTGATCGACGGCATCGCTTTCCAGACCAATATTCTGTCACTGAACGCCTCAGTCGAAGCGGCGCGCGCTGGCAGTCAGGGGCGTGGTTTTGCCGTGGTGGCAAGTGAAGTGCGCAACCTGGCGATGCGCAGCGAGAATGCTGCCCGCGAAATTCGCCAACTGATGGATGCCAGCACGTTGAGCACCGAGCATGGCACGGTGCAGATTGAGCACGCGGCACAAACCATGCGCGAGATTCACAGCAGCATCAGCGGGCTGGCACAGCTGGTGACCGAGTTATCAGAGATGAGCGAACAGCAGAATTTGAGCATCGAGCAGATTCAGCAAAGCATTAATAGCATCGATCACAGCGTGCATCACAACGTTCAGCACGTGGCGGAAACCTTGCAGGTGGCGCATCAGCAGCAACAGCAGGCTAACCGATTACAGCAGGCAATTGCGCTATTCAAATTGGATTGAAAATCGGCGAGAGGCAACGTGCAGATCACGACCACTCTGGCTGATAGGGCGCACCGAGGTGCGTCCCTTTTAGCCGATCAGGCAACACCCTTAACCAGCAACACGCGATAGTTCGCGCCTTTAACCCGGTGGGCTTTTGCTTCCTGATACGCCGGGCTGTGATACCAGGCTTTTGCTGCATCAATATCCGCAAATTCCAGCACCACTACGCCTTCCGCATCACGGCCTTCCAGCACGTCGAGATCGCCATAAAACGCCAGCGGTGTAATCTGATGATCGCCGCGTGCTTCACCGGCTTTCTGCGCGTAGGTTGCCAGCTCATCTTTATCCAGCGTTTCGTCTTTAATCATCACCACATAAGCGGCCATTACTGCTCTCCTCGCGCCTGACGCTTGTCTTCGGTGTTGGTATCGAAATCAGAAGCATCGTGGCGCTCCAGCAGTTGATCCTGCGGTTCAGCACCAAAGGCTTTATTCACTTTGCGGCCACGGATCACCGCTGGACGCTCAGCGATCTCTTTAGCCCAGCGCACCACGTTTTTGTACGACTGCACATCAAGGAACTCGCCGCCGCCATAGATGTTGTTCAGCACCAGATTGCCGTACCACGGCCAGGTCGCGATATCGGCGATGGTGTACTCCTCACCGGCGAGGAAGCGGTTGTTGGCGAGCTGGCGATCCAGCACATCCAGCTGACGCTTGGCTTCCAGCGTGAAGCGGTTGACGGCGTACTCGATTTTTTCTGGCGCGTAGAAGTAGAAATGACCGTAGCCGCCGCCAAGATAAGGCGCAGAACCCTGCAGCCAGAACAGCCAGTTCAGGGTCTCGGTACGGCCTGCGATATCTGCCGGGATGAAGTGACCAAATTTCTCGGCCAGATACAGCAGGATGTTGCCTGATTCGAACACGCGCAGCGGTGGCGTCACTGAGTGGTCACTCAGTGCCGGAATTTTGGAGTTCGGGTTAACGTCAACGAAACCGCTGGAGAACTGATCGCCATCACCGATGCGAATCAGCCAGGCATCGTATTCGGCTTCTTTAGCCCCGACGGCCAGCAACTCTTCCAGCAGGATGGTGACTTTCTGGCCATTTGGTGTACCGAGGGAATAGAGCTGCAGCGGATGTTTGCCCACCGGCAGGGTCTTCTCATGCGTCGGCCCGGCGAACGGACGGTTAGTTTTCGCGCCGTTACCTTTGGCTTCCGGGTCCCAGGTCCAGACTTTCGCGGGCTGATACTGATTTTCCGACATAGTGATTTCGCCTTGTTGTGATTGCGTTTTTTGCTGCTACTGAGTGTAGCAGCGACAGATGAAGGCGATTTAACCGCGCTGGCGGTGAGATGCAAAGTGTGATTATGAGAAGTTCTCTTGCGTAAACAGCATAAAGTCCACTTTGCCGGACTGGTAGGTGTCAGGCTGTTCACCCTCTTCGAGATGTTTTAGCAACAAGGTCAACGCCAGCTGAGCATGGCGCAGGGTGTTTTGATCGAGTGTCAGCGTCAGCACGCGCTTCTCGAAAAGCTGGCGGGTGGTGGCATACAGCTCGTGAGTGACGTACACCACTTTGCCGCCGAGCCGATGGCGCGCCAGCGCTTCGTGGATCTGCGTGTTGCCGAGGCCGGTGTTGTAGAGTCCGACGATGTTTTGCGATCCGGCCAGGGTTTTCTCCAGCAGACGGCTGATGCGATCGCGTTCATCCTGCCCGGCAAGAATTTCCCGCAGACGCAGCTGCGGAAAACGCTCCGCCAGCACGGCTTGAAAACCTTCAATGCGCTGACGATGCGCTGAGTAATCGGCGCGGCCACTCACCAGCACCACATCGCCCGGTGCATTGATCATGCTGCCGAGCATCAATCCAGCGGTGCGTCCGGCTTTATATTGATCGATACCGACATGACACAGGCGTGCCGCATTGGGCAGGTCCGTCACCATAGTGATCACCGGTACGCCGCGCGCCTGACACGCCGCTAAGGCATCATAAATCAGCGGATTTTCGTGGGCGAAAACAATGAGTGCATCCATCTTTTTACTGCTGGCAGCAATGTGCGCGGCCAACTTCTCGGGGGCGTTTTCCGGGATCAGCGTGCGATGCAGGCGCAGGCGACGATAGCCCAGTTCATCAGCCAGTCGGGCGAAGTCCTGTGCCAGTTGCTGAAAGAAGAACGAACCGTTGCCGCTAAGCAGGACTTCAATCTGCCAGCTATGGCGATGCTCCTCTGGCAAAATACGCTTCAAACCCGCATCCCGCGCCGCCTGCAGGATTTTTTTAGTCATCGCCGGGGACACACCACCGCGATCGTTTAATACCCGATCAACCGTGGCCACGCCCACGCCTACTTGCTTCGCCAACTCCGCCAGCGTCAGTGCTTTCATCTGAGGTAATTCCATCAAAAACCGCGTTCAGCTAGCCTGCCAGAAAGCGCTATTTTGACAACATCGGCAATTCCGAAGTGTGAACAAAAGGAGCGTTAAAATGCGGACCCCGCAACGTTTTGCCTTGATTGGCAGTGGATTTATCGGCCAGGTGCACGCCGCAAACCTGGCGGCGCATCCTGGTGTGGAGTTGGCGCTGGTGTGTGACATTGATGCGGCTCGTGCCGAAGCGGTGGCACAGCGCTATGGCGCAAAAGCGGCCAGCGTGCAGCAAGCGCTAAACAGTGATGCCATCGACGCGGTGCTGATCGCCAGCGCCACACCAACCCATGCTGAACTGCTGGAGCAGGCGGTGCTGGCGGGCAAAGCGGTGTATTGCGAGAAACCGATTGATTTGTCGTTGCAGCGTGCGCGTGAGGTGGTGGAGAAGATCTCTCCGGTGCAGGTTCCTGTTACCGTTGGCTTTAACCGCCGTTTTGATCTGAGCCATCAGCAACTTAAATCACAGCTCAAACAAGGGCTGATTGGCCGCACTGAACTGATTCAGATGGTCTGCCGCGCGTCAGAATTGCCACCGATCAGCTATCTGCAAGCTTCCGGCGGTCAGATGCGCGATCAGGCGATCCACTTTTTCGACCTGTTGCGCTGGCTGACAGAAGATGAAGTCAGCACTGTTGGCGCACTTGGTGCCGCACTGGCGATGCCGGAGATCCGTGATTTTGATGTCGATACTTCGGTGCTGATCATGCGCATGCAGCAGGGCGCGCTGGCGCAATTGGATAACACGCGCCGCACGGCTTACGGCTACGACGAACGCATCAGCGTGATGGGCAGTGAAGGGATGCTGGCTTCAGAGAGCCAGTCAGCGCGCGGTGCCACGCTGTATCAGGGGAAAGGGATCACTCAGCCCGGCTTGTATCCCGACTGGTTTAGCCGGGTCAAAGAGACGTACTACACCCATCTGGATGCATTTGTGCGCCATATCGGCGGAGAAAAGATCGAAGGGCTGCCGGGATTGATCGACGGTCTGCGCGCGCAGGCGATTGCCGAGGCGGCACAGTTATCGCTGACGCGGGGTGAATTTACAGAAGTGGAGAAAGTGGCAATCTAATGCCGCTACCCCAACGCACTCCCGCAGGCGGGAGTGCTTGTCGGTGGAGAGAGTCTTCCATTCAGCTCACGGGTTGAGCGCGGGCACGATTTATTCCCCCTCTCGCGATGAGAGAGGGGGAAGGAGCCGTGGGGCGGGTCTATTTCAGCAGTTCACGCTCAATCAATTCACGCGTTTCCACTGCCTGATACTTCATCTTTTCCGGATAGCCAAACAGCGCCGCCGAGATAATCGACTCACCGCCGACTTTGTAGGTGCGGTTGGCGAAATCCATCTCACGCAGCGTTTCAAACAGCGCATCGAAGTTCACTTCACCTTCACCCACGGCAACGTGCTGATGAATGGTCGCATCGACACCCGGTGGGTTGACGATATAGCGGCAGTGCTTGGTGTGGTTCATGGTATCGGCAATCAACATATGCGACAGATCGTCGCCCGCGTAATGCAGCATGTTTTTCACATCGCCCACGCCTTTGTCGTAATAGAAGGTGTGCGGCGCGCTATAGATGTATTTAACGTTATCGCTGCGGAACGATTTCACGATATCCGCCGTTTCGTTGCTTTGTTCGCAGAAATCCCAGGGATGTGCCTGAATTTCGACGCGGATGCCTTCACGTTCGATAATCGGTAATAACTCATCCATTGAGCGATAGAACATCTCTTCACAGATTTCCGGCTCGTTAGGATTGCCTGAGAGTTCGGTATTGATCACCTGCACCCCCATCTCAACAGCGATTTCAATCATGCGTTTCCAGTTCTTTACCGCCGCCTGGCGACGCAACTCGTCCGGGCCAGACCAGCGATAAACCGTGATAAACGAAGAGATTTCTACGCCGGTCGCATTCAGCGCATTTTTGTACTCACGCATGATTTCCCGGCTGGCCTTCGGGTGTTTATAGAACGGATTGATCTGTGGATGGGGCGATTGTTCGATGTACTTGTAGCCCCATTCCGCCACCTGATGCACCATGCGCGTGATGCCCATATCTCTGATGACATCCACATCAAAAGCGATTTTCATATTGTTCTCCTGATCGTTAAGCGGTGCGCTCTTCATTAAACACCACACCGATCTGCTTTCTGACTTCATCCATGGCTTGCAGCGTGGCCAGTGAGGTGGCCAGCGGACGGACAGGTGAGTCAGACAGCCCCTGATGAATACACCAGGCGGTATGTTCGATTTCATGACAGAGCTGAATATAGCGGTTGTTCGGTTCTTCCCAGCGCAGCGTATGGCGGCCATCGCTGGAGGTAAGACGGAAATTGCCCGGCGCGTAGAACTGGCCGTCGAGATAGAGCGTGGCATCACGGCCGGCGATGACGGCGGTGCCCGGTGTGTTGCTGAACAGCGTGGTGTTGAGCACCGAGTGCATGCCGTTGCCGTGAGTGAGCAGCATCGACGTTTGCCCATTCACGCCGCCCGGTGCCGGCTGGCCTTTCGCCACAATGCTGCCTGGCGCACCGCCGACCAACACGCTGAAGCCGATCAAATAGCTGCCAAGATCCAGCATCGGACCACCCGCCAGATCCAGATTGAAAATGCGGTGATCCTGCGTGAAGTATTCGCCATGATCGGCGATGAGAGTATGAACCTCACCTAATGCGCCATCGGCCAGCAATTGACGGATCACATCGTACTTCGGCGCAAAATCGCACCACATCGCCTCTACGCACAAACGTTGTTGTTTGTGCGCTTCCTGCTGTAGCTGCAACGCCTGCTGTGCATTGAGCGCTAACGGTTTTTCAATCAACACATGCTTGCCCGCTTGCAGCGTGCGCAGCCCGTCGGGAAAGTGATGATTGTGCGGTGTGGCGATATACACCACATCAATGTCCTGGCGGCTGAGCAGGGCGTCGAGGCCTTCAACGGCGTGCGGGATATCCCATTTGCTGGCAAAGGCTTGCGCTTTCTCCAGGCTGCGTGACGACACGGCGACCAACTGCTGCTGAGTGTGATGACGCAGCGCGTTGGCAAAGTGGTCGGCGATCCAACCGGGTCCAACAATGCCCCAGCGCAGCGCGGGAATCTGGTTTTCAGGGTGACGGCGAGGTGCAGGTAGGGTCTGAGGGAACATATCATCTCCGTTATTATTGAGTCGTTCATGTGCCGGGAGCCGATAAGGCAGATCGCTTTCACTATAGAAAGGCGCGACCGCCGCCTCTATTTATTTACTGATGCAAATCCATCACTCCTCACCTCAATCATCGAACAGAAAAATATCAAACATTTATTCCGGTAGGTAATTTAATGAAATGGATCATTTCATTTTTGCGAGGGCGATCAAATTACTGAGAGATTCTCTATCAGGCCTTGCGATTTGATGACGATTTCTTACGCAATGGTTTCGCATTTCCATTCTGATTCGGGCATTATTTTTGATAACTAACTATCAAACTGGAATGTGTTGATGAGCAAAATCACCATGAACGCCATCGCGGATGCGGCTGGCGTCGGTGTCGCCACGGTGGATCGGGTATTGAATCGCCGGGCACCGGTGCGTGCGGCCACCGAGCAGAAAGTATTGGAAGCCGCCAACCGACTGGGTTATCGCATGGCGCCGGTTGCCCCGTTCAATGCTGAGGCGCACTCCGCGCGCGTGGCGCTACGCATGGGGTTTGTGCTGCTATCAAAATCTTATTCGTTCTATCACTCGCTGACGGATGCCCTGCGGCAACAGACACAGCCGTTGCATCCCGCAGGCAGTGAACCACGGTTTTACTGGCATGACATTGATGACGTTGCAGCAGTGGTGGCCTCGCTGCATAAGCTGGCGCAAGAGGTGGACGTGATTGGCTTAGTCGCGCTGGATCACCCACTGATCCGCCACGCCATCGAACAGATCTCACGCCAGGGCGTGCGGGTTTATGCACTGTTCTCCAACTTCTCGCCCTGTGGACATGCGGGCTATTTCGGGCTGGATAATCAGAAGGCCGGACGTACTGCTGGCTGGGTGGCCTCGCATCTGCTGCATCAGCCGGGATCGGTGGGCGTGTTGGTGGGCGACCATCGTTTTACCTGTCAGGAGAGTTGCGAAATCAGCTTCCGCTCTTATCTGCGCGAGCAGGACAGCACCCGACGTGTATTAGAGCCGCTGAAAACCCATGAGTCGATTGATGGCGGCTATCACGCGACACGTCAGTTGCTGGAAGAGCATGCCGATCTCGCCTTAATCTACGCGCCCTGCGGCGGTATTGAAGGCGTGATTCATGCCTTACGCCAGCAGCCGCAGCGCAAGGTGGCGTTGATTTGCCACGGTCCGGTGAAAGAGGGCGAGCTGGCACTGATTGACGGCACGATCACCGTGATGATTCGCCATGAAATTGAGGACATGGTGCGGCAATTTGTCCGCACGACTCAACAAACTGTCGAATCAGGTGCGCATTTCTCTCAGGTCACGCTGCCGTTTGAGATCATCACGCGTGAGAATCTTTAGCCTCAAAGTACCGAAATCTGGCGACGCGATGAGAAGCGGCAGACTGATTCGCTCTCAGGCTGGCTGACCGGCAATGCGTCGGCAGCACTTAAGTGGTTGGCCTGAAAGTGGCGCCAGTTATGGTTTTGATAAATTATCTATCATTTTAATGATGAAAAATAACATGATCGTTATCAAAAAATGAATGTTTCATGATTGCTGTGGGTGAAATGTTTATTTGATACTTGCGCTATCCAACACCGCAAGGAACGATCATGACGATTCACATTGCTAATGCGCCCTGCAGCTGGGGTGTCGACGATCCTAAAAACCCTTTCCTGCCACCCTGGCAGAAAGTCCTGTCGGAAGCGGCTCAGGCGGGCTACGAAAGTATTGAGCTGGGTCCATGGACTTATCTTCCAACCAACGCGGCCGAACTGCGTCACCAGTTGGAAGCACATCAGCTTTCGCTAGTGGCGGGCACGATCTTTGACGATCTGGTCAGTGAGGCAAACTTCCCGGCGATGGTAGAACTGACACACAACATCTGTCGCAACCTGTCGCAGGTCCCTACCGCAGAGAAAACCCACGCGGACAATTTTCCCGCGCCTTACCTGGTGATCATTGATTTCGGTAATCCTGAGCGTGCCAGATTTGCCGGGCAGTCTGACAAAGCGCCGCGACTCTCTGGCGAAGAGTGGCAGCGCATGATGCAGCACATCACCACGCTGAGCCAGATTGCTCGCGATGAATATGGCGTGCGTGCGGTGATCCACCCGCATGCGGGCGGCTGCATTGAGTTTGCCGACGAACTGGAGCAGTTAGTGCAGGACATTCCGCACGAGGTGGCCGGTTTGTGCCTCGACACCGGGCATCTCTACTACTCCGGTATGGATCCGATCCCCTATCTGAGCCGTTACTGGGATCGCATCGATTACCTGCACTTCAAAGATGTGAATGACGCGGTCTGGCGCGATGTGATTGCGCGTGGCGTGGACTTCTTTGCTGCTTGTGCCGAAGGGGTAATGTGCCCGATTGGCAAAGGCGCGATTGATTATCCGGCGGTGCGGGCGTTCCTCGCTGAGCGCAATTATCAGGGCTGGATCACCATCGAGCAGGAGCGCGATCCGCGCAATGCCGACACCAGCCTGCGCGACGTTACCGCCAGCCTTCACTACCTGCAATCGGTCGGATTCTGAGGAGAACATCATGATTAACGGCATTAAAGCTCTGGATCGTTCACTGCGCTGGGGCATGGTGGGCGGCGGCGGTACCAGCCAGATTGGCTATATCCATCGTTCTGCGGCACTGCGTGATGGCAATTTCGTGTTGCAGGCGGGCGCATTTGATCTTAACGCTGAACGAGGTCGTGCGTTTGGCGTATCGCTGGGCGTCGATGCGGATCGCTGCTATCCGGATTACGAAACGATGTTTGCGGCGGAAGCGACGCGTGCAGACGGCATCGAAGCCGTTTCCATCGCCACACCGAACAATACCCACTTCACCATCTGTCGTGCGGCGCTGAATGCCGGTCTGCATGTGGTGTGTGAGAAGCCACTGTGCTTCACCACCGAAGAAGCGGACGAGCTGGAAAAACTCTGTGTCGAGAAGAAGAAGATCATCGGCGTGACTTACGGTTATGCCGGCCATCAGCTGATTCATCAGGCGCGCGCGATGATCGCGGAGGGGTTGCTTGGCGAGATTCGCATTATCAATATGCAGTTCGCGCACGGCTTCCATAACGAAGCGGTGGAGTTGCAGAATGAAAGCACCAAGTGGCGCGTCGATCCACGCTTTGTCGGCCCCAGCTATGTACTGGGCGATCTGGCGACCCATCCATTGTTTATCGCGGAAACCATGGTGCCGAAACTGCAGGTGAAACGTCTGCTGTGCAGCCGCCAGAGTTTCGTGAAAACCCGTGCGCCGCTGGAAGATAATGCTTTTGTGATGATGGAGTACGACAACGGCGCCGTCGGCACCATGTGGGCCTCGGCGGTAAACTGCGGCTCGATGCACGGCCAAAAAATACGGGTGATTGGTGAAAAGGCCAGTCTGGAGTGGTGGGACGAGCAGCCGAACCAGTTGCGTTATGAAGTGCAGGGCGAGCCGGTGCAGATTCTGGAACGCGGTATGGGCTATCTGCATAAAAGTGCGCTGGCCGATGACCGTATTGGCGGTGGTCACCCGGAAGGGCTGTTTGAAGCCTGGTCAAATCTCTATCGTCGTTTTGCGCTGGCGATGGATGCCACCGATCGCGGTGATGAGGCATTTCTCGCCGACTTCTGGTATCCCGATGTGCATGCCGGATTGATGGGCGTGCGTTGGGTTGAGCAGTGCGTGAAGTCAGCGGATGCCGGTGCGGTGTGGGTGGATTGCTAACCTGAAACGACCTCGATGCTGACGGCGGCGCATGACATTGCGCCGCCTCGGGTATCCTGCCCTTTGATATCAATGCGAGCGTAAATCGCTCAGGAAGCGCTGGGCGCGCGGGTGCTGTGGTTGGGTGAAGAACTTCTCTGGCGTCGATTTCTCCAGAATTTGCCCCTGATCCATAAACCAGATGGTGTCCGCCACTTCACGCGCGAAATTCATCTCGTGCGTCACGCACATCATCGTCATCCCTTCCTGCGCCAGGCTGCGCATCACCGATAACACTTCACCGACCATTTCAGGATCGAGCGCCGAGGTCGGTTCATCAAACAGCATCACCGGCGGCTTCATTGCCAGCGCACGGGCAATCGCCACCCGCTGCTGCTGGCCGCCAGACAACTGCGCCGGATAGGCGTCCGCTTTGTGTGATAGGCCAACGCGCTCCAGCAACTCACCCGCCTGTTTACGCGCTTCTGCACGCTTCACGCCCAATACTTTCATCGGTGACATCATGATGTTCTCTGCCACCGAGACGTGGGGGAACAGGTTGAAGCTCTGAAACACGAACCCAATGCGAGTGCGTAGATGGTTGAGGCGTGTACTGCTGCCATGAATGTCGGTGCCATCAAATACGATCTGGCCATTATCAATCGGTTCCAGACGATTAACGGTGCGGATCAAAGTGGATTTTCCCGATCCAGACGGACCGCACACCACCACCACTTCGCCGGTATTGATTTCGGCACTCAGGTCGGTCAGTGCCTGATACGCGCCGTACCATTTGTTGACCTGGTTAAACATGATCATCGGGGTCATTGTGGTTCCTTATTGCGAAGAGGTTTTAGTCAGCATCACCGCGGGTGCAACGCTGGGATTAGCCTGCGGCGGTTGGCGACGTTTCTGCGCAATATGCGCTTCAAGTTTGTTAGCGAGCCAGGTGAGGCTGAAGCAGATGATGTAGTAACTCAGCGCCACAATAGCGAACACCTGGAACGGTTTGGTCAGCAGTTGATTGCTGACCTGATTAGCGGCAAAGGTCAGCTCCGGCACGTTAATCACGTAGCCCAGCGTGGAGTCTTTGATGATGGAAACCAACTGGCTCACCAGGCTCGGCAAGGTGTTGAACAGCGCCTGCGGCAGAATCACTAAACGCAGGGTTTTCAGGTGGCTCATCCCCAGCGCACGTGACGCTTCATACTGGCCGTGCGGCAGCGCCTGAATGCCGCCACGCACGATCTCAGCGATGTAGGCGCTCTCATAAATCACCAGCGTACACAGCATGGTGGCGAAGCCGCTGATGTTGTGGCCAATCAGCAACGGGACGCAGAAGTAGGTCCAGAACACCACCATCATCAGCGGAATGCCGCGCAGCAGATACACCCAACAGGTGGCGGGCCAGCTCAGCCAGCGCCACGGCGACAAACGTGCCAGTCCAAGCAACACGCCGATGGGGAAAGCCAGCAACACGGCCAGCACGGAGATCAATAGCGTACAGAGTACGCCGCCCAGCGGACCGTTAGGGTACTGGCCCATTAACAGCAGCATGCCGTTGTCATGCAAAATGGTGAAGATCTCTAACATCGCCATTACCTCGCGTAAACGCGCTGGAAGCGGCGGGCCAGCAGCGCGCCCAAGCCCATCAGCAGCAGGGAGAAGAACAGGTAACCCACGGTTGCCACTAAGTAGGATTCGAAGGTACGGAAGGTTTGGTTCTCGATATCACGCGTCACATAGGTGAGGTCTGCCACGCCAATCACCATCGCCAGACTGGTGTTTTTGAACAGCAACACGGTGTGATTGACCACAGATGGCAGCGCATTGCGCACACCCTGCGGCAATATCACCGAGCGCATGGCGCGTACATAGCTCATGCCAAGCGCGCGGGCGGCTTCGTTTTGCCCATCGGGAATAGCGCGCAGGCCGCTGCGGATATCTTCAGAGAAGTAGGCGGCCTGACACAGCCCGAGCGCGATAAGAGAAAATAAAAACTCGGCGTTGTAGTCAACGATCATCATCTGCAGCGATTCCGGCAGCAGTGTGGGGATCGCGAAGTACCACATCATCAACTGAATCAGCGTTGGCACATTGCGGTGGTAGGAGACGTACGCCTTGACCAGCCCAACGGCAAGCCGATTCTCCGTCAGGCGCACCACCACCAGTAGCAGGGCGAGAACCATCGCCAGCAGCCAGGCACCCAACGCCAGTTCAAGGGTGACCACCGTTCCGTCAACGATCATCTGGCCGTAATGGCCGGTTATCACACTGCTGAAATCAAGTGCCATACAGTTACCTCATCGTACGGTTTTACGCGGTGCGGTCGCCCGGTCGCATAGTGGAAAGACCGCCCGGCACCTGCAGCGTCGGGGTTATTTCGATGTTGCCGATGTTGACGGCGACCGGCGCAGACAGCGCAAAGGCCACGCAGTCGGCAATATCTTTGGCCTGAGGGAGTTCGAAGCCATCGATAAAGCGGCGACGCGCATCATCGTGATCGCCTGAAACGTTACCGAAGATGTCGGTGGCCACGCGGCCTGGGCAGATTTCGGTGATACGCACACGTTTGCCATAGCAGTCCACGCGCAGCTGGCGTGACAGGGCATGTACTCCGGCTTTGGTGGCGTGATACACCGAGTTGCCGTTGAAGTTGTAGATGGCGGCAATCGAGGTGATGTTGAATACGTGGCCACGATCACGCGCCATCATGCCCGGTACCAGCAAGCGGCACAGGTGCAGCACAGCACGCAGGTTCACATCCACTTGTGTCTCCACCACGTTTTCGTCTGCCTCGAGAATCGAACCAGGATGAGAGAGACCTGCATTGTTGACCAGGATATCGATCTCCAGATCTTTGCACAGCGCAGTCAGCGCATTAACGTCGCTGACATCCACGGCATGCGGGATGCAGCCGGTGCGATCGGCCAGCGCGGCCAGCTGTTCCTTGCGACGCGCCACCGCGTGCACGGTGATCCCTTCTTTGCACAGGCGCTCAACAATCGCTTCGCCCATGCCAGCTGATGCGCCGGTCACCAGCGCGGTTTTGTAATCTGAAAATGGCATTTGTGTTTCCTCGTTTCGCCAGGGGTGTCTCCGGCGTATTGGGTCTTTTTTGACTTTATGCAGTTATGCCGCAAGGGCATAAGACATAAAAACTTTGAGGCGATAAGAGCCCCTTATAACCGGATCGATAATTAATTATCCGATTGAATAATAAGGATTTCTTCGTCGTATTCAACCACGGAACGTGTTTCAGGAGATAATGGCTGCACCCGCCCTTTGCAGGGGCTGAGCACCGGCACGTACAGTGGGCCAACCTGCACCATCGCCAGCAGATCCTGAGGTTCAACTTGCTGCCCCGGCTGGACAAAATCTTGCTGGCTGTGTGGATGGCGACGCAGCAACGTGCCGGGTAGCGGCGCGCCAATGCGATGCGTCACGGGCGGACACGCCTCCGTAGGGATCATCGTGGGGGATGTGAAAGAGGGCGGGGCAAACGTCAGACGCACCGACCACTGTTTGCCCTCTAACACCAGACTATTGAGGCCGGATCGTTGCATCTTGCGCGCCAGCGCACGCAGCGTCGGCAGCGGTATCGCAGTTTTTTCCATGGGGTTCCCGTCAAAGCGAAACACGCCCGCCGCAGCGGGCAACAGACCGAATCAATCTAGCGCGTTCGTCAGACGGGCAGTAAGAGGGTTTCGCTTTGCGGTGATAAGCGGGTCTTATCCCACCAGAGTCAGTGGATGGTTCTCCACGTTGCGGCGCGACATCAGCGACAGCAGAATCGATTTCACTGCTTCAGCAGGCTGGGACAGCGGCAGATGATCTGACATGCAGAACGACAGTGAGGCCTGCACATCCGGCTCGATGATCTTCGCCATCCAGGTATCGCCATTTTTCAGCATCGCGCGTGCGGCAGATTCCGGCATGATGGTGGTACCCAGGCCGGCACTCAGTGCCGCATTCAGGGTGGTTTGCGACTCAATTTCGCACTTCACGCGGTACTGCAGATTGTTCTGCACGAAGGCGTCATCCAGCACTTTGCGCATGATGTTGTAGATACGTGGCAGGAAAAGATCATATTGCGCGACCTGCGACAGTGGGATCTCTTTCACTGGTTTCGCCAGGCTGAACGGGCAAACGAAGCACAAATCCTCTTTCATCAGCGGCATGAAGCGCAGGCCATGGATGGTGCGATGATCGTAAATCACCGCCATATCCATGCGGCCGTTCATGATCAGCTCGCTCAGGGTGGTGCCGAAGTTTTCGTTAAAATAGAGCACGATGCCAGGATGTTGTTGCTGCACTTCCATCATCAGCGGCAGCGCCAGGTTTTGCGCCGCAGTGCCCGGTGCCAGCCCGACCGAGACGCTGCCGCTTAGCGCTGCACCAACCAGATCAATCGCACTTTGCGCCTGTTCGCACTGGCGCAAAATGGACTGTGCATGGGAATAGAGTGTTTTCCCGGCTTCGGTGGGCGTGACGCCGCGTTTGGTGCGAATCAACAGTTGTTGATTCACTTCACCTTCCAGCGTGGCCAGCTGTTGGCTTAACGCAGGTTGGGCAATATGCAGGATATCGGCAGCTTGCGTCAGGCTTCCGACGTCAACAATTTTAACAAAGTACTTCAGGCGACGAAGATTCATGGACACTTCCCTCAAACAGAACGCATATCCTCCTCAAGCAAAGTTGATGCCAGGATAAGCTTTCGTTATTGAACTCAGACAGGAGGGTACGGCTACCGGGCCTCCTGAGGCTGGTGCTGAGCTAGTGAGCCGCCGGCATGGCGGGTGTTGAAAAATGCAGCGCTGCACCGAATGAGTGCAGTTGACCCATCAGCATTGCCAATGACGGGCAAGGAAAATCGTGGGTTCGAGATGTGACTCGGGAAAGAAAGTAACACTTTATTAACATCCCGTCAGGCGTGCGGGCGTGACCTGTCGCGCAATTCTGAGTCAATCTGCTGCCTTTATGGCAGAAGTGTGCAGTCGGTCCAGTCATCGCTTTGTGTTATATCACCACAACAAAGCACTATTATCCGTGGCTTCGGCCCTAATCCTATGCTCAGGGAAAACTGACACTCCCCGAACCCAGGATTGACCATGCCCGAGATAGCCGATCGATTAAAGAATGTGACCGTTTCCGCCTCCGTTGCCATGACCCAAAAAGCGCGCGATCTCGCGGCGCAGGGCGTTGATGTGGTAGCACTTTCTACCGGCGAACCGGATTTCCCCACACCAGAACATGCGATTGAAGCCGCCTACGCTGCCGCACGCGCGGGCGATACGCGCTATCCACCGACCGACGGTACGCCTGCGCTGCGCAAAGCCATCCAGCTGAAATTCAAGCGGGATAACCAGCTGGAGTATGACGTGAGCCAGATTCTCACGGCGGGTGGCGCGAAGCAGATCATCTTTAACGCCATCATGGCGACCATCAATCCGGGCGACGAAGTGGTGATCCCCACGCCGTCATGGATCAGCTATGCCGATATCGTGAAATTTGCTGGTGGCGTTCCAGTACCGCTGCCGTGTGCGCAGGAGAACGGCTTTAAACCGCTGCCATCGGATCTGGATGCGGCGATCACTGACAAAACCAAATGGCTGCTGCTGAACTATCCGAGCAACCCAACCGGTTCAGTGGCCAGCAAAGCCGAGCTACTGGCGCTGGGCGATGTGCTGTTGCGCCATCCGCAGGTGTGGATTATGACGGATGATATCTATGAGCATCTGATCTACGACGATGTGCGTTTTTATACCCTCGCGCAGGTTGAACCACGCTTGTATGACCGCGTGCTGACGGTGAACGGTGTGTCGAAAGCTTATTCGATGACCGGCTGGCGTTTGGGCTTCTGCGGCGGTCCTGCACCGCTGATTAAAGCCATGAGCAACGTGAACACCCAGAACAGCGGTGGCGTCTGTACCCTGACGCAGGCGGCGGCGGTAGCGGTGCTGGAAGGCCCACAGGATCTGTTGCAGGAGCGTGCACGCATTTACCGTGAACGCCGTGATTACGTGCTGGAGCGTCTGACCTCGATTGATGGTCTGCGCTGCCATAAGCCAGAAGGCGCGTTTTATCTGTTTGTGAATATTGAAGGATTGATCGGCAAGACCAGTGCGGGGGGGCGCTTCATCAGCAACGATGCCGATTTTGTGCTGGCGCTGATTGAAGAGCAGCACGTCGTCACCGTACAGGGTGCGGCTTATGGTATGAGCCCGTACTTCCGTTTGTCCTATGCCACCAGCATGGAACGCTTAGAGACCGGCTGCGATCGCATCGCGGCGTTCTGCGCTGGCTGCCGTTAAGCGGAAAACGAGAAAATGGCTGCCGAAGGGCATAATGCCGATCAGTTAAGACAAAAATGATCGGTTGAACGATCCGGCAGTTC
>NZ_JACVUO010000012.1:0-201510 GCF_016625145.1 Pantoea sp. S61
GCCGGATCGTTCAACCGATCATTTTTGTCTTAACTGATCGGCATTACGCCGGAGCGGTGCTTTTATTCAGCGAAAATTTACTTCGCGCCTTCAGCAGCAGGCTGGGTTTTCTCCAGCTGCGCCATGTCATTGGCAATTTTCACGGTTTCGTCCAGATACGGGTCTGGCTCTTTGTAGTCTTTCGGCAAATCTTCAATGCTCTTCAGCGGGGCTTTGCCTTCCGCCTGATAGCGCGCGTTAATGCGTTCCAGACGCAGTGCATCATCTTCGTGGTTCTCTTTCTCACGTTGGCCGAGATTGAGCGACACGATATTGCGTTTGTCCTTCATCGCGTCAAAGCGCGCAATATCTTTCATGATGTACTGGAACTCGCGATCTTTAGCGATACGATCGGCGTGCTCTTTGGTCAGCTGCGGTACCAGCGCGGTGATATCACCGGTTTTGGTGTAAGTCGCGGCATTCACGCTATCCCATGGCAGCGCATTATCCTCGAATTTCTCACCGGTTTCCGCCGCTTCTACGCCAGTTGGCATCAGCAGATCCGGCGTCACGCCTTTACGCTGAGTACTGCCACCGTTGATGCGATAGAACTTCTGGATGGTATATTGCACTGAGCCCAACGCTGGCCATTCAGGGCGCAGCATCTGATCATAGATGCGGTTCAGCGAGCGATACTGCTGCACGGTACCTTTACCAAAGGTCGGTTCACCAACAATCAGCGCACGGCCGTAATCCTGCATCGCAGCGGCAAAGATTTCGGATGCGGAAGCACTGAAACGATCGACCAGCACCACCAGCGGACCTTTGTAATAAACGATACCGTCGTTATCACTGTCCTGGCGCACGCGACCATTATTGTCACGGACCTGCACCACTGGGCCACTTGGAATAAACAGACCAGACAGTGATACCGCTTCGGTGAGAGCACCGCCGCCGTTGGTACGCAGGTCGATCACAATACTGTCGACGTTCTGCTTCTGTAGTTTTTGCAGCTGCACTTTTACATCGTCAGTCAGGCCAACGTAGAAGCCTGGAATATCCAGTACGCCAACTTTCTCTTTACCGACGTTATGTACGGTGCCTTTCACTGCGCGATCTTCCAGACGGATCTTTTCACGCGTCAGTGTCACGGTGCGGGTTTTGGTGCCTTTGCCAGCAGGCAGGATTTCCAGGCGTACTTTACTGCCTTTCGGTCCTTTGATTTTGGAGACAACATCATCCAGACGCCAGCCAATCACATCTTCCATTGGCTTGCCTGGCTGGGCAACACCGACAATACGGTCGCCCACGCTGATGGATTTGCTCTTCGCGGCCGGTCCACCGGCCACCATGGAGTTGATGACCGTGTAATCATCGTCCATCTGCAGCACGGCACCGATACCTTCCAGCGACAGGCTCATCTCGGTGTTGAACTGTTCGGTGTTACGCGGTGAAAGATAGTTGGTGTGCGGGTCGATTTCGTGCGCAAAGGCGGTCATCGCCAGCTGGAACACATCTTCACTATTGCTCTGCGCCAGGCGACGAATGGCAAAGTTGTAACGCTTAGTCAGCGTTTCACGAATATCTTTGTCATCTTTGCCGGCCAGTTTCAGGCTCAGCTCGTCATATTTGACTTTGGCATCCCACAGCGCGTTCAGCTCATCGCTGTTTTTCGGCCAGGGTGATTTTGCACGGTCAATGTCGATGGTGTCATTGCCGGTGAAATTCATCGGGCGATTCAGCACGCTCAGCGCATATTGATAGCGCTCGAAGCGGCGTTTCTGCGCCAGATTGTAGAGATCGTAGAACACATCCAGCTTACCGCTGCGCAGTTCATCACCCAACGTGGTTTTCTTATCGGCGTATTGCGCGATGTCTGAAGCCAACAACACGTTATGGTTGTAGTCGAGCAGATTCAGGTAGCGATCAAAAATTTTCGCAGAGAAATCCTGATTCAGATCGAACTGGCGATAGTGAGAACGGGTGAAACGCGAAGTGACGCGTTCACTGACGGTAGGATGCTGCGGGTCTTCATGTAACTGTGGAATCTGGTCGGCGCGGGTAATGTTATCTGCGCCAAAGGTGGGGCCTGCTAACAGCAGGCCCGCGATCATACCGATCTTTAAAATGTTGTTCATGCCGAGGTCAGCCTCCGTTTCAGAACTGCAAGTGTTCTGCGCGCACAATCATAGCCATGCCGGAAGCGAGCTGCACCCGAACGCCATCCTTGGTGATTTCAAGAATGGTGGCGTCCATTGCACTTTTGCCTGCTTTAACTTTGATGTTCTGGCCGGGTTGCAAAGTTGAGGTGTCAGTGACAGGTTTAGCTCGCGGTGGGCGCGGTGCAGCAGTACGTTCTGCTGATGCGGCACGCGGTGCCTGTGGACGAGGCTTGCGTGGTGCGTCGCCTTCAGCCGCTTTGCGAGGAGCAGGTTTACGAGGACGACGTTCAGCGGTCTCTTCACCGGCTTCGCGTTTCTTCGCTTTTTGCTGATCGCGCTGCGCCTGAACGCGCGCTTTGGCTTCTTCCAGCTGCTTGCGCGCATGTTCAACGTGTTGTTCGTCCAGCACGCCACAGGCGTTGCCATCGAGATCAACACGGATTGCACCCGCTTTAATGCCGTACAGGTAACGCCAGCTTGAGGTATAAAGGCGCAAGGCTGAACGCAGTTGCGTCTTGCTCAGGCTGTTTTCACCCTGAACGCGCTCAACCAGATCCTGGAAGATACCGATTTTAAGCGGACGCGCTTCACCTTCGGCGCTAAAACATTGCGGAAAACGTTCCGCCAAAAAGGCGATCACTTCTTTACTGCTATTCAACTTAGGTTGATTTTCCATGAAATTTCCTGATTACTACGGGTTTGCCGACCAGAGCAGGCATGAACAGGCGACATTATAATGACAACATCGCCAAATGCTATGTGATCCAGTCGATTAGCTGCGTGACAGTTGAATAAATTTTTCGATGTCACTGCCCGCCAGCACTTCACAAAGCCCGTCGGTAAGGGCCACCAGCCCCGCTTCATCCTCACTATCAAAGCGAGAATAAACCGTACTATCAATGTCTAGCACACCGACAACGGTGCCATTCACTTTCAGAGGAATCACGATTTCAGCATTGCTGGCCGCATCACACGCGATATGACCAGGGAACGCGTGCACATCCTCAACGAGCTGTACTTTATCCTCTGCAATCGCTGTGCCACAAACCCCTTTGCCCACCGGAATGCGTACGCAGGCAATTTTGCCCTGGAACGGGCCCAGCACCAGCGTATTCGGCTCGGTGAGCAAGTAGAATCCTGCCCAGTTCACGCCTTCCAGGCGTTCAAACAACAGCGCACTGCAATTACCCAGTGCTGCCAGGAAAGAGGTTTCGCCCGCTAACAGTGCACGGACATCGCGATTTAAATCCTCGTAAAAGGCTTTTTTGTTCATTGTTTAACCATAACTCGTCACTGTCGTGAGCTTGTTGTCACTCAGTTGTTAAAATAAGCACTAATAATCCAGCCCCATCAGGTGAATCATTGTGTTAGTTACTATACCCTTAGCAGTCGGTGGTTAAGACTATTCTTGTACCACTCCCTATTGCAGTCAGAATGCTCTGAACAGCATGCCGGTAAACGTAACGAACGATGGGCCACTTGCGTCACCTATGAAAATTCACGCTATCAGCCAGACGTTGCCCCACGCACGTTATCAGCGTTGTCCGCAATGCGATACCCTTTTTTCCTTACCGGATGTGAAATCGCATCAGTCGGCGCATTGCCCGCGCTGTCATGCAAAAATTCAAAGCGGCCGCGATTGGTCAATGACGCGACTCACTGTGATGGCCGTGACCATGATCGTGTTGATGCCCTTCGCCTTCAGCCTACCTTTGGTGGATATTCGCCTGCTTGGCATGCGCATCAACGCCAGCCTGGTAGAAGGCGTCATCCAGATGGCGCAGCAGGGCAACGTGCTGACGGCCTCAATGGTGGCGTTTTGTACCATTGGTGCACCGGTAACCTTAGTCGCTGGCATCTGCTATTTATGGATTGGCAACGCCATCGGGATGAACCTGCGTCCGGTGTTGCTGATGCTGGAGAAGCTCAAAGAGTGGGTGATGCTGGATATCTATCTGGTCGGTGTGGCGGTCGCTTCTATTAAGGTGCAGGATTATGCCGCGCTGGAAGTGGGCTACGGTCTGGTGGCCTACATCGCGCTGACGGTGCTGAGCCTGCTGACACTGATTCACCTAAACGTGGAAGAGCTGTGGGAACACTATTATCCGCAGGCTTTGCCGACGTCCCCTCCTGAACAGTGGCAGGTGTGTCTGAACTGCCATCAAACCGGTGTGCCGGACGATCGCGGACGTTGTACACGTTGTCACACCCCGCTGGACTTCCGTCGTCGCCACAGTTTGCAGAAATCCTGGGCCGCGCTGATCGCTTCGATTGTGCTGTTGATCCCCGCTAACCTGCTGCCGATTTCAGTGGTTTACGTCAATGGCGCGCGCCGTGAAGATACGATCTTCTCCGGTATTCTGGGCCTGGCTTCCGGTAACATCCCGGTAGCGGCGGTGGTGTTTATCGCCAGTATTCTGGTGCCGTTTACCAAAGTGTTAGTGATGCTGACGTTGCTGGTCAGCATCCATTTTAAGTGTGAACAGGGCTTAAAAACCCGTATTCGACTGCTGCGTGCCATCACCTGGGTGGGACGCTGGTCAATGCTGGATCTGTTCGTGATTGCGGTCACCATGTCATTGGTGAATCGCGATCAACTGCTGGCTTTTACCATGGGACCTGCCGCTTTCTATTTCGGTGCGGCAGTCATCCTGACCATTATGGCTGTAGAGTGGCTTGATAGCCGCCTGATCTGGGATGCACATGCAACAGGAAACGCCGACTACACCGACTAGCGCCAACCTGCGTAACAAACGCAAGGTTTCGCCGTTCTGGTTATTGCCCATTATTGCCCTGCTGATTGCTGGCTGGCTGCTATGGACCAACTATCAGGAACGCGGTACCACTATCACCATCAACTTCCAGACTGCGGATGGCATCGTGCCGGGCCGTACGCCGATTCGCTATCAGGGCGTGGAAGTTGGTACCGTGCAAGGTATTGTGCTGAGCGATGATTATCACAGCATCCAGATCAAGGCCAGTATCAAGAGCGATATGCGCGATGCGCTGAAGGACAATACACAGTTCTGGCTGGTGACGCCGAAAGCCTCGCTGGCGGGTGTTTCAGGATTGGATGCGCTGGTGGGCGGTAACTATATTGGCATGATGCCTGGCGGCGGCAATCCGCGTGAGCACTTTACCGCGCTGGACACGCAACCCAAGTATCGCGTCAACACCGGCGAGTTGCTGATCCATCTGCACTCTCCCGATTTGGGCTCGCTGAACACCGGTTCGCTGGTCTACTACCGCAAAATCCCGGTGGGACGCGTCTATGACTACAGCATCAACGGTAATACTGATGGCGTCACGGTCGACGTTCTGATTGAGCGTCGTTTCGTCAATCTGGTGAAAAAGCAGAGCCGTTTCTGGAACGTGTCCGGAGTAGACGCTGACTTCAGTCTGAGCGGTGCCAAAGTGAAGCTGGAGAGCCTGGCCGCGCTGGTGAATGGCGCAATTGCCTTTGATTCTCCAGAAGAAGGCCAGCAGGCCAACAGCGACGAAAACTATCAGCTCTACCCTGATCTGGCACGCAGCCAGCGTGGTGTGCAGATCAGTCTGGATTTACCGAGCGGCGATAACCTCAAAGCGAATAGCACGCCACTGATGTATCAGGGTCTGGAAGTCGGCACCTTGACCAAACTCAATCTGTTGCCGGGCGGCAAAGTCACCGGCGAACTCACCGTGGATCCTTCGGTAACCAGCCTGATGCGCAGCGGTACCCGCATTGAAATGCGTGCGCCAAAGCTGAGCCTGACCGATACCAATCTCAGCAGCTTGCTGACCGGTAACACCTTCGAACTGGTACCGGGTGAAGGTCCCGCGCAGGATCACTTTACCGTGCTGCCTGCCAGCGAAACCCTGCTGCAAAAACCGGATGTCCTGACGGTAAAACTCAGCGCGCCGGAAACCTATGGTATTGATGGCGGTCAGCCGGTGATGCTGTACGGCATGAAGATTGGGCAGGTCATTTCGCGCCAACTGGATGAGAATGGCATTAGCTTTGCGGTAGCCATCAATCCGGAATATCGCCATCTGGTGCACGCGGATAGCAAATTCATCGTGAATAGCCGTCTCGACGTGAAGTTTGGTCTCGACGGAATGCAGGTGCTGGGTGCCAGTGCCCGTGAATGGGTAGACGGCGGCATACGTCTGGTGCCGGGGGCGAAAGGCGATCCTTCCGCCCGTTATCCTTTATATGCCGATGCTGAGCGTGCGCAGGAAGGGATTATTGGTGACCAGCCGCCAACCACACTGAAACTGACCGCCAACAGCTTGCCAGATGTGCAGGCCGGTTCAGTGGTGCTTTATCGTAAATTCCAGGTGGGTGAAGTGGTGGACGTCGTGCCACGCGCCGATGCCTTTGAGATCTCCATCCACATTGAGCCGCAATACCGCAAGCTGCTGACCAGCGAGAGCGTATTCTGGGCCGAAGGTGGCGCGAAAGTACAACTCAACGGCAGCGGTTTAACCGTGCAGGCTTCGCCGCTTAACCGTGCGCTGAAAGGCGCGATCAGCTTCGATAACCTCACTGGCGCGCAAGCAGCGAAAGGCATGAAACGCGTACTATATGCCTCTGAAACGGCTGCGCGTGCAGTCGGCAGCCAGATCACCTTGCATACCTTTGATGCCAGCAAGCTGGCCGCGGGCATGCCGATTCGCTACCTCGGCATTAATGTCGGCCAGGTCGAATCACTGGCATTGAGTAAAGACAACAATCAGGTGGTGGCGAAAGCGGTGCTTTATCCCGAGTATGTGCAGGACTTTGCGCGTATCGGCAGTCGCTTCTCGGTGGTCTCACCGGAAATTTCGCCAGCGGGTGTTAATCATCTGGAGACCTTGCTGCAGCCTTACCTCAATGTCGATCCCGGCAAAGGGGCTCAGGCACGTACCTTTGAGTTGCAGGAGAGTACCATTACCGATTCGCGTTACCTCAACGGACTCAACATTTATGTTGATGCTACCGAAGCCGGTTCGCTGTCGTTGGGCACCCCGGTGCTGTTCCGTGGGGTAGAAGTGGGTACGGTAACCGGTACCTCGCTGGGCAACATGGCGGATCGCGTACAGATCGCGCTGCGCATCAGCAAGAAGTATCAGCATCTGGTGCGTAATAACTCCGTGTTCTGGCTGGCGTCTGGCTATAACCTCGACTTCGGTCTGATTGGTGGCGTAGTGAAAACCGGCACCTTCCAGCAGTTCATTCGTGGCGGCATTCAATTCGCCACACCGCCGACGGTGCCGCTGGCGCCACAGGCCGGTGCTGATAAACACTTCCTGCTGCAGGATGAAGCGCCGAAAGAGTGGCGCAGTTGGGGAACGGCGATTCCGGATCCCAATTAAGCAATCGGGCAGCCTGCGGGCTGCCCGTTTTATTTGCACGTGTTACACTTCGCGCTAAATTTGATACCCCGGTAAATGTCCGTGTCCGATCGCTTTCCTGAAGATTTCCTTGCGCTGATGCGCACCAGCCTGGCTGACGAAAATGAACTGCAGCGTTTCCTGGCGATTAGCCAACAGCCGCTGCGCCGCAGCCTGCGCGTCAATACGTTGAAAATTAGCGTGGAGGCGTTTTTAGCACGCACCGCGCACTATGGCTGGCGCTTAACGCCGGTTCCCTGGTGCGCCGAAGGATTCTGGATCGAGCGGGAAGATGAGACATTGCCGCTGGGCAGTGTGGCTGAGCACCTGAGTGGTTTGTTCTACATTCAGGAAGCCAGTTCAATGCTGCCGGTGACCGCGTTATTTGATGCCGCGCCGGAAGCACGTAAGGTGATGGATGTCGCTGCGGCACCCGGTTCCAAAACCACGCAAATGGCAGCGTTGATGCGCAACGAAGGCGCGATCCTTGCCAATGAATATTCAGCCAGTCGTGTAAAAGTGCTGCATGCCAATATCAGCCGCTGTGGCGTTAGTAACGTGGCATTAACGCACTTTGATGGCCGCGTGTTTGGCGCCGCCCTCCCTGAACAGTTTGATGCCATCCTGCTGGATGCACCCTGCTCCGGCGAAGGCGTAGTGCGCAAAGATGCCGACGCCCTGCGTAATTGGACGCTGGCCAGTACTGAAGAGATTGCCGCAACCCAGCGTGACCTGATCGACAGTGCATTCCATGCATTACAACCTGGCGGCACGTTGATCTACTCCACCTGCACGCTGAACCAGATTGAGAACCAACAGGTCATCGCCTGGTTGCAGCAGCGCTATCCCGATGCGGTTGAAATCGTGCCTCTGGGCGAGCTGTTTGACGGTGCCGAGCGTGCACTGACGCCAGAGGGATTCCTGCACGTCTTCCCACAGATTTTTGACAGCGAAGGCTTCTTTGTTGCGCGTCTGCGCAAAACGGCCAGCATCCCGGCGCTACCAGCACCGACTTATAAAGTGGGGAAACTGCCCTTCTCGCCTGCCAGCCGCAAGTTGATCGCCGAAGTGCAACAAGCGGCAGCTAAGGTGGGGATTGAGTGGGATGATCATCACTCGCTGTGGCAGCGTGATAAAGAGCTGTGGCTGTTCCCGGCCGCGCTGGAAAGCTGGCTCGGCAGAGTACGCTTCTCACGCATTGGATTGAAGCTGGCAGAAACCTTCCCGAAAGGCTTTCGCTGGCAGCATGAAGCCATAGTTGCCCTTACGCAACCGGGCAGCGCACTGGATTTCGAATTGACGGAAGCCGAAGCAGAAAGCTGGTATCGCGGTCAGGATATTCGACCTGAAACGGCTCCAACGCGCGATGAAATGATCGTCACCTATCAGCAGCAGCCATTGGGATTAGCCAAGAAAGTCAGCAACCGGATCAAAAATAGCTATCCACGCGAACTGGTGCGCGACGGGCGTTTGTTCCGTTAATTCTACTGCAGCTGAACTAGCGTTAAGCGATTACCGAATACTGCTCCGGTGTCGATGTAATGCTGGTTCGCCACATTGAGCGGCTGTTCCAGCGGCGTGTGGCCAAAATAGAAATCGCTCGCACCGTCAATACTGGCGGAAGCGCCACGATGATGGCGGCCGAGACGATCGCGGCTCCACACCACCTGATGCCAGTCCACGTCCTGACCCAACTCATAATGGCTGGCTGGATAGTCGGCATGGGCGATCACCACCACGCGATCGGCTAACTCCAGATGCAAAATCAGCGGGAGATCGGCACAGCGTTTAAGCGCATGACGCGCCGCAATTAAATCCGCCCCTTTTAATTGCCAGAACCAGTCACCGCCGTTCATCATCCACAGCATCGGGTCCTGGCCTTCCAGTGCCGACAACGCCATCTGTTCGTGATTGCCACGTACGCAGCGAAACCATGGCTCCTGCAACAGTTGCAAGCAGCCGGGGCTGTCGGGCCCGCGATCGATTAAATCTCCCACTGACAGCAGCAGGTCTCGCTCTTTATCGAAGTCATGCAGAATCAGTTGCGAATCCAGCTGAGCGCGGCAACCATGCAAATCACCCACCACCCAAATGTTACGCCACGTTTTGGCACTCACCGTCTGGTAAAACATGTAATCTTCCCCGGTTGACTGGAAGTTTAGTGAACCCGGCATAAAGTATAGTCCGGTGAGATGAAGCCAGGGGAGGGAGCAGCGTGAGCAGCCGTAAACAATTTATCGGTGTACTGGTGTTTATATTTCTCGGCAGCCTGTTGCTGCTGGAATCGCTGGCGCGATTGGTGCATCTGCTGTTTGTGGGCTGAAGGATTTTGTCATCTCAGAAGTTTCAACAGCGGCCGCGTCCTGCAGCCCTGATGAAAGTCCCGTCCGGCGCTTATCTCCGGCGCTCATTAAAGGCGTTAGCTCTGTGCGGGACGGCGGCTACTCTATCAATCCAGACAATGCCGAACAAGTTAAATGATATTAACTATCATTCTCATCAATGTATTTTACGCTTCGCTTACATTAGTGATGGTGATTTAAGCTTTTATCCTTGCTGCCGATAACGTCCTATCCCCCCTTTCCACCGCAAAGAGATCATGAAGAGGCTTTCTGCAATCACACTGATGCTGTTGCTGGTCAGCATGCCCACACACGCCAAAAGGCACGTTGAACTGATCGAGCAAGGCAGTTATATCAACAGCGAAGGACAGTCGATCCATCGCCCCGCGCATACGCAAAATAATGACGTACCCGAAGGCGCAACGGCCCGTTGCCGCGATGGTTCATACAGTTTTAGCACCCATCATCGCGGCACCTGCTCGCGTCACGGCGGCGTTGCGGCGTGGCTGGCATCTTAAGCCACACGTAATTAACAGCGTGTGCCAGACTTAAAGGACAGTATTTTCTTAAGGAGTGAGCAATGAAAGACTATTACAAAATCGATCTGGAGCTTTTCATGCAAAATAACGCGGACTTGATTCGCGACATTAAAAGCAAAGCGCCAGTCTATGCGGATGAATTGGGATTAGAGGTGGTGCAATATATTAATCGGGAAGTTAAACAAGCTCACCTCGATTATATTGATAGCCTTGGCGTGCGCGACCCTTATGAATATTACGTGTCGCAACATGAAGAAGATCGTCACCTGGCTGACACGCTAATTGCTCAACATCGTGCCGCTTTACACCACACTGCTTAACCAACTGATTTGCCACACAAGCCGTGTGGCAAACGGTGTTCTTTAGCGCGAGAGGAAGAATATCGCCAGCAAGAAGAATACCCACAATCCGGCGAAGGTCGCAAAGCCTACACGCGGGGTTTTCGTCCGCCCGACGACAACACCAATAAAGAGACTCAGCAGCGTTAAGGTACCAATCATTACCCAGAGAAGATATTGTGCATTTGCCATGAAGGATCCTTATTAATCGGCAATACAAACAGTGCGCACTCTTATACCATTTTTCACGCTATCTGGCTGCTGTTAAATGTCCGCATCTTTCGTGCTGGCATGGATCTATTACGTCGCTGCATGCCCGCAACGCACCGTTTTTAATTGTTCCAGCTGATTCAAACGCGCGGTCGCATGCTTGTTAGCGCTGGCCTTAGCGATACCGTTGCCAATACCAAAATCGCCGATAAAACCAATCACCGTGAGCGCATCAAACTCGCCGGTTTTGTCGATTTGCTGCTGGACACTGTGGGATTTCGCGATCTCCTGATCCAGTGCCGTGCAGTTGTAGGTTTGCGCTTCTTCATCACTGACTTTGGGTGATTGCGGGTATTGCTTCAGCGCGCAGCCACTGAGCAGCAGTAGGATGGTGATCAGAACAGCAGGTTTTAACATCGCATGATTCTCGTTTTGGCTGGCAGGGTTGGCGTGTGGCTGAGAGGAAATGTAGCACGTGATGCGTGGCGCGATTGGCGGATTAGCTGGGGGAATTGCGGGTATTTTGTGCAAAGATTGGGTAAGGATTGCGGGTTAGGAATTTGATTCGGATATAAGGATTTCGGACGAATTTCGGGAAATCTGGGTAAAATTCAATTTTAATCATAAAAATCAATAAAACAAAAAAAGACCCAATACGATTCCTGTATCGGGTCCAGGGAAATGGCTCTTTGAGAGCCGTGCGCTAAAAGTTGGCATTTTTGAAGGCGAGTTCGCCTTGCCATTTAAAGGTAGTTCAAGGGTGGTTATTTTCCAGCCAACCGTCACGATGCGGTAAGGAAGCTGCCAACTCTGTGATCGTGCTGGCACATCGGAAAAGCAAGCGTAGCGGCAAAACTGTGCGCTACGCCCGAATTTTGCAGGGATTACTTACCGCACAGATGTTGCGCACGTTCAACGATCGGTTGCAGGCTCATTTTCTGGCCAGGATGCGCTTTGTCTTCCGCCACGATGGTATCGATGGATTGCAGTGTGCCCTTGCCTGCATCAGCGCGTGCCTGTGCTTTATCATTCAGCGGATATTGCAGCAAGGTGCTCGGATTGATGGCAAACAGCGCGCCATCTTTCTCACAGGTCAGCATCACCTCTTCGCGGGTGAAGGGCCATTTGTCCTTGCCAATCTCAAAGCGGCTGACGGTAATAATCTGTGCGGCCATCGCCTGGCTGCACAGCGCCATCAGAATGCAGGCTGGAATCAATTTCTTCAGCAAAATATCGACCTCATTTTTCATTTATTACAATTCAGGCCGGTGACAGCGTGGCAAACACGCTAACCAATCCGACAACAACAATGGCCAGCAGCAGCTCAAGCTGCGTCAGGCGAATAAACTGCTGCGGCGCGTGGCTGCCCGCGACGCGAAAACGTGGCACCAGAATATAGCGATTGATCAGCGCAATGCCCACCATCATCATCACCAGCATCACTTTAACCACCAGCATCGCACCCCACAGCGTGGCACCCCAATTGAGCGGCGTGCCGCCAATCATCAGGCTGTTGATCATCCCGGTGAGCAATGCCAGTGCGACAGCCAGATGCCCATAACGCGAAAAGCGCATCATGCAGCGAATCGCATCGGTGCGATACGTAATCTGACGGGCTTCACGCATCAGCAATAACAGAGGCAGTAAGCCGCCGGTCCAGAACGCAGCAGCAATCAAATGCAGCGCGTGATTGCTCTGCTGCAATAAGCCTGGTAAACCATCGCGCATCGCGGCGTGCCCGACGCCTGCCAGCGCCACCAACTGCAACAGACCACTGATCAGCAAGAGCTGCTGGCGCAGTGTGCCACGCAGCAGCAAAGCCAGCGTGCTGAGCAGTGCGAACCCCAGCTCCCAACGCCACACCGCGCCGAAGCGCGTGGCTAATACCGCTTGCCAGGTTTCCACGTCAGCCACATTGCGCCAGTCGCCGCTCATCAAACCGGTTTGCGTGGCCAGCATGAATACCGCGCTGAGCAAACTCAATAGCGCTGTCGTCACTAAAATTGAGTGCAGACGTTGCGCCAGCACCGGGCGATAACGCCGTGGCGCCAGCAGAGCCGTATAGAACGCGCTGCCAGCCAGCAATAACACCGCAATAAAATGCAGGGCGCGCAGACCAATCCACAACGTGCTCAGGCTCATCGATTACTTCACGCTGAACGCGTAACTTCCCTTGGTTTTGTGACCATCAACGGACAACACATGCCAGTTCACCTGATAGTGACCTGACGGCAGCGGTTTGCTGATCGGTACGATCAACTGATCATGCTGCTTGTCGTTGAGTTTGGCTTTTTCCACGGCCATTGGCTGATTCTGGGCATTGAGCACCTCAACACCACTGAAGGCAGGCTCAACATCTTCAGTGAAGGTCAGCGTAAGATTTTGTGGCGAGCTGTCGATCACCGCTTTATCGGCGGGAACCGGCGTTTTCAGGTGAGCATGTGCCAGTGCAAACTGACTGAAGACCAACGTGGATGACGCCAGCAACAGCGCCATAATCGGGTTTAACGCAGTTTTCTTCATCACTTCTTCCCTTTGCCATGCGGCGCTCTGCCGCAAACGTGGCAGCAGGATACGCCGCTGGCAAAGACGTGTCGAGACTTGCGGTGCGATCCAATTTCCTTGATCCGTAAAGAGGAAACCATTACTTTTGCCCCTGTTTATCAGGAGAAATGCATGAGCCAAAACCTTGCCCTGTTGTCGCAGGAAGAGAAAGACAAAGTGAATGTCGATCTGGCCGCCGCAGGTGTGGCCTTTAAAGAGCGCTACAACATGCCCGTGATCGCGGAAATGGTTGAGCGCGAGCAACCGGAAGCCCTGCGCGAGTGGTTCCGCCAGCGTTTGATGAGCTATCGCCAGGCATCGCTCAGTCTCTCTCGCCTGCCCTACGAACCCAAACAGAAGTAATTAACCTATGTTACGCGTTATCGATACCGAAACCTGTGGCTTGCAAGGCGGCGTGGTCGAAGTCGCGTCGGTGGATGTGATCGACGGACAGATCGTCAATCCGATGAGTGATTTGATTTGCCCGGACCGCCCTATCAGCCGTCAGGCCATGGCGGTGCATCGCATTACGGAAGCGATGGTCGCCGATAAGCCGACCATTGAAGAAGCGATTGGTCGCTATCATGGCAGCCCACATTATGTCGCGCACAATGCCAGTTTCGATCGTCGCATGCTGCCCATCATGCCCGGTGAATGGATTTGCACCATGACGCTGGCACGCCAGCTGTGGCCGGGCATTAAATACGGTAATCAGGCACTGCGTCACAGCCTGAAGCTGGACGTCACGCCACCTGCCGAACTGCATGCGCACCGTGCATTGTATGACTGCTATGTCACCGCTGCGCTGCTGATCCGCATCATGGAGACCTCCGGCTGGAGCGTCAGTGATATGGTCGGCCGCTGTCAGCCCGCAGAAGTCAGCGGTGATGTGTTCCCATTTGGTAAATATCGTGGGCAAAGCATCGGTAGCATTGCGCGCAAAGATCCCGGCTACTTGCGCTGGGTGCTGGAAAATGTGCGCGATTTGCGCCCACCGTTACGGCAGGCGCTGCGCAAGTACGTGAAGGTCGATCAATAATCGACGCGGTCTGGCAAGCTGCCCTGCGCCAGACCAATCAGGAAAGTAAACTCCTGCGCGACTCCTTCATACGCTTTAAAACGCCCCGATTTACCGCCGTGACCGGAATCCATCTCGGTACACAGCAGCAGTAACGTATCGTTGGTTTTCAGCTCACGCAGTTTTGCTACCCACTTCGCCGGTTCCCAATACTGCACCTGGGAATCGTGCAATCCTGTCGTCACTAACAGATGCGGGTAGGCTTTCGCTTCGATGTTGTCATACGGGCTGTACTGACGAATGATGTGATAAAACTCTTCTTGCTCCGGGTTGCCCCACTCGTCATATTCGCCGGTGGTCAGCGGGATCGATGGGTCCAGCATCGTCGTCACCACATCGACAAACGGCACTTGTGCCACGACACCGTGGAACAGTTCGGGGGCTAGGTTAATCACACCGCCCATCAATAAGCCGCCCGCACTGCCGCCCACCGCATACAGCTGCTGCGGATTGCCGTAGCCTTTCGCCACCAGCGCCTGCGTCACATCAATGAAGTCGGTGAAGCTATTCATCTTATTCTTCAGGCGACCATCGTCATACCACTGCTGCCCCAACTCGCCACCGCCGCGCACATGGATAATCGCGTAGACAAAGCCGCGCTCCAGCAGGCTGATGCGGCTGGTGCCAAAACTGGCATCCATGCTACTGCCGTAAGCGCCATAGCCGTATGCCAGCAGGGGATTACTGCCCGGTTTGAAATGCTTGCGGTGATAGACCAGCGATACCGGCACTTCGGTGCCATCACGCACCGTGATCCAGTGATGTTCGCTTTTGTAGTCCTCTGAGTGGAAGCCCGGCACTGGCGTCTGTTTCAACACACGGCGATCGCCCGTCTCCATATTGAGTTCAAACAGCGTGGTCGGCGTGGTCATGGATGAGTAGCCATAACGCAGCGTGTCACTTTCCGGGGTAGGATTGTAGGCCAGCCAGGTGACATAAGCCGGATCGTCAAAGGCGATCCCGATGCTTTCTCCGCTTTCCCAGTTGATTTGGCGTAGCGTGTTGACGCCGCGCTGGCGCTCTTCCACCACCAGCCAATGCCGGAACAGCTGGAAATCCTCCAGCACCACGTTATCGCGTGCCGGAATCAACGCCTGCCAGCGGTTCTCGGCCAGCCACGCGCTGCGGTACAGGCCAAAGTTTTTGCCGTCGCGATTCGAGCGGATGTAGAACTGATGATTGTAGTGATCGATGCTGTATTCATGATCGCGGCGACGCGGGCAGAACACCTGCGGCTGCGCATCCGGATACTCAGCATCAATCAGCTGGATCTCGCTGGTGGTGGTGCTGTACATCGCAATCAGGATGAAGTGCTCGGAGGTGGTTTTATGCACGCTGAGGTGGAAGCTCTCATCCTGCTCTTCATACACCAGCTGATCGTCCGATTGCGGATGGCCCAACTCATGGCGCCACACCTGGTACGCGAGTAGCGTTTTCGGGTGCTTGCGCACGTAGTACAGCGTGCGCGAATCATTGGCCCACGCCACGCTGGAAGAAGCATTGCTCAGCACTTCCGGATACCAGCTACCACTCTCGAGGTTACGGAAACGGATGCCATACTGACGACGCGACAGAAAATCTTCCGCCAGCGCCATCACCTGGTTATCAGGAGAAATGGCCAGTGCGCCCATGGTGTAGAAATCGCTGTGGGAGGCACGCTGGTTACCGTCGATCAGCAGTTGCCAGGGTTCATCCGCTGCTGCGTTCACCGACTGACGAAAATAGAGCGGATATTCGTTGCCCACCTCATAGCGGCTTTGATAGCGATAGCCGTTTTTTACGTAGGGGACGGAGTGGTCCTGCGGCGGGATGCGGTCGACAATCTCTTTTAGCACCCGCTCCTGCAGTGGGTCCTGTGACGCCATCATCGCTTTACCGTAAGCATTCTCGGCGTGCAGATGTTCCAGAACCTCTGGGCTTTCACGCTCGTCATCGCGCAGCCAATAATAGTTATCGGTACGCGATTCACCGTGCAGGTTCATGACGTGGGGGATTTTCTTCGCTTGCGGCTGGTTCATTCTGGCTCCTTTCCCTGAAAGACAACATTCAGCAAGCGTGGCACTTATCACGCGGGAAGCCAAGCAGCAGCGCACAGGAAGTACAGTGAAGGGCCCCATGACCAGGCCCTCCGTTCAATTATGCGGCTTTCTCCGCCTGAATATCGCGCTGAATACCGTCGCGCACATCCTGCGGGATCTTCAGGGCATCGCCCAGTGCAGAGAGATAGCTGCGCTCCATAAAGTGATCCACATCGATAGCGGCGCAACTCAGGAAATAGAGTTCTAGCGCTTCCTCTTCATTTTTCACATCTGCTGCCAGCCACTGTGGATCGAGCGGACGATTCATCGCTTGCTGTATCAGCGTTTCCGCCTGTGAACCATAACCCGCCTGATGGATATTCTGCTCAATGGCGGCGCGTTCGCGATCGTCAATATGACCATCGCTTTTGGCGGCGAACACTAACGCCGTCACCAAACGTTCAGCGCGCTGATCAACGGGCGTCTGCAACTGACCAAATCCCGGCTCATCCTGATGCGATTCACGCACACGCTGTTTGTATTTATTCCACAGCACGGCACCCGCTGCCGCACCGCCGCCGACCAGCAAGGCTTTGCCGCCATATTTGGTCAACAGGCTTCGTGTAGACTTGCTTGCCACCAGCAATCCCGCTAACCCACCCAGCGCGCCGGGTGCCAGCATATCGCTCAAACCACCGGCTTTGCCGTCGCCGCCCTTCTTCGCCAGCACCGACTGGATTTGCTGCAACCAATTGCTCATCGTTTAACTCCCGTTTAAGTTTCCGCGTTCCATGCTGCCGCAGCTTGTGTCAGGTAACGTCAGAGCGGGAAAAGTATGGCAAACCTGATGAAGGCGAATGCGTGAGTACGCAAACGTTTTCGTATATACTGCGCGCGCATTTTGACTGCTAAGGTGAAATTATGACGACTCTCGGAACCGCGCTGCGCCCTGCCGCAACGCGTGTGATGCTGTTAGGTTCAGGCGAATTGGGCAAAGAAGTGGCGCTGGAGTGTCAGCGTCTGGGTGTGGAAGTGATTGCCGTGGATCGTTATGCCGATGCACCTGCAATGCACGTTGCGCACCGTAGCCATGTGATCAATATGCTGGACGGTGATGCGCTGGCTGCGTTAATCGCGCAGGAAAAACCGCACTTTGTGGTGCCAGAAATTGAAGCTATTGCCACTGAAAAACTGCTGGAACTGGAAGCACAAGGCCAGAAAGTGGTGCCTACCGCGCGTGCTGCGCGCCTGACCATGAACCGCGAAGGTATTCGCCGTCTGGCGGCAGAAGAGTTGTCGTTACCGACTTCAACCTATCAGTTCGCTGACAGCAAAGAGAATTTCGTAGCGGCCGCCAATGAAATTGGCTTCCCGTGCATCGTTAAACCGGTGATGAGTTCATCGGGCAAAGGTCAGAGCTTCATCCGCGAAGCGAGCCAGTTGGATAAAGCCTGGGATTACGCACAGCAAGGTGGTCGTGCCGGTGCCGGTCGCGTGATCGTTGAAGGCGTGGTGAAATTTGATTTCGAAATCACCCTGCTGACCATCAGCGCAGTAGATGGCATCCATTTCTGCGCGCCGATTGGCCATCGTCAGGAAGATGGCGATTACCGTGAATCCTGGCAGCCACAGCAGATGACCGACCTGGCGCTGCAACGCGCTCAGGATATCGCAGCCAACGTGGTGAAAGCATTAGGTGGATACGGTCTGTTTGGCGTTGAGCTGTTTGTCTGCGGTGATGAGGTGGTGTTTAGCGAAGTCTCGCCACGCCCACACGATACCGGCATGGTGACGCTGATTTCTCAGGATCTGTCCGAGTTTGCACTGCATGTGCGTGCGTTCCTCGGCTTGCCAATCGGTGGCATTCGCCAGTATGGCCCGGCGGCTTCGGCGGTGATTCTGCCACAGCTGGACAGCAACAATGTGCAGTTTGTGAACATCGAAGCGGCATTGGGTGCCGGTCTGCAACTGCGCCTGTTCGGCAAGCCGGAAATTGCCGGTCAGCGTCGCCTCGGCGTAGCACTGGCAACCGGTGACAATACCGACGAGGCGATTGCACGTGCCGTAGCAAGCGCCGCAGCCGTGAAAGTTGAGGGCTAATCCCCTCGGCGGCTATTCGTCTATTGAGACAGCGTAAAAGGGCGGCCACCAGGCCGCCCTTTCAGTTCCAATGATGCGCGCTCGATTAAATCTGCAAATGCGTTATTTCGCGCCTTCAACGGCTTCGCGAGCCAGACGCGTAATGCGATCCCAATCGCCGCTTTCCAGCGCATCATTCGGCACCAACCACGAACCACCAATACAGAGCACGCTTTTCAGCGCCAGGTAGTCACGATAGTTGGCGGGTGAAATACCGCCGGTTGGGCAGAAACGCACCTGCGGGAACGGACCGCCAATCGCTGACAGCGCTTTAACACCCCCATTCGCCTCAGCCGGGAAGAACTTAAACTCGCGCAGGCCATAATCCATACCCAACATCAGTTCAGAAACGGTGCTGATGCCCGGAATCAGTGGCACCGGACCTTCAACTGCGGCTTTCAGCAACGGCTCGGTCAAACCTGGGCTGATCACGAACTGCGCACCGGCGTCAGTCACCTCTTTCAGCTGCTGGGTGTTGATCACTGTGCCCGCGCCGACAATCGCTTCTGGCACTTCTTTGATCATCGCACGCAGCGCGTCCATCGCGACCGGCGTACGCAGCGTCACTTCCAGTACGCGCACACCACCAGCCACCAGCGCTTTGGCCATCGGCACGGCGTGTTCCAGTTTATTCACCACGATCACCGGCACAACCGGGCCCGTCGTCATGATCTGTTCAGCAGTGGTTTTCCAGTTCTTCATCAGGTTTCCTTAGTGGCATCAGCCCGACTCACATCCGGCTGTCAATGTTTGGGCTCTACCATACAAGATTGGCTGGAGCGGCGTCTATCGGATATCAAAATTTTTTGAAACTCTGGTTCAGTTTTAAGAGAAATGAATTTTGGGCACAAAAAAGCCCGCTCAATGGCGGGCTTGGATTTTAAGGCTTATTCAAACTCATTCCACGAACGGCCATCACGCGTAATCATCGCGACGGAAGCCACCGGGCCCCAGGTGCCGGCCTGGTATGGCTTAGGCGCTTCGGCATCGGCGTTCCAGGCATCAATGATGGAATCTACCCAGCCCCACGCCGCTTCCACTTCGTCGCGGCGTACAAACAGCGCCTGAATACCGCGCATGGTTTCCAGCAGCAGACGCTCATAGGCATCCGCCAGATGCGACTGGTTGAAGGTCTCGGAGTAGCTCAGATCCAGCTTGGTGGTCTGCAGTTTGTGCTTGTGATCCAGACCCGGCACTTTGTTCAGGATCTCGATATCCACACCTTCATCCGGCTGCAGACGAATAGTCAGCTTGTTCTGCGGCAGTTCAGCGTAGGAGTCTTTGAACAGGTTCATCTCTGGGTTCTTGAAGTACACCACAACCTCAGAGCATTTGGTCGGCAAGCGCTTACCGGTACGCAGGTAGAACGGCACGCCCGCCCAGCGCCAGTTGTCGATATCAACACGGATCGCCACGAAGCTCTCGGTGGCGCTCTGCTTGTTCGCGCCCTCTTCTTCCAGGTAGCCTGGCACTTTTTTGCCCTGCACGAAGCCGGCGGTGTACTGGCCACGCACGGTTTTTTCACGCACGTTGGTTTGGTCGATACGACGCAGCGAACGCAGTACCTTCACTTTCTCATCACGGATGGCATCCGCACTGAGATCGGATGGCGGTGACATGGCGATCATGGTGAGAATCTGCAACAGGTGGTTCTGGATCATGTCGCGCATCTGGCCAGCTTTATCGAAGTAACCCCAACGGCCTTCGATACCCACCTCTTCCGCCACGGTAATCTGCACGTGATCGATGGTGCGGTTATCCCAGTTATTGACGAAGATGGAGTTGGCGAAACGCAGTGCCAGCAGGTTCAGTACCGTCTCTTTACCCAGATAGTGGTCAATACGGAACACCTGGCTCTCTTCGAAGTACTTGCCAACGCTGTCATTGATCTCTTGCGAGGTCTCGAGCGAGGTGCCGAGCGGCTTCTCCATCACCACGCGCGCCGGTTTAGCATTCAGCTTGGCGGCGCCCAGACCGTCGCAAATGGCACCAAAGGTGCTCGGCGGCATGGCGAAGTAGTTGATGGTGACACGATCTTTCTGGTCAAGCATCTTGCCCAGTTTGGTGAAATGCGAGGTGTCGTTAACGTCGAGGTTGCAGAAATCGAGACGGCTGCTGAGTTTATCCCACAGCGCTTCATCGATTTTCTCCTTCATGAAGGTTTCCAGCGCTTCACGGACCACTTTGGTGTACGCGTCTTTGTCCCACTCCGCGCGCCCCACGCCGATGATGCGTGTGGTGTCGTGAATCTGACCGGCTTTCTCCAGCTGATACAGTGAAGGCAACAGTTTCCGGCGAGCAAGATCGCCTTTGGCACCGAAAATAACCAGATCGCATGCCTGGGCTGTTTGTGTTACCGCCATTTTCCTCTCCTCGTTGCAGGATATACCCGGTTTGAGCGTCCTCATCATCCCAGGTCCTTATTGTAATTTTCTTACAGCACAATGTACTTTTTTCCCCGCATCGGAACAACCCAGACGCGGTGTGGCATTAGCCATTACTTTGAACATGATGGCGAACAAAGGTGTGTTGTGGAGTGCGCTTTTGCCGCTTTTTCTGTTTCGATGTTTGTCGGGATAAAACCCGGCAACGATCAAAGTATGACAAAAAAAAGCCGCTTACATTTGTCCGCTGCTGCGTGCGAGGGTGTATTACACGGTATATTGTTGTGAATTGGCAGCGTTTTATCATGCGATGAACGCGACGAAAGTGATTGAGACGCATCGGGTTAACGACATGCTGGAACATATTCAGGCGCAACTTCACGCGCTGAGCAAATCAGAACGGAAAGTGGCAGAACAGATTCTTGCCGCTCCGCAGCAGGCGATGCACTCCAGCATCGCCACCCTGGCCCGTGCCGCCGATGTCAGCGAACCGACCGTTAATCGCTTTTGTCATCGTATGGGCACGCGCGGCTTCCCCGACTTCAAGTTACGGCTGGCGCAGAGTCTGGCGAAAGGACCGAACTGGGTCAGTCGCGATGTGGAAGAAAATGACAGCGTCGAAAGTTACAGCCATAAGATTTTTGATTCCGCCCTCGCCGGTTTAAGCCATGTGCGCCAACAGTTGGATCTACAGGTCATTGATCAAGCCGTTTTGGCTCTGACTCAGGCCCGAAAAATCGCCTTCTTTGGTCTTGGTGCCTCAGCGGTTGTGGCGCACGACGCGACCAATAAATTCCTGCGCTTTAATCTGCCGGTCATCTGGTCAGAGGATATTGTGATCCAGCGCATGAGTTGCATAAATAGTGGGCCAAATGACGTTTTTGTTCTCATATCACATACTGGTCGAACCAAAAATATGATAGAACTGGCTCGCCTGGCGCGTGTAAACGCTTCCACAGTACTGGCTATCACCTCTCCGGGTTCACCCCTTGCGGCAGAAGCAACCCTCGCACTGACGCTCGATGTACCTGAAGATACGGATATCTACCTGCCGATGGTTTCCCGCCTTGCGCAATTAACCGTGGTTGATGTTTTGGCGACAGGTTTTACCCTTGAGCGTGGCGCGGCTTTCCGCGAAAATCTGAAACGGGTGAAAGAAGCGCTCAAAGATTCGCGCCTGGAAAAGCGTGTGCAGTAAAATAATTAACATCACATTCACAATGTGAGTCGAATCACAGCCCATCGATCATATAGAATATGCGATTACACCGTGTCCCCTTGAGAGTGACACGAACCTTTGTCAACGGAGTCCTTCATGTCAAGACGTCTCAGAAGAACCAAGATCGTAACTACCCTCGGCCCAGCCACCGATCGCGACAATAACCTCGAAAAAATCATCGCGGCGGGCGCGAACGTGGTGCGACTCAATTTCTCCCACGGCACCCCGGAAGACCACCAGATGCGCGCCAACAAGGTGCGTGAGATTGCCGCTAAGCTTGGCCGTCACGTGGCGATTCTGGGCGACCTGCAAGGTCCAAAAATTCGTGTTTCCACCTTCAAAGAAGGCAAAGTCTTCCTGAATGTCGGCGATCGCTTCCTGCTGGATGCGGATATGGGCAAAGGCGAAGGCGATAAAGAGAAAGTCGGTATCGACTACAAAGGCCTGCCAGAAGACGTGGTGCCTGGCGACATCCTGCTGCTGGATGATGGTCGCGTGCAGTTGAAGGTGCTGGAAGTTCAGGGTGTGAAAGTCTTCACCGAAGTCACTGTCGGCGGCCCGCTTTCCAACAATAAAGGCATCAATAAACTCGGTGGCGGTCTGTCTGCAGAAGCGCTGACGGAGAAAGATAAAGTCGATATCATCACCGCCGCGAAAATCGGCGTGGATTATCTTGCCGTGTCCTTCCCACGTAATGGGGAAGACATGAACTACGCTCGCCGCCTGGCGCGCGATGCAGGTTGTGATGCCAAACTGGTGGCCAAAGTCGAACGTGCTGAAGCCGTTGCGTCACAGGAAGCGATGGATGATATCATCCTCGCCTCTGACGTAGTGATGGTGGCGCGTGGCGACCTCGGCGTTGAGATTGGTGATCCAGAACTGGTGGGTATCCAGAAGGCGCTGATTCGTCGTGCGCGTCAGCTGAACCGCACCATCATCACCGCCACGCAGATGATGGAGTCGATGATCACCAACCCGATGCCAACCCGCGCTGAAGTGATGGACGTGGCGAACGCCGTGCTGGATGGTACCGATGCGGTGATGTTGTCAGCTGAAACGGCTGCTGGCCAGTATCCAGCGGAAACCGTGTCTGCGATGGCGAAAGTATGCCTCGGTGCGGAAAAAATCCCAAGCGTCAACGTGTCTAAGCACCGTCTTGAAGTGCAGTTCGACAACGTGGAAGAAGCGATTGCGATGTCCGCAATGTATGCAGCCAACCACCTGCAGGGTGTTTCTGCCATCATCACCATGACCGAATCGGGCCGTACCGCGCTGATGACCTCACGTATCACTTCTGGCCTGCCGATCTTCGCCATGTCACGTCACGAACGTACATTGAACCTGACTGCGCTGTATCGCGGCGTGACGCCAGTTTATTTCGACAGCAACAATGATGGTGTAGCCGCCGCGCATGATGCAGTAAACCTGCTGCGCGACAAAGGTTTCCTCGTCTCGGGCGACCTGGTGATTGTCACCCAGGGCGACGTGATGGCGACCACCGGCACCACCAACACCAGCCGTGTTCTGCGCGTAGATTAACGCGCACGCTCCACCAACAGCGGCTGTAACAACATGGATAAACGCGACTGCCTGGCAGTCGCGTTTTTATTTTTTCTGACAAGGAGGCCAGATGGCCCGCTATCAACCGATTACCCAACTCACCGGACGGGTGCTGCTGTTCCCGCTCGCGCTGGTGTTGTTTGAGTTCGCGACTTACATCGCCCATGACATGATTCAGCCCGGCATGCTGCTGGTCACTTCTGAATTCAACGTCGGCCCGGAATGGGTGTCGACTTCTCTTACTGCTTATCTGATGGGCGGCGTGGTGCTGCAGTGGCTGCTCGGCCCGCTCTCGGACAAATATGGTCGCCGTCCAGTCCTGCTGTTCGGCATTCTGTTCTTTGCTGCGGCCTGCATTCTGACCACCTGGGTCACGAACATCGAACAGTTTGTCACCCTGCGCTTTATCCAGGGCATCAGCCTGTGCTTTATCGGTGCAGTCAGTTATGCCGCAGTGCAGGAAGCGTTTGATGAGGCTTTAGCGGTGCGCATGATGGCGTTAATGGCTAACGTGGCCCTCTTAGCCCCGCTAGCCGGCCCGCTGGCGGGTGCCGCCTGGTTGACCGTGGGTGAATGGCGTAGCATGTTCTGGCTGTTTGCGATTTGTAGCGTGGTGGCTTTTGTGGTGCTGTGGCGCATCATGCCAGAAACCGCTGGCGATCGTAGTCACTCCATTGCCCTGCCCAATCTGGCGCGCGCCTATGGCCGTCTGGCACGCGATCGTCAGGTGATGTATGGATCTTTCGCTATTGGCCTGGTGTTTATTCCGATTCTGACCTGGGTTGCCCTGTCGCCCGTGATTCTGATGCATGACGAGGGCTTATCGCGCATGGAGTATGCGCTGCTGCAACTGCCGGTGTTCCTCGCCATGATCGCTGGTAACCTGACGCTGGGTAAACTGGCGGGTCGCGTTCCCATCGAGCAGCCGGTCAAATTCGCTGCGTGGCCGATTTTGATAGGTTTAAGTATCTCGTGGCTGGCAAACCTGCTCGACAGCCACACCTACCTGCTGCTGACCGCAGGATTAAGTCTGTATGCCTTTGGTGCGGGCATGGTCAACGCCGGTCTGTATCGTCTGACGCTGTATTCCAGCAGCGAAGGTAAAGGCAGCGTGGCAGCCATGCTGGGTATGATCAGTATTCTGACGCTGGCTATCGGGATTGAACTGGCGAAAGCAGGCTACTTCAGTGGCGGTACGCCATGGTTCAGCGGCATCAATTTTGCGGCGGGTGTGCTGTGGTTTGGCCTGGTCACGCTGTTCCTGCGTGAACGTATCCGACGCAGCCACGTTGAATCGGTAGAATAATCAAAGGGGCCAATCGGCCCCTTCGTTATTTCTTGCGAGGATAAAGCTCCTTGCGCGCATAAGGTTCAATATCCCCTTCTTTGCGCGTTTTCAGCAGCTTTAAAATCCAGGTGTATTGCTCTGGATGCGGCCGCACAAATATCTCAACTTCCTCATTCATTCGCCGCGCCAGGGTGTTATCGTCGGCATCCAGCAAATCGTCCATCGGTGGTCGCACATAGATTTCCAGACGATGTGTCTCGCTGTTGTACACCGGAAACAGTGGCACCACGCGCGCTCGACACACTTTCATCAAACGGCCGACCGCGGGCAGTGTTGCTTTATAGGTGGCAAAGAAATCCACGAACTCACTGTGCTCCGGGCCGTGATCCTGGTCCGGCAGATAGTAACCGTAATAGCCCTGACGCACCGAGGCGATAAACGGCTTAATGCCGTCATTACGTGCATGCATGCGGCCACCAAAGCGACGGCGTACGGTGTTCCACACATAATCCAGCAGCGGATCGCTCTGATTATGGAACATGGCCGCCATCATCTGGCCCTCTGACGCCAGCAGCATCGCCGGGATATCCACGGCCCAACCGTGCGGCACCAGAAAAATCACGTTCTCTTTGTTGGCCTGCAAGGCTTCGATAATTTCACGGCCGTGCCAGTCAACGCGTTGGCGCACACGAGCCGGATCGCGCATCCCCAACTCAGCCATCATCACCATCGCCTGTGGCGCGGTGGCAAACATACGATCAGCAATCTCTTCGCGCTGTGCTTCGCTTAGCTCCGGCAGGCAATAATAGAGATTGATCAACGCACGACGACGCGCACTTTTTGCCAGCTTACCGGCAAACCGCCCCAATCCACCCAAAATCGGGTCGCGCACTTTGGCTGGCAGCATTGCCATGCCCGCCAGCGCACCAATCGCCAGCCAGTTGCCCCAGTATTTCGGTTTTAAAAAAGAACGTTGAAAAACGGGAATAAATTCACTGTTATTTTTCTTTCGGGTTTCCATGCACTCGCCTCTGACAATGACGGGACAATGATAGTGACGGTGGTTAATTTTGCAATCATCATGCGTCAGATAGCAAAAAACCGACGAATAATTCGTCGGTTTTTTCAATATTGGCTACAGAAATGGGTTATTTCAGTGCCAGCTGTGGCAGATAACTCTTCACGTCCGCCAGATAGTTGCTGCGGTCTTTACCCGTCAGCCCTTCCATACGCGGCAGTTTTGCCGTAAGTGGATTGACGGCCTGATTGTTGATCCACACTTCGTAATGCAGATGTGGCCCCGTAGAACGCCCGGTGTTGCCTGACAGCGCAATACGGTCACCGCGCTTCACTTTCTGTCCTGGTTTCACCAGCGCCTTACTCAGGTGCATATAGCGGGTCATATACTGACGACCGTGACGAATCGCCACGTAGTTACCCGCCGCCCCGCCATTTTTTGCCATCACCACTTCACCATCACCCACGGCAAGCACCGGTGTGCCGATAGGCAGTGCGAAATCGACACCCTTGTGCGGCGCGATGCGGCCCGTTACCGGGTTAAGACGGCGCGGATTAAAGTTGGAGGAAACGCGATACTGTTTCACCGTCGGGAAGCGCATAAAACCACGCGCGAGGCCTGAGCCGTTGCGATCGTAGAATTTGCCATCTTCAGCGCGGAACGCGTAGTAATCTTTGCCGCCGGTACGCAGACGCACGCCGAGCAACTGGCTCTGCGCACTTTTGCCATCCAGCATCTCGCGGGACATCAGCACGCTGAAATCATCCCCGGCGCGCAGTTTGCGGAAATCCATCTGCCACTGCATGGCTTTAATGACGTTGCTGGTTTCAGCACTGGTCAAGCCTGCCCGCTGGGCGCTGGCGCCAAAGCTGCCACGCACTTCACCTTTCAGCACACTATTCTGCCACTCCCCCTTTTGCATCTCCTGCTGCATCTTAAAGCTGCCATTTGGCTGACGCTCGTAAGTGCGGGTTTCGCGGCGATCCACTTCCCAGGTAAAGTTTTGCAGTTGACCATCCGCATCCAGCGTCCAGCTGAGTTGCTGGCCGACGCGCAGGTTACGGAAGTCTTTATCGCTACTGACTAACGCATTGATATCACTGAGATCAATACCGTACTGATTCAGTGCGCTGCTCAGGGTATCACCAGAGGAAACGGTGTAATCGTGTTGATTCGGGTTGTCCTGCACATCTTTATCGATGTCATCGGCCGGAATCTCTTCTTCCGGTTCAACCGTGGTCTGATCAATCGGCTCACTAGCTTCGGGCAACAGCGTGCGCAGTTCGTTTTTGTCCAGCGTGATGTCTTTCACGATGGGGGCAACATCATGGGGATGGTAAACGTAAGGCCGCCAAACAGCGACGGCCAACGTGATAACAGTTAATGAACCCAGCATAACGCGGTGGGGACGCGGCAAATTATTAAATGCGAGGGCGACAGAGCGGGCTATCTGCTGCACTTTTACTTATTCCTCTATGCTCCATTCAGGCAGCTCGCATACTGGCTCGACAACTGTGAGAGGAATTTCACATAGCTGTCTTTGGTTAAGCTGATTCCCATGCCCAGCGGATCAAGTGTGCCTTTGCGCACGTTGGTTCCGCGAGACACGGCATCGATGACGGCCGGCCTGAATTGTGGTTCAGCAAAAACGCATACGGCTTTCTGCTCAACCAACTGTGTTCGTATTTGATGTAAACGCTGGGCGCCCGGTTGGATCTCAGGGTTGACGGTGAAATGTCCAGCAGGGGACAAACCGTAGTGTTTTTCAAAGTAGCTGTACGCATCGTGAAAAACGAAATAACCCTTACTCTTAACGGGGGCAAGCTGCGCGCCAATATGCTTATCCGCATCTGCTAATTCTGCTTCAAACTGCTGCAGGTTCGCGTCAAGTTTGGCTCTGCTTTGCGGCATAAGTTCCAATAATTTTCCGTGGATTGCAACCGCAGATTGTCGCGCAATCTCAGGTGACATCCACAGGTGCATATTAAACTCACCATGGTGGTGGTGTGTATGAGACGGCTCCTGGTCTTCAGACTTATCTGAGTCATGGTCATGATCGTGACCGTGCTCATGTTCGTCCTCGTCTTCACCACCACGAATCAGCAGCGGTTTCACCCCTGGCATCGCCGCTATTTCGAGATTTTTAGCCTCAGGTAACTCTGCCGCAGACTTGGTCAGAAACGCCTCCATTTCTGGTCCAACCCATACCACTAAGTCCGCGTTTTTAATACGTTTTACATCAGAAGGACGTAAAGCATAATCATGCTCTGAAGCGCCATCTGGCAACAGCACTTCCACTGGCGTCACGCCATCGGCAATCGCCGCTGCGATAAATCCGATCGGTTTGATTGAAGCGACTACGGCTGAGTGCGCGGGCATCGCGCAGGCGGCGGCGAGTGCCGCAGCAGGAAGAGTGAAAGCGAAGCGCTGCTTAATGTGTAACATAATGCGTCATTCCATCGTGACCTGTTGATGGAATGTGATATTATAACATTCGAAATTCAATGCAACCCGTAAATAATATGTCGTCACTTGTTACACTTGAAAACATCTCCGTGAAGTTTTCCCAGCGCCCTGTGCTAGCAGATATCAGCCTGACGCTGGAGCCCGGGAAAATACTGACGCTGCTTGGGCCGAACGGCGCGGGCAAATCAACGCTGGTACGAACGGTGCTTGGCCTTCTTACGCCAACAGGCGGCAGCGTCAAACGCACCCCCGGTTTACGCATCGGCTATGTGCCACAGAAATTGCACATTGACCCGACGTTGCCGATCACCGTTGAACGGTTTATGCGTCTGACGCGTGGCAGCAAGCGTGATGCTATTCTCCCGGCTTTGAAACGCGTGCAGGCCGGACATCTGCTCAATGCGCCTCTGCAAAAACTTTCGGGTGGTGAAACCCAGCGTGTGCTGCTGGCGCGTGCCCTGCTCAATCAACCCCAGTTACTGGTGTTAGATGAACCTACGCAAGGCGTTGACGTGAATGGGCAAGTGGCGCTCTACGATTTAATCGATCAGCTTCGCCAGGAACTCAACTGTGGCGTGCTGATGGTTTCGCACGATCTGCATTTGGTGATGGCAAAAACTGACGAAGTGCTGTGTCTCAACCACCACATCTGCTGTTCCGGCACGCCAGAAGCGGTGTCTCAGCATCCAGAATTTATCGCCATGTTCGGCCCACGTGGCGCGCAGCAACTGGCAATCTATCGCCATCATCACAATCACCGTCACGATTTACAGGGACGAATTGTGCTGCGTAAAGGAAATGGTCCGTCATGATTGAACTGTTATTACCCGGCTGGCTCGGTGGCGTGCTGCTGGCGCTGGCGGCGGGTCCGCTTGGCTCGTTTGTGGTCTGGCGTCGCATGTCTTATTTCGGCGATACCCTTGCGCACGCTTCGCTGCTCGGCGTGGCCTTTGGCCTGCTGCTCAATGTGAATCCCTATTATGCCGTGATTCTGGTGACTGTATTTCTGGCTCTGGGCTTAGTGTGGCTGGAGCGTCGTCCGCATCTGGCCATTGATACGTTACTCGGCATTATGGCGCACAGCGCGCTGTCGCTGGGTTTGGTGGTGGTCAGCCTGATGCAGGGTGTACGCGTCGATTTAATGGCGTATCTGTTTGGCGATTTGCTGGCGGTCACACCGGATGATTTGTGGATGATGGGCGCTGGCGTGGCCATTGTACTGGCAGTAATGGCATGGCAGTGGCGCTCACTGCTGTCGATGACCATCAGCCCGGAGTTGGCTCAAGTGGATGGCGTCAACATTCAACGCACGCGCCTGATGCTGATGCTGGTCACCGCCTTGACCATTGGTGTGGCAATGAAGTTTGTCGGTGCACTGATTATCACCTCACTGCTGATTATTCCCGCCGCCACAGCGCGTCGTTTTTCCCGTTCACCAGAACAGATGGCCGGGTTTGCGGTGATAATTGGCATTCTGGCGGTCACTGGCGGACTGACGTTCTCCGCCACTTACGACACGCCCGCTGGCCCTTCCGTCGTACTCTGCGCCGCTGTGCTGTTCATCATCAGCATGGCGAAAAAGCCGGCGTCGAAATAAAGGGGCCATTAATGACCCCTTCGTGAATGCCCGATCGTGAAATCGCGCCGCCGGACGAACGCCGGCTTTACTCTTCGCGGCTGATGCCGAAATGCTTATAGGCATGCTGCGTGGCCAGACGGCCGCGCGGCGTGCGCTGAATGAATCCTTGTTGAATCAGGAAGGGTTCAATCACATCTTCAATGGTTTCCCGTTCTTCACCAATCGCCGCCGCCAGATTATCCAACCCCACCGGACCACCCGAGAACTTGTCGATGATCGCCAGCAACAGCTTGCGGTCCATGTAATCGAAACCCTGATTATCGACGTTGAGCATATCGAGTGCGCTGGCAGAGACTTCACCACTCATCACACCGTTGGCACGAACTTCGGCGTAATCGCGTACACGACGCAATAAACGGTTGGCGATTCGCGGGGTACCACGGGCACGGCGCGCCACTTCTAATGCGCCCTCTTCACTCAACGCCAATCCTAAGCACGCTGCACTGCGGCTGACTATGTGTTGCAGGTCCGGTACGTTGTAAAACTCAAGACGTTGCACGATGCCAAAGCGATCGCGCAGCGGTGATGTCAGCGAGCCCGCGCGCGTGGTGGCGCCAATCAGGGTAAAGGGGGGCAAATCGAGTTTAATTGAGCGCGCCGCTGGGCCTTCGCCAATCATAATATCCAGCTGATAGTCTTCCATCGCCGGATAGAGCACCTCTTCCACCACCGGTGATAAACGGTGGATCTCATCGATAAACAACACGTCATGAGGTTCGAGGTTGGTCAGCATCGCAGCCAGATCGCCCGCCTTTTCCAGCACCGGACCGGAGGTGGTACGTAAATTCACGCCCATCTCATTCGCCACAATGTTAGCCAGCGTGGTTTTACCTAATCCCGGCGGGCCGAAAATCAGCAGATGGTCCAGCGCATCGCCACGCAGTTGCGCTGCTTTGATGAAGATCTCCATCTGCTCGCGCACCTGCGGTTGCCCCACGTATTCCGCCAGGAGCTTAGGGCGAATGGCACGGTCGAGGCTCTCTTCTTCATTTATAGAGCCGCCCGAGACCAGGCGATCGGCTTCAATCATGCATTACCTCAAATAGCTGCGCGCAGAGCTTCACGGATCAGCGTTTCGCAATCCGCATCAGGTTTGCCGACTTTACTGATCATGCGGCTGGCTTCTTGCGGTTTATAGCCAAGCGCCACCAGTGCAGCCACCGCTTCGGCCTCAGCGTCATTCGCTGCTGGTGCTTCAGACGGCGTGGTCAATGTGAAGGTCGAGTCACTGCCAAACAGATCGCCGTGCATGCCTTTAAAGCGGTCTTTCATCTCCACCACCAGACGCTCGGCGGTTTTCTTGCCGACGCCAGGCAACTTGATCAATGACGCGATCTCTTCACGCTCAACGGCGGTCACAAACTGTTGTGCTGACATGCCAGAAAGGATCGCCAGTGCCAGCTTTGGCCCCACGCCATTCACTTTTACCAGTTCACGGAACAGCGCACGCTCTTGTTTGTTATTGAAGCCGAACAGCAGCTGCGCATCTTCACGCACCACAAACTGGGTGAAGATAATCGCTTCCTGATTGATCTCCGGCAGCTCGTAGAAGCAGGTCATTGGCATGTGCACTTCATAACCCACACCGTGCGCCTCAATTAACACCAGCGGCGGCTGTTTTTCCAGAATATTGCCTCGTAAGCGACCAATCACCTGAGCAGTTCCTTATATAATCCTAAAAATACCTGATTGATTTCCGCTGACGTTAAAGCGGCAAGCGAGCGCATCACGATGAACGCACTGAGGTCAGTGATTCAGGTGAACAAGGGCAGCCCGCGCATCAGACAGTGGAAATATGACGGGTATTTATATCATAAAAAAGGCTGGATCAATATCCAGCCTTCAATGTTTGGGTTTTCGTCAGCCGGACCGCAATCGTCCACGCGTCATCACCAGCTTAGCGTCACTCAATCGCGTGGTGTTTTGGCTCAGGTGACAATGGGTGATGGCGATGGCCAGCGCATCAGCGGCATCGGCTTGCGGGTTAGCGGGTAGTTTCAGCAAGGTGCGCACCATGTGCTGAACCTGACTTTTTTCTGCCCCACCGGTGCCGGTTACCGTTTGTTTGACCTGACGCGCTGCATATTCGAACACCGGCAAATCGAGATTCACCGCCGCCACAATCGCTGCGCCGCGCGCCTGGCCCAGCTTTAGCGCTGAGTCTGCATTCTTCGCCATAAATACCTGCTCGATAGCAAAATAGTCTGGCGAGAATTGGGTGATGATTTCCGTCACCCCGGCGTAAATCAATTTGAGGCGAGAAGGTAGATCGGTAACGTTGGTGCGGATACAGCCGCTGCCCAGATAGCTGAGCTGGCGGCCAACCTGACGAATCACACCGTAACCGGTGACGCGCGAGCCGGGGTCAATCCCGAGAATGATCGCCACTACGCGCCTCCGGCTGTTCGGTTAATGGAAAACGCCATTACAGCGTTTCCGCGATCTCATCAGAAATTTCACCATTATGATAAACTTCCTGCACATCGTCGCAATCTTCCAGCATGTCGATCAGACGCAACAGTTTCGGTGCCGTTTCCGCATCCATTTCCGCTTTGGTGGAAGGGATCATTGAGACTTCAGCGGTATCCGCTTTCAGGCCACCGGCTTCCAGCGCATCACGCACTGCACCCAGTTCTTCCCACGCGGTAAACACATCAATCGCACCGTCGTCGTAGCTCACCACGTCTTCCGCACCGGCTTCCAGCGCCGCTTCCATGACCGCATCTTCATCCTGGCCTGGCGCAAAGGAGATCACACCCTTTTTGCTGAACAGGTAAGAAACGGAACCGTCGGTGCCGAGGTTGCCACCGGTTTTGGTAAAGGCGTGACGCACTTCGCCCACGGTACGGTTACGGTTGTCACTCAGACACTCGATCATCACCGCTGAGCCGCCAGGACCGTAACCTTCATAGATGATGGTTTCCATGTTGGAATCATCTTCGCCGCCCACGCCGCGTGCAATCGCACGGTTCATGGTGTCACGGGTCATGTTGTTGGACAGGGCTTTGTCCATTGCTGCGCGCAGACGCGGGTTCGAGCCGGCATCGCCGCCGCCCAGTTTCGCTGCGGTCACCAGCTCACGAATGATTTTGGTGAAGATTTTACCGCGCTTAGCGTCCTGCGCCGCCTTGCGGTGCTTGGTATTCGCCCATTTACTATGTCCAGCCATCTTTACTGTTTCTCCGATCTTTAACAGGGTGCAGGCTATCTCACTTGCAATCTTGTCCCCCGGCAGTGCTCGCAATCCTCACGTACAAAAGTACGCTCCGGTTGCTGTGCGCTGGCGGTGAACAACCTTGCTGCGCCGATAACGCCTGACTGTTCATTATTGGGCAACCTGTAACTGACACTTTGTGCCGATTACGCCCATCTGTTCAATTTTAGCGGTGCAAGATGAATGCCTGGCACCGGATTTAAGTACGAAGGGTATACGCTTCGTCGAATTCGTGGAATCTACCTTAATTGCCGCCGGAAAAACGCGCGGCGGCGGGCATTCAGGTAAATTCTTCGATTGCCTGGCGGTTACTCCAGGACTTGGTCAGGGCTGCGGCTGCGGCAGCATCGAGCCAGCGCGCGGCGAGATGCTCCGTAAGAAGGAGATCGCGCTCTTGCGGAAGTGCCAGCCGGAACCAGTGCTCACGGTTGTGCGTGATGCCAGGTGCGTAGCGATGGCGATAGTGCGGGAAGATTTCAAACTCAATATGCTTGTGGCAATCATCCAGCACCAGCTGTTCGCCCGTGACATCGATACCCAGCTCTTCCGACACTTCGCGTTCTGCCGCCTGGCGCGGACTTTCACCCGCTTCCAGGCTGCCCGTCACAGATTGCCAGAAACTTTCATCATCCTGTCGCTGCAGCATTAACACCCGGCCAGTATCTCGCGCAAAAATCACCACCAGCACTGAAACCGGATGTTTATAGCCCATTACTTGTTCTCTGACTTTTCTTTCTTCGGCGCCACAAGAATGCCGAGATCCAACAACGCTGCCGGGTTGGCTTCGCTTGGCGCTTCGGTCATCAGGCACGCCGCTGCAGTGGTTTTCGGGAACGCGATAACATCACGGATGTTGTCGGTGCCGGTCAGCAGCATGGTCAGACGGTCCAGACCAAAGGCCAGGCCCGCATGCGGTGGTGTGCCGTATTTCAGGGCATCCAACAGGAAACCAAACTTCTCGCGCTGCTCTTCTTCGGTAATACCGAGAATGCTGAACACGGTCTGCTGCATTTTACCGTTGTGGATACGCACGGAACCGCCGCCCACTTCGTAGCCATTGATCACCATATCGTAAGCGTTCGCCACGGCCTGCGTCGGGTCAACCGCCAGCTGTTCAGCCGTCAGTTCTTTCGGCGAGGTGAACGGGTGGTGCATCGCAGCCAGACCGCCCTCTTCATCCGCTTCAAACATTGGGAAGTCGATGACCCACAGCGGTGCCCACATGCCTTCGTCAGTGATCTTCAGGTCGCGGCCCACTTTCAGACGCAGTGCACCCAGAGCATCTGTGACAATTTTGGCACGGTCAGCGCCGAAGAAGATCAGATCGCCATCTTGTGCAGTGGTGCGGTTCAGAATCGCTTCCACGATTTCTGGCGTCAGGAACTTCGCGACCGGGCTCTGTACACCCTCGAAGCCTTTTGCACGCTCGTTGATCTTCATCCACGCCAAACCTTTGGCGCCATAAATCTCAACAAACTTGGTGTACTTATCAATCTGCTTACGCGTCAGCGCTGCGCCACCCGGCACACGCAGCGCGGCAACACGACCTTTCGGATCGTTAGCCGGGCCAGCGAACACCTGGAATTCCACGCTTTTCAGCAGGTCAGCTACGTCCACCAGCTCCATTGGGTTACGCAGATCGGGTTTGTCAGAACCGTAACGGTTCATGGCTTCGGCAAAGGTCATTTGCGGGAAATCACCGAGATCCACGCTTTTCACGTCGATCCACAGTTCACGAATCAGACGCTCCATCTTTTCACGCACCTGCTCGGCGGTCATGAAAGAGGTTTCCACGTCGATCTGGGTGAATTCTGGCTGACGGTCAGCACGCAAGTCTTCATCACGGAAGCATTTAACGATCTGATAGTAGCGGTCGAAACCGGACATCATCAGCAGCTGTTTGAACAGCTGTGGGGACTGCGGCAGCGCATAGAATTTGCCTTTATGCACGCGGCTTGGCACCAGATAGTCACGCGCACCTTCTGGCGTGGCTTTGGTCAGCATCGGGGTTTCGATATCGAGGAAGCCCTCGTTATCCATAAAGCGACGCACGAAGCTGGTGATTTTCGCACGGGTTTTCAGGCGCTGCGCCATTTCCGGACGACGCAGGTCCAGATAGCGATAGGTCAGACGCGCTTCTTCGCTGTTGGTCTGGTTAGAGTCCAGCGGCAGTGGTTCAGCGCGGTTGATGATGTTCAGCGCATGAGCAAACACTTCGACATCGCCGGTGGCCATATCGCTGTTGCGGTTTTTCTCTTCACGCGCACGCACGGTGCCGGTGATCTGGATACAGAATTCGTTACGCAGCTCAGAGGCCAGCTGGAAAGCGTCCTGATGATCGGCGTCGAAGAATACCTGTGCGATACCTTCACGGTCGCGCATATCGATAAAAATCAGGCTACCCAGATCGCGACGGCGGTTAACCCAACCGCAGAGAGTGACTTGCTGACCCACGTGAGACAGATTGAGCTGTCCGCAATATTCTGTACGCATAACGTATCCTTTTAACTTCGCCGCTGCTGCCAGACAGCATCAGGCCGCGTAACCTTCTGAGATGCTGTCGCAAAAAAGGCGGCTATTATAATGGAAAAACCCAGGCAGGATAAGTAGAGCCAGATCAAAGCGGACAAAACATTGCGGTTTATCGCACGGATTTTCCTGCCAACACCAAAACAGGGTACATTACCTGGCCTATTCCCGCCCGCAAAAGGATTCAGGAGCCACGTTTGACACTTCGCATTGGATTACCGCAATGGCAGCATCCCCGCTGGAAGCAGTATGGCCTGGAAACTCTGGCGGATTACGCACAGCTGTTTGACTGCGTCGAGGGCAACACCACGCTGTATGCGCTGCCCTCTCCGGAAGCAGTGATGCGCTGGCGCGATATGACACACGATGACTTTCGCTTCTGCTTTAAATTTCCCAACAGCATCAGCCATAAAGCCGCGCTTCGGAACTGCGATGAACTGCTGAACGAATTCTTCCGCTTGCTCGATCCGTTAAGCCAGCGCATCGGGCAGTATTGGCTGCAACTGCCGGCAACCTTTTCACCTGCGCAATTGAAAGACTTGTGGCTGTTCCTTGATAGCCTGCCGCGCGGGTTTAGTTACGGCGTGGAAGTGCGCCACGAGCAGTTTTTTGCCAAAGGCGAGGCTGAGCGCGCGCTCAACCGTGGCCTGCTGGAACGCGGCGTGAATCGCGTGATCCTCGATAGCCGTCCGGTGCACGCGTCCACCTCGCAAAGCGCCGCCGCCGTGGACGCCCGGGCGAAAAAACCGCGCGTGCCAACGCATGCTGTGCGCAGCGGTTCGCAACCGATGGTGCGCTTTATCGGCAGCGATAGCGTGGATGAGAGCGTGCCGCTGTTCCAGCCGTGGCAACATAAACTGGCGGAGTGGCAGACAGAAAGCGATCCGATGCTGTTTATCCATACGCCGGATATGGGCGAGGTGTTTCCCTTGCTGCAGGCGCTGTGGCCTCAACTGTTGCAGCTTGAGCCTTCGCTGCGCAATCTGCCCGACTGGCCGCAACAAAGCAGCTTGTTCTAAACTCAAAGCGGGTGCAGCCTGCGGGACTTTCTGACAGAATAGCGCCCTTTCCGATTCCTCTCTCCGGACTTTTCATTATGTCTGACCGCGATACGCTATTCTCTGCGCCCATCGATAAGCTGGGTGACTGGACTTTTGACGAGCGCGTGGCTGAAGTCTTTCCCGATATGATTCAGCGCTCGGTGCCGGGTTATTCCAACATCATTTCGATGATTGGCATGCTGGCAGAACGCTTCGTGAAGCCTGATAGCCAGGTTTACGATCTCGGCTGCTCGCTGGGTGCCGCCACGCTCTCTGTCCGCCGCAATATTCATGTGCCGGGCTGCCAGATTATTGCCGTGGATAACTCTCCGGCGATGGTGGAGCGTTGCCGCCGTCACATTGATGCCTTCCGCGCGGACACGCCGGTGCACGTGATTGAAGCGGATATTCAGGATATCCATATTGAGAATGCTTCAATGGTGGTGCTGAACTTTACCCTGCAATTCCTTGAGCCTCCTGCACGTCTGGAACTGCTGAAAAAAATCGCCAACGGCTTGAACCGTGGCGGCGCGCTGGTGCTGTCTGAGAAGTTCAGCTTTGAAGATAGCGAAGTGGGCGATCTGCTGTTCAACATGCACCACGATTTTAAACGTGCTAACGGCTATAGCGAACTCGAGATCAGCCAGAAACGCAGCATGCTGGAAAACGTCATGCTCACCGACAGTGTAGAAGCGCACAAAGCGCGTCTGAAAACCGCCGGTTTTGCCTACGCTGAGTTGTGGTTCCAGTGCTTTAACTTTGGTTCTTTGGTAGCGTTGAAATGATTGATTTTGGCCGTTTTTATCAGCAAATCGCCACCGGCCCATTGGCGAGCTGGCTTGAAGTCTTACCCGCACAAGTAGCGGCCTGGCAGCGTGAAAATCTGCACGGTAAATTCCGTGACTGGGAAAAGTCAGTGGATTATCTGCCGCTGCTAAACCCGCAAACGTTGGATCTGGTCAACAGCGTCACGGCCACGGCTGACGATCTCACCGATCGCCAACGTCTTGGTATTGAAAACCTGTTGCGCAACCTGATGCCCTGGCGCAAAGGTCCTTATTCCCTTTACGGCACCGAGATTGATACCGAATGGCGCTCGGACTGGAAATGGGATCGCGTGCTGCCGCATATCTCGCCGTTGACGCATCGCACGGTGCTGGATGTCGGCTGCGGCAGCGGCTATCACATGTGGCGCATGATTGGCGCAGGCGCGAAGCTGGTAGTCGGCATCGATCCGATGCAGCTGTTCCTGTGTCAGTTCGAAGCGGTGCGCAAGCTGCTGGGTGACGATCGTCGCGCCCATCTGCTGCCACTTGGCATCGAACAACTGCCCGCCTTGCAGGCTTTCGACACCGTGTTTTCCATGGGTGTGCTGTATCACCGCCGCTCGCCGCTCGATCATTTACTGCAGTTGAAAAATCAACTGGTCAGCGAGGGAGAGCTGGTGCTGGAAACGCTGGTGGTTGAGGGGGATGAAAACACCGTTCTGGTACCGGGTGAACGTTATGCGCAAATGCGTAACGTCTACTTTATTCCGTCTGCCGCCGCGTTGAAAGGCTGGCTGGAGAAGTGCGGATTTGTCGATGTGCGCATTGCGGATTACGCGGTGACATCAACGGAAGAGCAACGTCGCACCAGCTGGATGACCAGCGAATCACTGGCCGAGTTCCTCGATCCTAACGACAGCAGCAAAACCATTGAAGGTTATCCAGCACCGCTACGCGCGGTACTGGTGGCACGCAAGCCGTAATGCTTAACGCCGCGACAGCGCCAGCTTCGCGGCGAAACCGATAAACACACAGCCCGTCAAACGATCCATCACTTTCAGCACGGTTGGACGACGCAGATGCGCAGCAAAATACTGACTGCCGCCAATCAATACCGCATTCCATACCAGGCCAATCATCATATGCGTTAACGCCATCAGGGTGCACCACAGCGCCACTGACGCACCGGCCGGAATAAACTGTGGCAGGAAAGTGACATAAAACACACCGACTTTCGGATTTAACAGATTGCCGAATAATCCTCGCGAGAAGCAGGCGAAATAGCTTTGCTCTTTGCCCTGCACACTCTGGCTCTCTTCCGCCTGGGAGCGGGGATTCAGCAGCAGTTTAACACCGAGATAGAGCAGATAGGCGGCGCCGACCCACTTCAGCAGGTTATACGCCATTTCGGAAGCCAGCAGCAGCGCGCCGAGACCCAGCCCCACCGCTACGCCCCACACCAGACAGCCCATAGTGACGCCCAAAGCGGTGGCTGATGCCCGTTTCCAGCCTTGTGCGGCGGCGGAACGCAGCACCAGCGCGGTATCAAAGCCTGGCGTTAAGGTCAGAATAGTAATGGCAAAAAGAAATGAGAATATCAGTGTCATGGCGAGCTCCCTGTCAGTTGGCCGCTATCTTAACCTTGCCGCAACATCTTGACGATAGTTACCTTCCGTCAGCAATTGATAATAATTCTCAACCTTCCAGCAATGATAAAACGGCTTATTCCCCCTCATCCGCCACGGCTGGCGGGCGATTCCAATACTGATATTTATAGGCAGAACTCAGGTGACGCTCGATGGTGCCTTTGGCAAACACCTCGGTTTCATGCAGATAACTCAGCGTACAGTTGCCCACCTCATCCCATAACTGACACTCATCAACTGAACTTAAGGTACTGACTGGCGTGGTAGCGAAGCCATTAAGCCGCAGCTCTCGCCACTGCTTATCATAACTGTAGGTATCTTTACCGCGCGCACTGGACGATGAGGTGACCAGCCCTTGTGGATTCCAGCGCCAGGTGCTCTCTCCGTTGGTCATCACATCACTGCCGCGCGCTACGCTCTTCTCCAGGCGGAAATGTTTATCGTAGCGGTAGGTGGTATCGGTGAAGCCATCTTTGCCCATACTGGTGAATTTGTCGGACGAACTGATGATGTTGCCATGCTGGCCCATTTGCCAACTGATGGTGCCCTGGCGGTTATCCACCACTTCCTCTTTGCCCGCTTTTACCACTTTGACCAGGTAGGCATACTCCGCCACCCAACCTCGCTGCACGCGGGCGATGTGCTGCTCCATGGTCAGCACCACGTTGCCTTCGTTCTTGTCATACGTAATGTCGGCAACCATCAAATCCCCGCACTGATCGAACTGCCCCAGCACGCGTTTTTGCGAATCGACATCTTTACCGAATTCCCCTGCCACCACCTGACGTACCGCGCCTTTGGCATCACCCCCCAGCATAATCCAGTTGTTGCTGCTGGTAATGTTTTTGCTCAGAGGCGGACAGGCAGTGCTCACAGCCAGCGCCGTGCCAGACAGGGGGAACAGCAGCACTAAAACAGCACAAGAGTAGGATTTCATGAATGTTATCCGCGCTAAGCCATAGAGTAATCAAAGCATCTTTTTTAACAATGCGCTATCAACGGCTATACGGCAGATAAAAAGAACCCCAGCAAATGCGCTGGGGTTTGGTACTTGCAAACATCACGTCAGAGTTTTGGCGTGCTGCGCGGCAAAACGGGTGCGAACTCAGGCGACACGAACCGCGGTCATTTCCAGCATACTTTTCATCGCTTCGACCACATCGCCGTCGACACAAGTTCGGCTGAATTCGTCGACTTCTGCTTCGGAGCACATAGAAACACCGGCTTTACGGTAGCGCATCGGCGAAGCAACTAATCGGCTTGCGGAGCTGTGGACTTCCTGCAGCCCACTATCAATAAATTTCTGCAAATTGCTCAAACGGACTCCGGCACCGGCCATAATAATTGGACCCGTGCTCAGTTCATTTAGTTCCCGCAACAATGCAATTCCAGTTTCCGCGCTCTGCTGCTGGCCGGAAGTCAAAATACGCGCAACGCCTAAATCCGCCAGTACGTCCAGCGAACGTTTGGGGCTGTGGCACAAATCAAAAGCGCGGTGGAAGGTCACCGCCATGCCATCACTAAGCGCCATGATCTGCCGCATGCGCACAATATCCACATGGGCATCTTCATCTAGCATGCCGATCACCACGCCGGGGAAACCGAGTTCACGCATCAGCGCCACGTCGGATTTCATCACCTCAAATTCCTGTGCGGTGTAACAAAAATCGCCGCCACGCGGGCGAACAATCGGGTGAACCGGTATGGACAGTTCACGCTGTGCGGCTTCCAGCACGCCAGCTGACGGCGTCAGCCCGCCTTCGCGTGGGGCACTGCACAGTTCCACGCGATCGGCACCGGACTGCTGTGCAGTCATTGCACAGTCGATGCCGTAGCAACAAATTTCCAGTTTCGTCATAGCTTGCTCCTTTTCATGACTTCTGGCTCGAGAGGATGGCTTAAGTTAGTCTGCTTAATTGGACAGTTTACGTGGAAACCTCACTATGGCATTCGATTTTGATCAATGGATAGACCGTCGTCACAGCGATAGTTTGAAGTGGCACAAATATGGCGATCGTGATGTGCTGCCTTTATGGGTTGCAGACACGGATTTTCGCTCGCCACCCTGCATTATTGAGGCCATTAAAAAACGCGCCGATCACGGTGTTTTTGGCTATGGCGGTACGCCCACGGGATTGATTGATATCACTGTTTCCCGCCTGGCGCAGCGCTACAACTGGCCTATTCAGCCGGAATGGATCGTTATGCTGCCTGGTGTCGTCAGTGGCCTTAACCTTTCGGTCCGCGCGTTTACCGAGGCTGGGCAACGCACAGTCGCGCCAACACCGATTTACCCACCGTTCCGCGCTGCCTCAAAACTCGCCGAGCGTGAACAGATCAATTTGCCGCTGCAATTACAGCACGACCGCTGGGTCGTCGATCTCGATACGGCTGCGATGCAGGGTAATGAACGTCTGCTGATGCTGTGCAATCCGCAAAACCCCGGCGGCACGGTGTATCGTCGCGAGGAACTGGAGGCGCAACTGGCGTTTGCTCAGCAACACGATTTAATCGTTTGTTCTGATGAAATTCACTGTGATTTGATTTTGTCGCCTGATGCCCGCCACACGCCTTTCGCGGCATTGAGTGATGATGCCGCACAGCGCAGCATTACGCTCATCTCGCCGTCGAAAACCTTCAACATCGTCGGTCTGGGCGCATCAATGGCGATTATCCCCAATCCTGAATTACGCAAACGGTTTAAACAGGTACGCGAAGGTATTGTGCCAGGGGTCGATATTCTCGCACTGGTGGCAGCAGAAGCAGCCTGGCGTGAAGGTGATGCATGGCTGGAGGCGCAAATCCAGTACTTGCGAGCGAATCGCGACTGGCTGGTGGCGCAGGTGAATGCACTCCCCGAACTGCACATGAATTCGCCCGAAGCGACCTATCTCGGCTGGATTGATGCCAGCCAGCTGGATGTGGCCAGTCCCGCTCTCTATTTTGAAAAACACGGCCTCGGTTTTTCACCCGGCCGCGATTTTGGGGATGACAACTTCGTGCGCTTTAACTTCGGCTGCACGCGCGCTTTACTGGAGCAGGCGGTGAGCCGATTGCACAGCGCGGTCTTGGCACGGCGTTAGCCTTGTTCACTGGCGACAATCTCTTCTAATCGCCAGGGATGAAACTTGATGGTGGTTTGCCCGTCCGTCACCGCCAGTGTCGGGTTGGGCAAACGCTCATGCTCACCTTTTGGCGCGCTGGTTTTAAACGAAATGCCGGGTTGCGTCAGTGCATGATCGGAGAGCAAGGCCATCGCGCGCATACCCAATGTTTCTGGCTCACCGCGCAACACAATTTCCACATGTTCCCAGCCTTCATGGCGATACAATTTCTCACCCGGCCAGGGTAACTCAATCACATCGACCTGCCATCCCGCGAGCGTTAACGGCTGATGCAATTTGAACAAGCAGATCGGACGCCCGTTGATCATCGCTTCGGAAAACTGACTGCCCATCTGCAGCAATCCCGCCTTCCAGCGCTCCGCCGTTGCGAACTGATGGCAGCGCACCGCCAGGTGATCGGCCTCATGTTCGGATAACCGCAGCCCTAATCTTTCAGCAAATTGCTGCAAGGAGCGCTCAAATCGAGCCAGGTCTTGTTCTAAATCACTCAGTTCCGCAGGAAAATTCATCTCAACACTCCAGATACATCAATATCAGTTCAATTATTTTAATCAATTTAAAAACAGCAGCGCTTCAGAATCCCCTTGACAAAGTCGTCGGATTCCTCCGATTTCATCATGGAAAAGACCTGAAACCGCGTAAATAGGCCCTCTCTTTAGGATTATTCGCCTAAACAGGTCCAGCAGTTACTTTATGAAAACACCTTAAATCACTGTTAATATTAACGATAATTAATACAATAAGATAAGTCTTATTTCAGTTGCAAACAATTGCAGCTTGATACCCTTTCTTATAAATTTGTGTTTCACAACTACAAGGAATGGCTCTATGTCTATGCTCATTGTTGTCGCGGTCCTGATTGCATTGATGGGATTTGCAATTTCCCGCCACTGGAAGGTGCGTGAAGACAAAAGCGTTAAAAATCCTCGTCGCCACCCGCGTCGCCGTTAATCGGCGCGCGGGTTGCTGTTACCCGCCATTGCGCATGCTAAAAGCTGACGCACTTTAACATTTCACGTATACTTCCCCTCTTATTTTTCCGTCCCGCCGCGCTGTTGCGGGATGAAGGCATCGGCTCGCCGCCACTGGCGGGCCTTTTCAGCATATGAAGGTAACGCGGTGAATATTCAGGCTCTTCTATCCGATAAAGTCGGTCAGGCAATGGTAGCGGCGGGTGCGCCAGCAGATTGTGAACCTCAGGTTCGTCAGTCGGCTAAAGTGCAGTTCGGTGATTATCAGGCGAACGGTATCATGGCTGTGGCGAAAAAGCTCGGTCAGGCTCCGCGCCAGCTGGCTGAACAGGTGATTCAGCATCTGGATCTCGCCGGCATCGCCAGCAAAGTCGAAATCGCCGGCCCCGGCTTCATCAATATCTTCCTCGATCGCAACTGGCTGGCTACCCAGGCCGCGCAGGCTCTGCAATTGCCGCGCCTTGGCGTCAGCAGCCTCAAGCCACAAACCGTTGTCATTGACTACTCGGCACCCAACGTCGCCAAGCAGATGCACGTCGGTCACGTCCGTTCCACCATCATCGGTGACGCTGCGGTACGTACGCTGGAATTTCTCGGCCACAACGTGATCCGCGCCAACCACGTCGGCGATTGGGGCACCCAGTTCGGTATGCTGATTGCCTATCTGGAAAAGCAGCAGAATGAGCATCACGAAGATATCGCGCTGGCGGACCTGGAAGAATTCTACCGCGAAGCCAAGGTCACCTATGATGCGGACGAAGCCTTCGCCGAACGCGCCCGTGGTTATGTGGTGAAACTGCAAGGCGGCGACGAATATTGCCGCGCAATGTGGAAAAAACTGGTTGATATCACCATGAGCCAGAATCAGGAAGTCTATGACCGCCTGAACGTGACGCTGACGCGTAAAGATGTGATGGGTGAAAGCCTGTACAACGATATGTTGCCCGGCATCGTAAGCGACCTGCGTGAAAAGGGGCTGGCTGTAACCAGCGAAGGCGCAACCGTGGTGTTCCTTGATGAGTTTAAAAACAAGGAAGGCGAAGCGATGGGCGTGATCATCCAGAAAAAGGATGGCGGCTACCTCTACACCACCACCGATATCGCCTGCGCCAAATACCGCTATGAAACCTTGCATGCCGACCGCGTGCTTTACTACATCGATTCGCGCCAGCATCAACATCTGCAACAGGCGTGGACCATTGTGCGTAAAGCCGGATACGTGCCCGAGTCTGTGCCGTTGGAGCACCATGCGTTTGGCATGATGCTGGGCAAAGATGGTCGTCCATTTAAAACCCGCAGCGGTGGCACCATTAAGCTGGCCGATCTGCTGGATGAAGCCGTGGAACGTGCGCATGCGCTGGTCAGCGAGAAAAACCCGGAAATGTCAGCGCAAGAGCTGAAGGATCTGGCGGAAGTGGTGGGTATCGGCGCGGTGAAATATGCCGATCTGTCAAAAAGTCGCACCACTGATTACATCTTCGACTGGGATAACATGCTGGCGTTTGAGGGTAACACTGCACCCTACATGCAATATGCCTACACGCGCGTGCTTTCTGTGTTCCGTAAAGCCGGCATTGAAGCTGACAGCCTGAGCGGCGACATCGTGCTGACCGAAGAGCGTGAAGCGCAACTGGCGACTCGTCTGTTGCAGTTTGAAGAAGTGATCACCCAGGTTGCGCGTGATGGCACACCGCATGTTATGTGTGCTTACCTGTACGATCTGGCTGGCCTGTTCTCTGGCTTCTACGAGCACTGCCCAATCCTCTCCGCCGAGGATGAGCAGGTGCGTAACAGCCGTCTGCAACTGGCTGCATTGACCGCTAAAACGCTGAAACAAGGTCTGGATACGCTGGGTATCAAAACCGTCGAGCGTATGTAATAACAAAAAACCCGCCTCGGCGGGTTTTTTATGCGCTATTGGTAATTCACCGTCACTTCACTGCTCACCACTCGTAATCCCGGCGGTAATGCGCCCTTCCCCTGAAAACCGAACGCCAGATGCAGCGTCTCGTCAGCCGGAATATTCGCCAGGCTACGCGTTGAACCACTGCCGCCCTCAATCTCTACGCAACGCTGAGTCGCACACAGACGCACAATCAGCCCCGAGGGGGCTGGACGGCTCAACTGGTAACGCCAGTTCACCACCGTGATGGTGCCCACAGCGGGCGAAGGTGCTTTTAAAGCCGGCGTCGTGTGCCAGTTGCCGCGCACGCCGAGGCTCGGACCACTGGCACTGTCATTCCAGGATCCGGCTGCATCCACATAGAGCGGCAATGCCATCATCGGTAACATCATTAATGCCCAGTACCAACGACGCATGGTTATTTACCTCCGATGGTGGCAGTCATACGGATCTGGCGATTGTCGGTCAGTTCCATATTTGACAGCACCACCAACTGTGGCAGATTGCGGCGCAGGAATCGCGCCAGTAAGGCACGCAGCGGGTGATTCACCAGCAGCACCGGCGGTGCTCCCGTCATCTCTTGCTGTTGCAATGCGCCCTGCGTCTGCACTAACAGACGATCAGCCAGACCGGGCTCCAGCCCGCCGCCGCCCTGCAAGGCTTGCAGCAGCAGGCGTTCTAAGGTGGCATCCAGTCCAATCACCTGCACTTCACCGTTACCCGGGAACCACTGCTGAGTAATCGCACGGCCCAGCGCCACACGTACCACGCTGGTCAGCTCTTGCGGATCGGTCTGGACCGGCGCATGTTCCGCCAGGGTTTCGATGATGGTGCGCATATCGCGGATCGAAACGCGTTCAATCAACAGGTTCTGCAGCACTTTGTGCAGGGTGGTCAGGGTGATGACGCCCGGCACCAGATCTTCCGTCAGCTTCGGCATCTCCTGGGTCACGCGATCCAGCAGCTGCTGCGCTTCCTGACGGCCAAACAGCTCGCTGGCGTATTGACCAATCAGGTGGTTCAGATGCGTTGCCACCACGGTACTGGCTTCTACCACGGTAAAGCCCTGAATCTGCGCCTGCTCTTTCAACGCACTATCAATCCAGATTGCCGCTAAACCGAAGGCAGGATCGACTGTCGGTTCACCCGGCAAAGAGCCGGCTGCGGTACCAGGGTTGATCGCCATCCAGCGGCCCGGATAGGCATCACCGCTGCCAATTTCCACGCCTTTCATCAGGATGCGGTAACGCGCAGGCGGCAACTCCATGTTGTCACGGATGTGCACCACCGGTGGCAGGAAGCCCACCTCCTGTGCGACTTTTTTACGGATACTGCGGATGCGGCCCAGCAGCTCACCGTTTTGCAGATGATCAACCATGGGAATCAGGCGATAACCCACTTCGAGACCCAGTGAATCTTCCAACTGTACGTCTTTCCAGGAAGCTTCCACCGTGGCGGGGGTCTCCTGCGTTTTGACCAGACTAGTGGGTTCCGAGGAAGTCTTCGGTTTCATCTCTCGACCGCGCAACCACCAGGCCAGACCGAGCAACGCGGCGGTAAACAGCAGGAAGACAAAGTTGGGCATACCCGGCACCAGGCCGAGCAGACCGATAACACCACCACTCAGCATCAACACGCGCGGATTGCTGAACAGCTGGGAGACCATCTGATCGCCCACATCCTGATCGGTGCTGACGCGCGTCACGATAACACCCGCAGCGGTAGAGATGACCAGCGCCGGGATCTGTGCCACCAATCCGTCACCGATGGTCAGCAGTGTATAGGTTTCACCTGCGTGCCCCAGATCCATGCCGTGCTGCACCACGCCCACCAGCAGACCGCCGATGACGTTAATCACCATAATCAAAATACCGGCGATGGCGTCACCACGTACGAACTTACTCGCACCGTCCATTGAGCCGTAGAAATCGGCTTCCTGGGTCACTTCGCTACGACGACGTTTGGCTTCCTCTTCGCCGATTAATCCGGCGTTAAGGTCAGCATCGATCGCCATCTGCTTACCGGGCATCCCATCCAACACAAAACGCGCGCCCACTTCGGCGATACGTCCGGCACCTTTGGTGATAACCATAAAGTTGATGATAACGAGGATGATGAACACCACGATACCGATGGCAAAGTTACCGCCCACGAGGAAGTGGCCGAAAGCTTCAACCACGCGTCCGGCGGCATCGGCACCCGTATGACCCTCAAGCAGGATGATACGGGTTGAGGCGACGTTCAGCGCCAGGCGCAGCAACGTAGAGAACAGCAAAATGGTCGGGAATGCAGCGAATTCCAGCGTACGCTGGGTAAACATTGCCACCAACAACACCATGATCGATAAGGCAATGTTGAAGGTGAACAGCAGGTCGAGAATGAAGGCAGGTAACGGCAGCACCATCATCGACAGGATCAACATGATCAGTATCGGTCCAGCCAGCACCTTCCACTGCGTGTCTTTAAAGTTGCCCGGTAAACGCAGCTTTTCGGCCAGATTAGCCATCGTTTCTGTTCTCTCCTGCAAAGTCCATGTCTGCCGGAACCGGCAGCTGTTTTGGTTTGGTTGGGATCAGGCCACCTTCGCGTTTCCAGCGACGCAGTTGCCATACCCAGGCCAGCACTTCCGCCACGGCACCGTAAAGCGCGCCGGGGATGAACTGACCAATTTCCGTGTGTCGATACAGCGCACGCGCCAGCGGCGGTGCTTCTAAAATCGGAATGCGATGTTCTTTTGCCAGCTCACGAATTTTTAACGCAATATCGCCGGCCCCTTTCGCAATCACCTTTGGCGCGCTCATCTTGCCTTCCTGATACTGCAACGCCACCGAGTAGTGCGTTGGGTTGGTGACGATAACGTCAGCTTTCGGTACATCTGCCATCATGCGACGACGGGCCGCCGCACGCATCGCCTGACGAATGCGCCCTTTGACGTGCGGGTCACCTTCGTTTTGTTTGTGTTCGTCGCGGATTTCCTGGCGGGACATTTTCAGCTTTTTGAAATGGCTGTAGAGCTGCCAGAACACGTCGAAACCGACCATGGGTACCAGGCCCAGCATGATCAACGCACAGCTAATGGCAATCATGGTTAAACCGTGATGAAGCGCGTTGATGGGTGATTCACTGATTAACCGCAGCATCTCCTGCCAGTGTGACCAGATGTACCAGCCACCCACCAGCCCCACCAGCACCGCCTTCAAAATGGCTTTTAGCAGTTCCGCCCAGGTCTGGGAGGAAACCATGCGTTTAAGACCACTCAACGGGTTCAGCTTGTTGAAATCCAGCTTGATCGATTTACCGCTGATATTGATCCCACCCAGCAGCATCGGTGCAGCAATCGCCACGATCACCAGGCCTGCCATCAACGGCAGCAGCGCCATCACTGCCTGGCCGATCAGGTTGCTGATGTGGGCGATGATCATTTTGTCATCGGTCACCATGGCATGATCGAAACGAAAGCCAGTGGCCAACATGCTGGCCAGCTGTTCAGCCATCAGTTCGCCGCCGAGCCACAGGATCAGCAAGCCCGCCAGCAGCATCAGTACCGATGTCAGCTCGCGCGATCGCGGAATCTGCCCCTCTTCTCGCGCCTTCTCTAGTCGGTGCGCCGTGGGCGATTCTGTTTTGTCCTCGTCGCTCTCTTCAGCCACGACATACCTCAGCTGGCAGGAATTCTGAGCATAGGATGCCAAAACCCGCCAAGGCTAAAGCGTGGATTAAGGGGGGAAAATACGAGTTTATTTAGCCATAAGTGAAATTGCGCTGAGATCAGCAGTATGGGGCTGGCGATAAAAGCGCACCACCTCTCCCACCAGCAACAATGCGGGGGATTGCGCCTGCTCACGTGCAATAGTGGCGCTCAGGTCCGACAGCGTCGTCACCATCACGCGCTGGTCAGGCCGTGTACCATTTTCAATGATCGCCACTGGCGTAGTGGCAGCGCGTCCATGGGCTTGTAACTGGGCGCTGATGCTCTCGCTCCATTTCAGCCCCATATAGAACACCAGCGTCTGATTGGCGGCGGCCAGGCTGGCGTCGCCAAGCTGCGGCTCGCCGCTTTTTCCATGCCCGGTGATTAACCGCAAAGACTGCGCACAGTCACGATGCGTTAACGGGATGCCACTTGCCGCCGCACAACCTGCCGCTGCGGTGATACCGGGCACAACATGGCAGGCAATGCCCGCCTGCTGCAGAAACAGCATCTCTTCCCCGCCGCGGCCGAAAATAAAGGGATCGCCGCCCTTCAAACGCACCACCAATCGACCACTGGCCGCCAGATCCGCCAGCAGCTGATTAATCTGCGCCTGCTTCAGGCCATGGCTGCCCGGCTTTTTACCGACATCAATCGCCAGCGTGCCGGACGGGACTTCAGCCATGATCGCGTCGCTCACCAGGCGGTCATACACCACCACGTCCGCGCTTTTGATCAAACGCAACGCTTTTACCGTCAGCAGTTCGACATCGCCCGGCCCGGCCCCCACCAGCCAGACACCCCCTGGCGTCGCCTCTCCATTCTGGGGGTTGAACAGTTTATCGAGACGCCCAATGGCCTGAGTCATGATGCTCTCCGCTACTGCGCCACGCGCAGGGTTGCCAGTAAGTTTTTTAGCTCCGGAATACAGGAGCCACAGTTGGTGCCGCACTTCAGCGCTGCACCGAGTGCCGCTGGAGAATCGCAGCCCTGCTCAATCGCCCGACGGATTGCCACTTCACCCACGCCGAAACAACTGCAAATCGTCCGCCCCTGGCTTTCACCCAATGCGGGACGTCCGCCCAATAGCACATGGCGCTGCTGTGGAGAAGAGGGTGTTTCCGTAAAGGCTCGCGCCACAAAGCCATGATCGATCTCTGGCAGCCAGGGAGCAGCATAAAACGCACACATTAATCGACCGTTACGCCAGCCCAGCATGTGCAGCTGCTGTCCCGCCCGCGCCTGTTGCCACTGCAGTTCCTGCATCGTGGGGAGCTGCATTAACCAATCCGCTGCCTGCGCCTCGCCCGCCAGCACATAACGCTGTGCCCCCTGCTGCGGCGCACGCGACCAATACAGCACTGGCTGCGGCGTTATCACCTCAGGCAGGAACAGCCATCCCTGCCATGCCGGACGCAGAGGTTGCAAACGCACGGCGGTCTGCTTCAACGCAGGTTGCCCAGAGTCAGGACAGCAGTGAGCCGCCACTAAGCCGTCTACATTTGCCTGTGCACTAAACTGGCGTGTCCAGTGCATCGGGATAAACAGCTGACCACGCATTAACCCGCTGTCGATCACCACGCGGCCGCTCCACCAGCCGAGCGCAGACTGTACGCGTGTCAGGTCGCCCTGGCTCAAGCCGTGCGCCGCAGCATCATGCGGATGCAGCGCGACAAAAGGCTCATCGTAATGCTGCATCAGGCGCGGCACGTTGCCGGTGCGCGTCATGGTGTGCCACTGATCACGAATGCGCCCGGTGTTCATCAATAAGGGATAATGCGAACTGGTCAGCGTCTTAACTGGAATGGCGGGCGGCAGCAAACGTGCTTTGCCATCCACGTGAAAGAAACGACGATCGGCAAACAGCCGTGCGGTGCCCGTCGGCGCGCGGTCATTCAGCGGCCACTGTACGGGTGCGAGCTGGTCATATTGTTCTCGCGTAATATGTGCCAGTGCGCTGATATCGAAGGCGCGGCGGCCATGGTTTTCGAAGCCAGACAGTGCGGCATGCTCGGCGAAAATTTCGCTGGGGTGCTGCCAGGCAAAGGCTTCGGTATATCCCAGACGCTGAGCGACTTGCGCCAGTAACCACCAGTCAGGTTTCGCTTCGCCGGCTGGGGCGATAAAACTGCGCTGACGTGAGATACGGCGTTCAGAATTGGTCACCGTGCCGTTCTTTTCGCCCCACCCTTGCGCGGGCAGCAATACGTCAGCTAAATCAGCCGTATCACTGCGCGCGCTCACTTCTGATACCACCACCAATTCGCACCGGGCCAATGCCTGAGCGACACGATTGCCTTCCGGCATCGACACCGCCGGATTGGTGCCCATGATCCACACCGCTTTGACTTCGCCACGATTAATTGCATTGAACAGATTAACCGCGGTTAAACCGGGCTGACGCGCCACATGAGGGCTGTTCCAGAAGCGACTGACGCGATCCACTTCCACTGCGCTGAACCCCATGTGCGCCGCCAACTGATTCGCTAAGCCACCGACCTCACGCCCGCCCATGGCATTCGGCTGTCCGGTTAATGAAAAGGGACCCGCGCCTGCATAGCCGATTTTTCCACTCAGCAGATGCGCATTGATAATCGCATTGTTATTGTCACTGCCGGTTTGTGACTGGTTAATGCCCATACACCACAGCGTGAGTACGCGTGGTTGTGCAGCAAACCGCTGCCAGAAGCTGAGAATAGCGTGCTCACTGAGTTGACAGGCGACGGCCACCGTGGCCAGATCCCACGCTTTGCAGGCCTCCAGCGTGGTTTCGACGTTCGCCAGATGCGGCAGCATCGTTTCATCCACCGCCTCATTCTCGTTCAGCCAGTTAAGCAGCCCGGCGAAGAGCGCACTGTCCTATCCCGGCTGCAGAGCCAGATGCAGATCGGCGATATCACAGCTGGCGGTGCGACGTGGGTCGATCACCACCAGCTGCATTTCTGGTCGATCGGTTTTCGCCTGCACCAGGCGCTGCCACGCCACCGGATGCGCCCACGCCGCGTTTGAACCCACCAGCACCACCATATCCGCCTGCTCGATGTCTTCATAACAGCAGGGCACGGCATCGGCACCGAATGCACGTTTGTAGCCCACCACCGCCGATGCCATACATAAGCGTGAGTTGGTATCGATATTGGCGGCGCCGATAAAGCCCTTCATCAGCTTGTTGGCGGTATAGTAATCCTCAGTAAGCAGCTGGCCGGAACCGTAAAACGCTACGGCCTGCGGGCCATGCTTGTCGATAATATCGCGCAAGCCCTGTGCGACATGATCCAGCGCTTCATCCATGCTGACGCGTTCGCCATGGATCTGCGGCCAAAGCAAACGCCCCTCATGAGACAGCGTTTCACCCAACGCAGATCCTTTGACACACAGGCGACCAAAGTTCGCCGGATGCTGCAGATCACCGCTTACCAGCTGATCCGGCGCCTTAATCTCCACGCCACAGCCGACGCCACAGTATGGGCAGGTGGTTTTCATGATGCCGCCGCGAGCGCAAGAATGGGCTGATGGCCCAGCCACACTTTGCTGCCCTCCACGCGCACTGGCCAGCAGCGTAGTTGATGCTCGGCGTTATCTAAACTTTGCCCATCACGTAAACGTATGCGCTGCTTGTACAGCGGGGAGATCACCACCGGCTCACCCGCAACATCACCCAGAATGCCGCGAGACAGCACGCTGGCTTGCGTGCCCGGTTCGATATCCTCTAGCGCGTAAAAGGTTTCGCCAAAACGGAATAGCGCCACGCGTTGGCTTCCCAGTCGTGCGCCCATGCCCGCAGCCTCAGGAATGGCGGTCACATCGCAGATTTCACTCCAGGGTTCGGCAGGCACGTTGGTGACCGGAATGATGTCCATGGCGGCAGGTTGGCGTTGTTCGCGCACACGCACATAGTTGAGGGTCTCATCCATTTGTTGACTGTTAATCGTGGTAGTAAACAGTGCACGACGGGAGGGATCCTGTAGCGTGCTCTGCCATTCGCACTGGTAGCGATCCACCACCACTTGCATCTCCTGCTCCAGCATGTCGCCAATGCCGAGGGCATCCTCGATAATGACGCTGCGCAGGTAATCGAGCCCACCTTCCATGTTGTCCATCCACACGCTGGTGCGCTGTAAACGGTCGGCGGTACGCACATAAAACATCAGAATGCGGTCTACATAACGTAGCAGTGTCGCATCGTCCAGGTCGCTGGCGAACAGATCGGCATGGCGCGGTTTCATGCCACCGTTACCACAGACATAAAGGTTCCAGCCTTTGTCAGTGGCGATCACCCCAATGTCTTTGCTCTGTGCCTCCGCACACTCACGCGTACAGCCCGACACCGCCATTTTAATCTTGTGCGGGGCACGCAGCCCTTTGTAGCGGTTCTCCAGCGCGATAGCGAACGCGGTGGAGTCCTGTACGCCATAACGGCACCAGGTCGACCCCACACAGGACTTCACGGTGCGCAATGATTTGCCATAGGCATGGCCGGTTTCAAAGCCCGCCGCAATGAGAGTTTCCCAGATGTCAGGCAACTGTTCGAGTCGTGCACCAAACAGATCGATGCGCTGTCCGCCGGTAATCTTGGTATAGAGATCGTAGCGTGCCGCCACTTCACCAATCGCAATCAGCCCCTTGGGTGTGATTTCCCCGGCAGGCACACGTGGCACCACCGAGTAAGTGCCATCTTTCTGGATGTTGGCAAAGTAGCGGTCATTGGTGTCCTGCAACGGCAAATGCTGCGGCTTAAGCAGATACTCGTTCCAGCAAGAAGCCAGCAGCGAGCCCACCAGCGGCTTGCACACTTCACAGCCATGGCCACGACCATGTTGCTGAATCAGTTGATCAAAGGTGGTGATTTTGCCGACGCGAATCAGGTGATACAACTCCTGCCTTGAGTAGGCAAAGTGCTCGCAGATATCCTTTTTGACCACCACGCCCTGATTCGCCAGCTCCAGTTCCATGACCTGTTTCACCAGTGCGCTGCAGCCGCCACAGCCGGTAGCGGCTTTGGTGCAGCTTTTGATCGCGGCCATATCGCCGCAACCAGCCTGCACGGCGTCACAAATGTCGCCTTTGCTGACGTTATGGCAGGAGCAGATTTGTGCGGTTTCCGGTAACGCGGCCACGCCCAGCGCTTTAGAGGGCGCGCCTGCCAGCTGCGGCAGAATCAGGCTTTCTGGTTCACTCGGCAGTGGCATCTTGTTGAGCATCATCTGTAACAGGTTGCTGTAATCACCGCTGTCACCGACCAGTACCCCGCCGAGCAATGTTTTACTGTCTTTGCACACCACCAGCTTTTTGTAGATGCCTTTGGGATTGTCGGTCCAGTGATAACTCTGGCTGTCTGCGGTACGGCCATGCGCATCACCGAACGATGCCACTTCTACACCAAGCAGTTTGAGTTTGGTGCTCATGTCCGCGCCGTTGAACGCCAGTTCCTCCTGTGCCAGCTGTGCTGCCAGCACCCGCGCCATCTGATAGCCCGGCGCGACCAGCTCAAAAATCTGTCCTTGCCACAGCGCACACTCGCCTATCGCATAGACGCCTACGACGTTGGTTTCACAGCCGTCGTTAATGGCAATGCCGCCCCGTTCGCCGAGCTGAATACCCGCCGCCCGCGCCAGTGCATCACGGGGTCGGATACCCGCTGAGAACACAATCAGATCGGTTTCTAACACACTGCCATCGGCAAAGCGCAGCTGCACGCTGCCGTCCGGCTGACTTTCAATCGCTTCGGTCTGTTTGCTGGTGTGGATCTGCACGCCCAGTGCGCTAATTTTGCCGCGCAGCATCTGCGCGCCGCCGTCATCCAGCTGCACCGCCATCAGACGCGGAGCGAACTCCACCACGTGGGTTTCCAGTCCCAGTTGCTTGAGCGCATTAGCCGCTTCCAGACCCAGTAAACCACCCCCGATCACCACACCGCGCGTGGCCTGGTTGGCGCAGGCCGCGATGGCATCCAGATCGGCCAACGTGCGATAGACAAAACAGCGTGGGCTCTCTCGTCCCGGCACCGGTGGCACAAAGGGTACGGAACCCGTGGCCAGCACCAGTTTGTCCCACGCCAGTTCTGCTCCGCTGGCATCACGCAGACTGCGCTTGTCGGTATCAATCGCCAGCACTTCGCACCCCGTGCGCAGTTCTATTCCGTGTTGCGCGAAGAAGTTGTCGCTGACCAGTGACAGATCGTCGGCGCTTTTTCCGGTGAAGTATTCCGTCAGGTGCACACGGTCATACGCCATTTGAGGTTCGTCGCCATACACCACGACATGGTAGTGGTGATGCAGTTCGCGACTCACCAGCTGCTCAAGAAAATGGTGGCTGACCATGCCGTGGCCCACCACGGCGAGAAGAGGTTTGCTCATCACATTGCTTCCTGCAGCACCAGGCTGCGTTAAGGGATTATCCAGACCGAACAGCGCGTGAATGCCTACGTGTTCCGCCTGTTGTAATTGGGTTAGCAGCGTGCTGGCGCCCTGGCTGTCACCAAACAGCAGCACGCCGCGCAGTGCGCCATCGCGTAAGAACAGACGGCGATAGTGGCCGTCGAAAGGATCAAAACTGATGATGGATTCACCTTCGCGGATGTCGCCCGCACTGAACATCTCAATGCCAGTGACTTTGAGCCGCGTACCGCTCTCCTGATGGTGAAAATCCGCCACTGGCTCGCCGGCCAGCTGTGCCGCCAGCACCTCAGCCTGAGCGAGGCAAGGTGCCACCAGACCAAAAGTTTCACCGTCGATTTCACAGCATTCGCCCAGTGCATAGACGTGAGCGACCGAGGTTTGCAGCTGACGGTTGACCAGAATCCCGCGCTGGCACGGTACGCCAGCCTGCTGTGCCAGTGCGATTTCAGGCACGACGCCAATCGCCATCACCACCTGCTGAGCAAGCAGTGACGTGCCATCGGTGAGCGTAACGTGATCGCGATGGATCGATTGCAGCGACACGCCAAGGCGGCAGTGGATCCCGCGTTGGGTGAGATGCTGGGTCAAGAGCGCGCCTGCCTGTTGATCCAGTTGGCGATCTAGCAGCCATGGACGGTGATGCAGCAGCGTGACGTCGCGCCCACGCAGGCGCAGCGCCGCAGCGGCTTCCACGCCAATCAATCCGCCGCCCAGCACCACCACGGGTCCATCCTGCGCCAGCATGGTGTCGACATCGCGCAAGGTGCGAAATCCCAACACCTGCGGGCGCTCAACACCCGGCAGATCCGGCATTCGGGGTTGTGAACCACAGGCGAACACCAGCTTGTCCCAGTGCAGCGTGCGTTGGTCGGTGAATACCGTCCGTGCAATGAGATCCACCTGCAGCGCTTCTTCACCCATCAGCAGTTGCACGTCGTGTGCGACATACCATTCCGGCGTGTGAATCAACGTGTCAGCGAAGTCTTTTTCCCCAGACAGCACCGGTGACAGCAGCACACGGTTGTAATTGCCCTGTGCTTCACGGCCAATCACCGTGATGGCATAGCAGCCTGGCGCCCGTTGCAACAAGGTTTCCACCATGCGCATCGCCGCCATCCCGTTACCAATCACCACCAGATGCTGTACCATCGCCCGCTCCTTACGCCACTGCCGTCTGTTTTTCGTAGAGGAAATGCAGAACCTGCTGGCGTAGCTGGTGGTAGCGCGGCTCATCCGCCAGCGCCACGCGGGAACGTGGGCGTGGCAGATCAATCGTGAGGATCTCGCCAACCTGCGCCGCCGGGCCGTTAGTCATCATCAGCACGCGATCCGACAGCAACACCGCTTCATCCACGTCATGGGTGATCAGCACAATGGTGGTTTTCAGCTCCTGCTGGATGCGCATCACGCTGTCTTGCAGATGGGCACGCGTTAAGGCGTCGAGAGCCCCAAAGGGTTCATCTAAAAGCAGCACGCGCGGTTTCATCGCCAGCGCACGTGCAATACCCACGCGCTGTTTCATGCCGCCGGAGATTTCCGAGGGACGCTTGTGCATGGCATGGCCCATCTGCACACGATTGAGGTTGTGTTCGATCCACTCGCTCATCTCGCCTTTGCTCATTTGCCCTTTAAACACCTGCTGCACCGCCAGCTCGACGTTTTGATACGCGGTCAGCCATGGCAGCAATGAATGGTTCTGGAACACCACCGCGCGCTCGGGGCCGGGGCCGCTGATTTCACGGTTTTCACACAGCAGCACACCGCTGCTGGGTTGGGTTAGGCCAGCAATCAGGTTGAGCAAGGTGGATTTACCGCAGCCGGAGTGACCAATCAGGCTCAATGTTTCGCCCGCGTGGATATCAAAACTCACGTTATCGAGAGCCAGAAATTCACCGCTGGCGGTATTAAAACGCTGACTCACCTGTTGTACGCGAATAATCGGATTCATCATCGGCTCCCTATTTATCCCAGCTAAAACGACGTGCCAGCAGCATCAGTGCCTGCTCCAGCAACAGCCCGATCACGCCAATCACCACAATGGCGATCAGGATGTTTTCCACGTTGAGGTTGTTCCACTCGTTCCAGATCCAGAAACCTATGCCGAGCCCGCCGGTCAGCATCTCGGCGGCGACGATCACCAGCCAGGCGATGCCCATCGACAGGCGCATGCCGGTGAGCACGGCGGGCAATACCGCCGGGAACAGGATGCGCCGCATCACCGTCCATTCGTTGAGTTGCAGCACGCGGGCGACGTTAAGGTAATCCTGCGGAATACGCTGCACGCCCTCGGCGGTGTTGATCACCATCGGCCAGATCGAGCAGATGAAAATGGTCCAGCTGGAAGCGGGTTCCGCACGCTGTAATAGCAGCAGACCAATTGGCAGCCATGCCAGTGGGCTGACCGGACGCAGCAGCGCGATGATTGGATTAAACATGCGCGCCACAAAGGTGAAACGGCCAATCAGGAAACCGGCAGGAATACCCACCAGCGCCGCCAGACCAAAGCCCACCGCCACGCGTTGTAGTGAGGCCACCACGTTCCAGCCAATACCCTGATCGTTAGGACCGTTGTTATAGAAGGGATCGGCGAACAACGTCACGGCCGCCTGCCAGGTGGCAAAAGGCGTTGGGAAGCCTTTGCTCGACATCGATGCCAGTTGCCAGACAAACAGCAGCAGAATGACGCCGCAACTCGCCGGGATCAGTCGCTGTAGCAGCGGCCGCAGCCAGCGCTGACGTGCGCGCGGTTTCTGTGGCACGTTAAGCGCAATCACCTGCGCCGGTTGAGCGACGACTGGCGTCGCGGCGTTCAGCGTACGAGCTTCAGATTTCATGCTGACCTCACTTAACTACGTTTGATGGTGAAACTGTCGGCATAGGCGGCAGGGTTGCTGCCATCCCACACTTTGCCGTCGATAAGCGTGCTGCTGCGCATTTCGCTGGCGGGAACAGAAATACCGCCGACTGCCGTGGCAGCCTGCTTATAGATATCGATACGGTTGATTTGACGGGCAACAGCAGCGTAGTCCGGTGCGGTTTTCACCATGCCCCAGCGCTTCATTTGCGTCAGGAACCACATGCCGTCAGACAGCCACGGGTAGCTCACTTCGCCATCGTGGAAGAAACGCATGGCATGGGCATCCTGCCATTGCTGGCCCAGTCCGTTTTCGTACTGGCCGAGCATGCGCCCTTCTAAGGTTTCAACTTTGGTGTTGATCCATGCCCGCCCGGCTAACACAGCAGCGGTCTCTTTACGGTTTTCATCAGAAGCATCGATCCAGCGCGCCGCTTCCAGTACCGCTGCCGTCACCGCACGCGCGGTATTGGGGTTTTCTTTGACCCATTGCGCACGGGTGGCGAGAATTTTTTCCGGATGATCGGGCCAGATTTGCTGGGTGGTGGTGGCGGTAAAACCGATGTTGTCGCTGATGGCACGCTGATTCCATGGCTCGCCCACGCAGAATCCGCTCATGTTGCCCATCTTCATGTTCATCACCATCTGCGGCGGTGGCACCACAACGGTGCGCACATCTTCAAACGGATCGATGCCGGCATTTGCCAGCCAGTAATAGAGCCACATCGCGTGGGTGCTGGTGGGGAAAGTGTGCGCAAAGGTGTAAGTGCCTTTGGCCTGGCTGGCGATCAGCTTTTGCAAGCTGGCAGCATCTGTAATCTTCTGCTCTTTCAATTGATTAGCGAGCGTGATGGCCTGACCGTTGTTATTCAGCGTCATCAGGTTGGCCATGTCGTGTTGTGGCCCTGCCACACCCAACTGTAAGCCGTAGATCATGCCGTAAAGCGCGTGCGCGGCATCCAGTTCACCGGCCGTGAGTTTGTCACGCACCGCCGCCCAGCTGGCTTCTTTACTCGGTTGTAACGTCAGCCCGTATTTTTTGTCGAAACCTTTAACCGACGCCATCACCACCGGAGCACAGTCAGTGAGTGGAATAAAGCCGACGCGCACGCTGCTCTTTTCGGGCGCATCTGAACCGGCGGCCCACACCGCATTACGTAAGCCTGGCAGTAAATAACTGCTCCCCACCACCGCGCTACCCAGCAGGAACTGACGACGTGAGACTGCAAACCGCGTTTTACTCATCATGCGCTTCCTGAAAAAAAGAAATAAAAAAAGGCGTCCTCCCGCATGTCGTTAAAACATGGGGCCGGACGCCTTTATCCAAAGCACTCGCTTCACCGCCGTTGGCGAAACAAATGCGCAATGTCTATGAATTAGTGCAAAGCCTGTGCCAGAAAATTTTTCACTGAAAAATCAATATTACCGCGGGCATGACGCAGGAATCTGACCACGCTTTGCACTGCCCTGACGCACAATACGCACAAGGTTTGTGCAACTACCTCCTTTGGGTTATGGCTTCAGCGTCGCCGCCACGGCGAGGATCGCCTGCGCAATATCCAGCATGCGTTTGTTCTGATTCATGGGCACTTTTACGCAGCGCTTGCCAGGCATCTTGCTCGCTAAAACCGTGCTGCTGCATCAGCCATGCTTTGGCCTGATCGATGATTTTGCGTTCATCCAGAGAAGCACGCATGGTGGCAAGTTCATCCGCCTGCGCCTGTAAACGCTGCGCCTGCTCACGGATCAGCGACAACACCGAGCGGCCGAGTTGAGGGGCAAGGCCGTTACTGTCCAGCGTTGCTTCCTGCTCGCCCAGCCAGCTGGCGCCTGCGACATACAAGGAGAAGCTCGCGTCCTGATTGGTCGCGAGGTGTTGCGGTTCAGCTTGTTCGCTGGTGGCAATGGCGCGCTGGCAACACGCCATTAATGTGCTGCATAACCCATCCTCGATCTGTTTCATTTGATCGAGACGTTGGCTCAGCAGCGTGAACCATTGCAACACACCATTTTCACCGCACTGCGCACCGGTGCAGGCAATGCGACGCAGACGCTCAATCTGGCTGTCCGCATCCGCCATCAACAGCCATTGCTGCTGATTTTGCGCATCCGCGAACTGACTAAAGGTTGCGAAGCTTTGCTCCTGGGCGGCGATCAACATTTGAATCCGCTGACGCTGTTCGGGAGTAAACTGCCCGGCAGCAAAACCGGCAGACCCCGTGGCGCGCTCCTGCCCCGCCAACTCCTTACCCTGCATAAAGCTAAAGAGCGCAATCAGTGCACGGGAAATTGCGGGCTCACTGGCGGTATCCGTAGCCTCGAAGACCAGATTCAGTAAGGTACGAATAATGTGATTAAAACCCTCCATCGCCTCTGCATGGCTGTATTGCCCCTCCCGAATATGCCGACGTAGTGATGGCAGACTCTCTAACGACTGCAGTGCTGCCGCAATCAGCATACAGAAACGGCTGTAACCCGGCTGTGCCACCGCTTCCGGCAGGACTTTTAAGGCAATTTCCTGCCGCTGCTCTACCTCACGCGCGCGCGCGTCCAGCTCATCACCAAACAGCCGTCCGGCTGAACAGATCCAGATGTTGCTGGCACCGCGTTCACGTTGCAGCACGTGAATCAACTCACTGATGGCGAGAATCTGTTCGCCTGTGCGCATTAGCCGTCGCAAGCTGGCAATTTCGCTGGCGCGGCTGGCATGCAAATACTCTAGGGCCCGGCTCATCACGTTTTCTCGCGCAAAATAGACATAACGATTTTAAGCAAAAGCCGTGCCGGACTGGCTTTAGCACTGGCGGAAATGCGCGCGGAAATTCCGAAAGTAAGAAAATTGTTTACCTGCGCAATCTTTTTTCAACCTTAAGAAAAGATTAAGATCACTTATCAATTTCGAGACATCTTTCTGCAGCTCTTCGGCTTTATCGCCTGCGTCACACGCTTACACGACTAAATAAGTAAACTCAGCTTATCTATCACTAAAGGCACAGGTTTTTTATCCCCCTGATATGCGCTATTTTCGCCCGATAGCACGGGTTTTCTCGCTATGCAATGGATTGAATTCTCAAAAGTCTTAGGTAGACTGAGCACAGCACTATCTTTCTGTAATCTGACTGTTTTTTGATGGCTTTCCCGCTGCATACTCTGCCCGCCTTAGATGCGTGTGCCACATATTAATCTGCAGCTAATCTGATGAAATTTGAGGTTCATGGTGAATAAGAGTCTGTTGCTCACTCTGCTGGCAGTATTGACGTTGGCGGGTTGTAAAGCGCCACCACCGCCGATGACTGATGACACCCTGGTCACCAGTGAGGTCAATGGCGTCAAGCTAGTCCACCGTCATGCGGTGGCAGCGCCAGGCGAATTCACGCCGGTTAATGAGAGTTTCCGCGCACTCTATGCGGCGTCGGTGATGACCACGCCAGATTATGGCGGCAAGGTTGTTCGTTATCTCGATAACGCGAAACCGTTTGAAGTACTGGGACGTGTCGACCACAGTTGGTTAGCCGTTGCCGATGAACCCAATGGACAGCTGATTGGTTACATCCCGCCGAAAGCCGGGGTTGAAAGTAGCCGTTATGACGCCACCGTGCGTAGCGACCGTCCACGTCCCCGCCGTACTAAACAGGTCTGCGTGGCCGTTGGCGGTGCCAGCAAGGCTTGCCGCACCAACGATACCGCGACCTGGATCCTAGACTGATAATGCAATATGGCGCAGATTGTTCACAGCAAGGTCGCACTCTGTGGACGCTCCCTGGCGCCATTGCCAGGAAAAAAGATATTTAATGACCCAGGATTCTGTTGTCCGCGATGGCATTGTCGCGGGCAACGATAACCTTTTGCTTAATGCCGCAGCACCGATATTGAATGCCGTTGTCCGTATACGGCAGGCTGCTACGCATGACGATCCCGCCGGTTTACGTCAGTTACTGATTGAAGAGATCCGCCAATTCGAACATCGTTGTAAGCAAGCCGGTTTGCCGTTTGAGATGATTATTGGTGCACGCTACTGCTTATGCAGCGTACTGGATGAAGCCGCCGCGCAAACCCCGTGGGGTACGCGGGGTGTGTGGTCAGGGAACGGCATGCTGGTCACTTTCCATAATGAAAGCTGGGGCGGCGAAAAAGTATTTCAGCTGCTTTCCCGCGTCTCGCAAAGCCCGCAGCAACACCTGTGGTTGCTGGAGCTGATCCATTACTGTCTGCTGCTGGGTTATGAAGGCCGTTATAGCGGTAGCGATAACGGCCGTGCACAGTGTGAAGGGATTCGTAAACGTCTCGCTCAACTGATCCAGGAAACCCGCCCGTCGACGGCTAACCCGGCCGCGCCACTGGTGGAAGTGCATCCCTTAGTCAGTCGCTTAACCCGTCCGATGGTGCCGTTATGGGCCTGTGCGATGCTAGCGGCCCTGATTGCCTGCCTGATTTACAGCGGCCTGAACTGGCGGCTGGGCAATGCGGCCGAGCCGCTGCTGCGCGCCATCTATCAAACTCCGCTGCCACAAATTATGCCCGGTCGTCGACCTACCTCTCCACAGGCGTTGCTGGATTTGCATCAGCGTTTGAATGATGTGATCGCCGCCGGTCAACTGGAAGTCAGCGATGGCGCATTTGGCAGTAAGGTGATCATTCCCGCCGATAAACTCTTCTCCCCGGACGGTACCGTGGTCAATCAGGTCGGTCGCGCGCTGCTGGCACACGTTGCCAGCGCCATGAAAACCGTTAAAGGCACGGTACTGGTGTCGGTGTATACCGATAACAGCCCGGTGGATGGGCGTTTTGCCTCAAGCTATGAATTTTCCTTTGCGCGCGCACGCGCCGTGACCCAATTGCTGAATCCGCAACTGGCTGAAGGGCAAAGTGTGAAAGCGGAAGGCCGCGGCGACAGTAATCCGTTGCTGCCCAATGACAGCAATGAAAACCGCGCGCGCAACCGGCGTGTGGAGATCACCCTGTTTGCCGCACCGGAAACCCTCGGCAATCATCCAGGAGGTGAGTGATGCGCGCATCGCTGCAACATCTGTTAACCCACCGCCTATTGTGGAGCCTGATTGGTGTCACCGCCTTAAGCTGTGTGCTGTGGATGCTCGGCCCGTTGTGGAGTTGGGGAGATACCCGTCCGCTTGAGCCGGTTTTTCCTCGTCAACTGCTGGTCGGTTTGCTGTTCTTTTGCTGGGTGCTGTTCCAGTTTATCCCGGCGATCTGGCGTGGCTGGTTTAACAGTAAACTCCTCAACCGTTTGCAGGAGATGAGTCACGAAGAGCTGTCCGATCGTCAGGCCACTGATGCGCTGCTGGCTCAGCGCTTCAGCGAAGCCGCATTGCGCCTGAAACGCACACAGTTTGGTCGTCGTCATCAACAGAACTGGCTGGCACGTTTTCAGAGCCACTATCTCTACCAACTGCCCTGGTATGTCATGATTGGGGCGCCCGGCGCAGGGAAAACTACCGCCCTGCTCAATGCCGGACTGGAGTTTCCGCTGACCGATAGCCTTGGCAAAGCGGCGATTCGCGGCGTCGGCGGCACGCGGCACTGTGACTGGTGGTTTACCGACAGCGCGGTGATGATCGATACCGCAGGGCGATATGCCCTGCAGGAGAGCCAGCGTGCACGCGACGGCGCCGAGTGGCAGAGTTTCATTAACCTGCTGAAACGCTATCGCACACGCCAGCCAATCAACGGCGTGATCATGACCATCAGCGTGGCTGACCTGCTCACCGATTCCGCGGAGGCGCGTCATGCGCAGGCCAGCGCGTTGCGAAGCCGGATGCAGGAGTTGTATCAGCAAACCGGTATTCATTTCCCGGTGTATGTGATGGTGACCAAGACCGATCTGCTGAAAGGTTTTTTAAGCTTCCACGAAGGCTTGAGCAAACCACAGCGCGACGCCATTTGGGGATTCACCTTCCCATGGGAACCCGGCAAACCGCACAAAGATGACTGGCATAACAGTTTTAGCCTGCAATATCAGCATCTAGAACAGCGCCTAAAGCAGCAACTGCCGATGGTGATGGCAAACGAACGCGATCTCACCCTACGTGCGGACTGTTTCCTGTTTCCACAGGAGTTCAGCTCCCTGCGCCCGCTGCTGAATGAGTACCTTGATGTGGTGTTCTCACGCCATGAGGATGAGATTGCCTGGTCAGCGCGCGGCTTATTCTTTACCAGCGGCACGCAGGAAGGCTTACCGTTTGACCGTATCATGGGCGAACTTAACCGTAAGCTGCAGTTGCCGCACACCGGTGAGAGTCGCTTCGCAACCTGGGATAGCGTGACTCGTAATAATCCCATCCCTGGCAACAAAGGCCAGAGCTTCTTTATCCGTGACCTGCTGAGCGATCTGGTGTTCCGCGAAAGTGGCCTGGCGGGCAGCAACCGCCACTGGGAATACCGCAACCGCCTGTTTCACTGGATTGGCTACGGTGCGCTGACCGGCGCACTGCTCTTGCTCTCCGGTTTATGGCTGGCCAGCTATTTCCAGAACCAGCAATACCTTAACCAGGTCGCCGCGCGTATTGAGCCAATGAATCGTCAGAGTCAGCAGGTGATTCATCAGCCAGCCGATAATATCTTTGATCTGCTACCCTTCTTAAATAACCTGGTGAAGTTGCCTTTGTCGGAGCGCTTTTCCCTCGACAATCCACCGCTTAGCATGCGCGCGGGCCTGTATCGTGGCAACCAGGTAAGCGATGCGGCATGGGTGCTTTATCAAAATGCGCTTAAGTCTCTGCTGTTACCGCGCGTGGCCCAGCAAATCACCAATTTGCTGCGTGATGATCCCGGTAACGACAATGAATACAGCCGCAATGCGCTGCGTGCCTATCAGATGTTGTATCAGCCGCGCAATTACGACGGCGAATTCCTGCGTGCCTGGCTGATGCAGAATCTTCAACGCAATCTGCCAGATGATGTCAGCGCCCGGGATTTGCAGCAGCTTGACTGGCATCTTAGCCAGCTTCTGGATCAGCAGATTCAGTCGTCACCTTATGCGCGGGATAACGCACTAATGATGCGCAAGCTTGCAGAAAATCTGAAAATTGCTGGTGCGAATGGCAGTTCGCTGGCGATTGCACCACAGCGGGCTTCGCAGCGATTGACCGGACACAGTGAGTAATGGTGAGGTAACCATGGCGACGCACACCGCGCCGGGTTGGTACGGCAAATTGCCGGCCACCGGCGATTTTCTGCGCCAGCGCCTGAGTGAGAATACTGTGACGCCCTGGAGCCATTGGTTTCAACAGGGGCTCATGCACTGGCATCAGCAACCCGATGCCTCCACTCAGCTGTTTCTGCGCGCACCTGTCTGGAATTTTGTTCTGCCGCTGTCGCCGCTGCGTCAGCAGGTGCAGATGGGCTGCCTGCTGCCCTCGTGCGATCGCGTAGGGCGCAGTTGGCCGCTGCTGGCCTTGCGAAGTTTTCCGCTCAGCCACTGGCACAGCGCTCAGCTGGCCATGTCGGGCGACTGGTTTCAGGAGCTGGGCACGCTGCTACTGCGCGGCGTGCGTGACCGGCTGAACCCCGATGCGCTGGAGCAGCAGATGCAACGCGTGACGCCGCTGGTGGTCCCGGATAATCAGCGCAGCGATATTATGGATGTAATTGGTTTTGATGATCTGCCCTGTACGCTGAGCTGGCGTGAAGTGGCGGATAAATTTGATCCCCAGCAGCACATTAGCTACTGGTGGAGTAATCGCAGTGACGGTTTTGCCCACGCCACACATAAACACAGTGGGCCGCTCACCGCGCAACTTTTTGCGTTACTGTTTAACCCGGCGGCAGGTGCACAGCCGGGACGCAACGGCCTCTATCCACCCATGTTTGAATGAGCCGCAGCGTTTGCCTTGTTAACAGGATGACTCATGCAATTTACCATTGTGCAGTGCAATACGGATGTGCCAGCAAAGACGGTTGCTTTTAAACCGCCTGGGGGAACCATTGGCCGCAGTCAGGATAACGATCTGGTACTGCCTGACGAATCGCGCGCCATTTCACGCTTGCAGGCGTTGGTGCATATCTCCCCGGAAGGAGAGTGCCGTCTGACCAATCAGGGCAGTGTGACCTCAGTGGTATTGAACGGCGTGGCGCTACAGCGCGGTTCACAAGTGCAATTACAGCATGGTGATGCACTGCAAATCGGCGATTATGGCCTTGAGGTGCGCGATCCTGCCTGCCAGAGCACCCAGCAGGATGACCCGCTCACGTTCTTCGCGGACAGTGCGGCCGATCCACTCGGTATGCAGCAGGCATTCGACGTGGTGCCGGAATCCACTGCGGCGCGTCCGGAGCGCCGTACTGACCCACGCCTGGGTATTGACCCACAAAGTGATGCTTCTTCGGCTCCCGCCACGTTGCCGCATGCGGATCAGGACAAGTTGATGGCCGCGCTGCTGGAAGGCATGGGGTTGAATAATGGCCATCTCACGACGATCACCGAAGAGCAGATGCGCGTGACGGGCCGCATGCTGAGCCTGTTCTCGCAAGGCACTGTTGCCCTGCTCTCTTCCCGTTCGATCCTCAAACGCGGCGTGAAAGCCGATATGACGATGATCCTCAATGAAGCCAACAATCCGTTTAAAATTTTGCCTTCGGGTAAAACGGTATTGATGCAGATTTATCAGAGTCAGATGCCCGGTTTCATGCCGCCAGAAGCGGCAGTGCGCGATGCACTGGTGGATTTGCAGGCGCATCAGTTGGGGATGATTGCGGGCATCCGCGCGATCATCGCGGCGATGCTGCAATCCTTCAATCCGCAACGGCTGGAAGAAGAAGCACGTAAAGATGGCGTGTTGCCTAAGCTACCGTTTAACGGCGGGCGTAAAGCGGCCTTGTGGGATTACTTTTCACGCCACTACCAGCGCACTGCCGGTGAAATTGAAGATGACTTCCATACCCTGTTTGGTGAAGCCTTCCTGCATGCGTATGACATGGAAGTGAATCAATATAAAGATTCCCAGACTCGGACCGAAGACGCATGAAAATGATGTTTGCCAGCCGTTGCCAGCAGGGAATGCGCGATGAAAACCAGGATCGCACCGGGGCCGAGCTGGATGAGCGCAAAGCCTGCTTTCTGGTTTGCGATGGCGTGGCCGGTTTGCCTGGCGGTGATAAAGCGGCGCAAATCGTGCGGGATACGCTGCTGACACAGTTACACAACAGCCCGACGTTCACGCCCGAAAGCACACGCGCAGCGATTGAGCACTGTCAGCAGGTGTTGCTTGAGGCGCAGGGAAAAAATCCGAAATATGCACGCATGAGCACCACGCTGGCCGCGCTGTTTATTGACCGCGAGACACAGCGCGCATGGTGGGCGCATGCAGGTGACAGCCGGGTTTATCACTTCCGTCATGGGGTGTTGAGTCAGGTGACACGTGACCATAGTCTGGCCCAGCAGCTGCGGGAAGCAGGCTATGAAAATACCGGAATTAACAGTAATTTACTCTATAATGCGCTCGGCGTTGAGCCTGCACGTCCCGCAACCTTCAGTGAAGTGATTCCCTTAACGGATGGCGATGCGTTTCTCGTCTGCACGGACGGGTTCTGGCTCAATCTGACCACTCACGAGATGGAACAAGCCCTGCGCATGGTCAATGCCTGCGAAGAGTGGCTGACTTTGATGGAACAAGCCGTTAACCGCAGTGTAAAAAGCGACAATCTCAGCGCTCTGGCCATCTGGATTGGCGAACCGCAGGAAGCGACGCTGCTTTATTCCCAGGCTGATGCGGCACGTTTTCTGCCGACACGTTATTGATCCCAAGGACCCTTATGAAAGTGTGGTTGCCGGGCTTAGCGACCCTGTTGCTGGCTCTAAATGCACAAGCTGATGATTATCGTGTGGTCTATTCGCCGAGTCTGTCGCTTGAAGTCTATATCGATAATGTGGCCAGCAATTCACCCAACGACTGGTGCAAAGAGACCTTGCCGTTGCGTATTGTTTCCGGCAAAAGCACCGATTCCAGCATTCTGACCAGCTTCTTGCCACGCGTTGGCACACTGCTGGCGAATCAATGCGGCACGCTGGACGAAATCCCATGGCAGATGACTAACAAAGACGGCAGCGTACTGGCCAACGGCAGTGCAGCAAAACTGCAGAACTGGCGGCCAATCGTGATCAACGATGCCACCGCCAGCGCCAGTGCCAGCAATGCCGCCCCGCTGGATCTCTCGCGACCGGCAGATAACAGCCCTTTGCAACACTTCGCTTTACCCGCAGGTTGCCATTTCCGCACCTCCTGGGACGAAAACGGCGACTCGCTGTTTATTCCGGATAACCCACAACAGCACTGTTCTACTGAAGGCTGGCTGGAAGGCCCCAGTGAGTTAACACTGATGAGCGGAGACAAAACGCGCTCGCTGGCGGTGAATTTCTATCAGGGCTATCCCATTGCCAATCTGAAACTCAGCGGCCCGGCACTGGAAGTGGTGGCAGTGAACAAACAGCGCATGATTGTGGCGCGTCCGGATGCCGAAGATAGCTGGCTAGTGCTGCCGTTCGACAGCCAGCAACATGTATGGCGATTCACTGGCAACCTGCTGATTAAAATGGATAAGACAGCAGGACAGGACAGTGATGCGGTGAAGAGCCGGGTTGAAACTTTACGCGGCGCCTGGTCGTCGCAGTTTATGCCACAGCAAAAAGTGACTGTGTTACTGATTGACACCCTGCATGCGGATCTTGCCGATCCGGCGATTGGTGCCTGGCGTAACATTAATTAATTAGCGGTCGTCGCCTGACGTCGACAGACTGACAGGCGCTACAGGACGTGTTCAGAGAGTTCACTATGTCGGCAAACGAAAACCACACACCGAATGCCCTGCCTGCGGGTTACCGGTTTAATGAATTTGAAATCAAGGAAGTGATTGGCGGCGGCGGCTTTGGCATTGTTTACCGTGCCTGGGACCATCAGCTGGAACGCACCATCGCCATCAAAGAGTACATGCCCGTCTCGCTGGCAGTACGTGCCGCGGATCTGTCACTGGAGTTGCGCGGCGAACGTTTCCAGAAACTGTTCAATGCCGGACGAAACAGCTTTATTCAGGAAGCCCGTCTGCTGGCACGCTTCAATCATCCCGGCCTGCTGCACGTGTTGCGCTTCTGGGAAGAGAACGGCACCGCCTACATGGGCACACTCTACTACAGCGGGATGACATTAAAAGAGTGGCAGGTGACCAGCCCGGACAGTATCGATGAGTCCTGGATTCGTCGGCTGTTACCGCCGCTGTTTGGCGCAATTAACACCATCCATACTGCCGGTTATCTGCACCGTGATATTTCGCTGGATAACATCCAAATCCAGGAAAATCAGCTGCCGGTGTTACTCGATTTTGGTTCAGCTCGTAAGGAGATCGGCAATCTCTCTGATGAAACCGAAATCATGCTGAAGCCCGGCTTTGCCCCGATTGAGCAATACAGCGAAGAAGGTGAGGTAGAGCAAGGCCCCTGGACCGATATCTATGCGCTAGGCGCGGTGCTGCACAATCTGATTACCGGCCACGCGCCGCCTGTCAGCGTGGTGCGCTGCATCGAGGATAACTATCAACCCTTGGTTGAACGCAAGCCAGCAGGCTATTCGCTGCCGCTACTGCATGCCATCGACTGTGCGCTGGCAATGAAACCCGGTGACCGTCCGCAGAGTATTGATGCGTTTGCCAGCCTGATCGATCTGCCGGTGAGTGATGTTGAAGCACTCGTCACCACCTTCCCGGTCGCCGTGGAAGCCCCAACGCCTGAACCCGTCGCCGCAGTGCCGGTGCCTGAACCGCAGGTGATGGCGGTGAATCATGCCGCGGCGGCGATTGAACCTGTCACGCCACGCAACGTGCGTCGCCTTTCGCCTGGTCTGGTCGCCGCCGCTGCCATTGCCATTCTGGCCGTGGTGGTGGTGGTGTGGAAAACTAATCGCCACAGTGAAACCGCTCCGATAGCCGCTACCCCTTCTGCCTCAGCGCCGGTGGCGAGTCAGAGTGCAGCAGCCAGCGCGCCAGGTATGGCAACCGTCTATCTGCGCTTGCAGGAGGGCGAGAAAGTGCTGCTCAACGGCGAAGCGAAGGATGTGAAACCCACCAGCAGTGGCTTTGCTTCACTCAATCTGGCGGCGGGAAGTTATCGAATTGAAGTGCAAAATGGCAGCCAGGTACTGAGCCAATCACTGACCATCGACAAACCCGGAACCTGGCTGATTAATCCGGGTAAACCGTAGTTAACGCGCTGCAGATTGCTGCAGCGCTCTCACCTCAGCGGCCAGACGCGTCAACGCGTCTTCCTGCATGCCCCGTTTACCCAACTCCTGTTCGAGGGAGTAGAGATACTGAGCATTGGTGCCCAATGGTCCGCTGGCCTGGGCAATCAACGGTGCGATGGTGCTGCGACAGGAGTCTGCTTCATACAGCGGGTGACGCGGATCCATGATAAATACCAACGCCGTCACTTTGCGAGCATCGTCCAGTTCCAGTTCGCACCAGGTGGGCAGATAACAGCCGGTGATCATCTCGCGCTTCCACAACAGTTCCAGCTCGTCATGCAGCCGCGCTTCGGGTAAACGGAAAGCCAGACCACTGGTTGAACCGCCTTCTTTTAGCGCCAGCATACGACCGGGCGTCGAGACCGTGCCCCTGCCGGCGGTCAGACGCAGACAGAAAGCACGATGCCAGCCTTCGAGTCGTCCGGAAGCCACTTCTTCCGCCTCAAAAACCGGGTTCCACATCAGGGAGCCATAGCCAAAAATCCACACCGGGCTCTGGTCAGGGCGACAAGCCAGTGTGGCAGCGAGTGACGCGGCACGCTTTTCACAGCTCCACAGCAGCGCTTCGTCGATATCGCCAAACGATGTTTTACAATCCGCTTTTAAAAGAAATTCCCGGGTTAACAATGCGACCTCCTCTACTGCGCTGACATCCTGTCGGTTCGGCTCCTCAAAGATGATGTCTTACAGGCAACACGCGTTGCGTCGACTTAAGAGAAGACATTAATGCATTTTTAACAAAAGTTTCAAGATTGACCCCGATCACAAAGGGGAAATTCTTTGTAAATAGCATCGGCTGCCTGGCAGATAACTTGAATAGGGGGAATGAAAACAGTGAAGCGGGTCGCTATGACCCGCGAGTGTGGCTAGTGCTTAGGATGCCATTTGTCGTCATCGCCTTTGGCGTACTCATGCTTGACTGCTGCCCAGGCAACTTTGTGCGCAACCTGCTCACGTGATTCATCACCACGGCGGTCTTCTTCATCTTTATACTGATCCCAGGCGCTATTGAACGCCTTTTGATAAATGGTCTGAGCGTGATTTGGCAGGACATGGCGCACGCTGTCAGGCAATTCACGATTGGATGAATACGGCATGATTCCTCCTGATTTATGGATCCTATTAAGTCTGGAAGATAGCGGAAAAATTGCAAACATGTACTTTAGTTACACAAGGTTTTTTTAACCCCCAAAGCGCCAATAAACCGCATTCCAATTAGGTAAAAACAGGAATTATTTTATCCAAAGAGTGACATTACTATTTTTCAACAGCATGAAAATTAGATGTTATTGGTTGATAACACCTAATTTTGACCTGTTAGCATTAAAAACCTGACTAAGTAAAGTCGCGTAAAAAGCCTGAAACACAACTGTTGAAAAGTTACACTGCGCTGCGTCAGAAAAGTCATTATATTTATCAGGCACTGATCGCCTGTTTTGTTCTTTTTGCCGGAGAGGATGGTGAATGGCTACACATGAGAAAACCCGACATACCGAGTACTCACTGATTTTCCCGATTGTCGCGCTGACGGTGCTGAGCTTCTTTGGCGGTCAGACGGCATTATTGCCGGTTATCGGCATCAACCTGTTGGCGCTGGTCGCCATCCTTTGCAGTGCTTTCAGCGTGGTGCGTCATGCTGACGTGCTGGCACACCGCCTGGGTGAACCCTATGGCTCGCTGATTTTGAGCCTCTCCGTGGTGATTCTGGAGGTCAGTTTGATCTCCGCCTTGATGGCCACCGGTGATGCCGCACCTGCGCTAATGCGCGACACGCTCTACTCCATCATCATGATTGTGACCGGCGGACTGGTGGGCTTTGCGCTGCTGCTCGGCGGACGCAAATTCGCCACCCAATATGTCAATCTGGCGGGCGTAAAGCAGTACATGATTGCCATCTTCCCGCTGGCGATTCTGGTGCTGGTGTTTCCGAATGCGCTGCCAGGCGGTAACTTCACCACGGCTCAGGCGTTGATCATTGCCGCGATCTCCGCTGCGATGTACGGCGTGTTCCTGCTGATTCAGACCAAAACGCATCAGAGCCTGTTTGTTTATGAGCATGAGGATGACGGTGACGATGGCGACCCGCATCACGGTAAACCTTCCGCGCATAGCTCACTGTGGCACACGGTATGGTTGATCATTCATCTGATCGCCGTGATCAGCGTGACCAAGATGAACGCCAACACGCTGGAGCATCTGCTGACAGAACTCAATGCACCTGAGCAGTTCACCGGTTTCCTGGTGGCGTTGCTGATTCTGTCGCCGGAGGGGTTAGGGGCAATCAAAGCGGTGTTAATGAACCAGGTACAGCGCGCGATGAACCTGTTCTTTGGTTCGGTATTAGCCACCATCTCCCTGACGGTGCCGGCGGTGAGCATCATCGCTACCCTGACCGGTCAGCAGCTGATATTTGGTCTTGAGCCACCACATATGGTGATCATGAGTGCCGCGCTGATTTTGTGCCATATTTCGTTCTCAACCGGGCGTACCAATGTCCTGAATGGCGCCGCGCATCTGGCACTGTTCGCCGGCTATTTACTGACAATTATGCTGTAGCGTGCGACGCTCAGATTCAAAGCAAAAAAAGGCGCCCATCGGCGCCTTTCTTACATCTGGATAGCGCAATTAGTTGCTGGTATCCAGCTCCGGGAAGCTCTTCACCAGATCATCAATCGCTTTCATCTGCACCAGGAATGGCTCCAGCTTATCCAGCGGCAGCGCGGAGGGACCGTCGCATTTCGCGCTGTTCGGCTCTGGGTGCGCTTCAATAAACAGACCCGCGATACCCACCGCCATACCCGCGCGAGCCAGTTCAGCCACCTGTGCGCGACGTCCACCTGAAGCCGCGCCGAATGGATCGCGCGTCTGCAGAGCGTGGGTCACGTCGAAGATCACCGGGCTGTTGTTGGTGACGTTCTTCATCACGTTGAATCCCAGCATATCAACAACCAGGTTGTCGTAACCGAAGTTGCTGCCACGATCGCACAGGATCACTTTGTCGTTACCGCCTTCCGCGAATTTATCGACAATGTTACCCATCTGGCCTGGGCTAACGAACTGCGGTTTCTTAACGTTGATGACTGCACCGGTTTTCGCCATCGCTTCCACCAGATCGGTCTGACGCGCCAGGAACGCAGGCAGCTGAATCACATCAACGACATCCGCCACCGGCTGCGCCTGTGAAGCTTCATGCACATCAGTGATGATTTTCACGCCGAACGCCTGTTTCAGCTCCTGGAAAATCTTCATGCCCTCTTCCAGACCCGGACCACGGTAGGATTTGATGGAAGAGCGGTTAGCTTTGTCAAAAGAGGCTTTGAACACGTAAGGGATACCGAGTTTGTCGGTCACTTTTACATAGTGTTCGCAAATACGCATGGCGAGGTCGCGCGATTCCAGCACGTTCATGCCACCAAAGAGAACAAATGGCAGATCGTTTGCGACCTTGATATCGCCGATATTTACTACTTTCTGAGTCATGCCCTTTCCTTATTGTCGAGATGACGCTTAGTGCAGCGTCACCTGTTTCTGTTCAATTGCGTGAATCTGCACTTTAATCATTTCGCTGACCGGGTCTTCTGGACACTGTTCAACGAAGTAGGTCAAATCGGTCAGTGCGATATGTTCACACTCAAGCTGAGCGTAGATTAACCCCCGATCGCGGATTTCATAAGGGTCATCGGGATCAATTTGCAGCAGTACCTGGCTGACATTGAGCGCCAGTTCCATCTGCTTCTCTTCCATCAGCGCCGCTTTCAACGTATCCAGCATTTTACGCATCACGTTGATGGTTTTGGCTTCATCCAGATCATCATTGTAGAGCTTCGCGGTCGGGCTGATATTGCCCTTCAGCCACACTTCCAGCGTATGTGTATCCAGCGTTTCGCCGTTGAAAGGGTTGATCAACCACATTTCACCGTCCAGCCAGTCTGCACGCAGAATCAACTGGGTGGGGAAAATCACCGGGATCAGCGGCAGCTCCAGCTCGTCGGCGATGTGTAACAGAATCACCCCCAGCGATACGGCGGTGCCCTGTCGGCTCTTCAGCACTTTATCGATCCACAGCGCATCGGACAAATTGTAGACGCCGCTGGCGCCACCAAAGCCCCACTGGCGATAAAACAATTCAAGCAACTTGCCCAGTTGCAAGTCGGCATCCTGTTCGCTGCTGACGTATTCCCGTGCTTCTTCAACTAATGCCGCCAGCTGTTGCTGAACGGATGGCGCAGAAAAATCATTGCGTATGGCGCAGGTTGCGCCAATCACCGCTTCACTCAACGGTGTTTCACTGTAATCAACTAGCTCTGGCGAGGTCATACTATCCCCAATAACGGCATTTTGGTCATCGCCAGCTTAATCACAAACAGCAGTGCTACGATTGCAATTAGACAAGCGATCCAACGTGTCCCCATCTTGCGTGGGCGACGGCTCAATGCCACGGAACCTAAGGCGATGTAGATAATAACCCCTAACAGCTTCTCCGTCAGCCAGCTTCCTTGTGGTGAGAACGGATAAAAGTGTGTGATCACCACCAGCCACACGCCACTGAGCAGCAAAAAGGTGTCATTAATATGCGGCGCAATGCGTACCCAGCGGCGCTGAAGCATCGCTGAGCCGGTGGTTAACCAGTAAAAGCGCAGCAGAAACAAGCTGATCGTCAACGCTACCGTCAGCAGGTGAAAATGTTTAACCAGCGGATACCAGCTTGCCATGGTGCTTCCTCAAATCAAAAAAATTGCCCAAGTGTGACGCGCGGATTGCCGCCATAATCGTTAATGCTGCTGACCTGCTGGTACCCGTGCTGCGTCATGATCTCGCGCACCGCTTTATCCTGCTGCCAGCCGTGCTCCAGCAACAGCCAGCCGCCAGGCTGCAACCACTGCGGCGCAAGGTGAATAATCAAACGTAAATCGGCCAGCCCGGCCTCGTCGGCGACCAGTGCGCTGAGCGGTTCAAAGCGCACATCTCCCCGCTGCAGATGTTCATCGGCGGCGTCGATATAAGGAGGATTACTGACGATGACATCGAAACGCTGAGCGGGAATGTCATTAAACCAGTGGCTAAGCAGGAAACGTGCATTGCTGATGTGCAGCCGCTGAGCGTTCTCTTCGGCTAACGTTACAGCAGGTGGGATTCGATCACACCCAAGCACCTGGCAGTCAGGACGTTCGCTCGCCAGCGCTAACGCGATAGCACCCGTGCCGGTGCCAAGATCGAGTAAGGAGGATGCGGTTGCAGGTATGCGCAGTAGCGCCTGCTCCACCAGCACTTCGGTGTCCGGTCGTGGAATCAAGGTGGCATCATTAACGCGCAGCGGCAGCGACCAAAACTCACGTTCACCCACCAGATGCGCAATCGGTTCGCCGTTTACCCGACGCGCCAGAAGCGCATCGAGCTGGGCAAGCTGGGAGGCGTCCAGTTCGTGATCGTCAAACGCCACCAGCCAACTGCGTGATTTTCCCGTTACGAACCCCAGCAAAATCTCCGCATCCCGTTTAGGGCTGTCTCCGCCACAGAGCGCGACCACTGCGTGCTTGAGCCAGTGGCGAATCATCATCAATCCTGTCCAGCCAGCGCGGCCAGCTGATCGGCCTGATACTCCTGCACAATCGGCTCAATCAGCGTATCCAGCTTGCCTTCCATGGTTTCATCCAGGCGGTATAGCGTCAGGTTAATGCGGTGATCGGTCACTCGTCCCTGCGGGAAGTTGTAAGTGCGGTTGCGGTCGGAACGATCGCCACTGCCTAACAGGTTACGGCGGGTTGAGGCTTCTGCCGCATTACGCTTAGCGGTTTCGGCGGCATGAATACGCGCACCCAACACCGCCAGCGCTTTGGCTTTGTTTTTGTGCTGCGAACGTTCGTCCTGGCACTCCACCACAATACCAGTGGGTAAGTGGGTAATACGAATCGCCGAGTCGGTGGTGTTAACGTGCTGACCACCAGCCCCTGAAGAACGGAAGGTATCGATTTTCAGATCGCCCGCGTTGATTTCTGGCATTTCTGCTTCAGGCAATTCCGGCATCACCGCCACGGTACAGGCAGAGGTATGAATACGGCCCTGTGATTCGGTTTCCGGTACACGCTGAACGCGATGACCGCCGGATTCAAACTTCAGGCGACCATAAGCGCCTTCACCATTAATACGCGCGATCACCTCTTTATAGCCGCCGTGCTCACCTTCGTTGGCGCTGATCATCTCAACCTGCCAGCGGCGTGCTTCAGCATAACGGCTGTACATACGGAACAGATCGCCCGCGAAAATTGCCGCTTCGTCACCGCCGGTTCCGGCGCGCACTTCAACAAAGCAGGAACGTTCATCGTCAGGATCTTTCGGCAGCAGCAGCACCTGAAGCTGCTGCTCCAGACCTTCACGCTTCTCACGCGAGATTTTTAACTCTTCGTTAGCCATTTCGCGCATTTCAGGATCGTCGAGCATCATTTCAGCTGTTTCGATATCTTCCTGCACCTGCTGCCAGTCGCGGAAGCAACGGGTCACATCGGTCAACTGTGCATATTCGCGTGATAACGCGCGAAAACGTTCCTGATCGCCAATGACGCCGGCATCGCCCAGCAACGCTTCAACTTCTTCGTGGCGTTCCTGGAGGGCTTCCAGCTTGGCAACAATAGAGCTCTTCATGTAATAGAGGGTATCCCAGTGATAGGTCGTGACAGATCAGATTACTCTAAACCGAGGCTGTCACGTAAGATCTGCAGGCGTTCGCTGTCGCCATCGCGCGCGGCCTGCTGCAGTGATTTGGTTGGTGCATGAATAAGACGGTTGGTCAGCTTATGCGCTAACTCTTGCAAGACTTTCTCGGCATCCGCGCCCTGACGTAGCGCGGCAATCGCACGCTCCTGCAACTCGGCACGCACGTCGTCAGCCTGTGAGCGGTATTCGCGAATGGTGTCGCCCGCGCTTTGCGCACGCAGCCACGCCATAAATTCGCCACTTTCCTGTACAACAATGCTTTCGGCCTGGACGGCAGCGGCTTTGCGTTGTGCCATATTCTGCTCGATGATCGCTTGCAGATCATCGACGCTATACAAATAGGCGTTCGCCAGCTTGCCCACTTCAGGTTCGACATCACGTGGTACGGCGATATCCACCAGCAACATCGGCTGGTTGCGACGTGCTTTCAACGCGCGCTCCACCATGCCTTTGCCAATAATCGGCAGCGGGCTGGCGGTAGAAGAAATAATGATATCCGCATCGGCGAGGCGCGTTTCAATATCGCCCAACCCAATCACCTCGGCGCCCACTTCATCGGCCAGCAACTGCGCACGCTCGCGCGTGCGGTTGGCGATCATCAACTTCTGCACTTTATGTTCACGCAGATGACGCGCCACTAACTCGATGGTTTCCCCGGCGCCCACCAGCAACACATTTACCGTGCTGAGTGATTCGAAGATTTGACGCGCCAGAGAACAGGCGGCGAAGGCGACAGAGACCGCGCTGGCACCGATTTCAGTTTCGGTGCGAACACGTTTGGCGACGGAGAAGGTTTTCTGGAACATGCGTTCCAGCTCGCTGCTTAGCGCATGGTCACGCGAAGAATCAGCATGGGCCTTTTTAACCTGGCCGAGAATTTGCGGTTCGCCCAATACCAGCGAATCCAGACCGCTGGCCACGCGCATCAGATGGCTGACGGCGGCGTTGTCCTGATGCCAGTAAAGGCTGGCGCGGACATCCTCTTCACGCAGATCGTGATACTCGCACAACCAGCGCACCAGCCTCTCCTGCAAATCTGTCTGCTGCTCTACGCTGAGATAGAGTTCAGTACGATTACAGGTTGAGAGCACCACACCACTCTGAACCATCGGCTGAGATAGCAGGCTGTTCAGAGCCTGATCCAGCGTGTCTGGCAGAAACGCAACGCGTTCGCGCAGCGCAACAGGTGCGGTTTTGTGGTTGATTCCGAGAGCAAGCAGCGTCATGGTGATTCGGGTTGGGATGTCCCAATATTTGTCAGGGCTTTGTGAAGCGCATTCTACAAGATGCCACAGATCAAGAAAAGCCATACAAAGGCTATGACTGTAATAAGATTAAACTGATCGTGCGCAATTATCCTTACATCGGCATTGACGGCATAGTAATGGATGGTTAGCGTTAGTGGTTACGAAGTAAAAACGTGTCTGAGGAGACGACCACGTGATGCATTTGCCCCCGCGCAAGCTGTTGCGCCTTTTGCCCCTTGCCAGCGTATTGCTGGCTGCTTGTAGCATCAACAAACCACAAGGTCCTGGCCCCAGCACCACCTCACCGCAATGGCAGCAGCATCAACAAGCCGTTGAGAAAATAACCCAATATCAAACGCGTGGCGCCTTTGCTTATCTCTCTGACAAGCAAAAAGTTTATGCGCGCTTTAACTGGCAGCAAACTGCCGCCGATCGCTATCGTCTGTTATTAACCAATCCATTGGGCAGCACCGAGTTGCAACTTGATGCGCAGGGTTCGGTGGTGCAAATCGTCGATAACAAAGGCAAGCGCTATGTGAGCAATGACGCTGAGAAGATGATTTCACAGTTGACCGGCATGGATATCCCACTGGCGAATCTGCGTCAGTGGATGATGGGTCTGCCGGGTGATGCCACGGATTATCAGCTCAACAGCAGCTATCAGTTGCAGAGTGTGAATTACAGCCGTAATGGCCAGCAGTGGAAAGTGAACATCTCTGATTACGACAGCAAGGTCAATCCACCGCTGCCGGCCAACCTGGAACTGACCGAAGGTGGTCAGCGTATCAAACTGCGTATGGATAGCTGGACCACGCAATGATCACCACCTGGCCTGCTCCGGCAAAACTGAACCTGTTTCTCTACATTACCGGCCGTCGTGCTGACGGCTACCACAATCTGCAAACGCTGTTTCAGTTTCTTGATCACGGCGACACGCTGGAAATCACGCCTGATAGCAGCGGGAACATTACGCTGTTGACGCCTCTGGCGGGCGTTGCCGACGACGAGAACCTGATCGTGCGGGCGGCGCGGATGTTAAAACAGGCAGCGGCCGTTCGCGGTACGCTGCCCGAAAACGCGGGTGCGCAAATTGCGCTTGAGAAACGCCTGCCGATGGGTGGCGGTCTCGGTGGAGGCTCATCTGACGCCGCGACCGTGCTGGTGGCGCTCAACCATTTGTGGCAAACCGGTCTTAACGTGGATGAGTTAGCCACGCTGGGTATCAAGCTCGGTGCCGATGTTCCGGTGTTTGTGCGCGGTCACGCTGCCTTTGCTGAGGGGGTTGGCGAAGAGATTCAGCCCGCCGAACCGGAAGAAAAATGGTATCTGGTGGCGCATCCTGGCATCAGCATCGGCACGCCGGATATCTTTCGCGATCCTGACTTGACGCGCAATTCACCGATACGCACATTAGATGAACTGTTACAGCGTCCTTTTCACAATGATTGTGAAGCTGTGGCAAGAAAACGTTTTCGCGAGGTTGATGCGCTGCTTTCCTGGCTGCTAGAATACGCGCCGTCGCGCCTGACCGGGACGGGAGCTTGTGTGTTTGCTGAATTTAACACCGAGTCCGCTGCTCGTCAGGTGCTGGAGCTTGCCCCGAAATGGATTAACGGATTTGTGGCTCGCGGGCTTAATCACTCGCCGTTGCAACGTACCCTTTCCGGGCTCTAAGCGTTTGCGTGACAGTGCCACCCTGTTCCAGGCACTGCACGTGACGCATTAACACACCCGTATGAACGACTTCAAAAGCATTCGCCGGTTACTTTTGAAACGTTCATTCTCTGGACGCCAAGCCTGAGGTTCTTCTCGTGCCTGATATGAAGCTATTTGCTGGTAACGCCACCCCGGAACTAGCACAACGTATTGCCAACCGCCTTTACACTAGCCTCGGAGACGCCGCTGTCGGCCGTTTCAGTGATGGTGAAGTAAGTGTACAGATCAACGAAAATGTACGCGGTGGTGATATTTTCATCATCCAGTCCACCTGTGCCCCCACCAATGATAATCTGATGGAGCTGGTTGTGATGGTCGACGCGTTGCGTCGGGCTTCTGCTGGTCGTATTACTGCTGTTATCCCTTACTTTGGTTATGCCCGTCAGGACCGCCGCGTGCGTTCTGCTCGTGTGCCTATCACCGCCAAAGTGGTCGCCGATTTCCTCTCCAGCGTAGGTGTTGACCGTGTTCTGACGGTTGATCTGCACGCCGAACAGATTCAGGGCTTCTTCGATGTCCCGGTTGATAACGTGTTCGGTAGCCCAATCCTGCTGGAAGATATGCTGCAGATTGGCCTGGAAAACCCGATTGTGGTTTCTCCGGACATCGGCGGCGTCGTGCGTGCGCGTGCTATTGCTAAACTGCTCAATGACACTGACATGGCTATCATCGATAAACGTCGCCCGCGTGCGAACGTTTCTCAGGTGATGCACATCATCGGTGACGTGGCGGGTCGTGACTGTGTACTGGTCGACGATATGATCGACACCGGCGGTACGCTGTGCAAAGCAGCTGAAGCGTTGAAAGAGCGCGGTGCGAAACGTGTCTTCGCTTACGCGACTCACCCCATCTTCTCTGGCAACGCGGTGGAAAACCTGCGTAAGTCAGTGATCGATCAGGTTATCGTGTGCGATACCATTCCACTGTCAGACGAGATGAAAGCGTTGCCAATCGTGCGTACCTTAACGCTCTCTGGCATGCTGGCCGAAGCGATTCGCCGTATCAGTAACGAAGAGTCCATCTCCGCAATGTTCGAACATTAATACATTGCATGAAACCGGGCCCCGCGCCCGGTTTTTATTTCTGACCATCCGCTTCATTTACCGATTAAGCCGCTTTCTGCGCAGATATTTTCGCGATAAATTTCGTTAAAACTCGCTATTCTCCCTGCCTTACACTCTTTTCAAACGACATGCGATGCTTCGCTTTAGCGGGCCATTGATTAGTGGTATTTTCTCCACACTTTTTTCTGAGAACTCCGACCACTATGACTCTCGACATCTACACGCTGTTTGTTTGCGAGCTCTATGTGCTGGGGTTTTTGAGCATTATTTTGGTGTTCGCCTGGGTAGGTGCACAGTACGATCGCGTGCTGGGGTTCACTACGCTGGCGCTCACATTGACCCTGATGGCGGTCTTCCTCAGCAGTCTGCGCAGTGCTGGCTTTGTTTTTCTCCCTATTGCAGTCGGCAACGTGGTGATGCTGCTGGCCTACGGCAATCTGCTCAATGCTTTTCGTGCTTTCTGCAATAAACCCTTAGGCTTCAGCTGGTTAGCAGGTGCACTGTTATGGGCCATTCTTTGCACGTTCCCACAGTTTTATGCCAGTCAGCCTAAACGCGTTTTAGTGCTGTGCCTGCTGTGCATCATATACACTGGCGCACTGATAAGGTTGTTATGGCAATCGCGCGATGCCCTGCAAGTGACTTTTTGGCCCGCGCAGATGTTGCTGTGGATCCATCTGTTGTTTCACGTGGCGCGTATTTTCCTGGATGACGCCATCGCTACGCCAGTGCGCGGCGCAATAGCAGGCTCGAGTTTTTCGGTTTATGTGATTCTGGAGTCCATTCTGTTTGTGATTGGCCTGACTTTTACCATTCTGGCGATGGTCAACGAACGCACGCAGATAGCTCACAAACGCGCTTCGCTTCACGATCCCCTGACCAGCGTCTGGAATCGTCGCGCCCTGTTCGAGCAAGCCGACAGATTAGTGTTACGCAACACGCGTAATCCGCAACCCCTGGTTTACTCGGCCGTGCTGTTTGATCTCGACCATTTCAAAGGCATCAACGATCGTTACGGCCATCTGCAGGGTGACCGCGTATTGATCGATTTTTGTCAGGTGGTGCAGGCGTTATTACCCGCAGAGGGTCACTTCGCCCGTTTAGGTGGCGAAGAGTTTGCGGCGATTTTACCCGGCGATAGTGAAGCTGCGGAACGTGTGTGTGAGCGAATCCGACTGGCCACGCAGCTCTCACAGCCTAACGATGTTTGCTACACGGTGAGTATTGGCTATGCCACCGCTCATCATCGCGATCACACCTTCCCAATTTTACTCGGGCTGGCAGATGAAGCGTTGTATCGTGCCAAAGCCAGTGGCCGTAACCGCGTCGAGCGTTATTTCATGCAGTTACAGCCTATGCAGGAAGCGGCTCTCTCTTAATGTGAGGAGTGATCGCGGCGGCAGCGTTTGTCACCGTAATGGCGCAACCAGAAGTAACGGTCTTCAACACGCTCACGTCCACTGACACGCGCGCCGACCAGCCACAGCAGTGCCCCGACAAAGATACTGAACATGGCACCATGGGCAAGGAATTGCGGCAGGTTTAACGCAGGCAGCTGATTAATAATGGAATAGCCGACGCCTAACACCATCGTCAGTAAACCTAAACACATCAGGCCATTACCTAAATAGCGGCATTGTTGACGTTTCATGATTCACCCCCATCCTTATGAAAAAGCAAAACAGCACGTATGGTTAACTTGTCATAAGTTTAGGCAATGACCGCAGGTTAAGTTGCGGACAGGATCACACATCCTTCACAATCTCTGACATTTCTTTACGGCCAGAGGCTTGATTTCGATAGAAATTGATAAGTCACTCAGAGGTATCATCTGTGCTCAGCACCCTTTGTCATCGCCGCTTGCAGGCAGTAAACTATCGCCCTTTCCGCAGCAAGACAGGATAAACATCGTGAGCAGCATTAAACTGATTGTGGGGCTGGCCAATCCCGGCGCTGAATACGCCGCAACGCGTCATAACGCGGGTGCCTGGTATGTGGATTTGCTGGCCGAAAGACATAATCAGTCGTTAAAAGAAGAGCCAAAATTTTTCGGCTATACCGCGCGCCTGTCACTGGCGGGTGAAGATGTGCGCCTGTTGGTGCCCACCACCTTTATGAATCTCAGCGGCAAAGCGGTGGGCGCGATGGCGACGTTTTATCGCATCGCAACGGAAGAGATTTTAGTGGCACACGATGAACTGGATCTGCCTCCGGGCATCGCCAAATTTAAACAGGGCGGTGGTCACGGCGGACACAACGGTCTGAAAGACATCATCAGTAAACTGGGCAATAACAACAATTTCCATCGCCTGCGGGTTGGCATCGGCCATCCCGGCGATCGTAATAAAGTCACCGGCTTCGTGCTGGGTAAACCCCCAGCCAGCGAGCAAAAGCTGATTGATGATGCCGTGGAAGAAGCGGTGCGCTGTACTGAGTTGTGGCTGAAAGAAGACAAAATCAAGGCGATGAACCGCCTGCATGCGTTCAAGGCTGGCTAAGGCCAATTCCCGCGCCGCAGAAGGCAATTCTGTGTATAATGCGCGAAATTTTTTGAATCTGTCGGCGCTGCCAGCCAGTGCCGCACACTCAGTGAGAAAGGTAATCAGACCATGGGATTTAAATGCGGTATTGTGGGCCTGCCGAACGTCGGTAAATCCACCCTGTTCAACGCGCTGACCAAAGCGGGTATCGAAGCAGCCAACTTTCCGTTCTGCACCATCGAGCCTAACACCGGTGTGGTGCCAATGCCCGATCTGCGCCTCGATCAGCTGAGCGAAATCGTTAAGCCGCAGCGTGTTGTGCCGACCACCATGGAGTTCGTCGATATCGCCGGTCTGGTGAAAGGCGCATCCAAAGGTGAAGGTCTGGGTAATCAGTTCCTGACCAACATCCGTGAAACCGAAGCTATCGGCCACGTAGTGCGTTGCTTCGAGAACGACAATATTATTCACGTTTCCGGCAAAGTGAACCCGGCGGAAGATATTGACGTCATCAACACCGAGCTGGCGCTGTCCGATCTGGATACCTGTGAACGTGCCATTCAGCGTTGCCAGAAGAAAGCCAAAGGCGGCGACAAAGATGCTAAAGCTGAACTGGCTGCATTAGAGAAGTGCCTGCCGCACCTGTCCGAAGCTGGCATGTTGCGCGCGCTGAAACTGGATGCAGACGAGAAAGCGGCCATCCGCTACCTGAGCTTCCTGACCCTGAAGCCAACCATGTATATCGCCAACGTGAACGAAGACGGTTTTGAAAACAACCCGTACCTCGATCAAGTGCGTGCGATTGCGGAAGCTGAAGGTTCAGTGGTGGTGCCAGTGTGCGCAGCCGTTGAATCCGACATTGCTGAGCTGGATGACGAAGAGCGTGACGAGTTCATGGCGGAGTTGGGTCTGGAAGAGCCGGGTCTGAACCGCGTGATCCGTGCGGGTTATGCCCTGCTCAACCTGCAAACTTACTTCACCGCTGGCGTGAAAGAAGTACGTGCCTGGACCATCCCTGTGGGTGCCACCGCGCCGCAGGCTGCCGGTAAAATTCACACCGACTTCGAGAAAGGCTTTATCCGCGCACAAACCATCGCGTTTGATGACTTTGTTACCTACAAAGGTGAGCAAGGCGCGAAAGAAGCCGGCAAGATGCGCTCGGAAGGTAAAGAGTACATCGTGAAAGATGGCGACGTGATGAACTTCCTGTTCAACGTCTAAATGAGTTTTGTTGTCTCATGAGGTTTCGCTTAATCTCATGATGTTCACGAAACCCTATTAAATCCACGCATTTGCGTGGATTTTTCATTTCATAGCGTCTCATATGATTTCAATGGGTTATACCTCGAAGTCAGCCCTGACGGTAAAAAGGCGTGGCATTATCGATTCATTTTCCGTTTAAGATGACGCAACAGCACTCGCCCTTCCGGCATAAATTCTGTTCCGTAACGAACGACGCCGATGTCTTTCAACTCGGCATCAATGGCGTAGCGTAGCTCACCGGGAATACTTTGTTCCAGCAGCACTACGTTAATGCTCTTGAGACGTGGTTCATATTCAAGCAGCACTCTGGTGAGTGTATTTAGAAGTTGATGCGCGGTGCCGGGCATGCCTTGCAAAATACGCGTCATGTCGGGTAGGCCGAATTCAGGGATGTGTGAGAGAGATCCTGCGCGAGTGTTGAGAATGCGCTGCATATTGTCGAGTACCGAAAGAATGACTTGATCTTCCTCTGTAATAGACTCTACTGATAATTCCCCAGAAAAATTACCAAATAAGCATTCATATAAGGAGGGAAATTGATTGTTCATTTTAATATAACCAAGCTCTCTTCAAATCTATTTAAAGACACTTCCATTATCGTCTCGTTTCACAAGAGACCAACATGCATAATGTTTTTTGCCATCAGTATCTTCGAACTCAGGCATTCTCTGACCTTCGTTAGCTTGAAAGTATTGAGTCACTCCATTAACCGTCGCTGCCCATTGCCCTGCATAAATTGCGATATTGCCACTCCAGCAGGTATATCGTATAGACGCATCTAATTGAAGACCTTCCTCGACATCTAATAATGCGCTGGCTTCATCGAAGCGTTCATACCCTTTTTTTAGTTGATTCTTCTTCAAATTGCAGGTTTTCATACTCAGAATAGAAATGAAAAGAACGCTGAATATTCAGACGAATAGGTTTTATTATCTGATTAACTTTAACAAGCAAAGGTGGTAAAGCTTCGCTGTTTACTTCGCCTAATGCAGGCGGGAGTTCTCCGGCCTTAATTATAATTCCGCTCTCATATGGCAGAACATCAACACCGTTCGTATTTTGCACAGATTTTTCAACTCTGTGCCTACCACCAAGCTTATCAAGCCAATGCTGTCCAAGCATGGTGTACCAGCATGCGTCTTTTATTCCTATTACGGCCCCTCCACCTTCAAGAGTACCTAAAGAATCAACCATAACACCAGGAAAGCGCTGGGCCAGGGCATACTCATAAGGAAACATTCTTTCTCGAGCATAGGGCAATACGAATGAAATCCCTGCATAACCGCTCTCAACGTTAAAAGTATTGCATATCCACACCAGCCAATTTTCGTAATTTTCCCTGCCTGATGGTTCATTCAATATTGAAAGTGGAAACGTTAGCTTTATGACCGATCGGTCACTTTCGTTGTGAAAGATCCGGCTTCCCATGATCAGAATATTGTATTCAGGTGCCAAATAGGATTCTGACGCTGAACTGATTACCCACGAAAATATTTCTTCCGGCTCTGATTCCAAAATATTTTTCCGTTGTTTAGCAAAGTTTTTTCTGATAATGACACCCATTTATAATTCGATAAAGTACTTTTTAAGTATAGTCGAAATTCAGTATAAAAACGTTCAGCACACTCCACCATTTTGCGACGAACCTCTGGCATATGGCCATCTTTAAAAAAACAGTGATGATTAAACCAAGATTTACAGCTGGACTGCCATCCTTATATTTTACAGATGCTTCAGATAACCACTTTTCAATGTAGTCCAGTTCATAATTTTTCATATTCATACTTTTTCCTGTTCAGCCTGTCACAAGCGCAGCAGTGCCCGCACCTGTACCTAAAATAGTAGCCAGAGTTCCCCAGCACTTATTGCCAGACGAACGATAAGTATAAACGCACCAATTAGCGCCTCGGAAATACCCAAGGTAACGACAAGCACTCCGATCCCTACCGCTACCAAAATCACGCCAATAACTCTCGCCACGTCGGTTAATACCTGCACCTAGTCAACTATTCTGAAACACACTTATCGGATGTTTTTTTTAGTTCAACAGAATCAATACCTTCATTGGTTGGAAAAAAAAGCTCTCTTTTATTTAACGTGGAGAATGACATATCACCATAAATTAAACTAGAACTTACCCCATAATAAAATGGCGGCTTATAAACCTCATGCCCGCACGAATCATAAACAGCGAAGAAATAACCATTGTCATCAAACGCCTCATAGATTGAGTATATAGAAACTGGAATGTATTTATATATAACAACCTCATATTTTTTGTCTGGGCTTAGCATCCTGTACTTTTCATTGAAATCACCGTAAAAAAATGATGATGGGGAGAAAAAGAACAAAGTAACGACTAATACGAAAAGAAAGCGCCATATGTATTTACAATTAATAGCTTTCACAATTCAATCATCCTATCTTTAGGGAAAGGTTCCATCCAGAGCACATCGGATAGAACAATAAAATCCCCACCTGAATTATGTTTTTTTGCCAGATTCTAAAGTCTTCATTAAAAACAGGTACAAAACCTGAGAAATCCCTTATCAACTCACCCCACAAACTTGATGCGTATGAGCTAAGATAAAATGCGGATTCAGTTTTATCCAAAATCCTATTTTCACTCCAAATACCTAAAGGCTCTGATATTGAACCCTCATCAACAAAGTCATAGGTATCCTTCAAATAAAAACCAATCCTTTCAACATTGAAATTGTCTTTAGATTCAGTGAGTGAAGTAAAGCCTTGCACACAGACTTTCAATGTGCCATTACCCATTGCACCATACCATCCATCGACGGTGTCGAATTTACTCCCGATTCTTAGAATGTTTACTTGGGCTTCGGCATCAAGTTTTTTAACACAATTAACATAACCAATCTTTATGCACTGTTTTTTTATAATCGCCAATTTTAGCAAGCTTCTCTTTTAGCTCGCCCCTTCCCCTTGAACTATTCCAAGTCATTCTTAGCTTCTCAATACCTTCCTGTACTCGTTTGTATGAACTGGCCCATGACATTTTGACAATATCTACATTTATCCTTTGCGAATCAATTAACTCTGGACTTTCATTTAAAAGGTCTCGCTTTATTTTTTCCGTAAATTCAAATGCGGGACTAATACTGAACCAATGGCGCATTAGCTTCGCCGCTGTATGCCAATTCATTTTATCCATAGCGTCTGGAATCATGTCTATATGAAAAAAGTCAACTTCATACGCGATTTCCCCAAACAATGTCGGCTTGCTGCCAGAGCGGAAGCTTACGACTCATTAGTGGAGTTTCATTTTTATAACGACTCAGGGCTATTTCATGTGCCTTTACATATGCAATTATCGCGTCACGCGTCTCTGCATAATGCTCAGGTGAGGTAAAACGTTCCAGCAATTAGCATTCTTGCGGGTGTAAAATCGCCATCATTTATCCTTAGGTTCGTACCAGTTATGAGTATTTTCAAGGCGAGTGAGACCTAAGTAAGGATATTCAGGATCATTTTCAACATCCCCGTATCCCCATCCGGTTTTTTGGCGTGGGCTGGTGTATTCTTTTTTCAATTGTGAAGGCTCAATAGCCATCTGATTATAAAATCTTTAGTGGGTATCGACTTAAGATTTTTATTACATAATTTCAGCGATACACTACACTGCACCTGCTCGCTTCAGCCTGAATAGACTGATAACACATTTAGATTCGTCAATATAAAAAACTTTAAATCGAAAAACATTTAAGTAATCATAAATGAATTAAGACTTAATTACACAAGCGGCTATCGGATAGGAGCAATGAATCAACGCCATCATTAGTCGGGAACATTAGTTCATTTTCACTATAAAATTTGAAACCACCATAAACCACGGCCTCATCCATTCCAAATGAAAAATTCGGCTTGTAGATCTCACGCCCACACTTATCATACACAACAAAATAATACCCTTCTCCTTCAATTACTTTGTATAGCGAATAAATTGTAAATGGGTTGAGCTTATATACTTTCACCTTATATGATTCATTAGGACTGTTAGCTTGAAAAATATAATTATTAATCATATCTAACAGTGAAGTGGGGAATAAAGAAAAAACACACACAACAATAATGATGATGAACTTCATCAGCGAGCTTGATTTTTTTAATTTCATAATTCTATCAATTTATCCTTCATATGGGGTTCATCCAATACACATCGGATAGTATGATAAAATCCGCACCAGTGTTATGTCTTTCCTGCCAAGACCTGAAATCCGAGTTAAACACTGGGACGAACCCCGAAAACTGACGAACAAGCAAACCAAAAAGATCTGAAGCATATGAATTCATGTATAGTATCGACTCTGCCTTATTTAGAATCCTATCCCGACTCCAAATACCTAAAGGCTCAGACATTCTCCCTTCATCAACAAAATCATAGGTATCTTTAAGATAAAATCCAACAGATACAACGTTAAAAAAATATCGCCCGTCAACTTGTGAGGTTGTACCTCTTACGCATACCTTTAATGTACTGTTACCCATAGCACCATACCAACCATCAACTGTGTCAATTTTCTTTCCTATCCCTAGGATATTGATTTGCGCATCGGCATCAAGTTTTTCTATGTCGTCAGTATATCCCAGCGATAATTCTTTAGATCTAAAATCCCCTTTCTTTTTAACTGATATAACAATCGCTCTTTTCCTTTCAAGCTATTCCAAGTTTTCATTAGTGAGTCAATTCCTTTTGTCACTTGATGATAATTCATTGCCCAACTCATTTTCACAATATCTACATTTATCTTCTTAGAATTAATTAGGTAAGCATCGGTTGATAAAAGAAGATTTTTTTCATCCTTAGTAAAGGAATGTGCAGGCTCCATACTAAACCAATGATTCATCAGTCTTGAGGCCGTATGCCATACCATTTTTCTCATGGCATTTGGAATCATATCGATATGGAAAAAAATCCTCTTTAACTATTTTTAATTTTTTATCCATATCAATTGATGACTTAGTGTTTTCCATGGCCATTATCTAATTCCTGCTTTAGTTTGAAATACATAGTTCAGAGTAATAATCTCTTCATTATTTGTATGAATATCACTGGTCATCGAGTTACATGATTTACCATATACAACTCAAGTCTCAGTAGTGACACACCATGCAAAATCAATCACTTGGGAATTAGCATTAATATCTACCACCTTAAAGCAGCATGAATGTAATCCGCAGGCCAAAACTGGTAACACTGATTGCATTGAACTTAGCTTGGTTTGCATTTCTCGAGGAACCGCCTTATACGTCTTTCTGGTCCGCCGCAAATACCGCGCCTCAGTGCCGTATTCAATCTTCCCGTCTTCCAGCTTCAGATAACTCCCGCCGCCAGTCAGCACGATGCGTTTTTTGCCCGCGAACAGAATGTCCGACTCCGCGCTCATGCTCAGCTTCTTCGCGGCCACCAGCTTCATCTTCGCGTTCTGCGCCTGCACCGTCAGCGCACCCTGCCCGGCAATCACGCTCAGCTTTCCTGCTCTCGCGAACAGCCCAGCCTTTTGCCCCGCCAGCAAATTAATGCTGCCCGTCGCGCCCGCGCTGATGTCGCCGCCCGCATTCACCGCCACGTTCTTCGCAGCCGCCATCTGCAAACGCTCGCCGCTGCTGAACGCCATGCCTTCCGGCGCGGAGAAATGGATGAGCTCATTCAGCGGTTTCAGCCGCTCGCTGAACATCCGCCGCTGGCTGCCGATGTCCGCGCATAGCGCTTCCGCCTGCGTTGCCGCCAGATTCAGCTGCTCCATCTGCTGTAGCGCAATGTCGATTTCGCGCAGCACCGTCGTCCTATCCAGCACCTCGCCGACGGCTTTCTGCTGCCCGTCGGCACAGACGAACAGCCCTTTCGCCACACGTATCACGCCGTATTCGTCGGTGCGCAGCTCAAAGCCGCAGCCGCGCGGCTTCTCCTGCGCGTTGATGATGTAACCCTGATTGAGCTGGGTTTTGCCGTATTCGGTGGAGGTAGCGATGTGCTCTTCGCCGCGTCTGTCCTCCATGCGCATCAGGTTATTCGCCGGAGTGCACAGAATGTTCTGGCTGCGGTTGTCGCGGTTCACCACGTCGGGATGTTCGGAGTCGTGAAACGCATGCGCGATATAAGGACGATCCGGGTCGCCGCCGTCAAACGCGATGCCCACTTCGGTGCCCTGCACCAGCGGCGCGTGCAGGCCGTAATTCGCGCCCGCATACGGTTTTGCTAATCGCACCCACAAGTAGCTGCAGCCGGATTCGCTGAACTCGCGGTCAACGTCGAGCTTCACGCGGTAGCGCCCGCTTTCGTCCAGCCACGCGTAGATGTCTTTTTCATCGCGGCTTTCCACCCGCGCCGGATGTGTGCCGGACACTTCCGGACGCGCGATTTCATCCGGGCGGAAGCAGAACTGTTCGCTGTACGGCAATCAGATCAAACAGCGGCGGGAAACTTTGCGCAGGCTCGTCATGCTGATAGCCAGGAATGGCATCGACATCATGATCCAGCGAAAACGTCATAATGCTGCCCGCAAAACGCGCCAGCTCCGCCCAAACCTGTTCAGGATGGCGCGCCGGAAAACGCTCGAATTCGGTCAGCACGCGCGCATGAGAATTCAGCGCATTGAGCAGCCAGAACAGTGATACATCCGCTACAGCAAAATCCGCCAGGCGTTCGTTGCTTTCGCGACGCATCGCCATCAAACGCTGACGGCGGGATCGTAACTGACGATTCAGGAGCACCAATCGTTCGCGCAGTGCCGCGCTGGATGAAAACAACGCCAGCGGCGGAATGAAGGCGTGATCAATGCGCCAGCCGCCTTGCCCATCGGCAACCAGGCGACACAGCGGACAGGTTTCCCACGCATCATTGTTCTCATGCTGATAGCGCAGCGAAAGGTTGAAGCGCGCTACCGCAATCGACTCTTCCTCTGGGCCAAAAGCGTCCTGCACGTTCACCCATTCCTGGCGGAAACGCTGCGGTCGCTCTGGCGTGGCTTCGGTTTCACAGACATTGCCGCCGCCTGATTGCATCAGCGGTAGCGCCAGCAACAACGTAATGCTGTCTTTGCCCGCTAATGCATCCGCGCGCAAATCACGCGGCGCAGGCGCGACGTCACTCTGCTGTGTATCAACCAACGTGCCGTCGGGCAGCCAGAGACGCAGTTTTTGCACCAGCGCACGACCGGAAGAGAGCTGCGCCTCGTCAAGTTCAACCTGCTCGACGCCCCAGGGGAACGGTGAAGTCAGCGCGGCCAATCCCGCATTGGTGAAGGATTCCCACGCTGACTGTTGCTGGAACTGCTGAGGGGACAGCAAAGCCCCCTCGTTCCAAAGTGGACGATAAATTTTCATCCCTGATGGCCGCCTTACGCCTTCGCCTTCGGCATCTGCGACACCAGCGACAGGTTCACGTCCATGCCTTCCACCTGGAAGTGCGGTACCGCAAACAGGCGCACTTTGAAGAAGCCCGGGTTGTCTTCGATGTCTTCCACCACCACTTTCGCGTCGCGCAGCGGGTGCGAAGCCTGCAGCTCGTCGCCCGGATCGGTCATTTCAGTCACCAGACCGCGCACCCAGGTGTTCAGCTCCAGCTCCAGCAGACGACGATCCTTAGTGGTACCGATGTTTTCGCGCTGGATCAGCTTCAGGTAGTGCGCGATGCGCGACAGCAGGAAGATGTATGGCAGGCGAGCGTTGATGCGGCTGTTGGCGGTGGCTTCCGGCGTGTCGTACAGCGCGGCTTTCTGCGTGGAGTTAGCCGAGAAGAAGCAGGCGTAATCACGGTTTTTGTAGTATGACAGCGGGATGAAGCCGAGGTTGGCGAACTCAAACTCGCGGGTTTCCGGGATCATCACTTCAGACGGGATTTTCACCTGGTTGCCGGTGCCGAGGTCATACAGATGGATTGGCAGGTCTTCCACCGCGCCGCCCGCTTGTGGGCCACGGATCTGCACGCACCAGCCGTTGTTGATGAAGCTTTTCACCATGTTGGCGGCGAAGGCGAACGAAGCGTTGGTCCACAGATACTTGTCGTGATCCGGGCCTTTCACCTCTTCGACGTAGTTGAAACTGCGCACCGGCACGGTGTCCGGACCGTAAGGCAGACGACCCAGAACGCGCGGCATGGTCAGGCCAATGTAGCGTGAATCATCGGTGTCGCGGAACGATTTCCACTTGATGTATTCAGCGCGGTCGAAGTAGTTGCCGATGTCTTTGATCGCCGCGACGTCTTCCATCGAATCTTTCAGGAAGAACGCCGGGCCCGCCGAGCCGATGAACGGCATGTGCGCTGAGGCTGCCACTTTGGAGATGTTACGCAGCAGCGCCACGTCCTGCGCCGAGGCATCAAATTCATAGGCTGAAATCACCGCACCAATGGGCTCGCCACCCGGCGTGTCGTACTCGGCGACGTACGTCTGTAGGTACAGACCGCTCTGAATGATTTCCGGCGCATCTTCAAAGTCCTGGCGCAGGTCCTCTTTCGACACATCCAGCACTTCCAGTTTCACGTTCTGACGGAAGTCGGTTTTATCCACCAGCGACTTCTGGCCACGCCATACCGACTCCACCTGCTGAAACGCATCGTGGTGCATGACGGCATCCAGCTGACGGCTTATCTGGTAGTCCAGCTCTGCGATGTGATGATCCAGCAGGTGCTTGTCGAGTTTGTCCACTTTCGCGCCGCTGATTTTCAGGCGCGCGAGGAATACCTGCATCGCGGCGGTCACGCGCTCATCGGCAGACGCATCAGACATCGCCTGGCTGTCCTGCCAGACGTTCAGATCACTCAGGCGCGATACGGGGCTCAGGTTGATTTTATCGAACAGGGAGGCGTATACGCCCTCTGCCGCCGGGCGCTCCAGCACGGTGGTGTCACCGGCAGACATTTTTTCATTCTGAACTGACATCAGCATTGTCTCTCGTTTAGTCCGTTAAAAGGGTTCAGCCGTTGTCGCAGGCCAGGGCAGACAGCTCGGTGCGCAGCTCAGCGCTGAGCGCAGGGTCTTTCAGGATAGTTTCCAGCTCTTTGCGGAAGGTCACGTTGTCGAGCAGGTTGGATTTGAGGTCGCGCAGGAGATTACGCATGGCGAGCATGGCCTTGAGCTGCGGGATCTGACGGGCAACCTGTTCCGGCTCAAAGTCCTTCATGCTGCTGAACGTCAGATTCACGGCCTGTTCGCTGCCGTCGGCGGCGAGCGTGTCCGGCACGTTCAGATTCAGGGAAGGGGAAAAGTCGGCCAGCACGCTGTCGAAGTTGTTTTTATTGACGTTGACTTTTTCACGCTCGGACAGCACGCGGGTTTCCTGACCGTTGCTGAAGTCACCGGTGACCAGCAGCTTCAGCGGAAGTTCGGTTTTCTTCTGCGCCGTCCCGGTGTGCAGGTCGAGCCGGAGGTTAATACGTGCTTTAGGGATTTCATTTTGATAAGAATTGCTCATATTTACTCCTGTAAAAATGGCGAAAGAAAGTACGCATAGGCACACCTTCCCTGTGGATGCTGCGCGGATAGTAAGGTATGTTATTTCAGAAAAGCAACAACCTGGCACGATCTTTGACGACTGATTTAGTTGAGAAAATTCCTATAATTTGGCTTTAAGTCATTGAAATAACATTGCGAAAAATGGGATTGATCTGAAATATTTTTTTATTTCAGCCATTAGAACGAGAGGACTAAAACCGAAGAAAATCCTAAAAAGGTAAAATATATCTGACCATTTTCTGCTAGGGATTATTTTGAAGAGAAATCACCGCTCACGCTGGACGCTGGCCGAGCTGAGATGGGTTGAAAAGCACTATGGTGTTACGCCGACGAAGGAGATTGCCCGCAAACTGGGAAGAACACCCAGCGCCATTAACGCAGCAGCGATGGGACTGGGGGTTTCTGCGGATGCCAGCACTCTGTGGAGCGAAGAGGAAATGGACGTGCTGCGTAACGAGTATGCCAGAGGCGAAGGCATCCGCCTTGTGATGTCGCTACTCCCCGGCAGAACGCGCATCACCATCTTTCAGAAAGCCAGAATGATGGGCATCACCAGTGCCCGAAGCTGGAGCGATGAAGAGTGCCGGGTGCTGGCTGAACATTATCCGCAGTTGGGCACCAAAGTCGCTGGAATGATTGGCAGGACTGCAGAAGCCGTGAAGATTAAAGCCTGTGAAATGGGCATTGGTGTGGCGGGTTTAACCAAGGCGCGCAAGTGGAGCGAGGAAGAAATTTCATTGCTAATCATAAATCTCGATAAATCTCCAGCAGAGATAAGGTTGTTGTTTCCGAACCGAACGTCCAAATCTGTCGATAAGGTCCGGTTCAAATATCTATCTTCACGTCGATGATTTAATCCCGATGGATTAAGCACCGCAAAAAAATCCACGCCTGCCGTGGATTTTTTATTTCTCATTGAGTAAATTCTTCCGCATCGCGCTCGCGTAGCGTCACTCTCACTTTGCTTACGTCGCTGGCCTATTCCACCGTCACCGCCCGCTTTTCCGCATGAATGCCCCCTTCTGACAGCCCTGATCCAGAGTGTGAGCCCGCTCATGAAATTGGCTCATGCAGCTTTGAAATTTAATCACTATCAATCGCTGAGGGACTCTGGCATAAAATTCGCATTGTTATTGACTTAAGACAATGTGAAATCTTCCGCAGGTGATAAGCCGCAGTATCAGGTTTAACAACTTAAAGTCGGAAAGGTTTTGCAGCAGAAATCAGGATACCCGAGCATCATGAGCAACGATTTTGCATTTTCAATTAAGAGCAGCGTTTTCGATGAGCACTACAACCCCTCTGAGAATACGCGTATCACCACGAACTTCGCTAACCTGGCACGAGGAACCAACCGCCAGCAGAATTTGCGCAATGCCTTAATGATGATGAACAACCGTTTCAACTCTCTGGCGCACGCGGATAACCCAAAAGGCGATCGTTATGCCGTTGAGCTGGAAATCATTTCTGCGGAAATTGATATTGAAGGCAATGGTAAAACCTTCCCGGTTATTGAGATCCTGAAAACCAATATTGTTGATCGCAAAACTCAGCAGCGTACCGACGGCATCGTAGGCAATAACTTCTCCTCTTACGTGCGTGATTACGATTTTAGCGTGCGTCTGCTGGCGGCCAATAACAACCAATCCGGTTTCAGCCTGCCGGAAGGTTTCGGCGATCTGCACGGCAATATCTTTAAAAGCTTCGTTAACTCGGCGGCTTATCAGGAGCGCTTTAATAAAAAGCCGGTGATCTGCCTGAGCGTGTCGAGCAAAAATACCTATCACCGCACTGACTATCAGCATCCGGTGTTGGGCTTTGAATATCAGCAAGATGAACTGTCCCTCACCGACCACTATTTCGGCAAAATGGGCTTGCAGGCGCGCTATTTCATGCCTGAAAACAGCGTCGCGCCATTAGCCTTCTATTTCACCGGTGACTTGCTGAATGATTACACGGATCTGGAACTGATCGGCACCATCAGCACCATGGAGACGTTCCAGAAGATTTACCGCCCAGAGATTTACAATGCCAACTCTGCCGCAGGCCAGTGCTATCAGCCAAGCCTGACGCATGGCGACCATTCATTAACGCGCATTGTTTACGATCGAGAAGAACGCAGCCAGTTGGCAATTGAGCAGGGGAAGTTTACGGAAGAGCACTTCATCAAACCCTATCAAGAGATTCTTGAGCAGTGGTCTGCACAATACGTTCTTTGATTAAGCCAAAATAAAAGGTTATTGATTATGAAATTGTTATTGCCTACTTCAACGGCAGGAAGCTTACCGAAACCGGCCTGGCTTGCTCAACCTGAAACGCTGTGGTCGCCATGGAAACTGCAGGGTGATGAATTAATCGAGGGCAAAAGAGATGCTCTGCTGTTATCCCTGCAGGATCAGCAATTAGCGGGCATTGATATCGTCAGTGATGGCGAGCAAACGCGCCAGCACTTCGTCACCACCTTTATTGAACATCTGAGCGGCGTTGATTTTGAAAAGCGTGAGATTGTGAAGATCCGCAATCGCTATGACGCCAGCGTGCCAAGTGTGATCGGTGAAGTGGTGCGTAAAAAGCCGGTGTTTGTTGAAGATGCTAAATTCTTGCGCCAGCAAACCAAACAACAGATTAAGTGGGCTTTGCCAGGCCCAATGACCATGATTGATACCCTCTATGATGGTCACTACAAAAGCCGCGAAAAACTCGCTTGGGAATTTGCCAAAATTCTTAACCAGGAAGCCAAAGAGTTAGAAGCAGCCGGCGTTGATATTATTCAGTTTGATGAACCCGCATTTAACGTGTTCTTCGATGAAGTGAATGACTGGGGCATTGCCGCACTGGAAAGAGCCGTTGAAGGTCTGAAGTGCGAAACCGCCGTGCATATTTGCTATGGCTATGGCATTAAAGCGAACACCGACTGGAAAAAGACGCTCGGCACCGAGTGGCGTCAATATGAAGAAGTGTTCCCTAAACTGCAAAAGTCTTCTATCGATATCATTTCACTGGAAGCCCAGAATTCGCGTGTGCCAATGGATCTGATTGAGCTGATTCGTGGCAAAAAAGTGATGGTCGGTGCGATTGATGTGGCGACCAACACCATTGAAACCGCGGAAGAAGTGGCTAACACCTTGCGTAAAGCGCTGCAGTTTGTGGATGCCGATAAGCTTTATCCTTCGACCAACTGCGGTATGACGCCACTGTCGCGCCGCGTGGCCAGAGGCAAGCTGGAAGCCCTGAGCGCGGGTGCAGCTATCGTACGTAACGAACTCACCGCGTAATGCTGATCGACTCACCGCCCAGCAGGACGGTGAGTACTTTACTTCGGTGCCCAGCGATGTTCATCCGGGCACCGTCTTCCGTCTCCTGCCTGCATCATTCAATCCTGAAAAAACTTCATCACGCCCTGTGCGCATATCTGTCGGCCAGTAACTGATCGACGAAAGCGACGATTTCCGGTTTGGTTTTCTCAATCTCGGCAATTTTACTGGCGAACTTCGGCAGATAGTCTTTATGGGCATACAACAATTGATCCAGCACTTTTATCGCCGTATCGCCCGCTGGAATAAGCGGATTAATCGTGAAGGCGTGTAATGCTGCGCCGTAATCGCCACTGACGGCCGCTTCAATCACCGTTTCTTCCATGGCTTTCATTAACTGAATCATGCCGCGCGCCGCAGGTGGTAACGCTCCCCAACGCAGCGGTTCTGCGCCATGAGAAGTGATGGCAGCGGTGACCTCCACCACGCAATCAAACGGCAAATCGGCAATCGCGCCGTTATTGCGCGTTGAGACCACCATCAGTTTTCCGCTGTTATTTTGAATCGAAGCAATCAGATCGCAAGCCGCATCGCTGTAATGCGCCCCGCCCCTCTGACTTAACTCTTCAGGCTTGTAGTCAAGATTGACGTCTTTATATAACTCGAACAGCCGCGCTTCGGTTTTCTTCACCACTTCAGCGCGGGTTTCATACTGTTCGAACTCTTCAATGGCATGAGCCAGCATCGGTTCCTGCAAATAGTAATAGCGGTGATAACCACAGGGCAGCAGGCCGAGATGTTTCACCTGATCGTAATTAAAAGGAATCTGATGAATATTTTTCAGCCCTTCATCGCTTTTTTCCTGCTGGTCTGGTGAATAGATTTTATCAATCAGTTCGGCGGTGCGTTCATTGCCCTGCTGATCCCAAACGCGATGCCAGTGGAAATGGTTGAGCCCGGCAAATTTGAAATAGAGATCTTTCTCTTCCACACCGAGTACGCTGCTGGCCTGAGTGATATGACCGAACGGCACATTGCACAGGCCGACGGTTTTTTCCCACTTGCCATATTTAATCGCCGCTTCGGTCACCATGCCTGCCGGATTGGTGAAATCCACCAGCCAGGCGTTGGGGCACAATTGACGCATATCCTCGATAATATCGAGAATCACCGGAATCGTACGAAACGCCTTAAATATCCCGCCCGGGCCGTTGGTTTCCTGGCCCAGTAAACCATTGGCTAACGGAATCACTTCGTCTTTTAAGCGCGCATCCAGTAACCCCACGCGGAACTGAGTCGTTACGTAATCCGCATCCTTTAACGCTTCCTTGCGATCGAGTGAAAGATGCACCTGCCAGTCGAGTTTAGCGGCCGCAATCATCCGCTTCGCCATACTGCCAACAATTTCCATCTTCTCTGCGCCGTCCTCAATATCCACCAGCCACAACTCGGCAATCGGCAACTGCGCCTGACGCAGGATAAGCCCTTCAATCAACTCTGGCGTGTAGCTGGAACCCCCACCGATAGTGACAATCTTGATCTTATTTGGCATAGGATATAACTCCGTTTGGTTGCAATCAGGTGAGTCAACAGCGCCGTTTCAGGCAGCATTACGCCTCACCGCATGGATGATATTTTTCCTGGCTCAGGTTCATGTTATTTAATCAGCCTGCCTGCGCAGGCTGGAAAGGATATTCACTGACGAAGAGATGACACATCTGTTTTACCCGGGCTTCTTGCCCGGGCAATGTGAATTAAAGGGCTTCACCTTGCGAGGCGATGACCTTTTTATACCAGGCAAAACTCTTCTTCTTCGAGCGCGAAAAATCGCCGGTTTGATCGTCATTGCGGTCCACGTAAATAAAACCGTAGCGCTTGCTGTATTGGCCGGTACCAAAAGAGACGCAATCGAGGCAGCCCCAGGGCGTAAAGCCCATCAGGTCCACGCCATCTTCCAGTACAGCTTTTTTCATTTGCTCGATGTGTTCACGCAGGTAGGCAATACGATAGTCATCATTTACCTCACCGTTGGCCTCACGTTGATCAACGGCGCCAAAACCATTTTCCACAATAAACAGCGGCTTCTGATAACGCTCATACAGCGCGTTCAGCGTGTAGCGCAGACCAACTGGATCAATCTGCCATCCCCAATCTGACGCCTGCACGTGTGGATTTTTTCGGCTGCCAGGGAAAGCCTCGAGTGCGCTGTCCATGCGGGTCGCACTGGCATACTCCACGGCATTACTCATGTAATAGCTAAAGCCGAGATAATCGGTGCAGCCTTCACGCAGTGTTTGTGCATCCTCCGCTGCCATCTCAATGTGGAAACCGCGCAACGCCCACTCTTTCAAGATGTACGACGGATAGGCGCCGCGCATGTGCACATCGCCAAACAGATAACGTTCCTGCATCGATTTTTGCGCGTACATCACATCATCAGGATGGCATGACCACGGATACAGCGGCACCATCGCCAGCATGCAACCGATCTTAAATTCAGGATTGATTTGATGCCCCAGCTTCACCACTTTGGCACTGGCCACAAACTGATGATGCAGCACCTGATACATCACCTCTTCCGGCTTTTCATGTTCGGTGAAAATCACCCCTGAGTTGCTGTAACCGAACAGCGGGCGGCGCCAGTTACGCTGGTTGTTGATCTCGTTAAAGGTCATCCAGTATTTCACTTTGCCTTTGTAACGCTTCATCACCACTTCGCTATAGCGCACAAAGAGATCGATCAACTCACGATTGAGCCAGCCGCCATACTCCTTCACCAGATGCAATGGCATCTCGAAGTGCGACAGCGTGATCACCGGTTCGATGCCATATTTGAGCAGCTCATCAAACATGTCGTCGTAAAACTGCAGGCCCGCTTCGTTAGGTTGTTGCTCATCGCCTTTCGGGAAGATGCGTGTCCAGGCAATCGACGTACGGAAGCACTTAAAACCCATTTCGGCAAACAGCGCGATATCGTCTTTGTAGTGATGATAAAAATCAGTGGCCTGATGGTTGGGATAGTGTTTCCCTTCGACAATCCCATCGGTAATTTCACGTTCAACCCCATGCGCACCGCCCGTTAACACATCGACGATGCTCGGTCCTTTACCTCCTTCGTTCCATCCACCTTCAACCTGATGCGCGGCAACGGCGCCGCCCCATAAAAAATCAGCCGGTAACTGAGACATAATCCATCCTTTTATGTGATTAACAGCGTCTTACTGCACGTGGGTTTTCGACAACGCCTGCACCTGACGATGCAGATAAATCAGCTCTTCGACTAAATCACGGCACAGCATGGCGTTCATCAGATGATCCTGCGCATGCACCATAATCAGATTGACGGGAATCTTGCCGCAGCCTTCATCGGCGCCGATTAAGGCAGTTTGAATTTTGTGGGCTTCGCGTGCGGCATCTCGGGCACTGGCCAGCAGCGCATCGGCTTCCTGCCAGTTGTGTTTTCGGGCTGCTTGCAGTGCCTGCATCGATGATGAACGGGCTTCACCGGCATGAATAATCAGCTCCATCACCGTGCTTTCCATTTCCTGCATCTCTTGCATTACTTCATCTCCTCAGCCAGTTGTTCCTGCGCCATCTCTTCTTCCTGCGCAAGCAGTTGGCGTTCATACATTTTGAAGAACGGGTAATAAATCAGCGTTGATAAACAAATCAGGAAGGCCACCAGCACTACCGCGCGCCAGTCCCAGCCGGTTGACCATGCCGCACCAATCGGTCCCGGCGTGGTCCATGGCGCCAGTGAAATGACATGATTAACCAGATTGGTGCGGGTGGCTGTCCAGGCGATAACCGCGTTGATCAACGGCGTGGTGATAAAGGGAATAAACAGTAGCGGATTCATCACCACCGGCGAACCGAAAATAATCGGCTCATTGATGTTAAACATACCGGGTACAAAGCCGAGGCGGCCGATGGCGCGCAGATGCGCGGAGCGGCTGCGCAGATAGAGAATCACCAGGCCCATGGTGGCGCCCGAACCGCCCACGGTGATGAAGAATTGCCAGAACGGCTCGATAAAGATCTTAGGAATATCCTGGCCGGCATTTAGCGCTTCCTGGTTCAGCCCCAGATTACTCAGCCAGAATGCCTGTAAAATCCCACCGACAATCGCCGCACCGTGAATACCGGCAAACCACAGCAGATGACAGAGCAAGACGGCGATAAGCACGGCGGGCAGTGAATCGGCTGCGGAGATGATTGGCGCAAACACCGACATAATGGCCTGAGGAATGAGTAAGCCAAAGTGGCTCTCCATAAACAGGTTCAGCGGATAAAGCGTCAGGAAAATCACCATAATGGGGATCAGCAGGTCAAACGACTGACGAATCTTCGGTGGCACCTGTTCTGGCAGTTTGAAGCCAATGTTGTATTTCACCAGCCAGTGCATCACTTCCGTGCAGTACAGACTGATCAGGATGGCGGTGAATATCCCTTCCCCGCCCAGCGAGGCGACGGACAATGCACCGTTCTTTTCCGGTGCAGCCACCACCAAAAAGGTCATCAGCGACAGCAGCGCCGCCATCAGGCCATTCAGTTTGTAGCTTTGCGCCAGGTTGTAGGCAATTGCGCCAGTAATAAACACTGCCATGATGCCCATCGTCATGTTGTAGGGCATCATCAGCTGGTCGTTGTACTGCTTCACCATGCCCAGCCACCACTGGGCAAAGCCCCACTGGCTGTCCTGACTGAAAGGAGGATGTGAGAACAGCAGCATAAATGAACCGACAATCAGGAACGGCATCGAGGCAATAAACCCGTCCTTGATGGCCACCACATGCCGTTGCGAGGAGAGTCGTGCTGCAATCGGACTGATGCGGTTCTCAATCACGCCAAATAAAGAATCAGCCAGTGTGCTCATCATGCCCCCTTATTGGCATCAATCAGGGCGAGCGCCGACTTCAGGATTTTTTCGCCATTTAACATCCCGTAATCCATGGTGTTAATGACGGTGACCGGTTTGTGATATTCCTGCGCCTGACGTTCGAAATCTGCCAGCTTATATTTGATCTGCGGGCCTAACAGACAACAGTCATACTCCGCGATTTTTTCATTGAACTCTTCCATGCCAACGGCATCAATTTTGGCTTCTAAACCCAGTTGCGTAGCGGCTTTCTGCATTCTTTGTACTACCATGCTGGTTGACATACCTGCGGAACAACACAATAGAATTTTCATCATGATACCCTCCGTTTTTTTAAATAATTACGCGTCGAGAACCGTTTCTGCAACCGGTTACAGATTCAATTTGTTCTTTTTGTGATCCATAACTCAAACCGTTAAACCTTATTTAAAGAGTGAAAATATTATTAATCTGAGACCGGTTTCATATTATTTTTATGTTAGCCTTTTAAATATGTGATGAAATCGGATGATAATGAGAAAAAACGTTATCGGTTAGAAGAGCCTCACTCTGCGGTTTTCAGATTGAGCTTTTGCGCTACAATGCGCGAGAACGCTGAGAAGGAAGATAAATGACGACAATGCTTGATGTCGCAAAACGCGCAGGAGTGTCAAAAGCCACGGTGTCACGGGTGCTGGCTGGCCATGCTTATGTGTCTAAAACGGTGCGGGATCGGGTGATGCTGGCCATAGATGAGATGGATTACCGTCCTAATCTGCTGGCACGAAGTCTTGCGACCAACCGTTCGCACAGTATTGGTCTGATGGTGCCCAACACGCTTTACAATGGTCCTTTTTTCACCGAGCTGTTATTCCAGGCCGCGACCATGACGGAAAAACTCGGCTCACAACTGGTGCTGGGCGATGGTAAACACAATGCTCAGCAAGAGCGTGAAGCCATAAACTTTTTAATCGATAGCTATTGCGATGCCGTGATCATCTATCCGCGCTATTTAAGCGTGGAGGACATTGATGCGCTTATTCCCAGCATGAGTAAGCCGTTAATCGTTTTAAACCGCCGTTTGAAGCAGCATCCACAATATTCGGTGTGTGCCGACCACGAAAATGACACGCTCAACGCTGTGAATCATTTGATTGCTCAGGGCCATCGCGAGATCGCTTTTATCAAAGGGATGGGCAGTTCCCACACCGGATTAAGCCGTCTGAAAGGGTATATTGCCTCGTTGATGGAAAATGGCATTGAATACGATGAAAACCTGATGCTGGATGGCTGCTGGACCAGCGCCAGTGGGCAACTGGCGGTGGAAGCGCTGTTACGGCGTAAAGTCAGGTTTTCTGCGATTGTTGCCAGCAATGATGATATGGCGATTGGTGCCGCCTGCGCGTTGCACAATGCGGGTTTGCGCCTCCCTCAGGACGTCTCATTACTGGGTTTTGATGACATCCCGGTTGCGCCCTATCTTCTGCCCGCGTTAACCACGGTGCATGTTCCCGTTGCTGAGATGGTGTCGAGTGCGTTAACGCAACTGTCTAAAATGCTGGATGGTGAAAGCGTGACGGCGCAGCCGCTTATGCCGGGCAGACTGGTGCTGCGTAATTCGATCACCCAGGGACCGTATTACCAGCAAAAATAACGCCGCCGTGCGATAATCTGGCTTATTTTGCCACGATGAGCATTTTGCGCCATGAAAAACTTTCTCGTTATCGTCCCCGATGGCGGCATGCTGTTTGAAGCCGCCGGTATTGCCGACATCCTGATGCACGCCAACCTACACCTGCCCGTTGGCGTCGATCAGCCACGTTATCGTGTCAGTATCGCCACCACGCAGTCGCATCAGGTGATTCACGGTCAGTCGGGCCTCAACCTGCTGGCTGACCTGAAGCTGGCCGAAGTAGATCCCCGCACCGCCTGGGATACCATCATGATTACCGGACGCGGTGACAGCGTCGAAGAGGGCAACATGGTGGTGGATTTCATCAGGCTGGCGGCTCCGCAGGCCCGGCGTGTGGTGTCAATTTGTGGTGGCGCGATGCTGCTCGCTGAAGCGGGTTTGCTGGATGGACGCCGTGCCACGTCACACTGGCGTCTGCTGGAAACGCTGCAAACCCGCTTTCCCCGCGTCCAGGTGGAAGGAGGCCCGCTGTACATCCAGGATGGCCCAATCTGGACGTCCGGTGGCGTGAGTTCCGGCTTTGATCTCACGCTGGCGCTGGTTGAGGAGGATTTCGGTTTCAGCGTGGCACGCGATATCGCTCAGGATATGGTGATGTATTTGCGCCGCCCCGGCGGACAGATGCAGTTCAGCCGCTACCAGCTACAACAAACCAGCACCGGCCCGATCCACGATCTGCAAAGCTGGATACGCGCCAACCTGGCGGAAGATCTGTCGGTTGAGAAGCTGGCCGAACGTGTCGCGATGAGCCCACGCAATTTCACCCGCGTATTCACCCGTGAAACCGGTGCGTCACCGGCGCGCTATGTCGCAGAGGCGCGACTGGCTGCCGCACGCGAATTGTTGGAGCAGAGCCGCGCGACGCTGGAACGCATCGCCCTCGACACCGGATTTGGCAGCAGCATCAATTTGCGCCGCAGTTTTGAGCGCCAGTTGCATCTCACGCCCGGTGAATATCGCCAACGCTTTCACTGCCGTAAAATGGCGTAAAGTGATCCTTTTTTGTCGTTTACGCCAATCCCACATCGTCCTACATTGACTGCAACCACTTCGGATAAGGAGTCAATAATGATCAAGGTAGGCATTAACGGTTTTGGCCGTATCGGACGTAACGTATTCCGCGCCGCACTGGGCAGTGATGATATTGAGATTGTGGCGATTAACGATCTCACCGACAGTAAAACCCTGGCGCATCTGCTGAAACACGACTCTCTGCTGGGCCGACTGCCTGCAGAAGTGGAAGCGGGTGAAGGTGAACTGCGCATTGATGGTAAGCCAGTACGCGTGTTCAGCGAACGAGATCCCGCCAATATTCGCTGGAGCGATGTGGGTGTCGATATTGTTATCGAAGCCACCGGATTCTTCACTGAACGTGACAAAGCAGCGGTGCATATCACCAGCGGTGGCGCGAAACGCGTCATTATCTCCGCGCCGGGTAAAAACGATGATTTGACGATAGTGTTGGGCGTGAACGATCAGCGCTACGACCCTCAACAGCATTTCGTCGTGAGCAACGGCAGCTGCACCACCAACGGCTTAGCCCCGGCTGCACAGGTTCTCCATCAGGCCTTCGGTATTGAGCATGGTCTGATGAACACCACTCATGCTTATACCAATAGCCAGGTGCTGCACGATCAGCCGGAGAAAGATCTGCGCGGCGCGCGCGCGGCGGCGCTGTCAATCGTGCCTTACTCCAGCGGTGCGGCTAAAGCGTTGGGGCGTGTTATCCCCGAGTTGGATGGACGTTTGACGGGCTATTCACTGCGCGTACCGGTGCCGGTGGTGTCAATTGTCGATTTAACCGTGACGCTTAAACGTGATGTCACCGCCGAGGAGGTCAATGATGCCTTTAAAGCCGCAGCAGCAGAAGGTCCGCTGAAAGGGATTTTGGGGTACAGCGATGAACCACTGGTTTCCAGTGATTATCAGGGCGATCCTCGTTCTTCCATCATCGACGGCCTTTCCACGCTGGTGATTGGCGGCAACCTGGTGAAAATTCTTGCCTGGTACGATAACGAGTGGGGCTTCTCGAACCGTCTGGTGGATCTCGCGCGTTTGATGGCACAGCGCGGATTGTAATTCACCTTCCTCCTCAGCTAAAAAAATCCCCGCTGATGCGGGGATTGTCGTTGCTGACGGGCGCGGTTACTTAATGCCCATTGCATCCTTCAGCGTAAAGAACAAGTCCGTCTGATCGGTCAGGCCCACCACGTTAGCCGCATAAGGACCATAGGCCGCGATACGCAGCTGTGTGCCGGTATGCCCCTGAGAATCCTCTTCAGAGTTACCGTAGCTGATGGTCATGACCGCACCATCTTTGGTGTTCACCGCCTGCGTCAGGCCCGGCGCTTTGCTGCCATTTTCAATAATCTGGCTGCTGTGCGCATGATCTGCGGTTACCACCACCAGGGTATCGCCATGCTCGCGTGCAAAGGCCAGCGCCTGCTGCACGGCCTCATCCAGATCCACGGTTTCACCAATCTGACCACATGGGTTTGCTGCGTGATCCTGTTTATCAATCGACGCGCCTTCCACCTGCAGGAAGAAACCTTTCTCATTGGTGCTCAGCAAATCAATTGCCTTTTTGGTCATCTGCGCCAGTGTCGGTGTTGATGCCGGGCGATCTTTATTCACTTCGCAGGTCACTACGGGTTTATCAATGTTGCCGTGATAGCTGGCTTTTGGCCCTTGCCAACGAACCGGCATATTGCCGTCGGAGAACAGACCCAGTACCGGTTTGCTTTGGTCGGCCTGTTGGATGGCATTCATGCCATCCAGGTTATCGACCAGCTGGAAGCCCAGCGCCTGAGCCTGCTCGCGCAGTGTTTTTCCCTGATACTCACCGGCTTTGGCGCTTTCCGTGAACGATTTCGCCCCGCCGCCGAGCGTGACGTCTGGACGAGTCTTCAGCATCTGCTCGCTGATCGACCCTTTACCGCCCTGCTCCAGCGCATTGGTTGGACAGAGTTCGCTGGTTTTCTCCGGGCCATAACATTTACGCGACGTGACATGCGCCATCAAAGCCGCGGGCGTGGCATCCTGCAATTCTGCGGTTGAGACGTTGCCAGTGGCTTTGCCGGCAGCTTTCGCCAACTCCAGAATGGTGACCTGATCCTTGCCATTGACGTCTACGCCGATGGCACCGTTATAAGATTTGGTGCCCGTTGCCCAGGCGGTAGCGGAGGCAGCGGAATCTGTCACGTAGTTCGGTTTGTGGGTTTTCTTGTCTAACGAGTAGTGGGTGTACTGGCCGGTTAACGGCAGCGCATCAATGCCTGGGAAAAAACCACCTGCGCCCATCGCCTGATTTCGTGCGGCGGTGATTTCCGAGTCGCCCATGCCATCGCCGATCAACAAGATGACGTTTTTGGCCGTGGTATTGATGAGTGAGGCTTTCAGCGCTTCCGTCTGGTCGCTGCTGAGGCGGCGCGCGCCACCGTGTTCGGTGATATCACCGGTGGCGGCGCGGCTATACGTTGTTGAATCTGCCACTGCTGACGTTGCGATGAGTGAAGCCAGCAGAGAAACCGTGAAAAGAGGTATGTGTTTCATTTATAAGCATCCTTATCAGTAAATATAACCAAATGTTTCCGCAGACAAGTCTGCGACAGTCTGGTGACACTTTTGTGGCAGAGAAGGAATAATTTGATGACAGAACACGCAGTTCGGCGAGAGATGCAGCAAGCTGCACAGAGCTTAAGCGGATAGAACAAAAGGAGAAAATAGGGCTTGACCGTTTTCAGGTAACTCCCTATAGTAGCGCCCCGTTGACCCAGTGCGGTTGGCAGAAAAAATGTGGTGAGATGTCCGAGTGGCTGAAGGAGCACGCCTGGAAAGTGTGTATACGGCAACGTATCGGGGGTTCGAATCCCCCTCTCACCGCCATCATTTTGAAGAAGAGCCTGAACGAAAGTTCAGGCTTTTTTTTGTCTTCAGATCAGCCACATCATTAACTTACCTGGCCATCCCCGATTACCATCGCCAGGAACTTGTCTCTGAGTGGGTCTTTGATCTGTGCGTTCCAGGCCAAACCTGTTTGCCAATGCGTATGTTCACCCTCCAGCGGCAATAGCCTGACGCCAGCAGGAAGGATGTGTTTCACACTCGCCGGCAATAACGCGACACCATCCCCTGCCGCCACTCGTGCCAGCAATGTCTGGATATCATCGGCGGCTGCAACCCTACAAGGCGGAAAACCTTGCCCGCACAGATAGCGCTGCGCCTGAGCCGTTAAGCCATTGCCGCGATCGGGTGAGAGCTGGAGCAGTTGGTGAGTTTCAATAAACACCTTCGCTTCCGCCAGATCGGAAGGCTGGTCTGCCGCGATCGCCAGCACTAAGCGCTCCTCATCCAGCACAAGACTTTGCAACGGTTCGGTTACCGGCAAGCGCACAAATCCAATCTGCAGTCGCCCTTCCATCAGTTGCTGGCATTGCACCGCAGAAGGCATGTCGTTTAATAACACCTGCACGCCAGGATACGCAGTGCGGAACGCCGCTACCCTTTCAGGTGCCATGCGAAAGGACGAGATACCAAATCCAATGGTCAACGTTCCCGTCTGGCCCTGCTGCCGTTCCGCTATCCAGGCACAAAACTGCGCATGACGCTCCACGATATCCCGCGCACCGGACAAAAACTGCTCTCCCGCCACAGTGAGGCGGGCGCCATGCCGCCCGCGCTGGAAAAGCGTGACACCCGCAAGGTGCTCAAGCGTTTGGATTTGTTTCGTTAGCGCGGGTTGCGTCACGCACAACTGTTCAGCAGCAGTGTGATAAGCATGGGTTTTAGCCAACGTAACGAAGGCACGGAGCAGTTTAATATCCATTCCATTCGGTTATCGAAGTGAGCGAAGTTGTGATTATACACGGTGGATTTCTCTCTGGTGAAATAGCACGCCATCCCCCTACGAGAGAAACCACCATGAACAAACAGCTTCGTGTTGCCACCGTACAGTTTTGTCATCGCGCCGGAGACAAGCAGTACAACTTAGCGCTGATGGAACAGTTTATTGATCAGGCCGCTCAGACAGATACTCAGGTTTTGGCTTTTCCTGAGATGTGTATCACGGGTTACTGGCATGTGCCTCAGCTATCGCATGATGAAGTGGCAGCCCTCGCCGAGCGCAGCGATGACAGCCCGTCACTGGCACGGATAGCGGCGCTGGCAGAGCGCTATCAGATGGCGATCGGGGCGGGCTATATTGAAAAGCATCAAAACGGCCAGCTCTACAATGCTTACGCGGTTTGCATGCCTGATGGTCAACGCCATGTACATCGTAAGATCCACGCTTTCGAGCATCCATCCATTTCCCAGGGGAATGCATTTACAGTGTTTGATACGCCGTGGGGTGTGCGAATAGCGATTCTTATCTGCTGGGACAATAACCTCACCGATAACGTTCGCGTCACCGCCCTGCTGGGTGCCGATATTTTGATTGCGCCACATCAAACGGGCGGCACGCACTCGCGCAGCCCCTTCGGCATGAAACCCATCCCTGTAAGCCTTTGGGAAAACCGACAGCAAGCCCCTGAAGCGCTGGAAGCCGCATTAATGGGTGACAGCGGGCGAGGCTGGTTGATGCGCTGGCTGCCCTCACGTGCACACGATAATGGACTGTTCATCCTGTTCAGTAATGGCGTAGGACTGGATAACGGTGAGATTCGTACCGGCAATGCGATGGTAATTGATCCCTATGGTCGCATCGTCAACGAAACCACTTCATTCAGAGATACGCTGGTGAGCGCCGATCTGGACCTTTCGTTACTGGCGATGTCTACCGGGCGCCGCTGGATCCACGGCAGACGGCCAGAACTTTATCACCTGCTCTGTGAACCACAAGGTTATGAGCGGGATGCACGCACCGCACGATTTTCCGAAGATGTTCCTGTGTTCGATCACAAAATGGCGCATAAAACATCTTTGGATAAAACATAAAGCCACACGAGGCGTAAACCTTTCGCGTTTTATTTATACCGACGCTGAAGATATTTGGTTGAGGTAAATACCAACTTAGGAAAAAACAAATGAAAGGATTCATGCATTATGGGGTTTTTATCTTCATACTGACGTTCACATCATTAGCTGAAGCAGTCATTAAAATCCCCTTTAAATTAGATGAAAGTGCATTACCGATTGTCACGCTGAATATTAACGGCCAGGAGGGCGAGTTTATGCTGGATACCGGCTCTGCATTTGCTTTCCATTTTGATCCGGCGTTTATACGACAGGTGCCGTGGCTAAAGCCGTTAAAGGATAAAGTGCGCACCACCGATCTGACCGGCGAGGTGTTCCTGAATGATAAATTCATGTTTCACCATGTCTCGGTTAATGGCATGAGCTTTGAGAACGTTGAAGGTGTTTCCCTGAGCCCATGGGGGCTGACGCTGCAGCCTGACGGCAAAAGACCGGAAAGTATGGTCATCGGATTGGGGCTTTTCCGGCAAAAGGTCCTGATGATTGATTACCCGCATCGCCTGTTCACCGTGGCGAATCGGCTGGACGATTTCACTATCGACCGCCAGCAATGGTTAACGCTGCCTTTAACGATCACAGATGAAGGCATAATCATTGAGGTTATGAAAAATAATGAGAGTTTTAATATGCTGCTGGATACCGGTGCAACACTCTCAATGTTATGGAGTAAACGTTTAAATAGAACAGATAACGTATTTCCTTGCAAAGAAGTCATAGCGGAAATGGATGATGAAGGTTGTCAGGCGACGCAAATCAATATCAAACAGGCCACATCCGGGAAAATAAATATCGCGGCGATCCTGGTGGAGGATATTGATTCACAAATGGTAGCGGATGGTTTATTGGGAGAGAATTTCTTGCGACATCATTACATCCTGATCGATTTCCCTCATCAGCAGTTATTGATACGCGCCAATGAACCTGGCTGAGCAGCCATAAAAAAACCCGGCTTGCGCCGGGTTTTGCTTCGCTACACTCTCAATCAACTTCTTAATCGTTAACCGTAAGCCAGCAGCGTGCGCTGGCAAAGTGCCGAACGGACGCAGTCGTTTTTGTCGAAACGCACCACACCAATCATCTCGTCTTCTTCGAAACGCGCCAGCGCATCGGCCAGACCGGACTTGACGTGGGACGGCAAGTCACACTGGGTGATATCACCGTTGACGATAACCGTCACGTTCTCGCCTAAGCGTGTCAGGAACATCTTCATCTGTGCCGCAGTGACGTTTTGTGCCTCATCAAGGATCACTACCGCATTCTCAAACGTACGTCCGCGCATATATGCGAAGGGCGCAATCTCTACCTTGGCAATTTCAGGCCTCAGGCAGTACTGCATAAAGGAAGCGCCGAGACGTTTAACCAGAACGTCGTATACCGGTCGGAAATACGGGGCGAACTTCTCGGAAATATCCCCAGGAAGGAAACCGAGGTCTTCATCCGCCTGCAGAACCGGGCGCGTCACAATAATCCTTTCGATATCCTTATTGATCAGGGCCTCAGCCGCTTTGGCTGCGCTAATCCAGGTTTTACCGCAACCGGCTTCACCGGTGGCGAATATCAGCTGTTTCGTTTCTATGGCATTAAGATAGTGCGCTTGAGCTTCATTTCTGGCTTCAATCGGACCACGATCGCGTGAATCACGCGCCATGCCAATTGAGTCCAACCCACCCATCTGCACCAGCGAAGTGACCGATTCTTCTTCGCGCTGACGGTGACTGCGAGAATCACTACGAACGACTCTTCTTGCTTCACGACGCGCTTTGATCACTGCTTTCTGTCTTCCCATAGTGGCACCTTACAGTTGGTTTCATTTATCGCGGCGGATCACCCGCGGCGATGACTTGAACGCTTTAGAGGTTTGTTTGGCTTCCTTGTAAGCCGGGTCTGGCTATTGAGAGTAGTGTGCAACAACGACGAAGCGCTGATGCGCACCGGTAAAGAAATGGCGATAGTTCGGGAACGATAATTGAAAAGTGAAGAGGATACTTTGGAGGGAAGAAATCCCCCGCAGTGTACTGCGCTAGCTGAAGTGTATTTAACTGTCCATAGAAGGACCGGGTCATGCGCGAACTCCAGTGGACTTAGCCACACAACTGACAACGCTTATGAGTAAAGTGCATCATATTAACCATGCTTTGCAACAGTATTTTTACGTCACGACAAAGAAAAAGAGATAAGCGAAGCATGAGAATTTTCGTCTTAAATTAAATTATCTCGCTTTTTCAGTGAGATGGATTATTTGACGCGCGACGAACTTTTTCGGAACATTCGGAAGTGGATGCGACCAGGGGAAAGTTTACGGTCGGTGAAAAAAGCGCCAGCGCAACCTTATCGCTGCGCTGGCGCGGTGCGTTTATTAATCAGGCCTGCAGTAAAGACTGGCCAAGGTAATGTTTTTCGTCAGGGACGCCCGGCAAAACGAAAAAGTATCCGCCGCCAATCGGACGAATATATTCTTCCAGCGCTTCGCCATTGAGACGTTTTTGCACCGTGATAAAGCCTTTAGCTAAATCATGCTGATAGCAAACGAACAAGAGTCCCATATCCAACTGCCCCGAACCGGTAATCCCTGAGGAGTAACTGTAGCCCCGGCGCAGCATTAAACTGCTGTCGGTTTCCGGCGTGCGTGGGTTGGCGAGACGGATATGCGCATCCAGCGCGATGACATCACCATCCGGATCTTTACTGTAATCCGGCACGTCATGTTCTTCTTTCATGCCCAGCGGCGCACCGGAAAGTTTCTCACGACCGAATATGGTTTGCTGTTCACCCAGCGGAGTGCGATCCCACATTTCAACGTGGAAACGAATGATACGCACCGCCTGATAACTCCCGCCCTGCGTCCAGGCAGGTTCCTGCTGATTCGCCGTCACCCATAGCAATTGATCCATGAGCGCAGGGTTATGCGTATCAGGGTTGGCGGTGCCATCTTTGAAGCCCAGCAGATTGATCGGCGTTTCCTTGCCATGGCTGCGTGCGGCATGATCGGCAATAAAACCATCACGCCGCCAGCGCACGGCCAGCAGATCGGGCGTGTACTTAATGATGTCGCGCAGTGCGTGAATCACCGTGTCTTGCGTATTGGCGCAGATTTGCAGCAGTAGATCGCCGTGACACTGATCGGCATCCAGCGAATCATTGGGGAAGCGCGTCATGCTTTGCAGTTGCGTCGGTTTGTGTGCACTTAAACCAAAGCGCTCATCAAACAACGAGGTGCCCACGGACAGCGTCATGGTGAGATTATCGGGTGCGATATCAGCGCCAAGAATGCCGGAATCCATTGGCGGCAGCTGCGGGTTGGTGACAACTGGCGCAGCGCCTCCTTTGGTCAGGAAAGCGAAGCGCTCTGTGAGCAGACGGAACAAACGTTCGAGGTCACTTTTGTCACTGGCTAAGACGTCAAAAGCCACCAGCATCATGGAAGCCTGCTGCGGGGTGATAATGCCAGCCTGATGCGGGCCATAGAAGGGTTGCGCCTGCTGGCGCGCATCGGGTGCAACCGTGCCGGGAGAGAAGCTGTCAGCCGCGGCTGCCGTATGGAACGGACAGCCGCCACTCAGGGCGGCCGCGCCGCCCAACATGCCTAATCCCTGCAATAAACGACGACGCGACGGCTGCGCCGCGTCATTTTTATGGCTCATGATTAGTCGAGACCTAAAGTACCGCGCAGCAGGGAGAGATCTTCCGCCAGAGTGGTGATCGGCCCTTTCAGCGCATTGCGGTCAGCGGTAGTGAGTTTCTCGTAAGATTCGAAACCGTCTTTGGTGCGGTATTTACTGAGGATGCTGTCCACTTTCTTGAAGTTGGCATCGACTTTCGCCAGCAGCTGCGGGTTAGCTTTTTGCAGTTGTGGGCGCAGCAGATCAACGATTTTCTGTGCACCGTCGATATTGGCCTGGAAGTCAGACAGGTCGGTACGGCTGTAACGATCTTCTTCACCCGAGATTTTGCTGGCTGCCACTTCTTCGATCAGGCCTGCTGCGCCGCCAACAACTTTCGCCGGTGGGAATGCCAGTTCTCTGATGCGGGTCTGCAGATCCAGCACGTCCTGATTCAGCTTAGTGGCAAACTCTTCAGCACCTTTGGTGGTTTTGTCGGCCCAGAGGATTTTTTCGATACGGTGGAAACCGGTGAATTTCGGATCGTCGGCTTTCTTCTCGAAGTCATCTTCACGGGCATCGATGCTGCTGTCCAGATCGGAGAACAGTTCAGCAATCGGCTCGATACGCTCGTAGTGTGCACGGGTCGGTGCGTACAGCGCTTTGGCTTTTTCCAGATCGCCCGCTTTTACTGCATCGGTGAAGGCCTGAGTGCCCGCCACCAGCTCTTTGACTTCGCTCATCACGTAGGTTTTGTAGTCCGTGATTGGGCCAGCCAGCTGCATGATGTCAGTTTTGCCTTTGGCAGCGGTTTTCGACTCACCCGATACCACCAGTTTGCCTTTCGGGTTGGTCAGCAAGCCACAGGTCATGTCATATTCGCCTGCTTCGAGGTTCGCGGTCAATTTCTGGCTAAAACCCGGCGCGATGTTTTCACGCTCTTCTACCACCATCACCCCTTTCAGGATTTCCCACTCCAGCGCTTTCTGGCTGTTGTTTTTGATGATGAACTGGGTTTTACCCGCCTGCACATTGAGTGACATCGGCTCACACTGTTTGTCAGTGACGGTAACCGTGACTTGCGGGATGGATGCAGCAGATGCAGCGCCTGAGAGAGCCAGCATTGAAACCAACAGCGCCTTACGGCGGAAGCGAATCGTCATAGTGATATCCCTGTTACATGGAAGAACAGGCGCGCAATCGCGCCTGATTTAATTTCAGCGTGTGGTGCGTGCAGCACTGGCCGTTGGGCGTGCCGGGAAGAAGAACAGCAGCAGCGCCGGAATCAGGTAGATAAGCCAGGCAGCCACTTCACTGACGCTTGGCGTTTCCTGATAACCGAGAATGCCTTCCAGCAGCGTACCGACCACCGAGTGGGTGGAGAGCGTGTTGCTAAGATCGAAAGCAATGTCCTGGAAGTGGTTCCAGAGCCCTGCTTCGTGGAAAGCACGGATCGCACCTGCCGCGAGGCCTGCGGCAACAAAGAGAATGAATAAGCTGGTCCAGCGGAAGAAGCTCGCCAGGTTGAGGCGGATGCCGCCGTAGTAGAGCAGCATGCCCAATACAATCGCCGTTAACAGGCCGAGTACTGCACCAATCGGCGGCGCGTAGCCGACATCCTGGGTGAAAGCGGCGAGCAGGAAGAATACCGATTCCAGCCCCTCACGAGCAACGGCCAGAAAGACCATGAGAACCAGCGGGAAGCCACCGCCGCCCTGTTTTTGCAATGCCTGATCCACCGAGCGTTCCAGTGTGGCTTTGATGTTGCGCGAGACTCTGCGCATCCAGAACACCATGGACGTGAGGATGACCACCGCGACGACCGCCACGATGCCTTCAAACAGTTCTTGTTGTTTTTGCGGAAATTCACCGGTGGTTTCATTGATGAAGATGCCAAGGCCTAAGCAGAGTGCCGCGGCAATGAAGACACCCGCCCACATCGCGGGGAACCACTGTGTACGCTGGGTGCGTTTCAGGTAGCTGGCAATCAGGCTGACGATGAGAGCTGCTTCAAGACCTTCACGCAGCATAATGAGAAACGGTACGAACATCACCAACCTCTTGATTGTTAAGCAGGGTAAACCTTAGGTAAAAATACGTAAATTGCAAACGATATCGATTATCATTATCGCGGGTAAAATTACAAGTCACTTAATGAAATTATTTCTCATTTGCGGGAAGGGCGACGGATTCTATGCCAAGGGGATCGCGGCGTTTCGTCTGGTAAGTGGAGTTTTAAGTCGTCGATCACCGCTAAGCCTGCAGTGGATGGGCATGAATTCATGTTCAGTGCAGGGGGATCGCTGTAGGTTTAGTGCACTGGTATCGCTGCAGGTTTAGTGCACTGGTATCGCTGCAGGTTTAGTGCAGTGGTATCGCTGCAGGTTCAGTGTAAAGGTATCGCTGCACGTTCAGCGCTCTGTCCACTAAAGGCCATCCCGATCGCGAAGAAACCACGCATCCCTGCAGATCGGCCGCGCCGTCCATGGCGCGGACGCTTCGCTCCTCGGAATGGCCTTTATTGGACGTTTGGCTATGGCATTGCTTTGAATTGAGGGTTTAAGCCTTGATGATTCGATACTAAAAACCGCCGTTTAACAGTCGGCAGTTCAAAGTGCGGACGCTTCGCTCCTCGGAATGGCCTTTATTGGACGCTGAGCTATGTCATCGCTTTGAATTGAGCGTTGAAGCGCTGTCGAATCAATAAAAAAGCCCGCCGTTTAACGGGCGGGCTTGATATGTCAGAGACCACATTACTTGGTGTTAAATTCAGCTTCAGCCGCAGCAAAGCGCGCTTGCGCTTCTTCTGATGGGCCTTTGCCGATCAGGCTGAACACCACAATCGCGATGCTGGCGAAGATGAAGCCTGGAATGATTTCATACATTTCGGTGTAACCATACTGTTTCCACAGCAGCACCGTCAGTGCACCAATCACCATCCCGGCCAGCGCGCCGTTGCGTGTCATACGCTTCCAGCACACCCCGAACATGACAACCGGACCGAAGGCGGCACCAAAGCCTGCCCATGCATAGCTGACCAGGCCCAGCACGCGGTTTTCCGGGTTGGCCGCCAGCGCGATAGCGATCAACGCAATCAGCAGCACCATCAAACGCCCTACCCACACCAGCTCTTTCTGGCTGGCATTTTTACGCAGGAAGCCTTTGTAGAGGTCTTCTGTCAGGGCGCTTGAGCACACCAGCAACTGGCAGCTCAGGGTGGACATCACCGCTGCCAGAATCGCAGACAGCAGGATGCCAGCAATCCATGGGTTAAACAGGATACGCGCCAGTTCAATGAACACGCGTTCACCGTTCTGGCTAACGCCTGCCGCTTGTTCAGGGTGGTTCTGGAAGTAGGCAATACCGAAGAAGCCTACCGCTACGGCACCGGCCAGGCACAGGATCATCCAGGTCATGCCAATGCGACGTGCTGTGCGAATCGAGTGATGTGAATCCGCCGCCATAAAGCGCGCCAGGATATGCGGTTGTCCAAAGTAGCCCAGGCCCCAGCCGAGTAAGGAGATCACAGCAACAAAGTTGAGCCCTTTCAGCATGTCGAGGTTTTCAAGACTTTTCGCTTCGATCACCGCCAGTGAATCATCGAAACCACCTACCGCGATAATCACAAACACCGGGGTGAGGATCAGCGCGAAGATCATCAGGCTGGCCTGCACGGTATCGGTCCAGCTGACCGCCAGGAATCCGCCCACCAGCGTATAAAGGATGGTTGCAGCAGCACCGGCCCACAGCGCGGTTTGGTAATCCATACCGAAGGTGCTTTCAAACAGACGTGCACCCGCAACCACGCCAGATGCGCAATAAATGGTGAAGAAGATGAGGATAACCACAGCGGAGATGACACGCAGCAGCTTGCTTTTGTCCTCGAAACGGCTGGAGAAGAAGTCCGGCAGCGTTAAGGCATTATCGTGATGTTCGGTCTGCACGCGCAGGCGACCTGCCACAATTTTCCAGTTCAGCCAGGCACCGATGGTCAGGCCAATGGCGATCCAGCTTTCTGAAATGCCGGAAAGGAAGATGGCGCCGGGTAAGCCCATCAGCAACCAACCGCTCATATCTGATGCACCCGCTGACAGTGCGGTGACCACGCTGCCTAAACTGCGTCCACCCAGAATGTAGTCGTCAAAGTTTTTGGTTGAACGGTAGGCAATAAAACCAATCAGCACCATTCCCAGGATATAAATTACAAAGGTCACCAACATCGGTGTGCTTACACTCATACTCTCTCCACTTATTATTTAATCCGTTAAGAGAAATCTTTTTCCTGCGTCATCGGAACGTGATAACGCAGGGCTTTACCGCATCCAGAGAAAGCGATTTCTCTTAAGGCGCGGTATCCTGCCGCAAAGGGGCGGCGCGCACAATGCATTTAACACAGCTGTCACAATGGTTTCACCTGACTTCGATGATTTAATGCCAATAGGTTGCACACGCTCACACTTTGAGTTGCACCTTATTCAACATGATAGTGCTCTCGTTGACCGGAGTTGCAACTTTGGCGAGCTTCTTGCAGCAAGTTCTGTGCCGCTTTTTCATCAGATTGATTTTAAGCGGTGATAAACGTGCAACTCAGGTCACATTTAACATGGTTGCACAAAGTTGCAACATGAGTGATAGTGCAGCCCACGCTGATGTCGAATCATATTTTGAGGACGAGGAAATCATGGGAACCACCACCATGGGGGTGAAGCTGGATGAAGCCACCCGCGATCGCATTAAACTGGCGGCAGGTAAAATTGACCGCACGCCACACTGGCTGATCAAACAGGCGATTTTTAACTACCTTTCGCAGCTGGAAGCCGGTGAATCTTTGCCAGAAATTCCCCTGCAACTTGCCGATGCCGCCAGTGAAGAAGGCACGCCAGACGAGTCATTCCAGCCCTTCCTCGACTTCGCTGAACATATTTTGCCGCAGTCGGTCACGCGCTCAGCCATCACCGCTGCGTGGCGTCGTCCGGAAACCGATGCGGTACCGATGCTGCTGGAGCAGGCGCGTCTCCCTGCCCCGCTGGCCGAGAAAACTCATCAGCTTGCTTACAGCCTGGCGGATAAGCTTCGGCACCAAAAAGGTGCAACCGGGCGCGCCGGAATGGTGCAAAGCCTGTTGCAGGAGTTCTCCCTTTCTTCACAGGAAGGCGTGGCGCTGATGTGTCTGGCGGAGGCGCTGCTGCGTATTCCCGACAAGCCAACCCGCGATGCGCTGATTCGCGACAAAATCAGTAACGGTAACTGGCAGTCGCACCTCGGCCGCAGCCCGTCGATGTTCGTCAATGCTGCGACCTGGGGACTGCTGTTTACCGGGCGTCTGGTATCGACCCACAATGAAGCCAATTTGTCGCGTTCGCTTAACCGCATTATTGGCAAGAGTGGCGAACCGCTGATCCGCAAAGGTGTGGATATGGCGATGCGTCTGATGGGCGAGCAGTTCGTCACCGGCGAAACCATTGCGGAAGCACTGGCCAATGCGCGCAAGCTGGAAGAGAAAGGCTTTCGCTACTCTTACGATATGCTGGGCGAAGCGGCACTGACCGCCAGCGATGCCAAAGCTTATCTGGTGTCTTATCAGCAGGCGATCCATGCCATTGGTAAAGCTTCCAATGGTCGTGGCATCTATGAAGGTCCAGGCATCTCAATCAAACTGTCGGCCCTGCATCCTCGCTATAGCCGTGCACAGTATGAGCGCGTGATGGAAGAGCTGTATCCGATCCTCAAATCACTGACCTTACTGGCGCGCTCTTACGACATCGGTATCAATATTGATGCAGAAGAAGCAGACCGTCTGGAGCTGTCGCTCGACCTGCTGGAAAAGCTATGCTTCGAGCCGGAACTGGACGGCTGGAACGGGATTGGCTTTGTCATTCAGGCATATCAGAAGCGCTGTCCGTTTGTGATCGACTCCCTGATCGATCTCGCCCAACGCAGCCGCCGTCGCCTGATGATTCGTCTGGTGAAAGGCGCGTATTGGGATAGCGAAATCAAACGCGCGCAGATTGAAGGGCTGGAAGGTTATCCGGTTTATACCCGCAAGGTGTACACCGACATCTCTTACCTGGCTTGCGCCCGCAAACTGCTGGCGGTACCGAATCTGATCTATCCGCAATTTGCTACCCACAACGCCCACACGCTGGCAGCGATCTATCAGCTGGCAGGCAATAACTACTATCCGGGTCAGTACGAGTTCCAGTGCCTGCACGGCATGGGCGAACCGCTGTATGAGCAGGTGGTCGGCAAAGTGGCAGACGGTAAACTGAACCGTCCGTGCCGTATCTACGCACCGGTCGGCACCCATGAAACCCTGCTCGCTTATCTGGTCCGTCGCTTACTGGAAAACGGGGCCAACACCTCGTTTGTTAACCGCATCGCGGATAACACCCTGCCGCTGGATGAGCTGGTTGCCGATCCGGTTTCTGCGGTGGAGAAGATGGCGCTGACCGAAGGCGCAGTCGGTTTACCGCATCCGAAAATCCCGCTGCCGCGCGATCTGTATGGTGAGAAGCGCGCCAACTCAGCCGGTCTGGATTTGGCGAACGAACATCGTCTGGCGTCACTCTCCAGCGCCCTGCTCAATAGCGCCAGCCAGCCATGGGTTGCCCAGCCGCTGGTCGAGGGTGAGCTGGGTGACGGCGTGAGCCGTCCGGTACTCAACCCTTCTGCACCAGCCGATGTGGTGGGCAGCGTGCGCGAAGCCAGCGAAGCAGAAGTTTCGGAAGCGCTGGATGCCGCAGTGAATGCCGGTCCAATCTGGTTTGCCACCCCGCCACAAGAACGCGCTGCGATTCTGGAGCGCGCAGCCGAAGCAATGGAAGGCCAGATGCAGCAGCTGATTGGCCTGCTGGTGCGTGAAGCAGGTAAGACCTACAACAACGCCATTGCCGAAGTGCGCGAAGCGGTCGATTTCCTCTATTACTACGCCGGTATGGTGCGTGATGATTTCGATAACGAAACCCATCGTCCGCTCGGCCCGGTGGTGTGCATCAGCCCATGGAACTTCCCGCTGGCGATCTTCACCGGTCAGATTGCTGCAGCACTGGCAGCCGGTAACAGCGTGCTGGCGAAACCCGCTGAGCAGACGCCGCTGATTGCCGCGCAGGCGGTACAAATCATGCTGGATGCGGGCGTGCCGTCAGGCGTGCTGCAACTGCTGCCGGGCCAGGGCGAGACTGTAGGTGCACAGTTAACGGGTGACGAGCGAGTACGCGGTGTGATGTTCACCGGTTCCACCGCCGTCGCGACGCTGCTGCAACGCAATCTGGCGGGTCGTCTCGATCCGCAAGGCCGCCCAACGCCGCTGATTGCTGAAACCGGCGGCATGAACGCCATGATCGTGGATTCCTCGGCGCTGACTGAGCAGGTGGTGATCGATATCGTTGCCTCCGCCTTTGACAGCGCCGGACAACGTTGCTCGGCGCTGCGTCTGCTGTGCGTACAAGATGATGTCGCCGATCACACCCTGAAAATGCTGCGTGGCGCGATGGCCGAATGCCGCATGGGCAATCCGGAACGTCTCTCAACGGATATCGGCCCGGTGATCGATGCCGAAGCCAAAGGCAACATCGAGCGCCATATTCAGGCGATGCGCAATAAAGGTTTCACCGTGTATCAGGCGGCACAGGACAATCCGCAAGACAGCAAAGAGTGGACCAGCGGCACCTTTATCAAGCCAACCCTGATCGAGCTGGGTCAGGTCAGCGATCTGGATAAAGAAGTGTTCGGCCCGGTGCTGCACGTGGTGCGTTATGCGCGTAATAACCTGCCACAGCTGATCGATCAGATTAACGCCTCTGGTTACGGTCTGACGCTGGGTGTGCATACGCGTATCGATGAAACCATCGCGCAGGTCACGGCAGGTGCGAAGGTCGGTAACCTGTATGTGAACCGCAATATGGTCGGCGCGGTCGTCGGCGTGCAGCCCTTTGGTGGTGAAGGTTTATCGGGCACCGGTCCAAAAGCCGGCGGTCCTTTGTATCTCTATCGCCTGCTGGCAAACCGCCCGGACAATGCACTGCGTAAGACCTTCGATCGTCAGGATGCCGAGCGTCCGGTTGACAGTTCCGTGCGTGCTGAGCTGATGAGCGCGCACCAGGCATTGCAGAGCTGGGCGCAGGATAAACCTGAGCTGCTGGCACTCTGTCAGCGTTATGACGAGTTGGCGCAGGCGGGTACGGTGCGACTGCTGCCGGGTCCAACCGGTGAACGTAACACCTTCACGCTGCTGCCGCGCGATCACGTCCTCTGTATTGCGGATAACGAGCAGGATGCACTGACGCAACTGGCGGCAGTAACCAGCGTGGGCAGCCAGGCGCTGTGGCAGGATGATGAGTTGCATCGCGCGCTGCGCAAATCTCTACCTGCGGCCGTACAAAAACACGTAGTGCTGGTGAAAGATGTGCTGGCAGCCGGGTTTGATGCGGTGATCTATCACGGGGACGCGGATCAATTGCGTGTGCTGTGCGAGCAGGTTGCCGCGCGGGACGGTGCGATTGTTTCGGTGCAGGGCTTCGCGCGTGGCGAAACCAATCTACTGCTGGAACGTCTGTTGATAGAGCGCTCACTGAGCGTGAATACCGCCGCAGCGGGTGGTAACGCCAGTTTGATGACCATTGGTTAAAAAGATAAGGGCCCAAACGGGCCCTTATCCATGACGCGCCGCGACGAATTTACCTATTCGTTGCGGCGTTGTTTTTGACGCTTTGTATTTACGCCGCAGACTTGTTGCGCTTCATGCCAATCAAGGTCGGGAAAACAAACAGCGACTGCCCCAACCCACGATTGGTTACAGACCACACCGCCACCGACAGCAGTGAGCAAATCCCCACAATCGCAACCGGATAGAAACACGCCCACAGCACGGAGAACCAGGCATAATCAAACAGATGATGGCGCTGAGCGAACAAAATCGCTGACATGCCGAAAAACTCAATGAAAATGCGATGAATCACGTAGATTTGCAGGGTGTTACGGCCAATCCAGTTAAAGTACGTCATCTTAAAGTGCGCATTGAGCCAGCGGCAGGCCGCCACGCTCGCCAGCACTGCGATGATGCACAGGAACAGGCTCTTATCCAGACCGAAGATAATGTGAATCCCTGAGACCGCCGCCAGCAGCGCCCATGGCACGAGATTTTCACTACGCCATTCGCTCATACGCAGCATCAGCGGGCTCCAGAACGCGCCCAGCAGGAAGAACAGGAAGTACTGCGCCACGCTTTGCGGTCCCCAGTATGGAATGATCTTCTCCACCGCCAGATAGTTAAGCGCAACCGCGACCACCAACAACGCCACTTTCTGTTTGTGGAAGATCTTCGCACACAGGAAATACAGTGCCAGTCCGTACAGATACCACGAGGTGCTCATCGCCATAAACGTCAGCTTCAGGAACTCCAACAGTGAACCCGCATAGGCGGCATTCAGATTGTGTGAGATGCGCTGGCCGGTAATCTCTGTCGAGATACCCACAATCGACCACCACTGAATAAAGCCCCACAAAATATAGAGATAGAACAGATTGGTAATACGACTGGTAAATACCTGCTTCCAGGGACGATTAAGAATCCCGTTGGTTGCCAGCAAGCCCGAAACAAAGAAAAAGGCTGGCATACGCAGCGGAGATAAAACGGTATTAAACTGCACCCATATTTCTGCCGGTATCCAACCCGCCGTCAATAATTTCACCGTTCCTTCAAATCCGGGTAATACGGTGTGGTACAACACCACCAGCAATATGCAGGCCCCTTTCAGGGTATTGACCCATGCAATATCTTCTTTCCTGGCGTTATTCATATGATTAACTCCCGCTGCTGTGTAGGTCTAAAAGGAGAAGTATGAGGAAATAAGCAATGATGCATTTCTGGTTATTCAACGATTATTAAACAAGCTGGCGGGGGATGACTCTAGCGAAAGTCCTAAAAGTTTTTTACTGGTCCTGATATAACAATACTTTACAGTTCCAGACATTAATCAAATGCTAAGCAGGCTAACAATATCTTCCCAAATTAGAGTCACTAAGGGTATGAAGAGGGAAATAAGGTGAGCAATTAATACAGGGAAATTAAGAGCAATCCACCACAAACAAACCAAATTAAAATCAAATTTTATTCGGATAATTATGAAATGTGGCAGATGGATAAACGCGGATATTAATATTGTGCTAGGCGGAAATAATTAGGGCCAGCAAACTGGCCCTATTTGATTATTGCAGCGGTGCCGCTTTTGTCTCTGGCACGGGTTTTCGCAACAGTCGAGGATAAAGGAATAACATTCTGCCTGGACCGCGATTCAGCAGTGACCACACCGCCAGGGAGATTGTCACGCAGAGCGCCACGCCCGTTATCGGCATCAGCAGCGCCCATGCCCAACTGAAGGCCGCATGACCAAACCAGCCGTAATGCAGCGCCAGGGCAATCGCGCTCAGTCCCAGCAACTCAATGAAGATGCGGTGCAGGACATAAATCTGCAGCGTGTTACGGCCAATCCAGTTCAGCCACGCCATGTTCAGGCGCTCATTGAGGAAACGGCACACAACGATACCAAACACGATGGTCAACAGACTGTAGAACGGATTTTTATAGATCCCCCCCACATGATGCACCACGCCAATCACCGCGATGCCTGCCAGCAGCAGCCAGTGTTGGCGCTTAAGTTGGCTGATCTCAATCAGAGACTGGCTGAAGAATACGCCGAGCAGGAAGTAGAGATAGTTTTGCGCCACGCTGGCCGGCCCCCAACCGGGGATCAGGCTGAACTGCGCAGCGTAGGTTGCGACAATCGCCAGTGCCATCAGCGCCATTTTCTGGCGATGGAACAGCTTGGTGAACAGGAAGAAACCCGCCAGCGCGTACAGATACCACAGGCTGGTCATGGAGGTCAGCAGCAGTTTAAGGAACTCTAACGGCGTGTCGGCATAGGCCGCGTTTTTGGTGCTGGATAGCCGCTCACCGAGGTGCGTGGAGATATAGTGAATGCTCAGCCACTGAATCACTCCCCACAGCAAATAGAGATACACGATATTGCTGAACTTCTTGGTGAACACCTCTTTCCAGCTCTTCTTGACGATCGAACTGGCCGCCAGCAGGCCCGAGACAAAGAAAAAGGCGGGCATACGCAGCGGAGAAAGATAGGTATTGAAGGTCACCCACCAGTGCGCAGGCACCATGCCGGCCGTGAGGTGATGCAGGGAGGGAGCGAAAGTGGTGATGATCGAGTGGTGCAGCACTACGAGTAAGATGCAGGCCCCTTTTAGCGTGTTGATCCAGAGGACTTCATTTCTGGCATGTGTCATTTTATGATCCTGATTGCGCCATGAATTTGTAAAGAATTATTTATATTTACAAAGATGTCTCAACCAGAGGCGTCTTAAAAATCATTCTGCCTGTTGCCAGTGAAATTCTGCAGACAATAAAATATTATATTTCAGTTAGTTAATTGAAGTTTCTTTAACAATTTTCAGAGGATACTGAGAGGGAGAATTCAGACAGGAGAAGAGAAAGCGCCGTCAGTTCCAGACGACGCTTGAGACTATTGGTTAAGAAACTTGTCAAGAAATTGCCGGGTACGTGCCTGCTGCGGATGGCTGAACAGCTCTTTCGCTGCGCCCTGCTCCACGATACGGCCCTGATCCATAAAGATCGCTCGATCGGCCACATCACGCGCAAAACTCATCTCATGCGTGACGATCACCATGGTGCGCTTCTCCTGCGCCAGCGCGCGAATGGTATTCAGCACTTCGCCCACCAACTCTGGGTCCAGGGCCGAAGTCGGCTCATCAAACAGAATCACTTCCGGGCGCATCGCCAGCGCACGCGCAATGGCAACACGCTGCTGCTGTCCACCGGACAGACGACGCGGAAAACTCTCCTCTTTGCCGTGCAGACCGACCTTTTCCAGTAAGCTGCGGGCGCGGGCAATGGCTTCCGCTTTCGGTTCACCCTTCACGATCACCGGCCCTTCAATGATGTTCTCCAGCACTGAACGATGCGGGAACAAATTGAAGTTCTGGAACACGAAACCCACCTGCTGACGCAAACGGCGAACCTGCTCCTTCTGCTTATTGAGCCCGATACTGGCATCAATGGTGATATTACCCACCGTGACGCGACCGCTATCGGGCACTTCCAGCAGATTAATACTGCGCAGCAAGGTGGTTTTTCCCGAACCGCTTGGCCCAATAATCGCCACCACTTCGCCCGGAGCCACATCCAAATCGATACCGTGCAACACGGTCTGGCCGTGGAACTGCTTGACCAGCTGACGTACTTCAATCGCACTCATTTTGCCTCCCGATCCTGTCGATTCACATGCGCTTCCAGGCGATTTTGCAATGCCGACAGCACGGTCGCCATTACCCAGTAAATCAGCGAGGCAGCCAGATACATGGTGAACACTTCCAGCGTACGTGAGGTGATCAATTGCGCCTGACGGAATAGCTCGGGCACCTGAATGGTGGCCGCCAGCGAGGTGTCTTTCACCAGACTGATAAAGCTGTTACCCAACGGCGGCAAAGCAGTGCGCGCTGCTTGCGGCAGGATCACGCGGCGCAAGGTTTGCCATGGCGTCATGCCGATACTGGCCGCCGCTTCCCACTGTCCACGTTCAATGGCAGCAATCGCACCACGCAGTGATTCAGAGGCGTAAGCGGCGGTATTGAGTGACAAACCGATCATCGCTGATGGGATAGGATCCAGCTCGATACCGAACTGCGGCAAGCCGTAGTAGATCATAAACAGCTGGGCGATCAGCGGCGTGCCACGGAAAATAGACACATAGATACGCGCCAGCCAGTTTACTGGCCAGAAATGTGACAGGCGCATCAGCGCCAGCACAAAGCCGAGTACCAGACCGAAGAACATCCCGCCGATACTCAGCTGCAGCGTGAACAGCGCGCCTTTGAGTAAGAATGGTGCTGAATCCAGCACCAGTTGTAAGCTTTCCTGCATTATTTTGTGACGTCCGCGCCGAACCATTTCTCAGAGAGTTTGCTCAGCGAGCCATCTTTCTGCATATCAGCAATCGCTGCATCAATGGCTTTCAGCAGGTCGTCATTGCCCTTACGCAGCGCCACGCCGGATTCCAGACGGGAGAAGGCCGGGCCCGCTACCGCCATGGTGTCGCCGGTTTTCTTCACCAGATCCAGCGCCGCTAAGCGGTCCACCAGAATGGCATCAACACGGCCTGAGCGCAGATCCTGGTATTTGGTTGGGTCATCATCATAGGTACGGATATCGACGCCTTTGACGTTGTCACGCAGCCACTGCTCGTAGTTAGAACCCAGGCCGACACCGACTTTCTTACCAGAGAGATCCTCTGGCTTGGTGATGCTGCCGGCATTTTTCTTCATCGTCAGCGCCTGAACGCCAGAGATGGTGTATGGCGTGGAGAAGTCATACTTCTTCTTACGCTCGGGTGAAATCGTTACCTGATTGATCACCACGTCGATACGCTTAGAATCCAGTGCCGCCAGCATGCCATCCCACTTGGTCGGTTTCAGATCCGCTTTGACGCCAAGGTGCTTCGCCAGCTCTTGCGCGAACTCCACTTCGAAACCGGTCAGCTTGCCGCTCTCATCCTGGAAACTGAACGGCGGATAGGTGCCTTCCAGACCCACGCGCAGCTCACCTTTACTCTTCACCTGCGCCAGCAGATCTTCTGCGGCGAACGTTTTGACGTTAACGCCCGCGACCAGCGCGACCGCCATCATGCCCATCACCAGTTGGCGACGAATTGGAGAGAAAGCCATGTTTACCCCATTTATTGTGATGTGTTGTGTGCTATGAGGCAGCGAAACCGGGGTTTGCCGCCTTATCGTTATTGGCGCTGCATTCAGGCCCATTTCAGGCCAGAACAGCAGCTGCAGGATTATAAACCTTTTTTATCTTAGCCTTAGACCGAAGGATGATAAGCAAATAACGCAGGCGCGCCGCCAGTATGAATAAACAGCAGCGGCCCTTCACGACGGAAGCGATTCTGCGCAATGCCATCAATCAATCCGGCCATCGCTTTACCGGTGTAGACCGGGTCCAGCATGATGCCTTCAAGGCGCGCCAGCAGTTTCACCGCTTCCATGCCTTCCTCATTAGGTTCACCGTAACGCGGCGCGAAATAGTCATCCCAAAGCGTGATCGGCGCGTGCGTCTGCACTTCCAGTTGTTCAGCCAGCGCGCTGCAGATGCGCTCTACCACCGGCAACTGCGCGTCAACTTTGCGTGAAACCGTCACGCCGACCAGCTCTGTATTGGGCAGCAACTGGCCCAGCCCCACCGCCAAACCTGCATGGGTGCCGGCGCTGCCCGATGCTACCACCACAGCGGCGAAATCCACCACGCCTTCGCTTTGATGCGCGATCTCCTGCGCACACTCCACGTAGCCGAGCGCGCCCAGTGCGTTGGAACCGCCAACCGGCACGATATAAGGACGGAAACCCTGAGCTTCGAGACGTTCAGCCTGTTCGGCCAGCTGTTCAGTGGGATTGTGCAACGCATCGACCATCACCACCTCGACGTCCATCAGGTCGAGCATCAGGCGATTGCCGTTGGTGAGGTAGTTTTCTGAGGTGGTGCCAATCGGATTTTCCAGCAGCGCCACACACTTGAGGCCAAGGCGCGCCGCCACCGCCGCTGTCTGACGCACATGGTTGGATTGAATCGCGCCCGCCGTCAGCAGAACATCCGCGCCCTCGCGCAGCGCATCGGCCGCCAGGAATTCGAGTTTGCGCAGTTTGTTGCCGCCCATCGCCACAGGCGTGAAGTCATCGCGCTTGATAAAGATATCGCGACCGAGATAATCAGAAAGCCGTGGCAGATGCTCAAGCGGCGTAGGTGCACCGAGTAATTCAAGACGTGGGAACTGGTGCAAGAGATGTAAAGACAATGCAGCCTCCATTCGGGCAATGTGCAATTATCCATACAGTGTTGCAGAAGATGAGAAAAGTCGCACCCGGAATTCTGCGAGTGCGGCCCCTGTTGCTGCTATGCTCAGCAACAACAAGGGCAGGATCACAATCAGCCCTGCTGCCAGCCTAAAAACTGGTCATATTTACGCAGTGCGATGCGGTAATTGTTGTGACCCGCATCCGGCAAATCGTTTTCCAAACATTCATGCCAGCTGTTGCCCCGTAATCTGTCGGCCGGGAAATTTTTCGCTTTCAGCATGTCATCAAGACGACGCAGCCGCACCACATACTCGCGAATGGTGCTGTGACTCATCTCGGTCTGCTCAAACAGATACTGTTTGAACGCCATAATGTCGAAGTAATTAGGATGGGTATTACAAAAAATATCGCTGCAGAAACGACATAACGCGGTCAGTTCCGGCTGGAGTTTCATCCATACCTGGTCATCAATCATCTGGTCCATCCGCGCGATGGCCTCTTTATTGATGATCTGTCCACGAAACACTAACGCCATACGATCTAAAACTTTGCCACAATGTGAACAGTTGCTTTGGCTGTGTTTATAGTCTTTAAGATAACGACTTAAAGGTCTGGCTTTGGCTTTGGCTCCCATTGCTGAGTCCCCGGTATTTTTATTTTTTCGATGCCAGGTACTGAGTCTGTCAGCGCGCCCCCGCTAACCGGGCACGCAGGCGTTTAATCGCCTGACTGTGCAGTTGACTGACGCGGGATTCCCCCACTTCCAGCACTGCGCCAATCTCTTTCAGGTTCAGTTCTTCCTGGTAGTACAGTGTGAGCACTAATTTTTCACGATCGGGCAATGCCTCGATGGCTTCAATCACGCGATCACGCAGGCTTCCTTCCATTAACTGATGAAGCGGGTTGGCTTCTTCATGCCCCTCCGTCACCAGCTCCGCGCTGTCACCGTGCTCTTCCCGATACTCGTCGTAGGAGAAGAGTTGGCTGTTATTGGTATCGAGCAGAATCTGCCGATACTCTTCCAGCGAAACATTCAACTGTTCAGCCACTTCCTGCTCAGTAGCCGAGCGCCCCAACGCTTGTTCTACCTGATGCATCGCACCGGCTACTTCGCGCGCATTACGACGCACGCTGCGAGGTGCCCAGTCGCGGCTGCGCAGTTCATCCAGCATTGCGCCCCGGATACGCTGCACGGCATAAGTGGTAAAGGCGGTGCCTTGCAGCGCGTCGTAGCGCTCCACGGCATTTAATAAACCAATGCCACCGGCCTGCAGCAGATCGTCAAGCTCAACGCTGGCTGGCAGACGTACCTGCAAGCGCAACGCTTCGTGTCGCACCAGAGGAACGTAGCGCTGCCAGAGCGAATGTTTATCCATCACGCCTTCGGGCGTATAGAGATCGTTCACGGTGACTACCCTGCGTTAATAAAGTTATCGGCATGATTATCCAATTCTGTAGGGGTTTCGATTGGCAGAATAGGCGGGCAAAAGCGAGGTTATTTCAAATTTGTTATGGATGGCGGTGGAATGCACCGCCATAGGCGAAGCCGCTAGCGTAGATTGCGCAGCCGTTGCCGCGTGCCAGGCGGCACGGCGTCCCACAATGCACAGGTTTTACCATCAAGTGCCTGATAAAAATCGCTAATCGGCGCTTCAGTTTCCAGCAGTGGATTAAACATCACCTGCCCGGATTCCGCGTCGATACTTATCATTTTATTGATAAACAACCGCTGTAAGTCACTGCGCAGGAACAAGCCGTTATCGACGCTGTTATCGGCAAGAAAACCTTCTTCATTTTCCTGTGTATCGATATAACATGCCTCCACCCACGGCCAGCTGTGACGTTCCGTAAGCTGCGTGCCGGTGATAATACAGGCGCCATAGCGCGCTTTAACGGCTGAATTAAACTCTGCCTGGCTGGCACGCTGGAACACTTTCGCCTTTACGCGCCGCCCGACTTCTGCGCCTGGCATCACCGCCGTCGGCACTTTATGCTGCGGCGTACTCAGCACCACCAGAAACTGAATTTTGCGCGACAGCGGGAAGCAAGGGTGTGCATGCGGGTCGAACAGCTGCCAGTACTCCTCCTCTTCCGTCTGTCGCATCAACACCAGCTTGAAGCCCCGACTGGTGAGCAGGTTCTGCGCTTCTGCCGAATTCGGATCCAGCATGGCGTAAACCTGGGTTTCACCCACCACCTTCCAGCGCCCCTCCTTCTTTATTTCATCGTTACGGCGGAAATAAAGGAAAGCTTGCTGGCTTTTTAAATAGTGCTCAAAACGGCGCAGATAGTTTTTGCGCTCGTTATCGTCAGAGACGAACAGCAGATCCTCTAACGGACTGTTGATCTCCTCCTGCGCGAACACCGCGCGGATCACCAAATTGCGAAAGCTGGTCGACGGGCTCAGCAACCCGCGGGCGGTGAGTTCTTTCTCATCAGGATGCTGCTGCGCATAGCGCAACGCGATCTCTTCGAAGGTCAGTAACTCACCCGGTAACAAGTCATAATTGAAGCGCATAGACACCCCAGAAACAGAAAAAAGTCGTGCAAAAAAATGAGAATGATTCTGGGGTAGTTATCGGCATTTCAGCACGGGACTGTAACAGGTTGGTTACTTTTTTGGGGTTATAGGGTGCTGGGGGAAATCATCGTCGCTGATGAGATCAAATTTGGTTTAATGCAGGAATTATCACTGCGGTGCGAAGTTGATCACCATATGTTTGGTCTTCTCATGCACTTCTGCCGAAGGCGGTGCCGGCAGCTCAGCATGCTTAGCCGCATACAACGCTACAGTACAGAGCGATAAATCTCCGGTGCGCATATGTACGCCGCTTAACTGCCCTTTGTCATCCAGATCAATGTCTATCTGACAGGTTTTACCAATGAAGTGGTCGGCGTCAAAAAACTGCGTCTGAATAGCAAAGTGGACGGCGTCATAATAGCTTTTGAGATCGGTCACGACGGGTACAGGAGGATTTTGCGTGTGTGTGCGATGGTGTTTTATCGGCGCGCAGCCAGAAACCAGGAGAAGCGTTAATAGGGCAAATCGATTACGCATGGCTCACGTCCTGTGAAAAGTAAGAGAAATGAGTATACCTGCATATTCATGATATGCAGGTATAAAAAAACCCCGCCGAAGCGGGGTTTGATAAGCAAGGAGCTTAAGTAGCGATTAGCCCTGCAGCAGAGACAGAACCTGCTGTGGAACCTGGTTAGCTTTAGCCAACACTGAGTTACCCGCCTGCTGGATGATCTGTGCTTTAGACATGTTTGAAACTTCAGTAGCGTAGTCAGCATCCTGAATACGAGACTGTGCTTCAGACAGGTTGGTAGTGGTGTTGTTCAGGTTAGTTACCGCTGAATCCAGACGGTTCTGAATCGCACCCAGTGAAGAACGGAACTTATCGATGCTGCTGATAGCTGAGTCCAGTGCTGCCAGTGGATCAGTAGTAGCGGTACCGGCGCTGGTGGTTTCAGTAGTCAGTTTACCAGCAGAGTTAACGTAAGCCTGCGCACCAACTTCTGCAGCATATTTGCCAGTTGCACCCGCACCATTAGAAGCAACGGTTACAGTACCAGTATCTTTATCTACATTATAGTTAACAGTGTATGAAGCAGTAGTTGTCAGTTCTTTATCACTGTCAACATAGGTGTTCAATGCATTTCCAGCACCGTTGGTGTTAGCACCACCGAATGTGGCAGCGAAGGTCTGCACACCGCTGTTGTAATTGATAGTTGCGCCGGTTACAGCGGCGTTCGCCGTTGCAGCAGCGTTAATATCACTAAGAACAGCATCTTTGCTAACAGTTTTGGTGTAAGTTAAGCCTGAATCAGCAGTGCCCGCGAAGTTGTAAGTTGTTCCGCTAAGTTTGATAGAACCTGCTGAAGCGACATCACTTCCACTTTGGAACATAGTTGCCAATGTAGCAGCAGTAGTACCTGCACCAGCGTTGTTCGTTGTCAGGTTACCTTCAGTTGTCAGGTAAGCTGCTTGACCGCCAATTGTTACTGCACCGTTTGCATCAACATCAAAATCGACACTGCCTGTGCTACGAGTGTAAGTACCAGAAGCGGTAGTTCCAGCCGCAGGCTTCAAGGTGTTTGCAAAGGTAGTTGTATTAGCATCGGTAACAGTTGCAGTAGTGGTGAAATTGCCTTTATCTGCGTCGTACGTATACGTAGCACCACTGGTACCAGTAGTAACAACAGTGTCACCAGTTTTCAGGCGAGACAGCGCATCGCTTGCGGTCAGAGATGCGTTAGTAGTGGTGACAGCATATGGGCCTGCACCAGTAACGTTAGCACCAGCAGCAGACAGGTCACTAATAGTAGCTGCTTTGTTAGCAATGGTGCCTGAACCATTCACATTGAAACCGTTCAGACCCAGAGTAGAAGAGTCGATCTTCTTCAGGTCGATAGAGATGGTCTGGCCATCGTTCGCGCCAACCTGAATTTTCAGGGAGCCGTCTTTTGACAGTACGTTCACGCCGTTGAACTGAGTCTGACCTGATACGCGGTCAATTTCGTCCAGACGTGATTTGATTTCGTCCTGAATTGAGTCCAGGTCAGACTGGCTGTTGGTGCCGTTCTGAGACTGTACAGTCAGTTCACGAACACGCTGTAAGTTGTTGTTGATTTCAGACAGTGCGCCTTCAGTCGTCTGCGCAGCAGAGATACCGTCGTTGGCGTTACGAGCAGCCTGAGTCAAGCCGGTGATGTTAGACTGGAAGCGGTTGGCAATTGCCTGACCAGCTGCATCGTCTTTTGCGCTGTTGATACGCAGACCAGATGACAGACGCTCGATAGAGGTTGAGAGCGCTGACTGGTTTTTGTTGATGTTGTTCTGGGTGATCAGCGAGAGGCTGTTGGTGTTAATTACTTGAGCCATGGTTAAGTTCCTATTAATCAAGTCTTTGGTTAAGGTGTGGGCTTCAACCCGCCGGCTTCAGCGCCGTCAAAGTTGTTATCGTCTGCCTTCAAACAACCTTTAGATTTTTTTTAGTACCAGGCGAAAATTTTTCCCTTCAACCTGTCACGCTTATCTTTATCGCCCTGCCCCCGCACTTCTTTAGTGCAACTTGATCATTTTTCTAGCGCCAGAAATACCCTTCTCTATAGCCTTTATTCGCTTTATCACTCGCTGGTAAATAAATCTAAACTTTGCCTCAAATAAGCCGATAACCGCGGTATTCACTCTCCGTGTCGACATGAAAAGGAAACAACATGGCTAGTATCACTACCCTCGGTGTCGGTTCAGGCCTCGACTTAAGTAGTATCCTGGATAGCTTATCCACTGCGGAAAAAGCCTCCTTAACACCGATCTCCAATCAGCAGAGCGCTTATACCGCAAAGCTGAGTGCCTACGGTACGCTCTCCAGTGCGTTGACGACTTTCCAGACCGCCAACACCGCGCTGAACAGTGCAGACCTGTTCTCTGCCACCACCGCCACCAGTAGCAGCAGCGCCTTTAGCGCGACAACGTCTGGCACTGTGGTTGCCGGTAAATATAATGTGGCTGTCACGCAGTTGGCACAGTCGCAGACCCTGACCTCTGCGGTGCAAACCAGCAACACCACCGCATTGGGCGACAGCTCTGCCACCAGCCGCACCCTGACCATCAAGCTCGCTGATGGCTCCAGCAAAGATATCTCGCTGACCACCGACCAGACGTCATTGACTGGCATGCGTGACGCCATCAACGGTGCCAGCGCCGGCGTCAGCGCAAGTATTATCAAAGTGGCTGACGGCTCTTACCGCTTGTCGCTGACCTCTTCCAAAACGGGTGAGGCCAATGCCGTTTCATCGATTAGCGTGACGGGCGATGACACCCTGAACAATATCGTAGGTTTTGATTCGACCAAGACCGATGCCGATAACCCGATGGACGTGAGCGTGGCGGCGCAGGATGCCAAACTGACGGTGAACAACGTTGAGATCACCAACAGCAGCAACACCATCAGTGATGCGCTGGAAGGGATCACGCTCAACCTTAATGACACGACCACCGGTAACCAGACGCTGACCGTCGCGCAAGATACCTCTAAAGCGACCACTGCAATCTCAAACTTTGTCACTGCATACAACACACTGCTGGATCAGTTCAATAGCCTGACCAAATACACAGCAGTCGACGTTGGTTCAGATGCGCAAGACACCAGTAACGGCGCTCTGGTGGGTGATAGCACACTGCGCGGGATCCAGACCCAGATAAAGAGCATGCTGACCAACTCGTCCAGCTCTTCAACCTATAAAACGCTGGCACAGATTGGCATTACGACTGACCCGACGACGGGTGAGTTAACGCTGGATTCCGACAAGCTCAAAACCGAGCTGACGAAGGATCCGGATGGCATCAAGCAGATGATTGTGGGTGACGGTAAAACCACCGGCATCACCACCACCTTAGCCACTAACCTCACCAGCTGGCTCTCTTCCACTGGCAGCATTCAGTCAGCGAAAGACGGCGTGAGTAAAACGCTGAACAATCTGACCGAGCAGTACAACGACATGAACACGCGTATCAACAATATGATCGCGCGTTACAAAGCGCAGTTTACCCAGCTCGACGTCACCATGAGCTCGCTGAACAGCACCAGTTCTTACCTGACGCAGCAGTTCGATACGTCAAGCAGCTCTAGCTCGAAATCGTAAGGAGTGAACATGTACAGCGCAAATGGCACTCAGGCCTATGCAAAAATTGGTGTGGAAAGCTCCGTAATGAGCGCCAACCAACAGCAACTGATTACGCTGCTGTTTGACGGCGCGATCAGTGCACTGATCCGTGCTCGCCTGTTTATGCAGGATGGCAATATTCAGGGAAAAGGTAATTCGATTTCCAAAGCGATTAACATCATCGAAAGTGGACTGAAGCAGGGTCTGGATGAGCAGTCAGGCGATGACCTCACCGACAATCTGTTAGGTCTTTATGCCTATATGGTTCGCCGTTTGATTCAGGCGAATCTGCGTAATGATGTTGAAGCTCTCGAAGAAGTAGAAGGCCTTCTGCGTAACATCGCGGATGCCTGGAAAGAAGTCGCACAACCTCAACACCTTCAGGACGCCGTTTAATGAATAACGCACCGCAACTGATAAACGTTTACCAACAGCTACTCGATCTCAGCCATGGAATGCTGCGCCTGGCCGCAGACGGCGAATGGGATGACCTGATTATTAAGGAAGTGGATTACGTCAGTGCGGTGCAAACGTTGGCCCGCTCGACTGAGGCCTCGCCACCGTCCAACTCTATGCAAGAACAACTGCGCCCGGTACTGCGCCATATCCTGGACAATGAGAGTGAAGTCAGACGTCTACTACAGGCGCGCATGGACGAACTGTCGCAGTTGATTGGTCAATCCACGATGCAAAAGTCGGTGATGAGTGCTTACGGCAAGCAAGGAAATGTGTATCTGCCGCAGAATTAATGCGCGGCGGGCTGAATGAGAAACGGGTGAGCTGATGCTCACCCGTTTTTTTATGCTTTGCTTACGGCATCACTTCTGCGCAGGGACCGACACTGGCTCCATAATCTGCGGCTGAATATCCTGAATCACCGCCTCTTTTGGACGCTTCGCCACCTGCTCCAGCGCCTGCTGGCACTCAACGGTGGGTTGATCGACCTTGCGCATGCGCAAGCCGTCATAACGCAGTTCACCGTTCTCCAGCGTTATCGGCATGACGCGCACCTGACGCGTCACGTTGACCCACTCATCGCTCAGGCGGGTTAACTTGCCCGGCTTAGCAATCACGCGCTGCCACTGGCGGCAGTCCAGTGTGTCGCCTTCTGCACCAATGATCAGGCTGCCCATTGCCTGGCCACTGATCAACTTGCTCTGCGGTCCGACAGTTTGCCAGTTACCTTGCAATTCCACTGGTGCCGGGGTTTTTACCGCTTCATCGTAATTGCTGATTTGCGCACATCCGCTCAAGCCCAGCGCGGCCAATACCATCCACTTTTTCATTCCTGGTCCCTACACTCGCCTCAATGGCGGCTACGTTATAATTTTTCGCGTAAGTTACGCAAGGAATCTCGGTGAAAACCCGGCTGAGCCTGACAATACGGCTCGCGCACGTTACACTAGCGCGCAAGTCGATAAGCAGGAAATTCGCATGAAAACCCCAGAAGAGTATTACGCCCAGGCACGCACGATGTTTATTGCCGCGCACGCTGATTTTCAAGCCGCGCTGGATGAACTGACCGAGAGCGACGCACGCGCGGCCAACTTGTCACTGCGCCAACTGCGCGAGTGGCACGCTGAGCGCATTTATGCGGCATTCTTACGCCAGAAAAAGCTGGATGGCATGCTGTTTTCCATCCAACTGGCAGAGCCTGATAAAGCGGTTGCTGCTGAAGCCATTGAAACTTACCTGAAATCACATGCGGAAGCGCTCGGCATGACGTGGGAAGAGTTTTGCATCAAGAACGAACTTTAAGCGCAGCGGCCCTAAAAATATATCTCAAGCACACCTCCAACCACACAAATCGGCAAGGAAAAAGTTGTACAAGTCAGCAGAAGTTGTATAACTTGTATCTGACGGCTTCGGTCGTAGATTGTCCTTGAACGAAGGTGCTGTTGCGCCGCCTCTGGAGGAGTTGCTGGATTTCCCCTCCAGAGGTAGTATTTTTTGGTTACCCCTCGCGCTCAATCCCTTTCACTTCCACATAACTTGCCACCGCCAACAGACGATTAATGTGCGTCAGAAGCAGATCCACATCGGACTGTAAAAATTGCTGCCCGGCACGCGATGCGGTCAAAATGGCATCCTGCACAGTGTCGCTAATGGTTAAGTTGTTATCCTGCTTCGCCTGAATCAATAAGGCCGCAATCAATAATGACTGAGCCTCAACCTGCGCCACCAACTCTTTTGCTTCCGTATCCATTTTTGCCATTTTCAACAAAATATCGATCACCAGTTGACGCATGTTTACCCCCTAAATAAGCCAATTCCCTGTTTAACGCTGTTGAGTATCAGTGTAAATCCCGCCAACCACATCTCAGAAAGAAAAATATTACGCCTCACAGGGCTTCGAGCCTTGCCACTGTTTTTATTTACAGTAATATGACGCACCCTCATTAAAGAATGGACTGCCCTGATGTTTGTGGAGCTGATTTACGATAAGCGCAACGTCGCCGGTTTACCGGGCGCACGTGAGATGATATTGCAGGAATTGGAGAAGCGCGTGCAACGCGTATTTCCCGAGATCGAGGTACGCGTCAAGCCAATGGAGCGAAACGCCATTGATACCGATCTGAGTAAGAATGATAAAGCGACGGTGGCACGTATTGTCGAAGAGATGTTCGATGAAGCCGAGATGTGGCTGGTGGCCGATTAAGCCACCAGCGCGAGGGAACTTAGCCTTCTTGCTCGCTGTGATTGATGGCGATCTCTAAATCCTGAATCGCCAGCTCAATATCATCTAACAGCTGTCCCTGCTTGTTGAGCAGCGTGTCAAAACGTCCCGCATACTCTTTGTCTTTGTACTCGCCTGCATCAAATGCCAACCAGTGGCTGGATAGCGTCTCAGTATTAGTCTGCGCATAGTGACGCATCTCTTTTAACTGGGAGGTGACATCACGCAGGTAGTCAGTTTTGGTTTTGATTGCCTCTGTATCACTCATGCTATCTTCCTTTTCGCTAATTAAACCCGTTTAAATAACGTCTGAATGATTAAAGTTAGTAGAAAATAGCGAGACCGCATTAAGAATAATCGGAAGATGAAAAGGCGACCCGAAGGCCGCCACAGAATTAAAGATACTTGCGCGCGAGGGCAATCAGCTCATCCTTTGCCGCCGCACCTAGCTTCTCAACCCCATTTTCAACAAAGTTAAATGCCTGAGTAAAGTCCTTCACGCTGGCGTTGATGTCCTGACTGACAGCATCCGTAATGACTCCTGCTACAGGCTGCTCAGCCAGATTGCCGACGGTAGAAGCCGATGAAGGCCCGGCGCTGGCAGAACCGTTTGCTAGCGGATCCGGCGTGGCCAACTGCTGAGTGAGATCCGTTGCATCCGCTACGGCCGCTGCAGGTTGTGCCTCGCTGCCAGCATTCACTGCTGGCGTTGAGGTGTCTGGGACAGCTGCACTGTCTTCAGCGGGAAGTGTGGCGTCAGCTGCTGGAAAACTATTCACCGCGGGCGTAGAAGCATCCGACGCTGGCACGCTACTCACGGCTGCTGTTGAGACGTCCTGTGCTGGTTCACTATCCACGTTTGTCGTTGAAGCATCCGTTGCAGGCACGCTGCTTAACACTGGTGCTATGGCGTCCTGCCCTGGCGCGTTACTCACGGCTGAGGTTGAGCCATCTGCCGCTGATGCACTGCTCTCCGCCTTCCCCGCCACCTCATTAGCAAAACTCTCTAACGGTGACAGCGTGCTGGCATCCGGTGTTGCAGTTGTTGCACTATTTTCGATTACAGTTTGGTCGCTCATAATTTTCTCCTTCTTGCTTAATAAAGACCGCAATCGGCCGAAGCCAACTGCAATCCGCTCGGTAATACTCATCATGGCCTCCTTAATGCGTCGATTCGGGCGGCGCGTCCTCCCCCACAACCTGCTTCACTTTGTCCGCCGTTTTGTTCGCGGTGCGATCGGGCAAGCCGTCGAGTTTTTTCTGCAACGTCACTAACTGGCTGGTCAGTTCGGCCACCCGCGCCTCCCTCCGGTCCGAAATCGCACGGTACTGCTGGCGAATGTCTTCCACCCGGCGATTGGCGCTGTTATTCACGAACACGAACATAATTGTCATCGCCACACACAGCAGCGACAGCATCAGTAGCAGGCCGCCTAGCAGTAGCTGGCGCCGGTGGCCTCGCACTGAAAACTCACTGTTTATCTGCACCATCGCGACTCTCCTCTAAGGTGGTGATCAGTTGATTGATCTGACTGCGGAATTTATCGCTATGATCAGATTCCGTGGTGGCTAACAGAATGCCCAACGCGTTCTTTATCAGCCGTAGATCGGTCTCCAGCGAAGAGATGCGCCGCAGGTTTTTGTCGTGGCGAATACGCAGGTCATCATTCTCCTGGCGCATCAGCGCATGGCTCTCTTTGAGAAGCATCACCTGCTCTTTATAGCTGGTGATGATCTCGCCGCCGGCGCGATTGCTGGTGACGATGGCCGCGATGCCTGCCATTAAGGGTTTCCAGAACACAGCTGCCGCACCGCCACCGAGAAGCAGCGCACCGACGCTGGTCACCAAACTACTTTCCATGCCTCACCTCTCTTTACTGGCAAGGGATCCACCTGAGGAACATGTTGCCCGCCCTTGCCAGTGATGCGGCCAACATCAGAATTTAAGTTTACTTTAATTAATGAATTTAAGTATACTTAAGTAAAACACAGAGGAGTTGTCAAGATGATGAAAAAAGAATCTGTGGGTGAGCGCATCCGCAGCCGTCGTAAAAACCTGAAGCTGACACAGCAAGGGGTGGCAAGCGGCATTGGCGTGTCACACGTTGCTGTTTCACAATGGGAAAAGGACGAGACCCTTCCGCGTGGCGAGAATCTGTTAAGGCTGGCAGAACTGCTGCAATGTACTGCCGCATGGATTATTGATGGTGAGGGCGAGGTGTTTACCACCCCGTCTAAAGTCAGTGACGTCAGCGCCCTGCCGTTGATCACTCTGACACAAGCGGCAGCATGGATGCAGGAGCAGCGCTTATTGATTCAGCAGCAGGCAACCCGCTTTCTCTATAGCGATAGCAAACTGAGTGAATCGGCGTTGGCGATCACTCTGGATGATGCCGCGATGCAACCTGACTACCGACCCGGCGATACGCTGATTTTCGACCCAGCGGTTGCGCCGCAACCGGGTGATGTGGTGTTGGCGCACATCAATAGCGAGGTTCTGGTACGTATTTATCGCCTGATGACTGAACAGCACGACGAACAAATTTTCTCGTTACGACCGTTGAATGAGGATTTTCCTGTGCAGACATCGTCTGAGAAAAAGATTGAATTAATCGGAACTATGATGGAAATGCGCCGCTATCGCGTCAGGTAACAGAATGCAAAAAACCCGCCTATGAGCGGGTCAAAACAAGCAAAACTACGGCAATTATTACAAAACGTCGGTCAGATGATCGACGACAACCCTCCCGTGCACATCCTTCTGCGTAATGCGATAGTTAACGCAATATGAGCGGCGATTGCAGAGCTTGTCGAACAGCGTCACGCTGCCTTTTTGCTTGCCGTCTACGCTAACAATATGCCATTCAGTGACATCTTCCTGACCGCGGTTGTTGAGTCTTAATACGCTCTGTTCAACTAAACGGTCGCTATCATCAATCTTTAAATAGTCGCGTAACATTATGCTCACCTCTGGTTAACGAGGGCCAAGATACGCTTTTTATTTATCCATTCAATCGAAATTATTTATCGTAGATACTCCCCCAGTGCAATTAATTAACAATTCGATTTGACGCCCTTTCGCTAGCCGTTTCGGTTAGCTCATAAATTGGAAAATAGTTTACGGTTCGAGTCTATATTGGTGGACAGCCCCCGCCCCAAGCCTGCTACTGTAGGCCCCACAATAAAAAGCTGTCCGGACAATCGCTATGCTTACCACCATCATTTATCGCAGCCACCTCCATGACCATGTTCCTATCAAGACACTCGAAGACATGGTGAAAAAAGCGAATAACAAAAACAGCTCGCACGATGTCACAGGCATTCTGCTTTTTGATGGACTGCACTTCTTCCAGCTACTTGAAGGGCCACGCGAAGCCGTACAGGGTATTTATGATCGCATCTGCCAGGACGCCCGCCACCACAATCTGGTGGAGTTAATGCATGACTTTGCTCCCGCTCGCCGCTTCGGCAAAGTTGGGATGGAGCTGTTTGATTTACGCGAGCATGATAAATCCATGGTGCTACAAGCCGTGTTAGACAAAGGCACCTCGCGCTATCAGCTGACCTACGATGATCGCGCATTGCAATTCCTGCGCACCTTTGTAATCGCTCGTGATAAAGAAAACTACTTTGAAATCCCCGCAGCCAGCACCTGGGAATTCATTGCGGATGAGCCCTCTCGTACCCTTCAGGATGAAGTCATTGACTCACTGAAAGAGTGCCACTTTGCCTTTCAGCCGATTATCGATCCGTTTGCACGCCGCGTGGCGTCATATGAGGCGTTAATCCGCACCCCGAATGGCGGTTCACCTGACGAGTACTTTTCTGCCTTTGGTGGCGAGGCTGTTTATCAAGCGGATATTCAGTCTAAAAAGCTGGCGTTCGAACTGGCGAAAAAGTTAGGTATTGGCGAACACAGTATCTCCATTAACCTGCTGCCAATGTCTTTGGTCACGGTTCCTGATGCGGTGGAGTTTCTGCTGACGCAGATTGAAGCCAATGGTTTGGTACCCGAGCAGGTGATTGTTGAAGTCACTGAAAATGAGATCATCTCGCGCACCGATGAGTTTGCGGCACAGGTGCGTAAACTGAAATCGGCGGGTATCAGTCTGGCATTGGATGATTTCGGCGCGGGCTTTGCTGGCCTGTCACTATTATCCAAATTCCAGCCGGACAAAATTAAGATTGATCGTGAGTTGATCAGCGATGTGCACAAAAGCGGTCCTAAACAGGCCATTTTGCATGCCATCATTAAGTGCTGTAACTCGCTGGAAATTGCGGTCATCGCCGAAGGCGTGGAGAAAGCGGAAGAGTGGATGTGGCTGGAAGCCGCGGGCATTAGCCAGTTCCAGGGATATTTGTTCGCCCGTCCGCAGTTAAACGGCTTCCCGGCCATCGCCTGGCCGGAAATTAAGTCCTGAGCCCCAGAAATGACAAAAACCGCCCATCAGCCGGCGGTTTTTTAATTTAAAGCGGGAAATAACCCGGTGGTAATAATCGATCGCTGATGACCTGGTAATTCATTAACTTAAAAGAGCTTAACGTGATGGGCACGGCAACGCAGGGACGATACCAGCCAAACTGCTTTATATATCGCCAGACTTCTGGTGGATTATCTTTATCTCTAACCCAGTAATAACCTTCTTTCATTCTTACACGCTTCTTGTCGCTGCAGCCCTTACTCAACACTCCTCAACGCCTCGCGTGATGCGCATGTTGCACACCGAGTTCCCTGCTCTGAAGAATGCTTTCCTGACTGGCACACTCTATCATACCGAAGGCGTATTTGATCAGTAAGTTATTGTTTTATTTAGCGCTTCGCTTATCGACGCCGATATTAACGGCGTAAAAAAAGCCGCATTTGCGGCTTACTCAGGCATCAATAATAGGTGACATCTATGGTGCCGTACTGCCTATCCGTCACTTGCCCTGCGGCGTCGGTGGTTACGGTGTCGCAACGGAAAGGGACATCATTCTTATATTGGCACTGGGTGGTGACCGTCTTGCTCTGCTCGTTTCTTTGCACCGTCGTGACCACGTCGGATATCTTTTTCGCGTCCGTATCATGTTTGGCACTGGCGCGTGAAACTTCCTCATCGCCCTTCTTAATACTTAACAGCGTCATATCACCGACGTTATTGTAGGTCAGATGGAATTTAACATCAGAGGCGGGAGAGGAGATTTGATCGACCCAACCCTGTTCGTTATAGCCAATATCCACCGTCATGGTGGGCGTGACTTTTTTTAATAGCGCGCACTGCTTATTCAGCGTGACGACCACATCCTGGCCGTTCTCAGTGCCAGTCAGTTTATCACCTTCCCGCGTCACTTCGGTGATCTCTCCGGCTTTATCGATCGATTTCACATGGGAAATACAGCCTTGCCCATCGAACGCGATATCGACATCAAAGATTGGCGTGTCATCGGCGCTAAACAGGCGCTGATGAGTGCTTTTGACTTTGCCGGGAATGGCTTCGAACTGATAGAGGTAAGCGTAATTTTTCATCTGCGGTGCAAAGTCCGCATTTTTATTATCACAGCCGGATAGCAAGATCGTTGCCATCAGCAGCAGCAGGGTGGGCTTCACGTGAGAATCCTCTTCTCGATATACGCTGTGTGTCAGGCCAGCATCATGCCGCTGTTACTGAAAAAGATAAATGCTTTCCCGCCTGACACCGCAACAATCTGTGCCGCTACTACACCTGCATATTCATGATATCGGTGTACGCCGAGACCAGTTTGTTACGCACCTGAATCCCCATTTGCATGGAAATGGAGGATTTCTGCAGATCGACCATCACATCGTTTAACTGGATGCCCGGTTTGCCCATTTCAAAATCCTGCGCCTGGGTGCGAGCCGCGGTTTGCGTGTCGCTGATCTTATCCAGTGCGGCTTTCATGGTGGCACCAAAATCTACCTGATTGGTTGACTCGGCCTGCTTGCCGCTGGCCTGTAACGACGTTAACTGCAGCTGCTGCAACACACCATCAATTGCCTGAATCGACATTGCCTGTACCTCATTAAAGAAGGGTTTAAATTTTCACGCTGCAAAAGTTAACACACTGTCAATAGGACAAAGGCGCTAAATAAACGTAAAAAACCCAGCTTATCCAGCCATCGAAGTGACCCGATTCATCAATAATGCCAGCCATAAGATTGGAATTTCATTTTTCATTTGGCCCCCAAAATAGTTCGCGCTGTAGCAAGGCGGCAAGTTCGCGAATCCCCAGGAGCTTACTCGAGTAAGTGACTGGGGTGAACGAACGCAGCCAACGCAGCTACAACGCGAAATATGATGGGGGAAGTCAGGGAGTCTGTTTTGTCACCACAACTTACCCGGTCAATTATGTCAGGCAGGAATCGGTCATGAATGCGAGTGCAGCCGCCACACAAGATACCGCAAAGAAAGGTCTGAATGACCTTCTGGCCCGCCTGCGCGCCAATCCGCGAATTCCTATCATTGTTGCTGCCGCTGCCGCTATCGCAGTGGTTTTTGCATTGGTGCTGTGGGCTAAAGCCCCTGACTATCGCGTCCTTTATAACAACCTCTCCGATGAGGATGGCGGTGCGATTGTCACCCAACTGACGCAAATGAACATTCCTTACCAGTTCGCCGAAAACGGCGGTGCCTTGATGGTGCCTGCCGATAAGGTACATGAACTGCGTCTGCGCCTGGCGCAACAGGGGCTGCCGAAAGGTGGCTCTGTTGGCTTTGAGCTGATGGACAAAGAGAAGTTCGGCATCAGCCAGTTCAGCGAGCAGATCAACTACCAGCGTGCGCTGGAAGGTGAGCTGGCCCGCACCATTGAAACGCTCGGCCCGGTCAAGAGCGCGCGCGTGCATCTGGCGATGCCAAAGCCCACGCTGTTCGTGCGTGAGCAGAAAGCGCCTTCGGCCTCCGTGACATTGAACCTGCAACCGGGTCGTGCATTAGATGAAGGCCAGATTCAGGCCATTCAGCATATGGTGTCGAGCAGCGTCGCCGGTCTGCCGCCAGGCAACGTGACCGTGGTGGATCAGGCCGGTCGCCTGCTGACCCGTTCTGACAGCGAAGGTCGTGACCTGAATGATGCACAGCTGAAGTACGCGTCAGAAGTGGAAGCGCGTTACCAGCAACGTATCGAAGCCATCCTGAATCCGATCGTTGGCCAGGGCAATGTGCATGCGCAGGTGACAGCGCAGATCAACTTTGACCGCAGCGAACAAACTGACGAGAAGTACAAACCGAACGCCGATCCGAACAGCACGGCGATTCGCTCGCGTCAGACCAATACTAACCAGCAGAACGGTAGCCCTTACCCAGGCGGCGTGCCGGGTGCGTTGTCGAATCAACCTGCCCCTGCGAATACTGCGCCGGTTACCAATCCGCAGCAGCAAAATGCCAACGGTCAGAATGCCAATGGTCAGAATGCTAATGGCCAGAACAACGCGGCAAACAACAACGGCACCACCACCAGCACGCAGCAAAGCAGCGGCCCGAGCAGTTCAAGCCGTAACGACACCGTGAACTACGAGCTGGACCGCACCATTCGCCACACCAAGGTGAACGTCGGCGATGTGCAGCGTCTGTCAGTGGCCGTGGTGGTGAACTACCGTGATGACGGCAAAGGCAAAGCCGTTGCACTGAACGATCAGCAGATCAAACAGATTGAAGACCTGACCCGTGAAGCGATGGGCTACTCGCAGAATCGTGGCGACAGCATCAACGTGGTTAACTCGCAGTTCAACATGACTGAGCCGTCTGGCGGTGACCTGCCGTTCTGGCAATCGCAAGCCTTCTTCGACATGTTGATGAGCGGTGGTCGCTGGCTGCTGGTGGCGCTGGTTGCCTTCATCCTGTATCGCAAACTGGTTCGTCCGCAGCTGATGCGTAAGAAAGCGCAGGAGCAGGCAGCAGCAGAGGCGGCGGCAGCACGTGCAGAAGCACTGGAATCTGAAGAAGCCTACAGTGTGCAGCTCAGTAAAGATGAGTTGGATCAAGAGCGTAAATCGAATAACCGCATGAGCGCCGAGGTGATGAGCCAGCGCATCCGCGATATGTCTGAAAACGATCCGCGCGTTGTGGCGCTGGTTATCCGCGAATGGATGAGTAAAGAACTATGAGTCTGACCGGTACTGAAAAAAGCGCCATTCTGATGATGACCATTGGCGAAGAGCGTGCGGCCGAGGTGTTCAAACATCTCAACCAGCGTGAAGTGCAGCACCTGAGCGCCGCGATGGCGGGGATGCGTCAGGTGTCGCACAAGCAACTGACCGAAGTGCTGCGCGAGTTTGAAGCGGATGCCGAGCAGTTTGCGGCGCTGAGCCTCAACTCCAACGACTACCTGCGTTCGGTGCTGATCAAAGCGCTGGGCGAGGAGCGTGCCTCCAGCCTGCTGGAAGATATTCTCGAGAAAAACGAGACCACCAGCGGCATGGAAACGCTCAACTTTATGGAACCGCAGGCAGCGGCCGATCTTATCCGCGACGAACATCCGCAGATTATCGCCACCATCCTGGTGCACCTCAAACGTGGCCAGGCCGCAGATATTCTGGCGCTGTTCGACGAACGCCTGCGTCACGACGTGATGCTGCGTATTGCCACCTTCGGCGGTGTCCAGCCAGCGGCGCTGGCAGAACTGACCGAGGTACTGAACGGTCTGCTGGATGGTACCAACCTCAAGCGTGCGAAGATGGGCGGCGTGAGAACCGCAGCCGAAATCATCAACCTGATGAAAACGCAGCAGGAAGAGGCGGTTATCGAAGCGGTACGCGACTTCGACGGCGAGCTGGCACAGAAGATCATCGACGAGATGTTCCTGTTCGAAAACCTGGTGGAAGTGGACGATCGCAGCATCCAGCGCCTGCTGCAGGAAGTGGAGTCCGAGCAGTTGCTGGTTGCACTGAAAGGTGCCGAACAGCCGCTGCGCGAGAAGTTCCTCAAGAACATGTCAGCGCGTGCAGCCGATATCCTGCGCGACGATCTGGCCAACCGTGGCCCGGTGCGTATGTCGGCCGTGGAGAACGAACAGAAAGCGATCCTGCTGGTGGTCCGTCGCCTGGCAGAATCCGGCGAAATGGTAATTGGTGGTGGCGAGGAAACTTATGTCTGATTCCTTTTCCGCCCGTGCGTGGCAGCGCTGGCAGCCTGATGATTTAGGCAGCACCTTCAAAGTGGCAGAAGAACCGCCGCAGGAAGAGCCGGCTGTGGATGTCGAAATGAGTGCCGAAGCTGAGCAACAGCAGATGCTGGAGCGCATGCAGCAGCAGATGCGCAAAGATGCACAGACGCAAGGCTACAGCGAAGGCTATCAAAAGGGTTTTGCCGAGTCGCAGCAGAACGGTTACGACGCCGGTTTCCAGCAGGGACTGGCCGATGCCCAACAGCAGCAGGCACCCTTGCAGGCGCGTATGCAGCAGTTAGTGACTGAGTTCCATCACACGCTGGAAGCGCTGGATAGCGTCATCGCCTCACGTCTGATGCAGCTGGCGCTGGAAGCAGCGCGCACGGTGATTGGCCAGGCCACACAAGTGGATGGCACCGCCCTGCTGCGCCAGATTCAGCAACTGATTCAGCAAGAACCGATGTTCAGCGGCAAACCGCAGCTGCGCGTGCATCCTGATGATTTACAGCGCATTGAGCAGACACTGGGCCCGACGCTGGATCTGCACGGCTGGAAACTGCTCGCCGATAACTCACTGCATCCCGGCGGCTGTAAACTCAGCGCCGAAGATGGTGATCTCGATGCCAGCGTGGCAACCCGCTGGCAGGAACTGTGCCGTCTGGCCGCACCGGGGACCTTGTAATGACCTCGTCGCGTCTTTCCCGCTGGCTTGGCGCACTCGATGCATTCGAGGATCGTATTTCGCAGGTGCAGACCGTGCGCCGCTATGGTCGTCTGACCCGCGCCACCGGTTTAGTACTGGAAGCCACCGGACTGCAACTGCCGCTCGGTGCGACCTGCATCATCGAACGTCACGACGGCAACAACATCACTGAAGTTGAAAGCGAAGTGGTGGGTTTCAACGGTCAGAAACTGTTGATGATGCCACTGGAAGAAGTGGACGGCATTTTGCCAGGTGCGCGCGTTTATGCCCGTTTTAGCGGTGACAACGCACAAGGCGGTAAACAACTGCTACTTGGGCCAGAACTGCTCGGCCGCGTGCTGGATGGCGCAGGCAAACCGCTGGATGGTTTACCTGCTCCGGACACCGGCTATCGCGCGCCGTTGATCACCGCACCGTTCAACCCACTGCAACGTACGCCAATCCACGATGTGCTGGATACCGGCGTCCGGGCGATCAACGCCCTGCTTACCGTTGGGCGCGGTCAGCGTATGGGCCTGTTTGCGGGTTCCGGCGTCGGTAAGTCGGTGCTGCTTGGCATGATGGCACGTTACACCAAAGCCGATGTGATTGTGGTTGGCCTGATCGGTGAACGTGGCCGTGAAGTTAAGGAATTCATTGAGAACATCCTCGGCGCTGAGGGTCGTGCGCGCTCGGTGGTGATCGCCGCACCAGCTGACGTTTCACCGCTGCTGCGTATGCAGGGTGCCGCGTATGCCACACGCATCGCGGAAGATTTCCGCGATCGCGGCCAGCACGTGCTGCTGATCATGGACTCCCTCACCCGCTACGCCATGGCGCAGCGTGAGATCGCCCTGGCGATTGGTGAGCCACCGGCCACCAAAGGTTATCCGCCTTCCGTGTTCGCGAAGCTCCCCGCCCTGGTGGAACGCGCCGGGAACGGCACCCACGGCGGCGGTTCGATTACGGCGTTCTATACCGTGCTTACCGAAGGTGACGATCAGCAAGACCCGATTGCCGACTCGGCGCGCGCCATTCTTGATGGTCACATTGTCTTGTCGCGCCGTCTGGCCGAAGCCGGTCACTATCCGGCGATTGATATTGAAGCCTCAATCAGCCGTGCGATGACCGCGTTAATTGATGACAACCACTACGCGCGCGTGCGTCAGTTCAAACAACTGCTCTCCAGTTTCCAGCGCAACCGCGATCTGGTGAGTGTAGGCGCGTATGCCGCTGGAAGCGATCCGATGCTCGATAAAGCCATCAAGCTTTACCCTGAGATGGAAGCCTTCCTGCAACAGGGTATTTTCGAACGCAGCGACTATGACGACGCCAGTCTGCACCTGCAGGCCATGTTCGGCTAGCGCGAACCCAAGCGAGGTAAGCCATGAAAACTGCCAGTGCAATCGATAAGCTGCGCGATATGGCGGAGCAGGATCTGGAACAGGCCGTGATTCATTTAGGTGACATGCGCCGTGGCGTAAAGCAGGCAGATGAGCAGCTCACCATGCTGCTCGACTATCAGGATGAGTACCGCAATAAGCTCAACACCGATATGTCAGGCGGTATTTCCAGCCTGCGCTGGACCAACTATCACCAGTTTATCCAGACGCTGGAAAAAGCCATTGAACAGCATCGGCAACAGTTGAATCAGTGGAATCAACGTTTGGATCAGGCGCTGAGCAGCTGGCAAGAAAAGCATAAGCGATTGAATGCTTATCAAACGCTGATCACTCGGGCTGCCGAAAACGCATTACGACAAGAAAACCGTCTCGATCAGAAACGGATGGATGAATTTGCCCAACGGGCCGCTATGAGGAGAGGCGAATGATTACGCTGCCAACTATGGTTACGCAAACCTCTAAAGTCAGCGATGCAGACAGTGCTGTTGCATCGGACAATTTACTGGGTACAGATGCGCTGCCACAGGGTTTTATCACTGAACTGGGTAACCGCTTACTGACACTGGCTCAGCAACAAGGTGTTAACACGCAATCGACTGATCTGACAGCAGAAGTCGATGAAAAAGGCGTCACAAAAGCGTCATTAAGCGCGTTATTGCAGGCACTGGACAAACCAGAGGCGTTAAACGCACTTTTACAACCGGAAAACACTAAAGCCACGCTGAAATCAGCCGATGATAAAGATAAGTCTGAAGCAAGTTCGTTAAGTGCCAGCGACTTACAGAATGTTCAGGCACTGTTCGCGATGTTACCGGTTGCGGTTGAGGCGCGAAACAGTCAGAGCGCCGTCAGCGCCAGCACGGATAAATCATCTGCCGACGCAAGGACTACGCTAAACGGATCATTGTTAAGCCGAACACTGCAGAGCGCCGTGAAAGATGAACAAGAGGCACAGTCCGACAGTACGCCTCATAAGAAATCCAGCGATGTGCTGAGCGGTGTTAGCCGAGATACCAGTACGACGCCAGCCAGTAGCAGTGCCGCTGCCGCCAGCACCACGGCCAGCAACAGTAACAGCGCGCTGTCACTGGATGAAAGCTTTAAGCAGGTGCTGAGCACGCTCAGCAAACCGGAAGAACATCGTAATACTCAGAGCGACACGGTAACAGCATTAACCAGCGCCCCGGTCAGCAGCAGTAGCACACTGACCAACAGTACGGCGACGACCAGCACCACTCCGTCGACGCCGATGCTGAATGCCCAACTCGGCAGCAATGAGTGGCAGCAGGCGTTAAGCCAGCAAATCGTGATGTTTAGTCGCAACGGTCAGCAAAATGCCGAATTGCGCTTACATCCCGAAGATTTGGGTGCAATCCAGATCAACCTGACCCTCGACAAGGATCAGGCGCAGTTAAGCATGGTTTCCAGCCACAGCCAAGTGAGGGCCGCGCTGGAAGCGGCTCTTCCTCAGCTGCGTTCAGCGCTGGCGGAGAGCGGTATTAACCTGGGACAGAGTAATGTCAGCAGCGACGCCTTCGCACAAAGCCAGAATTATCAGGGCCAGCAGGAAGGACGCCGTGATGGCCAGTACGGCAGCTTTACCCTCTCCCAGGACAGTGAAAACGAGATAACGCCTATTGCCGTCCCGGCAGCCCTCCAGGCGCGCGCGACAGGTAACGGCGCTGTCGATATCTTTGCCTGACAGCGGCTAAACGCTGAAGGTAAGCGTAAAACCCGCGTCTTTTCTTCCCATTGTTTGACTTAAGACGCGGGATAATCTGTCCAGGCGAGCCGAGAGGCTTGCCCATAATTCACAGGAAGTAACTGCAAACATGTCTGATAACGCGAAAGCTAAAGGCCGCAAACGTTCACTACTAATACCGGTGTTACTGATTGTAACGCTGGCCGCTTGCAGCGTGGCAGGCTATGCAGTCTGGCGAATGATGAATAAACACGGGGATGACAAACCGGAAGCGGCGAAAGTTGAGCCACCGGCCGCCCCTGTATTTTTTGCAATGGATACGTTTACGGTTAACCTGGTCAATCCTGACAACGATCCCGACCGTGTGTTGTACGTAGGATTTACCCTGCGTCTGCCCGATGAGGATACCCGTCGTCGGTTGAATGATTACCTGCCTGAGGTGCGCAGCCGTTTATTGCTGCTGCTCTCACGTCAAAGTGCCGCTCAGCTTGCCACCGAACAAGGTAAGCAGGCCCTGGTTGAGCAGATCAAACAGGCATTGGCGCCACCGCTGGTAAAAACGCAACCGCCACAGGTGGTCAGTGACGTGCTGTTTACCGCCTTCATTTTGAGGTGATTTAATGGGCGATAGCATTCTCTCCCAGGCTGAGATTGACGCGCTGCTTAATGGCGACAGTGACAGCGCGGAAGTAGAGAACAGTTCCAAAGGGACCGATGGCGATATCCGTCCCTATGATCCCAATACCCAGCGTCGCGTGGTGCGCGAGCGTCTGCAGGCGCTGGAGATCATTAACGAGCGTTTTGCCCGTCATTTTCGTATGGCGCTGTTTAACCTGCTGCGCCGTAGCCCGGATATCAGTGTCGGTGCGATCAAGATTCAGCCTTACCATGAGTTTGCCCGCAATTTACCGGTGCCAACCAACCTGAACCTGATCCACCTGAAACCGCTGCGCGGTACTGCGCTGGTGGTATTTTCACCGAGTCTGGTGTTTATCGCCGTAGATAACCTGTTTGGTGGTGATGGCCGTTTCCCGACCAAAGTGGAAGGCCGTGAGTTTACCCATACCGAGCAACGCGTCATCCGCCGCATGCTGAAGCTGGCGCTGGATGGTTACAGCGATGCCTGGAAAGCGATTTACCCGCTGGATGTTGAGTACGTCCGTTCGGAAATGCAGGTGAAATTTACCAACATCACCACTTCACCGAACGATATCGTCGTCAACACTCCGTTCCAGGTAGAGATTGGTAACCTGGTGGGTGAATTTAATATCTGTATTCCGTTTTCAATGATTGAGCCGCTGCGCGAGCTGCTGGTCAATCCACCACTGGAAAACTCCCGTCAGGAAGATACGCACTGGCGCGACAATCTGGTGAAACAGGTGCAGCACTCGGAGCTGGAGCTGATTGCCCACTTCGCGGAAACATCCATGCGCCTGTCACGTATTTTGCAATTGAAACCTGGTGACGTCCTGCCCATTGAGAAGCCGGACCGCATCATTGCTCACGTCGATGGCGTACCCGTGCTGACCAGCCAATATGGCACCATGAATGGCCAGTACGCGCTGCGTGTTGAACACCTGATTAACCCGATTTTGAATTCGCTGAACGAGGAACAGCCCGATGAGTGACAGCAAAAAACCGTCCGATGATATTTCTGCGGACGACCTGTGGGCTGAGGCAATGAACGAGCAGGCAACCACCAGCACGCCTGATCCAACAGAGAACGTTTTCAAATCGTTTGAGAGCAACGGCGCCAGTGGCTCGCTGCAAGACATCGATCTGATTATGGATATTCCGGTCAAACTCACCGTGGAACTGGGTCGCACCAAGATGACCATCAAAGAACTGTTGCGCCTGACGCAGGGTTCCGTGGTGGCATTGGATGGCCTGGCGGGTGAACCCCTGGATATTCTGATCAACGGCTACCTGATTGCGCAGGGCGAAGTCGTGGTCGTGAACGACAAATATGGCGTGCGTATCACCGACATTATTACGCCATCTGAACGTATGCGTCGTCTGAGCCGTTAAGCATGTTAAAGAACGCGCAAATTGGCCAGCCTGTTCATAGCCAGCCGGTGGTCTCTACCGGTTCGGTGATTGGACAAGTCAGCAGCGTGCTGGCAGTGATTGTTCTGCTGATTCTGGCCTGTGGCTGGCTGGCAAAACGCCTTGGCTTTGCGCCCAAAACCGTTAACACTCAGGCGCTAAAAATCAGCGCCAGCGTGCAGGTGGGTCGTCAGGAGCGGGTAGTGATTGTTGATACCGCCGATGCGCGTTTAGTGCTGGGCGTCACCGCCCAGCAAATTACCCATCTGCATTCACTGCCGCCGCTGCCACCTGAAGAGTTGGTGAGCAAAACCGTGGCGCCGCAGGATTTTCGTCAGCTGTTGCAGAACCTGGTTAAACGTCCCGGAAAACCCCAATGATGCGTCGATTGCTTCCCCTTTTGCCACTGCTGTTGCTGGCACCGGTTGCCCATGCGCAATTGCCAGGACTGGTCAGCCAGCCTCTGGCGAATGGCGGCCAGAGCTGGTCACTGCCGGTGCAGACGCTGGTGTTTATCACCTCGCTGACCTTTATTCCGGCCATTTTGCTGATGATGACCAGCTTCACGCGCATCATCATTGTTTTTGGCTTGCTGCGTAACGCCTTAGGCACGCCTTCTGCGCCACCCAATCAGGTTTTGCTTGGCCTTGCGCTGTTTTTAACCTTCTTTATTATGGCGCCGACCTTCGACAAGATTTACAGCGATGCCTATTTGCCGTTCAGCCAGGACAAAATCAGCATGGATGTAGCGATCGACAAAGGCGCTCAGCCGCTGCGTGAGTTTATGCTGCGCCAAACACGTGAAGCCGATTTAGCGCTGTTTGCTCGTCTTGCCAACACCGCGCCGATTCAAGGCCCGGAAGCCGTGCCGATGCGCATTTTGCTGCCGGCTTACGTCACCAGTGAACTGAAAACCGCTTTCCAGATTGGCTTTACTGTATTTATCCCGTTCCTGATCATCGACCTGGTGGTTGCCAGCGTGTTGATGGCGTTGGGGATGATGATGGTGCCGCCGGCGACCATTTCTCTGCCATTCAAGCTGATGTTATTTGTGTTGGTGGATGGCTGGCAGCTGCTGGTGGGTTCACTGGCACAAAGTTTCTACTCCTAGCGGCGCAGAGAAAAGTCGATGGCAACTCTCAATCCGGTCGGCCTCACAGCCGCAGCATATAACGCCAGGAGCGCAGCATGACACCCGAATCGGTTATGGTCATCGGCCAGGAAGCAATGCGAATTGCCCTGATGCTCGCCGCCCCGCTGTTGCTGGCGGCACTGGTCAGCGGTCTGATCATCAGTCTGTTACAGGCGGCCACGCAGGTCAACGAACAGACACTCTCCTTTATTCCTAAGATCCTTGCCGTTGCCGCCACCGCGGTGATTGCCGGTCCGTGGATGCTGAACCTGATACTGGATTACATGCGTAATCTGTTGACCAACTTGCCTTATATCATCGGCTGATGATTAATCTCGATAGCAGCCAGCTGGTCCATTGGGTCGCGCAATTTTTCTGGCCGATGGTGCGTTTGCTGGCACTCTTCGCCAGTGCGCCGGTGCTGAGTGAGAAATCCATTCCCAAGCGCGTGAAAGTGGGCCTCGCAGTTTTGACGACCTGGATCGTCATTCCTGTTTTGCCCCCGGTTGAAGTCACGTTATTTACCCCCGCCGGTTTTTGGATCCTGTTACAGCAATTATTGATTGGTGTAGGGATTGGCCTGACGATGCAACTGGCGTTTGCCGCGGTGCGTATGGCCGGTGAAGTCGTGGGTTTACAGATGGGCTTATCCTTTGCCACCTTCTTTGATCCTGGCAGCCGCCTTAACATGCCGGTGCTGGCGCGTTTTCTCGATATGCTGGCGATGCTGCTGTTTCTGACCTTCAACGGACACCTGTGGCTGATTTCGCTGCTGGTGGACAGTTTTCATACCCTGCCGATTAACGATCAACCCCTCAACGCCAATGCTTTTATGGCGCTGGTGAAGTCCGCCGGGTTAATTTTCCTTAATGGGATGATGTTAGCGCTACCCTTAATTGTTTTATTGCTCACGCTAAACATGGCACTAGGTTTGTTAAACCGTGTTTCACCACAACTGTCGGTTTTCGCGATTGGCTTTCCGATTACCTTAACGGTGGGGATCCTCAGCCTGGGTATGATGATGCCGCTGCTCGCCCCCTTCTGCGAACATCTCTTCGGCGAAGTCTTTGATTTACTCGCGCAGTTTGTCTCAGAACTCTCCCGCGCACGATAATTAACGATTCTGTAGAAGTTCTTATGCGATAGTTAAGTATTCAAAATCAATCTGCGCATTTTTCGAACCATATTTCTCAGAAATCAACTGAGGTTATTCTGATAAATGCGCATTTCAGGTGAAAATTATTCTTATTAAACGGCGCTTCGCGTATTTTAGTCAGACGATTCCTAAGGCGATAAACCTTGTGAATTGGTTGAATAAATGCTCAAAGGGCTGTTTTTAAACAAAAAAAATTTTACAGCGATTTTTCTTGTCTAAATCCCTTTTTTCCGGCATTGTCAACACTCGCTGAAACGTCACACTTTCGCGATTCAAATGTTTTTAAGAATTGTCCTATCAGATTTGTCTGTGACTTGCGCGATAGTGACAGGGCTCTCAAAAACAGAGCGAATTACACACTTAATGCAAACTCCCGGCGATTCCCACTATCGCGGGGACAAGAGTGACGTGGAAGTAACACAAAAAACTTCGCAGAAGGGTTCAGGGATAGAGTCATGATGGCGCACGGATATCATTCGCCAATCTGCCGAGCAGAATAAAAAAGTGTCTTTGGAAATCTCTCTCGTACCGCAAACGCGTATTCATCGTTGATTTAAACGGATAACAAATTGGTGAGGGTCGCTATAATGCCAACGATTATTATGGATTCATGTAACTACACACGCCTGGGATTATCAGACTATATGTCGGCCAAAGGAGTTAAAAAGAAAAATATTACTCCGGTCTCTGATATTGAACAATTGCAACAAAGATGTGAACAGCTTAAACCTGGTGTCGTCTTTATTAATGAAGAATGTTTTATTCATGAAGCTGATTCCAGCGATCGTATTCGCGCCATTATTATGCAGCATCCAGATACGCTATTTTTTATCTTTATGGCGATCTCGAACATCCATTTTGAGGAATACCTCTACGTTCGTAAGAACTTGATTATTACATCAAAATCGGTGAAAACTTCGACTCTGGACTCACTGCTTGGCACTTACCTGCAAAAGAAACTCAGCGCAACCCCGCGTATTTCAGCAGGCCTGGATATTCACCCACTGACATTAAGTCAGACTGAGTCAAATATGCTGAAAATGTGGATGTCAGGTCATGACACCATTCAAATTTCAGACAAGATGCAAATTAAAGCCAAAACGGTATCGTCACACAAAGGTAATATAAAACGCAAAATTAAGACACATAATAAACAGGTTATTTATCATGTGGTGCGACTGACCGATAACGTGACCTCCGGTATTTATGTCAACGTGCGATAGTCCTGCATGTGAACAGTTTGAGTAAATAGCCGTAGCCGACAAAGGGCCAATCCGCAGATTGGCCCTTTGTCGTTTTGCCTGGATCTGCGAGCCAGGTCTCACTTCGCCCCCTAATCCTTTGGCCTGAACTGCCGATGCTTGTTCTCAGAACACCTACCCAAAATGAGAGCAAGGATATGAAAACAGCATCGATTGATGAGCAATATAAGCTCAGCATCTGGCAGAACCTGCGCCTGATGCCTCTTTTCAGCATGATCTTTGGTGGCATTCTGCTACTTTTTGCCCTGTGTATCGGCCTCGCCAGCTATTTTTTAATCCAGAGTAATAATTCCCTCAACGATGCGACGGATGAAATTCAAATCCGTATGGGCATCTCTAATAGCTCGAACCATCTGCGTACCGCTCGCCTGAACGTGCTGCAATCCGGCGCCGCAGCCCGTATTGGGGAAATGGACGGCTATCGTGCCGATCTGGCACGCACCGAGACACGCATCAAGCAAGCGCGTGACGGTTTTAAAATCTATATGGACCGTAAGGCGAAAACGCCAGAAGATATCGCGCTGGATGCGCCACTCACCGCGTCATTTAATGACTATATCGATAAGGGATTAAAGCCGATGATTGAGTCGGCTAAGCAAGGCAGCTTCGAAGGGATCGTGGCGCAGGAAACCGACGTGACACGCAAGTTGGATGATGCGTATAACGCGGTATTACTGAAAGCGATAAAAATTCGTACTGACCGTGCCGAAGCGATCAACGCGGAAGCAGCGCACCAGTCCCGCGTCGGCTTTATTGCCATGGCTGTGGCCTTTGCTGCTGCACTGCTATTGGTGCTCCTCACCTTCGTCTTCCTGCGCCGTGTAGTGATCAGTCCACTGCGTCAGTCGGTTGAGCGCATCGGGCGCATTGCTCAGGGCGATCTGACCGCACCGGAACAAGCGTATGGCCGTAGCGAGATCGGCAGCCTGTTGCATAATCTGCAACTGATGCAGGCCGCACTGGTGCGTACCGTCGGCACCGTCCGCGAAGGCGCGGTTGCGATCTATCAAGGATCAAGCGAGATTTCCGCCGGTAACACCGATTTGTCCTCACGCACTGAAGAGCAGGCTTCTGCGCTGGAGCAAACTGCTGCCAGCATGGAACAGCTCACCGCGACCGTGAAGCAAAATGCGGAGAACGCCCACCATGCCAGTCAACTGGCTGCGGATGCTTCCGGTAAAGCCCGTAGCGGTGGCGAGTTGGTGCATGGCGTAGTGAAAACCATGAACAATATCTCTGGCAGCTCGAAGAAAATTGCTGAGATCACCAACGTCATTAACAGTATCGCCTTCCAGACCAATATCCTGGCGCTGAACGCGGCGGTAGAAGCAGCGCGTGCTGGTGAGCAAGGGCGTGGTTTCGCTGTCGTGGCGAGCGAAGTGCGCAATCTGGCCCAGCGCAGTGCCCAGGCCGCGAAAGAGATTGAATCGCTGATTGCCGAGTCGGTTGACCTGATTAATAACGGTTCACATCAGGTAGGTGAAGCCGGCTCGACCATGGGTGAGATCGTCGAGGCGGTGCGTCGTGTAACCGATATTATGTCGGAAATTGCCGCCGCCTCCGATGAGCAGAGCCGTGGCATTCAGCAGGTGAGCCTGGCGGTTACCGAGATGGACAACGTGACCCAGCAGAACGCCTCGCTGGTGGAAGAAGCCTCTTCAGCGGCAGCCTCGCTGGAAGATCAGGCGGGTCGTCTGACGCAGGCCGTTGCGGCATTTAAACTTAACGATTCGCCCGCATCGCGGGTGATGGCGCCTTCATCAGCCACCCTGAAGTCCCCTACGCTGACACCGCGTCCAGCATTGGCAGCGGCGAACAGCAATGACAACTGGGAAACGTTCTAAACCCTCTCGCCGATATTGATGGCAGGGGGTGATACGCATCAGGTGCACCTTATGTGCACCTGATTTTTTTACGCAGTCTTAAGCTTCCTCGTAGGGCTCAACAAATACCCCTTCCGCATGGTCGCTTTCATTAAAGAACCAAATCCCCAGCGGATAATCCTCCAGCGCCACCAGATACATGGTCCCTTCGTTAAAGCCTTCAACTGCCAGTACCGTACCCACGCGACGTGGGCCGCCATCGGTTTTTACCGTTACGCGGTCATTCACCTGCATTGATTACTCTCCAGATATTGTCCTGAATACAGTGTAACGGAAGAAAATGGCGGCTGCCTGATCCGGATCAGCGTCGGGCGATTACCCACACGGCATGCACAATGCCCGGGATATACCCGCACAACGTGAGCAGGATATTCAGCCAGAAGGCGCCGCCAAAGCCCACCTGCAGAAATACACCCAGCGGTGGCAGTAAAATCGCAATTACAATTCGAATAAAATCCATACTAACTCCCTGATATCACTTATTTATCGTCAAGCTCTAAGCATAGCCGCTGATTCGATTAATGAGATGACAGGTGGGTAAAGTTCTGTCAGAACGCGGCTTTTCACTTTCTTAACAGTACGCAGAGAGACTTCTGACGCGGGCAGCCCGTACACTTCTTCGTACTGCACCAACCCCAAAGGCGCAGTCAACCTAAAAGTAACAAGGATTTTTGCCCGCGCAGCGCGGGCTTTTTTTTGCCTGAAATCCGCCCTTTCCTGCCCATTCTCCCCGTTGTCTATACTGATAAAGAATCTCATCGCCTCTGGGAGGCCGACTATGACAACCGCAAAAGAGTACAGTGACAACGTGCAGCGCGAAGTGAACATTGACGTTGAAGCATTGCTGGAAGCGATTCAGAAGAAAACCTCAGGCGAGGTTAAAGAGTTCATGGAAGCGGAACACGCTCACCGGGTGAAAGTGAATGGTGAAGCCTATGACTCTTATATCGAACTGGCTGAGGCATTTGAACTCGATATCCGTGACTTCTCGATCACTGAAGTTAACCGTTGAAATCGATTTCAAAAAAAAATACCCGGCGGGATGGCCGGGTAAAATAATTCAGTAAATTCGTTACACTAGGAAATTCTTAACACCTGACTCAGACTACGCTTTAGTCAACACAAGACAAGTCCCAATCTTGCGTGTAAAACGAACAAAAAAGCATGACCTTCCCCATTTGTTACCGAAAACACCGTGTGCCTACTGTGTTTCTTTTATGCGCAATGTGTGCACGTCCCTAATCGTCACCCTGTTGATTTAAGATTTATCCTGGAAGTTGACGTGAACCACTCGCATAAAAGTGTGATCGTCATAACGCTATTATACTGATTACTCTCTGCTTTACGGACGCGCCTGGCGTAAGGAGTGTGTTGATGCTCAGACTTAACTCGTCGCTGATGATTGTGACCGATCTCGATGGCTCGCTGTTAGATCATCATGATTACAACTGGGATGCCGCCAGTGAATGGTTGCAGCGCCTCAAACAGCAGGCGATTCCCGTGGTGTTTTGTTCCAGTAAAACGGCCGCTGAAATGATCCCCTTACAGAAACGCCTGGGTCTTTCCGGTACCCCTTTCATCGCTGAAAACGGGGCGTTTATCGCTTTTAATGGCGAGCAGATTGCAGCGGAGGAACCGGGCGAAAACTATCTTGCGCTGTGCCGATCATTGAAAACACTGCAACCCACCTTCCGTTTCACCGGTTTTCACGACTTCAGTGATGCGGACGTGGCCCGCTTCACCGGATTAACCCTGGCCGAAGCCAGCCAGAGCCGCTTGCGCGATGCTTCAGAAGTCATACTTTGGCGCGATGATGGCGAAAAGCTGGATGATTTTCGCGCGGCGCTGGCGGAACACAACCTGGCGCTCACCCAGGGAGGACGATTCTGGCATGTGATGCCAGCGGGCTGCGGTAAAGGCATTGCACTGCATCAGCTCCAGCAGCATCTCGAACAACGCACCGGGGAGAAGCGCACCACCATCGGCCTCGGCGATGGCCCCAATGATGTGCCGATGCTGGAGCAGGTGGATTATGCCGTGGTGATTAAAGGATTCAGTAAAACCCCGGTGATCCTCTCACGGCGCGATCAACAGAATGTCTATCACACCGCGCATGTCGGCCCGCAGGGCTGGCGTGAAGGGCTGGACTATTTTCTCGCGCAACCCGAATAACCCTCTGACCTAAGGATGAGAAAATGAGTGATTTTTACCAAAATGGTGTCATTACTAACTTTCATAATCTCACCCAACGCAGCGTTGAATCGCTGGAAAAAGAAATGGTACGTTTCGCGCGCAAACGCAAAATGGGGCTGATTCTGCCCTCCCTGTTCTCAGAACTGGAGGGTCCGGCGCTGGATAACATCGTCAATGAGCTGGCTAAAGTGCCTTATCTGGATGAGATTGTGATTGGCCTCGACCGCGCTGACCGCGGCCAGTTTCTCTTTGCTCTTGAGTTCTTTTCTCGTTTGCCACAACGCCATCGCATCCTGTGGAATGATGGCCCGCGATTGAAAGCACTGGATGCTGAACTGGATAAAGAAGGGTTGTCGCCGAGCCAGCCGGGCAAAGGGCGTAACGTGTGGTTCTGCACCGGGTATACGCTCGCCTCGGATCGCACCCAGTGCGTGGCGCTGCATGACTGCGATATCGTCACCTATGAGCGCAGCATGCTGGCGCGCTTACTCTACCCGCTCGCCAACCCCTCGTTTCAATACGAATTTTGTAAGGGGTTCTATGCGCGCGTTGCGGACGGCAAACTGAATGGCCGCGTGGGTCGCTTGCTGGTAGGCCCGTTGCTGCGTTCGCTACAAAAAGTGTATGGCCATTCTGAGTATCTGGATTACCTCACCAGCTTCCGCTACCCACTTTCCGGCGAATTCGCCATGCGCACCCATGTGCTGAACGGCATCAAAATTCCTGGCGACTGGGGGCTGGAAATTGGCGTGCTATCGGAGATTTACCGCAACTACACCACGCGACAAACCTGTCAGGTGGAGATTGCCAATAACTACGATCACAAACATCAGCCGCTGGCAGAAGAGGATGGCACCGGCGGCCTGAAACGTATGAGCAATGATATTGTGCAATCGCTGCTGCGCAAGCTGGCGACCATGGGCGTGCCGCTCACCAGTGATTCGTTCCGCGTGCTCAAAGCCACTTATTATCGCAACGCGCTGGATATGATGGAGATTTACAACCACGAAGCGACAATGAATGGCCTAAAGTTTGATCAGCATATTGAGGAAGCGGCGGTCGAGATGTTCACTCAGGCGATACTCGATGCCGGACAATCCTTTATTGAGCGGCCTAATGAGAAACCTTTCATTCCCAGCTGGAGCCGCGTGCAATCGGCTTTCCCGGATATCCTGCAGCGGATTTATCAGGCAGTGGAAGAGGATAACGAAGGCAAAGTTTAATCTTCCGCTACCACGCGGTTGCGACCGCCGGTTTTCGCCAGATACAGGCGGCGATCGGCGGTGGCTTGCAGGCTCTCCGCATCATAATCGCCTTGCTCCTCACTGCCGGTCACGCCAGCTGACAGGGTGATGTTGAACGTCGAATTACAATTGACCAGAATGGTTTTTGCCGCTAAACGCGTACGGATGCGCTCAGCGACGGCAATCGCATCCGCCAGCGTGGTTTCCGGCAGCACGATGCAAAACTCCTCTCCACCAATACGACCCGCCACATCATATTTGCGCAGCGTATGGCTAATCACGCCTGCCACTCTGATCAACGCCTGATCGCCCGCCGCATGGCCCCAGGTATCGTTCACTTTCTTGAAGTGATCGACATCCAGCTGAATCACCGCAAGCGGCGTTTGCTGCTGCTGACTGTGGGCAGAGATCGCGACAAACTGTTCAAAAAACGTATTACGGTTGAGTAGTCGCGTCATACCGTCGTAATTGGCGCGCCAGGTGAGTTTGGCGGAAAGATCGTCCATACGACGTACCAGACGAATAATGACCTGATGCGCCACCAGCAGCAGCAGAACAAACAGCAGCCACATGCTGAGTAAGAAGAGTGAAACGCGGCCCAGCTCCTGTGACATCCCCTGCCTCAGGCTCTGAATATTAACGATATACGCGTCCACATTCTTTAATTTGCTCCAACTGGCAAACTGAGTGCCAAGGCGCATGACACCACCGGGGAGTTGCCGGATTCGGCTCTCCAGACGCGCCTGCTGTTCAGGCGTCAGCGGCTCATCGTTGGGTGCATGCAAGCGGGTGATTTCTTTCAGCGAGCGGTCCACTATCAGCAGCTTGCCTTGCAGCAAGCTGTGTCGTGCTTCGGCCATCAACGCATGGATGCGTGACTGGGTGAAATCCATTGACAGCACACCATACCAATAACCATTACTGATGATCGGCGTGCTTACCGTCATCATCAGCCTTCGTTGAATTCACCCTGATAGGCTTCCGTCCAGCGCAACCTGGCATGCGACGGATTATTGGGTGCCTGGTCGCGAAAATAGGGACGTTGCGTCATGGTGCTATAACTCTCTTCCAGCTCTTGCGGGCTTTGCGGCGGACGTGAGCTAATAAAGAAACCGGCGCGCGAGATATACCAAAAGCGTGAGTGAAAATCCTGTGCGGGATCGCTGAACTGCATGATAAAGCTGAATTCCATTGCAGCGCGCAGTTCTGCAATCAATTGATCGTTTTTTCGCAGCAGCAAGGGATCACGCGCCAGCCAACTGTCACTCACGCCATTGAGCGGCATACTGCGCAGGCTGGCCAACTTTAATTGCCAGGTGGTTTGCTGGCGCAGCTGCTCAAAGCGGGTAATGGCTTCGCGCGTTTGGCTCGAATCGAGCGGATGCATCAATGCATAGTTGAGCATTTTCTCGTAAAACATCAGCTCATCGATACTTTCCTGAAACTGACTGTCGAGGCTTTTCTGGATTTCAGCCAGCTGTGCGCGCTGTCGCGCTTCATAGTTATTTTTCAGTTCAATCGCTTCATGCACGGTGAGAAAAGCAGAGAACAAAAAGACCGCCAGAAAGCAGAGATGCACCGGTAAAAAAGGATTACCAGTGCGTGGCGTCAAAGGCGTAGTGGGCATGGGCGACAGTTATTCGGTAAAGGGCGGATGCGAAAAGTGTAGTCAGCAGGAGAAAAGTCGTACAGGCAGGGATCAAAGGAAAATCAAATAGGTAAAAAACGCAACGGGACGGCATCACCGTCCCGCACACGCTTAGCTGGCCAGCTGGCGCGCTCCGGATAAGTGACTCAGTTCGTCACTACGGAACGCCTCACGGCGCACGCTGTAGCCATCATACCAACGACACTCTACCATTCCGCTGGCATAGCCGGTCACCACCATCGTGGGTCCGCCCTCTTTATGCTGAACTTCGTCACTGATCGCAAAGGTCATACCGCGCCCTCCCTTTTTCCGTTGAATGAACGAATAAAGTTATAGCAGCTGAACCCCATTTGTGCCTATAGGATAATGTTATTACTGTGACGAAATCGGAATAAGCAGTGTAAAATGTTGTTTATAAAAAAAGCCGATAAAAATTATTATCGGCTTTGAATGCTTTCCCGGGTGGGAAAATCAGATTTTGCAACCTTCACAGTCTGCTTCATCACTGATATCAGCCGGGACTTCATTGGCCTTTTCAGCCGCTTTCGCTTCAGCCTGTTCCAGCTGTGCATCGATATCAAATTCAAACATATCGTCGTTCATCATCGTTCTCCTGACCCGTGATTGATAAATTCCTGCGCTTTATACCGATTTACCGCGCACTTTCGCAACCAGATTTACCGCCAACAGCACGATCGACCCAATGATAAAGCCGAGTACCAGATTGGCACCGTTGCTCAGCAAGGCGGAGATAACGCCATGGAAGCCGCTGCTGTACTCACTGATGGCATGATGTAACGGGGCAATACCGTGCACAATGATGCCGCCACCGACCAGAAACATCGCTACCGTACCCACCACCGATAACACCTTCATCAGCCAGGGCGCCAGGGCTAATAGCGCACTGCCGATCGCCTGCGCCAGCGTGGAGGATTTTTCCCGCAGCCAGTACCCGAGGTCGTCGATTTTCACGATCATCGCCACGATGCCGTAAACGCCAATCGTGACCAGAATCGCGATCCCCGCCAGAATCAGTACCTGATTCAGCAGCGGTGCTTCAGAGACAATCCCTAAGGTAATCGCCACAATTTCCGCTGAAAGAATAAAATCGGTGCGTACAGCGCCTTTCACTTTATCTTTTTCGAACTGACGCGGATCCTGCTGCGCCAGCTTGTCCAGACGCTGTTGACGCGCCTCCGGGCTGCTTTCTGCTTTATCGTGATTCAGGCTATGCAGCACCTTTTCCACGCCTTCATAGCAAAGGTAAGCGCCGCCCAGCATCAACAGCGGTGTAATAAGCCAGGGCGCAAACGCCGAGATAATCAGCGCCAGCGGTACCAGGATTAATTTATTGAGAAAAGAGCCTTTCGCTACGCTCCAGACCACGGGTAATTCACGGTTGGCTTTTACGCCGGTGACCTGCTGCGCATTGAGTGAGAGATCATCCCCCAATACGCCAGCGGTCTTCTTTGCCGCGACCTTGCCCATCACTGAAATATCATCAAGCAGCGTTGCAATGTCGTCCAGAAGCGTGAGTAAACTTGTTCCTGCCAAAATAGTTATCCTTATTCCGGTTCGTGATCCTGACAACAGGGGCATCGCTCAACCGCCGTCACTGACATATCAGCGATGCCCGCACAGTCCCATTCGACGCGAAGTGTTTGCCCGGCCAGATCGCCAGCGTGCACATATTTGCTCACCGGACTTTCCGTCATTCCGCTGATCTCCTCGGTGGTCACCAGTTGCTCGCCCAAATAAATGCGTGCCGTTGCGTGGGTGTTCACCATCCGCTCATCATGGAGTTGATACAGGCGTTTGACAGTCAGTTTGATGCTGCTCATGGCTCGATTCCGCGTCCCAGAGAAAGAGAAGATCTAAACCGTTATGGCGGCTAAAAGCAACAATCACACGCTATTCAACGCGATAGTGATGCAAGCCTTGATGATCGATTTCGCCACTGTGCATAGCGGCCAGCAGCCACTCTTCCAGTCGTTCAATCAGCGCCTCATCTTCAAGGCGCAATTTACCGCGCAGCGCGCATTCCCAGACAATCAGCACTTTCCAGCCGCTTTGTTGTAATTGGCCGATATAACGGCGGTCACGTTCAACATTGCTGTTAATTTTGCCATTCCAGAACTCGGTGCGCGTCGCAGGCATCTTGAATAAATAGCAGTGATGACGATGCCAGAAACAGCCATGGACAAAGATAATCGCTCGTTCCTGTGGCAGGACAAAGTCAGGCCGACCCGGCAACGCTTTATCCTGCACACGATAGCTAAAGCCACGATCTTTTAAAATCAACGCGATACGCTGCTCTATCGCCGTGTCCTGATTGCGAATGGCGCGCATATTTTTGCTGCGAATGGCTTGCGAGTGGACGTCGACCATGGCGTCTCCTTTTTAATGAGGCTCTTTCAACTTTAGCGGTTTGGCGTAAAAGCGAAAGGCACGCGCAACAAGTGTGTGAAGGCGCGAGGAGTGATAGCATAGCGGCTTCACTGTTAAGGAAAAACGCATGCTTGCTATCGATCCCGCCGCGACGGTTTCACCCCCCTCATTTTCTGCCCCTTCGGATGACGCCACATCGCTGTTATTGCAGGTTCTCGATATCTATGCCGCACGCGATGTGGTGCACACCTTAACCGAAGCGGGGGGATGCGACTGGAGCGTGCCGCGTCTGAATCGCATTCGTCAGGGCAAAAGCAGCGTGCCTGCGCTTTCCAGCCGTGAAGTCAGCAGCCTGCAAGCGTTACTGCCTTCGCGCCCTGCACATTACGCCGCGCCTAAATTTCAATTTGTCGACCTGTTTGCCGGTATCGGTGGGATTCGCCGCGGCTTTGAACAGATTGGCGGCCAGTGCGTGTTCACCAGTGAATGGAATAAAGAAGCGGTACGCACGTATAAAGCCAATCACTATAGCGATCCGCAACGACACCAGTTCAACAGTGATATCCGATTGGTGACGCAGCCCGCAGGACTCGCTGACGAGCAGGCGATTTATCAGCATATCGACCAAACCATCCCGGACCATCAGGTGCTACTGGCGGGCTTTCCCTGCCAGCCGTTTTCACTGGCCGGCGTCAGCAAAAAAAATGCGTTAGGCCGTGCACACGGTTTCGAGTGTGAAGCACAAGGCACCTTGTTCTTTGATGTGGCGCGGATTTTGGCTGCCAAAAAGCCACCGTTCTTCGTATTGGAGAACGTGAAAAACCTCAAGAGCCACGACAAAGGACGCACCTTTGCCATCATCATGGCGACGCTGGACGAACTCGGATACGACGTTGCCGATGCCGCCGACAGCGCGACACCGGATGCAAAAGTGGTAGATGCGCGCCATTTTCTGCCGCAACATCGCGAACGTATTGTGCTGGTGGGTATTCGTCGTGACACCGGATTGAGCGACGGCTTTTCACTGCGCGCGCTCTCTCAACACTATCCGCAGCAGGTACCCACGCTGCAGAGTTTGCTTGAGCCGACACCGGACGCGAAGTACACCCTGTCACCGACACTGTGGAACTATCTCTATCAATACGCCAAAAAGCACAAGGCCAAAGGTAATGGCTTCGGCTTTGGTCTTAACGATCCCCGTAATCCCAACGTATGCGTACGCACCCTGTCAGCGCGCTACTATAAAGACGGTTCTGAAATCCTGATTGATCGCGGCTGGGATCAGGCGCAAGGTGAAGCGGATTTCCAGCACGCCAGCAATATGGCTCTGCGTCCGCGTCGGTTAACACCGCGCGAATGCGCCCGACTGATGGGGTTTGAGGCGCCGGGGCAAAGCCAGTTCCGTATTCCGGTCTCGGATACCCAGGCTTATAAGCAATTTGGCAACTCCGTGGTAGTCCCGGTTTTTGCTGCTGTGGCAAAGCTACTTTCGCCACTTATCGAACAGCATCTTAGCCAAAACGCTTAGCGCCACGGGGCCATAATTTCCTTTAGGGACGCGCATTATGCTGTTTTGCGCTGAATCGCGTCCGCTGTCACCGAACTGTCGCGCCCGCTCCCAATACTCCTTTTTATTTTTGGGGGCGTTAGATGTCACTCCTTTCTGTAATCTCGTTACCGCTGCGTTTACGTACTCGTCTTACCTGGCGTATGCCGCTTTGGCTGACCAGCCTGCGCAGCCAGTTTTTGCTGTTTATCGTGCTGTTTTGTTTACTGCAGTTCGCGGGCGTACTGCTGCTCAGTGATTACGTTAATCAGACGCAAATTTCACTCCAGCAAGCCAATCAACTGCGGGAAAGATTGGCCCTGCTGGATAAAGCACGTATCGAGTTGCTCACCGCCAGTGATAACAGCCACCGTGCCGGTATCTATTTAATGCAGGATCAGCAAAGTGGCTCAGTCGATAGCTGGAAAAGTCTGGCGGCCGCCTCTGATGATTCGTTAAAAAAAGCCCAGGTACTGTTCACCGCCTACCATGCTAAAGCGGACAGCCCGCTGGCTCAGGGCTTTGCAATGTTAGCGGAAGGTTTGCAAGAGCAGTTGAAAGGGTTAGCGGCCAATGACATCAATGCCTTCTTTATGGTGCCGATGCAGGCATTCCAGCAGCAGTTTAACGATGCCTGGTTCAGCGAGATTGAACAAGCCAACCATCAGTTGAGCAGCGTGAATCAAAATACCCTCAGTACGCTAAAGCAGAGTCGCAATATGTCGCTGATCGTTAGTGCCATTTTGATGGCGCTACTGGTGCTGGCCTCCAGCCTGCTGATGCGCGGCGTGCTATTGCCGCTACGACGCGCCAACCGACAGCTGGAACAGATTGCCACAGGTGACCTGGTACCGAGCCATGACACGCCGCGTCGCCAGTGCCTGGAGACGCGCCAGCTGTTTCAGTCGATCGAGTCGATGCGCTTCGGTCTGCAGCAGATTGTCAGTGACATTAATACTGTTGCGGTCAGCGTGGCGGCCGGTGCAGAAGATATGCAGCAGCATAACGAACAAGTCATGCAACAACATCAGGCGCAGAATGCCAGCTTCCACCATTTGTCACAGCGTTTACATCGCGTGTCTGAAGAGGTCGAAATTGGTGCGCAGTTCTCGCAGCAGGCCACACAGGAGGCGCAGTCAGCCGATGCCCTGATGCGCAACTGCGCCACGGAAGTCGACAACATGGAACTTAAAATGCAGCAGATCGTTACAGCTTCGGGTGATATCGCCGGAATTGTCGGCATGCTGGATAGCCTGTCGATGCAAACCCGTTTGCTGTCGTTGAATGCCGCGATTGAATCCGCCCACGCCGGTTCGTACGGTCGTAGTTTCTCCGTCGTCGCCAAAGAGATGGGACTGCTGTCGCAAAAGAGTGGTGAATCAACGCGTCAGATTAATGGTTTAATTCAGCACACTCAGCAGCATGTGAATGATGGTTTTGACAAAGTGAAAGCGCTGGAAGTGTTGTTTACACAAATCAGCGGCGCGGTGTCGGGGGTCGTAACGCAACTCGATGAGTTGCAGCAAAATAGCACTGCGCAAAGTCACCGCGTTAGTAAAATTGCGCACGAAGTGGTGGAGATGAGTAATCAGCTACAGCAAAACGAAGCGCTCAACGCCCATCAGGTCAATTCGGCTACGCAATTGCGTGAACTCTCTGATCGCCTCGCCCAGCGGGCACAGCAATTCCGCGTCGATGCCGCTTGAGTACAAAGATAAAAAAACCCGTCAATGACGGGTTTTTTATATCGCTTATTTTTTCTTTTTGCCTTTCTTCAGCAGTGCACGTACCTGCTTCAGTTCAGACGCGGAGAGCTGTTCAGCGACCGCTTCTTCGGTATTCAGACTATCGACGGCCGGTTGCTCAACCGCATGTAAACTGGCCTGCAGGCGGTTAACGATCTCCTGACTCATGGAGATTTGGTTATCGGCGGCTAACTGTTTGATGTGCTCTTTCAGAGCCGGGTCAATTTTAATGGTTAAGTTAACGGTCTCGGTCATCTTCATACTCCCTTTTGATTTACAACAACGTAGCGGAAGAAGATGAAAGTTAACAGACTGTCATAAAAATTTAATATTAAGAGTGTATAGGGCTGAAATCCCTTAATACAGACTCATCAATGCTGGTGAGATTGCCCTGCAATTCCGCGCACAGCTTAGCCATATAGTGCACCAGGAAATCCGCATTATGCTCCGCCAGCAGGCGCCCCGCTTCGGTTTGCATGGTTTCGGGCAAGCGTAAAAGTTTCTTCTGGAAGTGGTCCAACGTCCATTTCACATCGTCTAATTCACGTTCTTTTCCTAATGGATCTTCACTGTCAAACAGCGGACGGCCCAACACCCCGGCCGTGTAGAAAACGCGTGCGAGGCCGATAGCACCTAAAGACTCGAGGCGATCGGCATCCTGAACAATTTTTGCTTCCAATGTCAGTGGCGTGATGCGTGCGCTGAAACTGTGCGCCTGGACAGCATGGGCGACACCCTCGAGCAATTCCTGTGGGAAGTCCGGAAAGTCCTGCTGCAAAATTCGGCGTGTCTCTTCAGCCGCATAGGTGGAAGCCAGATGGCGCTCTGGATGGTTTTTGGGAAGGTTAACCACGTCATGGAAGTAACAGGCGGTGAGGACCACCATAGGATCGGCTGCACTGTGCTGCATGATGCGCGTGGCGCTCATCCAGACACGACGCAGGTGCGCGATATCATGGGCTTTATCATCGTGCAGCCAGTTTTGCTGCAGCCAGTTCTCGTAGCGTTGTTGCCAGCGGGTGAGTGACATCGTGCTTCTCCTTATTGCTGTTATAAAAGCACCGCCAATTCAGGGTGCTGCTCCTGGGGACATCATAGCGGTCTGGTCGTGACACTTTTTTTACATCCTTCCTGGATGTGCAAAGCGTAAAAATGCGATCCCGATCTTGTTATAGCGCTGTTAATGTCGCTTTCCCAGCGGAGATCACGTTTTAAGCATTTCCTTAGCGTCATTGCAGTTAAATAACTCTGTTAAACAGGCGTAATCTATTTCCACCATCAACAGTATTCACGCTTTTGAATTATTCCAGTTAATGATGCTAACTATCACAAGGTAAAAGCGATAAACGCTCACGGGAAAATCTGAAAAGATTCCCATGCAGGCCGTTATAACGTACTGTATAGGGGATATTTCTGGTTTTCTCTCGCCTGAGAAGGCATTTCCAGCATGTATTTTGCTTAAGCGCCATTTTTAAAACCGGAATATGCAGGAATAGCCTGATACTGAGGCGACAAATTATTAAGCAAATTGATTCAAACCCATTATGCTAACTCTCACATCTGCTGATGCGGGTGATTCGTCGAAGTTTTCCGGGTGAGTAACACTACATGAGGTACGTAATGAAAGAACGGCCGATTCTTTTTTCCGAACAGCGGGTCCGCGCCCTGCTGGTTGGCCAGCAGACGCAAACCCGGCGCATTATGAAAACCCAGGCTTTTGGCCCAGGCCAGGATCATCACGAAGGCGTGCATGCATTTGACGTTAGCGCCAACCATTTGCATGGCTATAAATTGATGTCGATGGCAGATGTCAGCTCGCACTGCCCGTTTGGCCAGGCAGGTGACCGATTGTGGGTGCGTGAAACCTGGCGCGGCCCCATCGTGCCAGAAGAGCAACTCGCCGAATATGAACGCGATCCACTGCCGTTCCGTAGCCCGGCTTTCTGTCAGTATCGTTCCGACAGCAATGAACTGGGTCAGTTGGATGACGATGTGGAGCACGCCGAGCAGTTTGGCTGGCAAACGGCGATTCATATGCCGCGCTGGGCCAGCCGTATTGATTTGGCGATTACCTCGGTACGTGCTGAAAAGATTCAGGACATCAGTGAAGATGACATCATGGCTGAAGGCGTACAAACAGATACGCACTTCCTGAATAACTTCTTCACGATGAACATGAACGCAGAATCGCCGAAAGAAGCCTATCGTAAAGCGTGGCAGAAGCAGTATGGCGCCACCAGTTGGGAAGTGAACCCGTGGGTATGGGTGATCGAGTTTCAACGCGTTGATCGCGAGAGTTAACTGTCTTCAGCCCTCACCCGCCTGGGTGAGGGCAATTTTCCTGCTTTGCCATCTTAATCACAGAAAAAACCTGCAGTAACTGATTGAATACACGGCTTTGATTCCGCGCTGGCATTTTCTTTTTTGTCGCGCCAGGATAACCCTTTCCGCCCTGCAGAGTGAGTCGCGCGATGTTCAAATGGCCATGGAATGCGCAGGTAGATACCACCGTCACGGCACTTCCCTGGCAACAGGCGCTGGCGCAACCGATCTTCTCGCTGCTGACGACTGAAGAGCAAAGCGTCCTGACCACGCTTGCCCAACGCTTTCTGCAACAAAAAAAAATCTCGCTGTTGAATGGACTGCAACTCGACGAACGACAGCTGGCACGCCTTGCCTTGCTGTTTTGCCTGCCCGTGTTGAAGCTCGGTCTGGAGTGGCTGGATGGCTTTCATGAAGTGTTAATTTATCCCGAGCCCTTCAATGTTGACGACCGTTGGGAAGACAGCAGCGGCTTAGTCCACCAGGCACCTGCAGTGCATGCTGGTCAAAGCTGGACACAAGGTCCGGTGGTGTTAAATGCCCTGGATATTCAGGACTCTTTCGACCTTTCCGGCTACAACCTCGTCATCCATGAAATCGCGCATAAACTCGATGCACGCGGCAGCGGCTATACCAGCGGTATTCCCGCCATTGCGTTACGAGATGTCGCCCAATGGGAGAAGGACTTGCTACAGGCGATGGAAGAGATAGAGGCGGAAGTGGAATTGGTGGGTGAGCAGGCGGCAACTATCGATCCCTACGCTGCCAGCGATCCTGCCGAATGCTTTGCGGTGCTGTCGGAATACTTTTTCAGCGCCCCTGATTTACTGGCGGATCGCTCCCCTGCGATGTATCGCCACTTACAACTGTTTTATCGTCAGGACCCGATGGCGCGTCTTTCAGCAGGTTCTGATTAAATCGCGATCGCTTTGTACTATTGCTAGCCAGTTGAATGCAAATGTATTTTTAGCTGTTGACACATTCAGGAGGTGCCATTAATATGCGCCTCGTTCACACGATTCCTCTGTAGTTCAGTCGGTAGAACGGCGGACTGTTAATCCGTATGTCACTGGTTCGAGTCCAGTCAGAGGAGCCAAATTTATGTTTTCATGCATCTTCACGAATCTTTATACGATTTAGGTTCAACAAGTTAGTGTGAAAAGTCTTCCCGATGCATTTTTATTTCCCCCTCCGCATCGGGCAAGATTGGTGGTCTGATTTGGGGTCATTTCAGTTCGATTATGGAGTGACCACCATATGTCTCTGAACGACACTAAAATCCGCAGCTTAAAGCCTTCCGCTAAACCTTTCAAAGTTTCCGATTCTCATGGCCTGTACCTTTTAGTTAATCCAGGCGGTTCACGTCTGTGGTATCTAAAATATCGTATCAATGGTAAGGAATCCCGCCTCGGCTTAGGTGCATATCCAGACGTTTCTCTGGCTTACGCCCGACAGCAACGTGATGGCATACGCAAGCTACTAATGCAGAATATCAATCCAGCACAGCAACGTATCGCAGATAAAGCTGCCCGCTCACCGGAAAAAACGTTTAAGCACGTTGCATTGAGCTGGCATAAAAGCAATCGAACCTGGTCAGAGAACCACTCTGCCCGTCTGCTTGCCAGCATGAATAACCATATCTTCCCCAAAATCGGACACATGCACGTCACAGACCTAAAAGCTCGCCATTTTATAGACCTATTGAAAGGCATTGAGACAAAAGGTTTGCTGGAAGTCGCGTCTCGTACTCGTCAGCACCTCTGCCATATCATGCGGCATGCCGTGCACCAAGGCATTATCGAAAACAATCCGGCGTCTAATCTAGAGGGAATCATCGCAGTACCTGTTAAGCGACATTACCCTGCCCTTCCCCTTGAACGACTACCAGAACTACTGAGTCGCATTGATTCCTATAAGCAGGGACGAGAGCTGACTCGCCTTGCAGTATTGCTAACACTGCATCTGTTTATTCGTTCCAGTGAACTGCGGTTTGCACGCTGGTCGGAAATAGATTTTATAAATAGTATCTGGACAATTCCCGCCTCTCGTAAAGCTATTACTGGGGTTCGATATTCAGAACGTGGCTCAAAAATGCGAACTCCTCATATTGTCCCCCTGTCTCATCAAGCTACGTCCATCCTAAAAGAGCTACAACAGATTTCAGGACATCAGACACTCTTATTTCCTGGTGCCCATAATCCATATAAGCCAATGTGCGAAAATACTATTAACAAAGCGCTACGCCTGATGGGTTATGATACTACTTGTGAAATTTGCGGCCATGGATTTAGAACGATCGCCTGTAGCGCACTAATGGAGTCAGGGTTATGGGCTCAAGACGCCGTAGAGCGACAGATGAGCCACCAAGAACGTAACGCTGTTAGAGCTTCCTACACACATAAAGCAGAATATCTGGAAGCACGAAAAGCGATGATGCAGTGGTGGTCCGATTATATTGACTGCTGCCGCTTAAAATTCATTGCTCCTTTCATATGGCGAAAGTAACGGCCAGCAAACCATAAAATACCTTTTGAGACAATACCTTATCAGTCCCTAAGGGGCGTCATAAAATTAATAATAGTTAGGCGCCCCATCACCTCACATATAACCATAAAGAAAAACTTATTTTTTAATGAAATAATACTTTCATAATACTTACCATAATAAATTGGGTATCACCCCATCCAAAGTATAAACCTTAGATTAAACAATGAATTATAATTGCTATCCAAATATAATGGATTATAAGCAACAAATTTATATAACGATTATAGGGCACAACATTTGACCGCTAAGATTAAAAGCATAAGATTAATTACACATCAAATTTGATAACAACATCAGTTTCTGGATATTTCAAACTAGGAGTTGTCATGAGTGAACTAAAAACACTATCAACTAGCTATACAACCAAGTATGAATCAAATGTAAGATCATATCCCCATGATTTTCCAGAAATTTTCAGTTATGCTAAAGGGTCTATTATTTATTCTGAAAACGGTAATGAATACATAGACTTTTTTAGCGGAGCTGGGGCTTTAAACTATGGGCATAATGATGATCTTATTAAAAAAGATCTATTAAGGTATATTAGCAGTGATGGAATAGCCCATTCATTAGATATGATGACATCTGCTAAAGAAAATTTCATTAAAACGCTCCAAAGTAATATTCTTTTACCTAGACAATTAGGTTACAAAGTCCAGTTTACTGGACCAACAGGTGCCAATGCGGTAGAAGCAGCATTGAAGTTATCCAGGAAAATTACTCAAAGAAATAACATTGCTTTTTATAGCAACGCATTTCATGGTATGTCATTGGGTGCTTTATCAGTAACATCAAACCCCCAAAAGCGCGCTGGGGCTGGAATCCCTTTGAGTAATTCTGTCGCCCTACCTTATGAGGGTTCGTTAGGGGGCAATGGCGCAGAGATAAAATACTTGAAGCACATTTTGAAAAAAGGGAGTGGAATTGAGAAACCGGCTGCAATAATTATGGAAACAATTCAAGGAGAGGGAGGTGTGGATTCGGCATCTTCTGCATGGCTGGAAGATGTTTATGACATCGCACGAGAAAATAATATATTATTTATAGTGGATGACATTCAGGCTGGTTGTGGCCGTAGCGGTGACTTTTTCAGTTTCGACCACCAAATCATAAAACCTGACATAGTAATCTTATCAAAATCTATAAGCGGCTATGGGCTACCATTAGCATTAATTTTAATTAAAGATGAACATGATATTTGGTCTCCCGGTGAACATAATGGAACCTTTAGAGGTAACAACCACGCATTTATTACAGCACAATCAGCAATTGAAAATTATTGGAAAGAACACATCTTTATTGAAGAAGTTAAAAGGAAATCGAAAATAATTGAGAATGCATTAAGTACTATCTCATCAAAGAAAAACAATGCAACGATAAAAGGTAGAGGTTTTTTGAGAGGAATTGAATTCGCAGATCGCCTAGAGGCTTCAAAAGTACAAAAAAAACTATTTAAAGAAAAAATAATAATCGAAACCTCTGGAGTGGACGCTCATGTTTTAAAAATCCTTCCAGCATTAAACATACCCGATAATTTATTGAATGAGGCATTAGATAAAATCGTACAAATTTCCACACATTGACTAGAGTGTAAATATTATGACTACAGTTAATTTAGTTGAATATCGTAAAGCTACTTTTGACGATGCAAAGGAAATCCATGAAATTGTAAAAAAAACACCAGGGATAGACGATAACAGCCTGTATTACTATTCATTATGGCTAAAGGAGTTTGATCAATCAAATGTTGTCGCAGTCCAAAATAAAAGGATCGTTGCCTTTTTAACCGCATTTAGAAAGCCTAAGGATAATAGCACTCTTTTTTTATGGCAGCTTGCGGCAGTGCCTAGACATGGCATTCCCGATTTAGGAGTAAATCTTTCTTATTATCTTATCGATGATGAAATCAAAAAAAATCTTAGCAGCATTGAAGCCACAATTGATCTTAATAACAAATCAATTCTTTATGTAATGAAAAAATTAGAAAAGAGATATAACGGAAATATGCATATGGAGGAATACCTAAGTGAAGAATATTTGAGTGGAAATGAAAATCATCATACTGAAACTTTGTTGAAGATTACATTGTAGATAAAAGGAAAAATTATGAAAACTTGGCAGCCTACGAAGGAGACAGCAGAAGATGTGATTTCAGCATTTGGTTCTCCTTCTTATCTCTATAACATTGATATCATGACTGAATCATATAATGATATAAGAAAACGCCTGGCAAATGAATATGAAATATTTTACTCTTTAAAGGCAAATCCTAACATTAGCATAACCAAAGCATTTCACGAAAAAGGCTTAGGCGCAGAAGTGTCGTCAAGAACTGAACTTGAAACTGCTTTACTGGCTGGAATTCCTAGTCAAAAGATAATATTCGTAGGTCCGGGAAAAAAGATAAGTGAGTTGGAAAGAGCTATCGATTTAAATTTACTAGCTATAGTTGCGGAATCGCTTGAAGAGCTCGAATACATAAGTCAACTTTCGGAAGATAAGAACTTAATAACTCGAGTAATGCTCAGAATAAATCCCTCTTTTGAGGCATCAGGATCTGCTTTGGCTATGGGTGGCAAACCCAGACAGTTTGGTATTGACGAAGAAACAGTTATATTAGAATTAGATAGAATAAAATCATTAAGAGGAATATCAGTCATAGGGTTACATATCTACGTCGGGACAAGATTTCTCGACCATAGAGATATTATTAGAAACACCGAAAACATTTTAAAAACTGCATATGAAATTCAGAAAATATTCGGCTACAGTTTTCAAATCATTGATATTGGAGGTGGGTGGGGTGTGCCCTACTTCGAGAATGAAACAGAACTTGACGTTATTAGCTTAATTTCTGAATTAAATCAAATTTCAAATGGGTATTTAAAAGAAAATTTCAAGGGTAAAATCATTATAGAATTAGGACGGTACCTAACCGCAAGTCATGGTGTCCTTCTGACCACTGTGAATTATATTAAAAATTCAAGAGGCGTAAAATTCGCCATTACGGATGGTGGTACAAATATACAGTTAGGAGCTGTGGGATTGGGAGGGTTTGTAAAACGAAATTTCCCTATGAAAAATTTAACTAACGATACAAAGTTAACTGAGGAATACTATATTACGGGTCCTCTATGTACGCCTACTGATACAGTTGCGAAAAACATTGCCATACCTGCATCTAAACAAGGTGACGTAATCGCTACACTTTTATCTGGAGCATATGGGCCTACAGCTTCACCCATATACTTCCTGGGGCATGGATATCCAGCCGAAGTAATAATTAAAAAAAATTTAATTCATTTAGTCAGAGAAAGAGACAATCATGAAGATTTATTAAGAAAACAGAAAATTATATAGGCTGCCATTATGAATTATAATGTTGGAATTGACCTGATTAATATTAATGAATTAGATAAGCTCTTCTTAACTAAATGGTTTATTAAATATTTTTATGATGACCAAGAGTTATCCTTATGTGCTGATTTTCATAAAGACCGGAAAAAAGAATTTCTTGCAGGACGTTTTTGCGCTAAAGAAGCAGTTTATAAGGCAATTGGTGGAATTTATAAAGGAAAAAAAACCAAACCTGAACAAATTTTGATTCTGCGAGACTCAAACAAAAAACCTGTAACTAAAATAAAATACGATGATAAAATAGAAAACATAAACGTTAGCGTTTCAATTTCACATAAGGGTAGTGTTTGCATAGCTATTGCGATATATGAAAGGAGTAAGGATCATGGATCAATTTATTTTGACCGTTAGAATTAGTAATAGTAACGCCCATTATTCAAACGATGTTGCAAGTAATGGTACTTTGATGACACTTTTTGGTGATGCCATAACTGGTTTAATTGGTAATTTAGATCATGATGAGAGCCTTCTTGAACGGTGGGATAATGCAATATTTAAACTACCTATAAAACCAGGCGACTTCTTAACAATTAAAGCTTCTATTACGAAAAAGACAAAATTAAAGAGATATATTGAACTGGTAGCAGAAAGGATATTGAAAACTTCTGATGAGGGCACATCATCTTTAAGGACTTGCAACGAGATAGTTGGTTCAGCAATGGCTGTTACAATCATTCCTTATAGTGCATACAAAAGAAAAAACACCCTGGAGAAATGAAATGCAACATTTACTTCTAAACGATCTGATTATACATGCAAGTAATAAATTTAAAAGAAATGTTTTCATCGAGGACATAGATAAATCATTTACATTTGAAGAGACCATAAATGCCGCATCTTATTATTGCAATATAATTAGAGATGAAATTAAAGAGTATGGAGACAATGTAAAAATCGTCATCAAAGCAGAACAAGAACTTGAGTTTATACCGATTTTTCTAGGTGTTATTCTTGCTGGTTGTGCAGCTATTCCTTTTAATCCATCTCTGCCTGAAGATGGTGTTGAATATTACATGAAAGAAACCGGTGCATATTTCTTAATAAAAAAGGATGGTGAGACGTATTTCCTTCAAAACGGTAATAAAAAAGTTTATTTCTCAAAAATAGAAACTGCTAAAAATGTATTTAGCACGAGACTTTCAAATTATATAAAACCAAAACAAACTTCAGATGATATTGCTATGATAATTTTCACTTCAGGTTCAACAGGGTTACCTAAGGGAGTCGTGAGTTTTCATAGACATGTTACTTTTGTCCTTTCAAGTTTGCATGCTGCTTTAGATTATTTTGAGAGCGATAAAATATTTATAGGCATCCCTTTTTCTTTTGACTATGGACTTTATCAGGTATTTTTGTGCTTAATGTTTGGTTCTAGTTTATTCATTTCAAAATCAGGTGGAACAGGGCTCACATTGTTTAAAGAACTAGTGCAGTCGAATGCGACAGTTTTACCTGCTGTAGGACCTATGTTTGACAATTTAGAATATTTTTGCAAAAAAAACCCTTCAAGCCTAAACAAGTTACGATTAATTACAAACACCGGGGCGCATATACCTGAAAAAACAATCCAAAGCATTAGGAGCAGGCTTGAAAATATCAATATCCAGTTAATGTATGGATTAACGGAGTGTAAAAGAGTAAGCATCTCCCCTCCTAACGCCGATCTAATAAAGCCCAACACATGTGGTCTTCCATTACCTCTTACTGAAGTTTATATACTAGACGATAATGATAATGAGGCTCCAGTAGGTGAAATAGGTCAAATAGTAATAAAAGGTTCACATATTATGGCAGGATACTGGAAAGATGATACTCAAACAAATTCCAAATTTAGAAGGTTCAACTCCACTGAAACTAAGTTGTATACAGGTGATTATGGTAAAAAAGATAAAGATGGTTATTTGTTTTGGATAGGTAGAAAAGATGACATTTATAAACAGAATGGTTTTCGGGTAAGTGCATCTGAAATAGAAGAGTCAGCACTCAGTTTAGATACTATTTCACTTGCAGTAGTCTTGCCATATGGCTTCAGAGATAAAAGCACTCTTTTCTATAAAGGCGATGCCTCAGTAGAAAATGTTAAAGAATTCTTATACAGCAAAATTGAAAGACATAAATTACCTTTTAAAATTATCAAGGTGGCTGATTTCAAACTTACCCATAATGGGAAGATTGATAAAAAATGGCTTCTAAATTTAACTAATGAAATGGAGTAAATAATGGTTGATTACGATCAAGCAAAAGCTGCTTTGAAAGAAGCCATCGAGAATGTTCTTGGTGAAAAAGTTGAAAAATTTGATAGGTCATCAAGGTTATTTGATGACCTAAAGATGGATTCAACGACTATGCTTGAAACCTTAATTGAGTTAGAGGATAAGTTTGGCTTAGACGTGAACCCCGAAGAATTAGACATTGAAGATTTCCTAACCGTTGACTCATATGTCAATTTTATTGTCACAGAAAAAAATAACAGAGGTGAAAAATGATTGTTCGCTCACTTAAAGATATTGAAAACACACCCCGTGATATTAAAGGTGCTTCAGGTACGTGGCGCAGCAAAAGAATAATTCTTGCAGAAGATAATGTTGGCTTCTCATTTCATGAAACGACTGTATATCCAGGTACTGAGTCAACATTTTGGTATAAAAATCACATCGAAGCAGTTTGGTGCATTGAGGGTGAAGCAGAATTAACTGACGAAACAACTGGTGAAGTCTATAATATTGGTGTTGGTGATATGTATTTACTCGATAAGCATGATAGGCATACTTTGAGACCTAAAACTCTTTCAAGATATCTTTGTGTTTTCAACCCTCCAGTGACGGGAAATGAAGATCACGATGAGGATGGTTCATACAAGTTATCTTGATAATTTTAATATATCCAAAGAGGAAAATATGAATTTTAATGACACTTCAAAGAGAAAGATCATTGTAGCTATTGCATCTTTGACTATTTTTTCTGCAGGTTCGTTTTCTACCTTATCAGGATTACTAATCTCTCAGTTTCAAAATAGTTTTGGATGGCCTTTAACCTACACCAGCTTTGGAGTGTCATTAAATATGATATTGTATGGCTTGGTGGCGCCATTTTCAATCTTCCTAATGGACCGTTATGGAATCAAGAAGATAACGTACTTGGCCCTTTTTTTATTAGCAGTTGGAGCATCTATCGCCACTTTTCCTAATCCATTCGTTTTCAATTTCGCTTGGGGTGTTTTAGTAGGAAGTGGTACAGGCATGCTTACCATGGCTTATGGGGCTTACATTGCGCAAAGATATTTTAGAGAAAATCCAGGATTACCTGTAGGTATAATGACTGCTTCCGCAGTAGTCGGCCAATTCGCACTTCTTCCGCTCTGGTCTCATCTTGCAGAAGCGAAGGCATGGTTTTACCCTTTAGTCGGTTGCGCTATGATTGCTATTTTTACGCTAGCAATAAATATTGTTAGCCCCCTTCACAACCCTGATGAAAATAAGCATGTAAAAACTAAAACCTCAATATCTGAGGTTTATTTCAACCTTATATATGGCTTAAAGTCTCCTACCTTTTGGGTTATATCATCTTTTTTTATGATATGTGGCGCTACAACGAATGGTTTGATGTGGAGTAATTTCATCCCTGCGGCACATGACCATGGCATGCATGCAACTGTCGCTTCTACCATACTTTTAATCATAGGATTTTCAAATATTCTTGGTACAATTGCTACAGGCTGGCTGTCTGACAGAATTAACCCTAAACATATCCTAGCTGTTGTATTTTTATTAAGAGCAGCAATCCTTTTTTGGCTTCCATTTATCCTTAACTCTAACTTAAATATTAGTATGGTTACCTTTGCAATTCTCTTCGGCATTTTAGATGTTGCAACTGTACCACCAGTAATTGCTTTGTGTAATAAGGCTTTCTCTGATAAAGGACCTGCTTTGTTTTCATGGACAAATGCTTTTCACCAAATTGGTGCAGGTGGCATGGCATTTTTAGCAAGCTATTTACGAATCAAGTTTGGTGATTATTTTGTAGTATGGATCCTTGCTGCGGGGTTATGTATCTTGGCAGTTTTGATTGTTTATCTTTCAAAATATGAAGGCAGAACTAGAGCTTCATATAGCAATAAGGAAACCTCAAAGGAAGCATCTTAATTATATATATAAACTATTGAATTTACTTTATGACATTTTTATCTCCTGCCCGCACTCTTTTAAAGCGGGCATTTACTTCATTATTAGACATGCTAATCTAATTCTTTTAATTAGCATGGCATAATGATTTTTAATTACATGTTACGCAAAACCCTTAAGGAATTAAATTATATATAACCTAGAATGCTATAAGTATCCTCCCCCTTTCTTTTAAAGATCATTAACTATCCAATCAGAAAATTGAAGCTGATTTTTATTTATCACAAAGGTATTCACTAGTATTTAACTCTATTTTTAACAAAAAATAATTAAAACCATATCAAGTATACTCTGGTTAATTTTACAATTTCAAAAATTAGAAAAATAAACAACTAACCAAGCTTAGGTTATATTAACATTGCGCCTCATTAATAAATCAGGCCTACCTCAACTACCCATAATCATTTTTTAATTGAAAAAAACTTAAACAAAGGCAAGAGGTGAATATGAATAATAGCGATACTAATAAAATAAAATTTGCTGCTACTTCTGAATGGTTGACAGTAAGAGAAGCCGTCAACATACTCAATAATGATGGCAAGAAACAGATATCTGAAAGTGATTTATATCGCGGAGCTTTACATGGGAAAATAAACCTATCAATTTATTTTCAATCACCTTTAATTACCCGAAAGATTAAGATGAAAAATAATAAATTGAAGCTAACAGTTATAGATGAATCTTTCACAAAAAAGCTTTGTTTCCTGGATAAGTTCGGTTTCTTATTAGATAAAAAATTGATATATAGCACTGAGGGTGAATTTTTTTATCCCACTCAGCGAATTTTTGACACCCCTCTTTTTGGTAACGATTACGTAGCCGTACAACGTTTGCTAGCCTTATCGTTAAACATCCCCTTACCTTCTAGAGGAGGGAAAGCCTTTAATTATGGGTTAACTATAAAGATTGGAGATTCCCTATTCCAAATATTTGAGAAAACAACTTGGCAAGACCGCATTTGCGCGCAATATAAACTTTTGCCTGAGAACTTTAAAAGTAGAATTGATGATGGCTATTTTGCAGGTAAAAAACCTCACTCCTCCCTAGAAATGACCTTTTTCCCTGTTCATTATATGCCGCAAGATTCCTCTTTTGTTATTCGTGTTGATGAAATTGAAAGGTTAATCATGTTAATTAATGGAAAGCAAAACTTTTCTCAGCCTCAAACAAGGATATCAACGCCTTTATCAAGGCTATTTTGGCTGGCTTGTAAGAACAATGATACTATTAGTCCCTTGATTAAAAACCCTTATAAACTTTTAACAATTTTTGAACGTTGGGCTGTAGATAGTGGTATAACCGACCGCTTGAGTGCAGACACGCTAAAAACGGCTTTAAAACGCGGTTCCCCTTTTTGATGTTTCCAAAAGCCTTCTTAAATAAACACCCGTATTTAGGATTCACTCTCCCTTAAGACGGGTTCATCTTCTTTATCCACTTCTCTCCCCGTGTTTACTTTATGTCTCAGACTTTTCATTCATGTTGAGGAAAGGATCTATGACATCTCACCAATTACTACGTCTTAATCAAGTCGAGAAGAAAACTGGCCTTAGACGCTCTCAGATATATCTGTATATGAAAAATGGTATTTTCCCGCGCTCCATTAAAATAGGCCCATCCAGCGTAGCTTGGCTTGAATCGGAAATTGATGAATGGATCAACTTGAAATTATCCGGACGTGATGACCGATGATGATGCCTGTTTTTTTTAATTTAGTTAACTTCCGTCCTGTAATACAGAGTCAGGAGATAACCGGATGATCCCATCTATTAATTACGCCATCTTAACCGATGCGCTGAACGCACTAAAAAGTGGCAATTTTCGTCACTGCGAATCCCTCGGATTCACTTTGGACGAAATGAATGCTCTTAATCAGCTTTCGCTGGATGAACTATTTACTGTTAGTCAGGCGGCAGCTCCCTTTCTAGCAGTCAATGTCCACCATGATGTTCTGCGTCACTTATTGTCACATGCCCGCCAGGAATACCTCCAACTACAGCAGATTAACCGGGCTATAAGGCTGGGTGGTTCTATCGCTTTGCTTAACCAGTATTATGGTCTCACCTCCAACGAAACCTGCCTTCGTCGTCGGTTGCTAGGTGTCAGCGTGCCTTATGGCCGGCCTCCTGAACCGGACGAAGAGACGGATGCTGAAATCTGGCGGCAATGGCAAAAATGTCGGGTTGGCAACCTACAATCGCCCAATGCACTAATTGCCATGATGATAGTAACGGAAGCCCTGCTACCGATGGCCGAAGGTCTGTCTCTCACCACCGTCTGGAAGCGCATCACACTCTGCGAGAAGGAATCCGCCAAAAGGAGGGCATCACATGCCAGATGAGATCGACCGCGATCAGGAGTTCAATGAACAACGACTGGAAGAGATGATTGAACAGAGCCGCCTCAAACCAGGAATAATACCATCATTATTCCACTGCCGTTTATGCGGTAAACCTATTCCTGAAAAACGACGGCAAGCACTACCGGGCGTAACAACCTGTACGGAATGTCAGGATAAACTTGAACGCCGTCGGTGTTAAATGAGAACCAAAAGACGTATGAGTAATAAATTCTCATACGTCTTTATCTGTATCAGAAAATAAAAACACCCCCCATAATTTACTTCCACTTCCTTTCCTTTTCCCCCATTTCTTTATTTATCCATCCGATTAACTCTTTCATTTTTGTTTTGAGTTTATCGTTTATCACTCGATCCAGATCCCTCATGCTGAACACGTCATTACAGAAGGTTGCCCTGATGGACGTTAATTCGTCCGGGCCGGGTATTGCTCTTTAATAATACGGAACGGGCTGTCACACAACCACAATTCAGGGTGCCGCTGAATGTTCTCGCTGACCCGTTAAAACCGGAATGCAGAATCGGGATGTGACCCGTTTATTTCATTCGTTGTCGTTCTGATGAGAGGATAATTCATGAGAAAACCCATCTACCACGTATTTGTCACCCAGGAAGGTCCGCCCGATACGCAGGGCGAAAAAAACACCTACTGGACCAGGGTTGGCGTGGCATTTGCCCATAACGGCAAACCCGGCCTGAATATTGTCCTGACACCCGGTATTGCTGTTTCCGGCAAACTGGTCCTGCTTGAGCCACGGGAGGATAGCAATCCGCCACAGAGTGCGGAGCCCGGCGAAACGGCGCTTTAACCCTCTTTTATTACTCCTTACTCTGCTGCGTGCAGGAGCCACTGCCTGTGTACGCTGCCTTAAATTCCGAGGCCATCATGCTTTCCACCACTGCCTTTCTGGCGGCGGCCATGCAGTGTGCCGCCAGCATTCATCCGTCCACTGCGCTCGACGTGGCACGGGTGGAATCAGGTTTTAACCCCTATGCCATCGCCGAAATAATTCCTAAGGCCACTCGCTCCCCCGGAGATAACAATGTTATCTCCCATCAGCCCGCCAGCCGGGACAAAGCTGAGCTCATTATTCGCCGCCTTATGGCACAGGGACGCCGTTACTCTGTGGGGCTGATGCAAATCACCAGCACCAATTTCCAACATTACGGCGTGACGGCATCTGACCTGCTTGATTCCTGCACCAATTTATCCGTTTTTGAACACATTCTCAGCGACTGCTACCAACGTGGCGATTCTCTTAAAAGAGCATTGAGCTGCTATTACTCCGGCAATTTCCGTACCGGACAAAAACCTGAAGCAGCTTTTTCCGGGACCAGCTATGTGCAGCGGGTGGGTTATGTTTCGGCGTCTCCCCGTTATGCCGTACCAGGCACCCGCGAGGATAAATCCACAACATCGACTCTCCTGGAATCCATTCCTGCTGATAAGCCATCCCCTCCCCGTCTGATCTGGCCGGGGACCGTCGTCCGGGGCATCCCCGCAAAACTCCGTCAGGGGAAAATCGCCATCGCACAGACCTCCGCGCCGTCAGTACGTCGCAGCCTCTCTCAGTCACCCCGTGAGGAAGAATAATGACACTTTTTCGCAAGCTAAAGACCGCTGTCAGTGCTGTTTCCGTAAGTGTGCTCATGGTTTTTTCTACAACCACGGCCTTTGCCGATGGTTTCTCTCGCGCAAATACCGTGATGGAAAAGGTCTCCACCGGTCTTCATGGTCTGGCGGCCATCACCATCACCGTGGCCGTGATCTGGGTTGGTTACAAGACGCTCTGGAAAGGCGAAAGCCTGTCCCAGTGCGCCTACATCATTATTGGCGGGATCCTGATTGGTGGAGGCAGTGAGATCGGCGCACTGCTGATGAGCTGAGAGGTCATCTATGGCAAAGCTGCTCAAAGCAATGAAACGCCCGGCGGCATTGTGGGGGGTGCCGATGGTGCCCCTGCTGGGAGTCACCGGTATCACCATCATCGTCGCTGTCTGGACTTCCGTCGCTTTCCTTGCCCTGCTCCCGGTTGAATTTCTGGTGATGAAATCCGTCACCCGGAATGAGCCCATGCGGTTCAGCCTGATTGCCGTCTGGCTCAGGGCAAGAGGAAAACCGGCAGCAAACCGTCTGTTTGGTGCAACAGCGTTTATGCCCGTTGAGCATGATGCTGTTGATATCACGGAGTTTCTCAACGCCATGAAACTGAATCAGTGTGCCACGCTCAGTAAGTACATTCCGTATTCATCGCATATTCATCAGCATGTTGTTCGCTCACCACACAGTGATCTCTACTGCACCTGGGAACTGACAGGGACCCCGTTTGACTGCGAATCAGAAGAAACCCTCAGTATTGACCGCAACCAGTTGCACGGACTCATCCGCTCATTCGAGGGGATGCCGGTCACCTTTTATATCCATAACGTGCGGGAGCCGTTTACCGATTCGCTGCATAAGGCATCCGGCAACCCTTACGCCGATGAAATCAGCCGTCTGTATTATGCTTCGCTGGCGGCAGACCCATTTCGCCGTAACCGCCTGTTCCTGACCGCCTGCTACCGTCCGTTTGTCAGCCTGGAAAAAGCCGGACGCAGACGCATGAATGACGGCAAGAAGCTCAAGGAGCTTGATGCAGCACTGCGGGAAATGCTGGAAATCAAAGGTTCGCTAGATACCGCACTGTCACGCTACGCCGCACGATCTCTTGGCACGTTCACCGAAGGTCACGCGGTATTCTCCTCCCAGTTATCCTTTTATGAGTACCTTTTGACGCACCAGTGGCGCAAGGTGCGCGTTACCCGCGCTCCGGCGTATTCGATGATGGGGTCGACGGCGTTGTTCTTTTCTGGCGAGTCCGGACAGATAAACCACGCCAGCGGTACACGGTATTTCCGGGGGCTGGAAGTGAAGGAGTTCCCGGAGGAGACCGCGACAGGGATGATGGATTCGCTGCTGTACGCCCCCTGCGATTACGTGATCACGCAGTCCTACACCTGCATGTCACGCGAAGAAGCCCGGAAAGCCATAAAACGCACCCGCCGTCTGTTAATGAGTTCGGATGATGATGCGGTGTCACAGCGACTGGATTTGGATGTGGCACTTGACCTGCTGACCTCGGGGAAAATCGCCTATGGAAAACACCATTTCTCCATCATGGTGTTTTCCCACTCGCTGGACAATCTGGTGGCCGATACCAGTGAAATCAGCAATGCCCTGAACAACCTTGGCATTACACCGGTTCCCGCCGCACTTTCTCTTTCAGCTGCGTATATGGCGCAACTACCCGGCAATTATCACCTGCGTCCCCGCAAGGGCGAGCTGAGCAGTCAGAACTTTGTTGAGCTGGCCGCGCTGCACAATTTCTATCCCGGCAAGCGCGATAACGCACCCTGGGGGGATGCGATGGCCTTACTGCGCACCCCGTCAGGGGATGGCTACTATCTGAACCTGCATAACACGCTGGCGGACAAGGACGAATTCAATGAGAAGAACCCGGCCAGTACCTGCATTCTTGGCACCAACGGTTCGGGTAAAACCATGTTGATGACGTTCCTTGAAAACATGCAGCAGAAATACGGGCGTAAGGACAGTTTTTCCCCTGATGCGAAAACCAAACGACTGACCACCGTTTATCTGGACAAGGATCGGGGCGCGGAGATGAATATAAGGGCACTGGGAGGCCGTTACTACCGCATCACACATGGCGACCCCACGGGGTGGAACCCGTTTTCTCTGCAGCCGACGAAACGCAATATCAGTTTCATCAGTCAGTTGATGAAACTGTTGTGTACACGTAACGGCGCGACCATCACGCCCCGAGATGAACGCCGTCTGAATGACGCCGTACTGGCAGTGATGAGTAATGAACCACAGTACCGTATCTATGGGATCACCCGTTTACTGGAGAATCTGCCAGAGCCTGCCACCCGGGAGGCACAGGAGAACGGACTGAGCATTCGCCTGTCGCAGTGGGCGCAGGGTGGCGAATTCGGCTGGGTGTTTGATAACGCCTCAGACACCTTCGATATCAGCCACTGCGATAACTTTGGCATTGACGGCACGGAGTTTCTGGATGATGCCAACGTCTGTGCGCCGATCTCCTTTTATCTGCTGTACCGCATCACCACGCTGCTCGACGGTCGACGACTGGTTATCTTCATGGATGAGTTCTGGAAATGGCTGCGGGATCCGATCTTTAAGGATTTCGCCTATAACCGGCTGAAAACCATCCGTAAGCTCAACGGAATGCTGGTTGTGGGAACGCAGTCCCCGGCGGAGATCATCAGGGATGAGATTGCGCCCGCCATCATTGAGCAGTGCGGAACACAGATCCTGGCAGCTAACCCCAATGCTGACCGGGCACACTATGTTGACGGGATGAAATTTGAACCGGAAGTGTTCGATGTAGTGAAAAATCTGGATCCGCAGGCCCGTCAGTATGTGGTAGTGAAAAATCAGTTCAGGCGTGGCGACACAAAACGTTTTGCTGCACGCGTGACGCTCGACCTCTCAGGTATCGGCAGATACACCCGAGTGATGAGCGGCAGCACCGACAACCTCGAAATCTTTGATTCCCTGTACCGCGAAGGGATGCAGCCCCATGAATGGCTGGATTCCTACCTGGCTCAGGCACTCTGATAATCCAAAGGAGATCCGTGATGAAAAGACGTTTTCATGCCCTGATTTTCGCGTGCGTCATTGTCAGCCCGCTGGCGCACGCCGGTATTCCGGTCCTTGTTGATGCTGACCCGCTGCGTGAGCTCGAATGGCTAAAAGAAGCACAGCGCTGGATGCAGACGGCGCAACATTATCAGAACCAGATCCAGGCGTATAAAAATCAGTTAGCGACAGCCACCGGCGTCCGGGATATCGCAGATTTTGTGGATCAGGCGAAGAGTCTGAAATCGGATCTGGAAAAACTGCGCAAGCCAGGCCAGACACTCAATGATCTGCTACTTTCCGGCGGCACCTCAGGACAGTTCGATGCGCTGTACGCGAAGTACCGGGTTTTCGATACCTGCAATGCGGAACAGTCAGGAAGTTATGCCAATACCTGCAAACAGTTGGTTATCAACAAAGCGATACAGTTTGAGCAGACTGGCGAGATCCAGGAGCAGGTCAGCCAAACGCTGGGCGAGATTAATGGCCTCTCTAACCGTATCGCACTATCCAAAGACACAAAGGAGTCTCAGGACCTTGCCAACAGTATTCAGCTAAAATCAGTGATGCTGAACACGCTCACTGACCAGTGGGAAATGAGCGTGAAGGCAGCAGAAAAGCGTGAAAAAGTACTCGAGGATGTGCGTATTAAACAGTGGAATCAGCAACAGTTAAGTGCACCAACCCCTGATTTAAACGGCTAAAGGAGTCTCACATGCGTTTATTAACCCTCTCTTTCCTGTCCTTAGTATTCATCATCAGTGGCTGCAAAGAAGAAGCCAAAACCACTCAGTGGTACAAAGATCATCCCGATGAGCTAAAAGCGGTGTATGAAAAATGCCAAAAAACCGGCGATGCCTCAGATAACTGTAAAAACGCCAATGAAGCCCATTATCAAATTCAGCAATTAAATGCCCCCACTCCCGACCTGAACTCATAGTGAGGTTAATATGCCCGGTGGTGTATTTATCGGTGTTGAAAAACACCTGATAGGAGGAGTTACTGACGCCACAAAAGGACTGATGATGTCATATTCTTCCATGATGGTGGGGCTGGCGGCAACGTCAGCCACGCTCTATATCATGTGGCGCGGTTACCAGACTCTGGCTGGTAAGTTGTCCACGCCAATGGAGGATGTCATGTGGGACATCATGAGGATGGCGATCATCCTGTCCTTTGTGGCAAATGTCAGCGGTTATCTCGATGGGGTTATTGACGCCATCAATGGCTTAAAGGAGGGATTTTCCGGCAGCGATAATATCTGGCAGTTACTGGATAGCTTATGGGGTAAAGCGAAAGTATTGGGTAAAACGTTACACGACATGGATAACTCAACGTACATAAAAGATGAGGGAATGACGGCTCAATTTTATGTCTGGCTCGGGATATTCGTTTTAATGATTATCACTGCTTTCATTTCAATGATCGCGGAAGTCATGGTTTTACTGCTGAGTATTACCGCCCCCATCTTTATCTTTTGTCTGCTGTATGGCTTTTTACGCCCCATGTTTAACAACTGGCTGCAAAATGTTTTCGCCGCCATATTAACGGTTCTGTTTTCTGCGTTGTCACTGCGCATTGTCGTTAATTATCTAAACTCGCGGTTAGATATTGCAACCCAACTGTCAGCACAATCCAACATTGTGGAGTTAGGCGCACAGGTCTGTCTGGCCGGTGTCTGTGCTGCAATACTGGTCTACCTCTCCGCAAAACTGGCCGGAGCGCTGGCCGGAGCCAGTGCAACCATATCCATGCAGGGGCTGGCAGCGGTGGGTATCGGCGCGACAGCGTTTGGTGCCGGGAAACTGGCAGCAGGAGCCGGGCAGCAGACAACCCGCGCCCTTCAGGACAATATTCAGGGCTGGAGAAATGCCAGTGCGGGTAAACCCGGCAGTGGTCCGGGATACAGTGCGGCTCAGGCACGTAAAAACGCGATTGAGCAGATGATTGCCCGCAACGAAGCCCGGCGACTGGCGCAATCAAGAGAAACGGCCGTTCAAAAATTCCATCGTTAAACCTGTTATCCCTGCTGAAATACTCCCGTTAATTCCTCCGACGAAAACATAACCCTGTCTTCATCTCACTAAGGAAGCACCCCATGAAACGCTTGATTGCGCTGGCTTTGCTGTGCGCGCTTTCCGGTTGCGCGCAGTCTCCCCGTCCTCCTGCCTTTGGTGGTCAGGGCATCCCGGTGAACACCCCTCAGATTATGACGGAGTTAAACAGTCATGAGTGAACAAACCCTCATTGCGGATTCCCGCACCTTTGAGCAGCAGATGATTGAGCGGGACAAACGTGCCACAAAAGCCGGGTTTATGGTGGGCGGCGCGGGGCTGCTCCTCGCCGCACTGGCGCTTATCGCCGTAGTGCTGATGTTGCCGCTGAAACAAACGGTCATTGAACTGTACACAGTGGATAATCATACCGGGCGGGTGGAGCACGTCACCCGCGTATCAAAGACCAGCCTGACGGCCGAGGAGGCTTATCAGAAGGCGATGACCGCCAGCTACGTCAGACTGCGTGAACGATACGTGTACCCTTCCCTGCAGGACGATTATGCAACAGTACAGGTTTTTAACAGTCCTCCAGTCAACGATGACTATCTGGCGCTGTATGCCGGAAAAGATGCCCCGGACAAGGTCTGGCAGAACGCGGCTCATACCGTGCAAATCGACATCCTGTCAAACCAGATCACCGAAGGCACTGCCCCCGATAAAGTCGCAACTCTCCGATACAAAAAGACTATCCGCCGCCTCGCGGACAACAGCACCCGCACAGAATACTGGGATGCCCGCCTGACGTTCCACTCCGACCCAGGCAAAGAAATGAGCGATACGGAGCGAGAGATTAACCCGTTCGGTTTTACCGTGACCAGCTGGCAAGCAGACCGTGAAATCCGGGGAGGTGAATAATGAAAAGCATCATCCTTATCGCACTGGCGCTGATGCTGTGCGACAGGGCATGGAGCGCGGTCATTCCGCAGGCGAGCCGCTATGATGCCCGCGTTCAGCAGGTTGTCTATAACCCGCTGAACGTTACCGTCGTCAGTACCCGGCCTGGCTTCATGACCACGCTGGTCTTTGACATCGATGAGGCAGTTCTCAGCGCCAGACCCGGTTTTGAGGAGGCATGGGAAGCCACACCGGACGCCAACAGGGTCAACATCCGTCCGGTGGCGCTCGTTCAGGGCGCGCCCGGCGCGGACGGTAATACCACGCAGGTGGTCATCCCGCCCAACAGCCGGGACTGGCACACCAACCTGCTGGTCGTCACCACCCGGCGGCTGTACAACATCGAGCTGAACGTCATCGATGATAAGTCATCGCAACAGCCTGCTTTCCAAGTGAGTTACCGTTATCCGGGCGAAGACAGGGAGAAGGCCAGCCGTGAGACAGCAGCCAGAGCGCTGGAGCGGGAGCAAAAACAACAGCAGACTGACATTCAGCAGGCCCTGAATGCCGCGCAGACGCCACGCAACTGGGACTACCTCAAATATCCGGGGCGCGACAGCGTCCGGATTGTTCCCGATTTTGCGTATGACGATGGCCGCTTTACGTTCGTGGGTTTCTCTCCGGCCAAATCCATCCCCTCCGTAACGAAAGAGCTCAACGGCCAGGAGCATGTGATTAACAGCAGTGTCCGCAGAAAAGGCGACTTCACCGTACTGGTCATTCAGGAGGTCACGCCCCGTCTGGTCCTGCGTTCCGGTAACGCCGTAGTCGGCCTGGAAAATCGTGGATTTGGCAGGGTCCAGGCCGCTGATGGTGCCACGGTTTCTCCACAGGTTGAACGGGTGGAAAAACCTCAACTCACTGACAACTAAGGAGCCATGCTGATGAATGACGAATACCAGCATTCTGTGTCTGATGGAGTCCGACCTTCTCCGGCACAGACAGATGACGATATTGCCGCGCTGGAGCGCGAGGCCCGTACAAAGCGGGAAGCGGCACTTCTCACAGAGCAGGACAATGAAGAGAATGATCCACTACAACCCGCCGTCAACAAACTGAAAAAGCGCAGGCGCGGGAAAGCCACCGCGTTTCTGGCGATGGCCGCCGTTGCGCTGATTGCACTGGCATGGGCAGGCAACTGGGTATACCGCAATCTGCTCTGGCAACCCGGTGAAGATAAGCGGCAGGATGCTGCGCCACAGCCGAACCGGCGCGATTACCGGCAGCGAACCGATCTGGGTACGCAAAATGCCGAAGCCGAAGCGTCGGAACCGGCGGAAAACAACCCGCGCAATACGACAGCCCCGGAGGCTGAGATGCCACCTCAACTTGATAAAGCCCATTTTCTGATTCGTCGCGATGGGTCAGCCGCTGCGCCCCAAACACCGGTACGGACCCGGCAGCAGGAGATGACGCATGCAACCGCTGACGGGCAAACATCAGAAATGTCATCCACTGCCCGGCAAAATACCACCGCACCACAACCGGAACTCTCTCCTGCAGCGGTCCAGCGTATCCCTTACAACCCGGACCTGTACGTTCCGGAAAATACCGCCATTCCCTGTTCTCTGGATTACCGCTTTGTCTCGGACCGGGCGGGGAAAATCCGCTGCACGATCGCCGAAGATATCTGGAGTGCCAGCGGTCATACGAGGCTGATTGAAAAAGGGACCACCGCCACGGGCATTTACCAGACTGGCGCAGCGACAGGGATGACGCACGGACAGGAACGCGCCTTTCTCATCATCACAAAACTGCGTACCCGCCAGCCCCCTTACCTTGATATTCCGCTGGTCGATACCCGTGCTGCCGGAGAACTGGGCGAGGCTGGCGTTGACGGCTGGATCGACACGCATTTCAGAGAGCGATTCGGTGGCGCATTACTGGTTGGTATGATCCCTGATATTGGTGCATGGGCATCCAACAGTGCTGGTCAGAAAGATCGAAACACGGACTATACCGAAAACAGCCGTCAGGCTATGGCGGATATGGCACGTACCACGCTGGAAAACAGCATCAATATTCCACCGACCCTAGACAAAAATCAGGGGGAGATCATCAATCTGATCACAGGTCGGGATATTGATTTTTCCGGCATCTATACGCTGAGGATGAAGAGTGAATAATCGAAAGTTTCTGTTTGGCGTCACCGCGACAGACGTCATCGTAAGGGACGATTGCAACAATGCCGTAATCAACGACGTAATGTCACACCTTAACGGGATCAGGAGAATAGTCATGACATGCTATCGTGCCGGGGGCGCATTGACAGAGCTCATCATTTCCTCAGGGGAAGGACATACGTTCTGCCTCACCATCTGTGAAGGTCCTCTGGATGTAGCGCCTTTTACCTCAGACGATATCCGGCTGGCACATAAGCAGATATCGCTGCCTGACGTCACCGATATTATCATTCTTGCGACGACATTAGCCCGCTATGCCGGACTATCCCCATCCTTCTCCGGTGATGGAGAATCATCTGCCTTGCTGGAGTTTAGCTCGTAGTAAATCGCCAGTTGACGTAGTTTTGATATTTCAAGGTTGATAACGGATTTTCCTGCGCTGTTTTCCCGTTCAGAAACAACCGGATTGAGCAGGAATACACGGAAATACCTGACGTTCTCTGTGTCCAGAATTTCATCGATATAATGACCAAACCGGCCTTTCGCCATCAGATCTTTACTGACATACAGGCGAACAGGTTTACCCTCATGTTTATCAAAGAAATTAATAAGAAAACCCCGTCCATACCGATGCATTAGTGTCCCACCGCCATAAATGACGCCCGCGTAGGGGTTAGTCAATCCTCGCTGAATATGCGTTAAATATTCATGAAGATAAACCTGACCGTGATGCATGATCCTGAGTCTCAATGCCCTGAACTCATCCTGAGGCAGCGTCTCTTTCGCTTCCTGCCATGTGTCGATCAGTCGCTGCAGCTGGTTGGTTCGCGTATAGCGGCTCCAGCGGGGCTCTTCACCTGTACCGGGCTTATCATCATCCCCGTCAGGTTTTTTTACATATGCAGGAGTAACAAGCTTAGCGGGATCGGCTGGCTCATCATCAGGATCATCAATTGAAGGATCAAAGCAGTTGATATAGTCCGTCAGCTTTTGCTTTGCTTTTCTTTCCGTGAAATCAGCTTCTGATTCGTCCGGACGTCTGTCCTGATCGGCATCTTCGGTAAACTCGACCCATTCACATCCGAACTTGTGAGGATGGGGTGAACGGAAGTGTGCAGCCCTGAATTTTTCACCATCTTCAGCTTTGACGTGATAGTTAACGCCGCTAATGGTGACATTACAATTGCGATCGCTACAGGAAAAAGTGAACCGCTTTCTTTCTTCCGGCTTTCTGGAAAAAAACTCCGTTCGCGCTTCATCAATGGACAAGCAGCGCCCCAGTTCATGGCAATAAGCGAACAGTACCTTCGTCTTCGACATGCTCCCTCCATACGTTCATCCGATTCAAGGATATCACATGAAAAACCTCTCTCTCGACCGCTATAAGCAGCGATTTTTTGGCGATTTTCTGGATCGCCGGGGGCTGACAGAGATCGCCGTCAACCGCCCAGGCGAGCTATTCACCAAAATTGGTGGCATCTGGGAACAGCATACTGTTCCGCTAGATTATGAGGGCTGCTACAACTTTGCCAGATGCCTGGCGAAGCATCACGGCGACAATATCGAAGATATCAAGCCGGGGCTGTCAGCCACGCTGGAATCAGGCGAACGTTGTCAGGTGATTGTGCCCCCGGCCTGCGAGCGTAACACGGTGTCCATCACCCTGCGTAAACCCTCACTGGTGCAAATTCCGCATCAGGACTATATTGCCGCCGGGTTTTATAACAGAGTGACGGGCACGGAAAAAACGCAGACGCACGATCAGGAATTATTAGCCTTATATGACGCAAAAGACATTCCACGCTTTATGGAGAAATGTGTGGAATACGGTAAAACCATTGCGGTGGCCGGGGAAACCAGTACCGGAAAAACCACCTATATGAAGATGCTTATTGGTTTTATTCCGCGCCATCTGCGTATTACAACCATTGAAGATAATCCGGAAATCACCTTATTTACTCATAAAAACTACGTCCACCTTTTTTATCCGTCGGAATCGGCAGATGAAAAAGGGTCAATTGTTACGCCCGCCAGCCTGCTGCGCTGGAATTACCGCATGAATCCCGACCGCATACTGTTAACCGAAGTACGCGGTGGTGAAGCATGGGATTTTCTCAAGATAACCGGTTCCGGCCATGAAGGCAGTATGACCTCTATCCATGCCGGTTCGGCAATGGAAGCGGTAGACGGGTTTATTACCCGCTGTTATGAAAACCGGCAATGCGCCCGACTCCCTCACACCTTTATGTTACGCAAGGTACTGGACAGTCTGGACGTTATCGTGAGTATCGACCTGGACGGTAATGTGCGCCGGATGAATGATATATATTTCCGGCCACTGCACCGCAGCGCCTTTTTTGAGGAGATGAAAGCATGATGAAGGTTATCAATATGCTGCTATTTTCGCTGGTACTTTCCGGCTGTTCTTCACCCCCGCCACCGATGCCTGTTGAATGGGATAAACCGGCCCAGTCAGTCGATACCGGTTTACCGCAATGGCGAGACAACCCGGTTATCATTCCTTCTCCGGTGGTTAAAGATAAATGGTTATTATCCATTCACGCACGGAATTTTAATGAGACACGCTGGACGCCCGCAGTATTTTACGCGGTCGCCCACTCTGCGCGTATTGTTGTTGCTACACCATCAGGCGCAGAATTCTTTACTGCAAAAAACTGGCTGCGTCGATATGGCGCAAAAGACGTTATTGAATATCAACCTGTCTCTGGATGCCTGACATGCAGCGACACTCGCATTTATTTTTCGCATTAAAACCGTTCCCTCACATTCTGAAACTGGCCTTACTGTAAGGACTTCATCATGAAATATTCCGTTATTGCGACTGCAGTGCTGTGCATTGCTGCCGGAACACCTGTTTATTCTTTCGCTGCTGACCCATGTGAAGTGGTGCTTTGTATGTACGGTAAAGCAATCGGAAACAGCGGAGGAAGTGAATGTCGTTCTGCGGAGCGTGCTTTCTTCAATATCGTAAAAAAGAATAAACACGGTTTTTTACCTAACCACACACTGAATGCCAGAAAAGCTTTCTTGGGAGAATGTGCCAGTGCTGACCCGGAGGCGGTGAATAAAATTCTTTCCAGGTTTGGCCGGTTCAGAGGGTAATCTGACAGTGGCCGTAATCTTAATATATTTCCTGCATGGAGAAACAAAAGTGAATAAAGAAGACTTGTTTATTGCCAATATTCACTCAACGCATCACGACAGAATATCTGTCACATGTATCTATGATTCTCTTTCAAAAGAAGCCAATCAGGGATGCGGGCTTTATTACGAGATATATGAGAGTCGATTTATTGGTTTATTGAGACATCATTTGTCACAGATTAATGAATCGGACGCCGAGAAGCTCAGGCGATATGCCGAAAGTCAGGGAACGAAAGTCGATGATGACACCTACCATGCAGTATTAAACGCTGAACGAGAATGCCGGGCTGATATAGCCCGCGAACAGATGTGAATAACAAACATTGATAATGTCTCGAATGACGCCACAGACTGACAGACGGCGGTTTTAAAGCATGCTTATTTTGGCTTCAATTTCGAAGAAATTGTTAAGCCGTAAAATAAGTATGTGGAGCGCGGACAGAAAATTCAATTCCGCAGAAATTGCTAATTTTCAGGCACCGCGCCCACCTGCGAACATTCGCCCAAAGCGAATTGAGCAGGCCGGGGGGAGCCGAATAAATTTCGCCGCCCCAGCGAGCGAAAAGCTGTCGCCCACGACAGCGGTTTATTTGGGGGGCAAAGCCCCGCACACCGTCAAGCCAGGTAATATTTCCCGCCCCAGCGGGGAATATTGCCGATCAGGCGCGACCAACCCCTTTAAAGCAGCGTTCCCGTTTTTTTGGAGCCTGCGAGAAAAAACAGGCGAAACGCGCGTCTTAAAGGGGTTGGTCGCGCGTAGCGTGCGACGGTGTGCCGCATTTGACCCAGGGGGTTTTGGCGCGGCGTCCAGCCACGACATTACCCCCATGTGACAGGCAGTGAGAGCGTCCAGCCCGAGCGTATTGTCACACGCCATTGCCCGTCATACGTGCGTTTCAGGGGACTGACGACCACGCGTCGGCTGTTTTCTGAAAGCGCGGATCACGGGCATGAGCGTCGGAGACGTTCAGTGCTTTTCATCCTTTTATGGGCATCATCAATAGGCGTCGCGTATGGGCGTGGGGTTTAACGTCCATCGGTGACGCCCATGTGATGCGCCCGTCACACCGAAATCAGACAGGAGATCACTGCAATGGGAACTCATCTGATGCAAAGGCTGAATGCCTTTTCGGATGCCTTTTCTTTTTTTCTGCTGTGGCTGCAACACAACCCGGTAATATTATCCATATTTGCCGGGCTGACGCTGCCATTCATCTTTCATCTGCCGCGTGAAGAAAGAAAAAATGCCCCCATATGGTTAAAATCGGTAGCGGGTGTATCCACCTTCTTTCTCATATTTGGCACCCTGTCACCGCTGACCATTCAAGGGCTGAGTTTTTTCTTCAAAGTACTCGACAATAACATTCTGCTCAGATTATCACTCTGGATACTGACTGGCGGATTTACGCTGGCTGGTCTGGCTTTTCATATTACAGCCCGCAGACTGCTGGCCGGAGAAATTGACAATCTGAAACATCGAATGATTAAAAAAAGCAAACTTGAAAGAAATTTCAGAACGGATGTTCGCGAAGTCAGGGACATGTTACCTGACAGCATTTCATATAATCCGCTGGATTATATTGACCTCAATAACGGTATCTTTATCGGGCTGGATAAAGATAATCAGCCGCAGTATATCACCCCCGAAGAATTTCAGACCCAACATGCCGACCTTATCGGCACCACAGGCTCCGGTAAAGGAGTGAGCGCCGGTGTTCTGCTTTATCAGGCAATACTTGCAGGTGAAGGCGTGTTTGTCGAAGATCCCAAAAATGATGAGTGGGCACCACATGTTCTGCGCGAAGCCTGCCAGAAAGCGGGAAAACAATTTGTTCTTATTAACCTGAATGACCTTAATTTTCAGCTTGATTTACTGGCTGATATTTCTCATGAACAACTGGAGGAGTTGTTTAATGCCGGTTTCAGCCTGGGTAAAAAAGGCGAAGGCGCTGACTTTTACCGTATCGCCGATCGCCGCGCAGCCAGAAACACGGCAGCTATATATGAAAAGGAAATGACGTTACGCGACTTATTTAACACTGACTTTGTGAAATCCATTAGTGAAGATGTGCCTGCTTTTTATGGCGAGCTTGAAGAAATCGCTTTAGTGAATTCCATCAATGCCCGTAACGGATTTTCCTTAAAGACCATTTTTGATGGAGGTGGATGCTGTTACATCATCGGCTCGATGCGTAATCAGAAAATCATATCGGCTCAGAGAATGATTTTAACTCGCCTGATTCAGATAGCCGAAACGCGTGATCGAATAAAAGGCAAACCTCGCCCGGTCGCTATTTTCCTTGATGAACTCAAGTATCACCTGTCCCGCCCTGCGCTTGAAGGACTTGGCGCAGCGAGGGATAAAGGCGTGCATATCATCATGGCTCACCAGTCTGTAAAAGATTTGTATGACTGCCCGGCAGACCTGGAGGGTGATGCCGTTGCCGGTTCGGTGATTGAGAACTGCAAGTTTATGCTGGTTTATCGCCTTCGCGATCCGGACACCGCCGACTGGGTAGCAAGGATGACCGGCTCTATTCTGGTAGACGATGAAATGAGGAAAGTTAAAACGGATATATCCCTGACGGAGAAAATAGAAACTGACAGGATGATCCGCCAGGCTGAGAGATATTATATAGACAGCAATATGTTGCTCAACCTCCCCCAATTTGTTGGTTTTGTTTTTACCCAGAACGATCTGGCGAAGGCAACCAAACTATTCCACATACCAGCGAAAAAGCAATATATCGACCTGTTTTCGTTTGAGCACACAAAAAACCTGCATACCGAGAAAGAAAGCCAGATCCACAAACCTTCCATTAACCTGTGAGGCTATCAATGCTTGTCCATAACGTTTCTGAAAGAAATGAAGCCGCAAAACGGAGAATGCGGGCATTACTGTATTTTCTCAAGGAAGAAACATTCTCTGATTTCCGAACCTTAAAAAAAGTTGTCGGCTATAAAGGAAAACATAACCATGCAATGTATAACCTGCTTAATAAAGCGGTTGCGATGGGCTTCCTGAATAAACATGAATACCCGGTATTGACCGGGAAAAAATCATTGTGGGGGATCACCATGCAGGGATTGGCAATGGTGGTTAGCGCTAAAGACAAAGTTTTCCCCGCTTATTTTGAGCCGGGAAAACTCAAACACTCCACGCTGGAACATCGACTGTTAAACCAGCGGGTCAGGATCGCCCTTGAGGAAAAGGGGGGCACAGGCTGGCTTAACGGCGACCGGGGAGAGTTTATGTCGCGACACCTGGGCGTCCGGCACCGACCGGATGGCATTATTACCTTAAGCAGCGGTGCCATCGTTGCCGTGGAAACAGAGCGGTCGATGAAAACCCGTGCCCGTTACATCAGCATAATTAACAGTCATCTGACCGCCAGCGACTCTGGACGCTGGCACTATGCGATGTATGTTATGCCAGATGATAAAACCAAAGAATCGCTGGTCAGGCTGTTTGACAGCATCAGGACGGTGATGAGGAACAACGTTCCCGTCCCGTTTGATGCAAAGAACCGGGAAATGTTTCTCTTCCGCACAATTGATGAGCTGGAAAATAGTGTCAATGATAAGCAGGAGTCCCCCTCTTCATCAACTGGTGGCGATGAAGGGAGGGAACGCCATGCATGACATTTTGACTCATGGCGACTGCCTTGACGTACTGCGCAATATGCCAGGCAACTCGGTGGACAGCATCGTGACCGACCCGCCATATGGAATTAAATTCATGGGGAAGACATGGGACTACGATGTCCCTTCACAAGCCATCTGGGAAGAATGTCTGCGCGTACTCAAACCCGGTGGTCATCTGCTGTCCTTCGCGGGATCCCGTACTCAGCACCGGATGGCAGCACGTATTGAGGATGCGGGCTTTGAAATACGTGACATGATTGTATTTCTCTATGAGACCAATAATGCTGCTCATGCCCTAATTGAAAGTTTGTCGCCGGACCAGCTCAAATTGCTGGACGCGGCATTTGGACATGACGGAATGCTGGGCTGGGTATACGGTTCGGGCTTTCCTAAATCTCACCACGCGTTAAAACCGGCGCTGGAACCGATTACCCTAGCCCGCAAGCCATGTAAGGGAACCATAGCATCCAACATAGACGTGTATGGTACCGGCGTTCTGAACATCGGCGAATGCAGGATCCCTCTGGCAGAAGGAGAATCACCCTATGATTATCCAAATGGACCGGGAGGTTCCGATCCCAACCACATGTGGCGAGGCAGAAATAAAGGTGACGGGGATATCGCCAGGCAAGGAAACCCCGATGGCCGATGGCCTGCCAATCTTATCCATGATGGCAGTGCCGCAGTGCTTGCCTGGTTCAGGGATAACCCTCAGCAGGTAGAATGATCCTACCCACGTAATGTGGACACAACCCTAAGCGAGATTCTGGTTTTC